>JAFUQU010000001.1 GCA_017472255.1 Clostridia bacterium | reverse complement strand
GGGGGCGGCCGACGAGGGCGACGGCCGCCATAGGGTAGTTGGATTTTGGATACGGCGTGTCGATGACAGAGAGGATGTTAGCACAAAGGGGGAAGTAGCGGAACGACAAAGCGACCGTAGGTCGCATGGCGTCGTTCCCTACGGACAGGGAGAACAAGCAGGTCGCGTACCAAGCCATAGGTAAAGAACTTTCAGCGCGCAAAACGAGTTTGTACAGACCCGATTTGCCGGAGGGGGCAGTACGGCCCCAGCCGTTGCTACGCACCGGCAAGGAGGACAAATCGCCCAAGGGCGCTTTGCCTATGTTCGCGCATACTTCGTCTGCGCTGATATCGCAAACAAGTTTGAAAGCGTCCCTCCGTGGGTGAAGAAACCTCCGAGACGGTAAACCGTCCCGGAGGAAAATTAAAATTACCCTCTTCTAAAGCTTTTGCACAGCCTTTTCTACGCCCTCGCAGAGCGAGGGCATGAAAGCGCGTTCCCCTTACTCGAACAAATCTGCACAAACCTCATCCAGACAATACTTGGAGCGGACATACTCCTCGCGGTGAGTCCATTTGCCGTTGGTGAAGTCGGGGATGGCGACGGGCATGGAACCGCAGGCGATGGAGTTTTCGGAGAGGGGGGTGATGGACATCCATGCGGCGGTGTCGTAGACGTCGATGGGGGTTTGGGTTTGATTTTTTACGGCTTCGATGAAACCGCGCATGACGAGGTAGTCCATGCCGCCGTGACCGCCGACGACTTCGTAGTTTCTCCACAGGGGGTGGAGGTATTTGTCGTAGTATTCGTTGATGTTCGTGTAACGGTGCGTGAAGGATTCGCCTTGGGCGGTGCCGTCAAAAAGGACGCCGTGGGTATCCTCAAACCAGATGCCCTTGGTGCCCTGAACGCGGTTGCCGCGGGAATAGGGGCGCGGGAGGGTGGTGTCATGGGTGAGGACGATGGTTTCGCCGTGGGCGCATTTGATGCAGGTTGTTACCACGTCGCCTTCGCAGAAGGTGGTGTTTGCGTTTTCGAAGTCGGCGCCCTTCTTTTCGTTAATCCAAGTGTGCAGACCGGCGGATTTGGACGCCATTGCCGTCAGCATTACCATACGGTTGCCACGGTTGATATTCAGATATTTCGCGATGGGACCCAGCTCGTGGGTGGGGTAAAGCTCGCCGCAGCGGTTCTTATAATTACGCAGGCGGTAGTGGCGGTTCACATTGCCCAGCGCAACCTCGTCGCGCAGGTCATGCTCATAGCCGCCCTCGCAGTGAATCAGCTCGCCGAAAAGACCCTGCTTGATCATATTCAGGACGGTCATTTCTTCCTTGCCGTAGCAGCAGTTTTCCAGCATCATGCAGGGCACGCGGGTGCGCTCGTAGGTGCGAACCAGCTCCCAGCACTGTTCGACGGAATACGCGCCGCCCACCTCGGTAGCGACGTATTTGCCCGCCAGCATTGAATCGATGCAGACATCCACATGGGCTTCCCATGCGGAGGGGGTGATGATGGCGTCGATATCGTCTCGCTCCAGCAGGCGGCGGTAATCGGTGACGGTCAGCGGGTTCACACCGCGTTTTTCCTCCACCAGCTTACGTCCTGCTTCGGTACGATCCTCGTACAGGTCGCACACGCCGACAATATCCACATCGGGCATGGTGTTCAGCACCATTTCCAGCAGACCGCGTCCACGTCCGCCCAGACCGACCCAGCCTACTCTGACTTTATCCATGTTGTATTACCTCCGTAAGAGTATAAAATTTTCTTTTATTTATGATACCACATTTTTTCCCGGATGTAAATAGGTTTTGAAAGATTTCAGCAAGATTGCGTATAAATCCGGCAAATCTGCAAAAAATGATGCGCTCCACTGTCAGCAAGCCGCCCCTACAGAGATGCAGGTCGTTCGCACACAAATGCCCGTGTTCACAGCTCCACCGGCAGCATATGGCGAGCCGCCACGCTGTCGGCGGTGACAGCGCAGTCCACCGCCATCAGCCGAACACCCGCACCGGCAGCTTCACGAAGCGCCGCGCCAAACGCCGCGTGCGTCCCATCGTTCGGTCGGACGGCGCACACCCCCGTCATCTGCACCACAAACAGCAGATACGCGCCATATCCGCCGGACGCACAGTCCGCCAGCTCCCGCAGATGCTTTATCCCACGCTCGGTGGGCGCGTCCGGGAAGTACGCAATGCCATCCCGCTCCAGCGTCACTCCTTTTACCTCCAGAAAGGACGTGCGCCCGCCTTCGTCAATGCGGAAGTCAAAGCGGCTCCCGCCCTGCACCACTTCCCGGCGGATGACCGCATTTTCGCCGAAAATATGCCCCAGCGCCAGCCATTCCGCCGCCACATCGTTGGCCGCCTGGGAGTCAATGTTCACCAGTTCCCCGCCACGGCGCACCGTCACCAGATCGTATTTCGTCTTTCGCTCCGGATTGTCAGACCCCGCCAGCCAAACCTCCGCCCCCGGAATCAACAGCTCCCGACAGCGCCCCGTGTTCTTCACATGAACGGTTTCCACGCCGCCGCCCAGCTCCACCCGCGCGATAAAGCGGTTCGGCCGCTCAAGAAAGCGCGCCGGAATTACGTTTTTGTAGTTCATCCTTATGATCATGACTTTTGCGTAGCAAAAGTTTCCTTTCTACGCGACGCTTTGCGTCGCATTGGAATGTGGGACTGGTTCGCGTAGCGAAACATTGCCGGGACGGCAATGTATAGTCCCAGCAGATATGCTACGCATATCTGCTACACTGTCTGAAAAATTTATTTTTCAGACTTTCCCCTCCCCGGAATAAAGCAGCTCCTGAAGCTCATCCGTCAGCAGCGTAACCTCGAAAAAAATGTCGTTCGCATCCTTGCTGTACAGCCAGTTGTGCGTCATGACCGTCAGCACATAGGGAACGTCCGCAAAAACGATCGCCGTGTCGTGATAGCCGTCCGTCCCACCCTGATAGCCGTATTTGTGCGCGACCGTGTGCGTCGTGCCAAGAGGGATCTGCATATTCCACGACGTGCCGCAAAGCAGCGACACCAGCCGTTCATCCTCCTGCTCCACGCTCCAGCGGTAAATCCGCAGCATCCCCAGCGATAAATCCCGCGCCGTCACGTCGCAGAATTCATAGCCGCCCATCGCCGCGTTTTCCAGTCCCAGACCGCGCACCCATTCGTTGTATTTGCGGTAGCCGTACTTCTCGTACAGCAGCCGGTACGCCATGTTGTCCGAATCGCAGATCGCATAGCCCATCAACTCGCCCACGGTGAAAACGCTGCCCACATCCTCCTCGTCCAGCAGTCCGGTAGAACTGGTGCGCTTGGATTCGGTAAGGATCAGTTCCGCTGAAAAGTCCGCGCCCGCTTCCAGCAAATACTGACAGTAAAGCGCCTTAATCGTACTGGCGGACGGATAGCTCAGCCCGCCGTTTATCGTGTAATACCAGCCCTCCGCCGTGTCGATAAACGAGACCGACGCCTCCCAGTAAGCCGACACCACGTCCGCGATTTCGGCGAGGATTGCGCGTGCGGCGTTGTCCTCGATGTTGGTTTCCACGGTTTCCGGCAGAGGAAGCGGCGGTTCGGGCGCGGAAGTTGTTTCGGCGGCGGTTTCAGGCGGCTCGGAGACGGCGGATTCGGCGGCGCCGGGCGAAGCGGTAACGGCAGCGTCAAGCGGTTCGGGCGGAATTCCGGCAGTTCCGGTGCAGGAGGCGAGCATCGCCGCCGCGAGGATGAGGGCAAGTGTGAATCGGCGCATGGCGTCTCCTTTCAAGCGATATGACAGCATTATAGCACGCCATGCGCCGTTTGTCAAGGGGGATTATGAACGGGATGTAAAATATACGGAGGTATGGTTGACAGATGTTATCCTGCGTGATATAATTGGGGTAACAGGTGTTAACCGTAAGATGCAGAGAGGACGTACGTGCAAAGGGGCGGAGCGACAACGCGACCGTAGGTCGCATGGCGACAGGCCGCCACAGGATAGTTGGTTTTTGGATACGGCGTGTCGGTTACAGAGGGGAAAATAGTACAAAGGGCGTGGCGGCGACGAGGGCGACGCCGCCCATAGAGTAGTTGGTTTTTGGATACGGCGTGTCGATTACAGTAAGAACATACGGCACCATTCGTTCGTTGCGGAGCGACAAAGCGACCGTAGGTCGCATGGTGTCGCTCCCTACAGACGAGGTTGTGCGCACCCAGCCATAAACAAAGATTATTCAACGCGCGAAACAAATCTGTACAGACCCGATTTGCCGGAGGGGGCAGGGTCCCGCGGAGGACAAATCGCTCTGGGACGCTTATCCTATGTACGCACATATTTCGTATGCGCTGCAATCGCGAACAAGTCTGAAAGCGTTCCTCCGTGGGTGAAGTGCATTTCGGGACGGTAAACCGTCCCGAAGGAAAATTAAAATTACCCTCTTCTAAAGCTTTTGCACAGCTTTTCTCGAAAAGCGCGTACCCTTAAAGGAGGAATTACATGAATCATATCAATTTATCAGACGGCGAGTGGAAGATTATGAAGCTGCTTTGGAAGGAGGCGCCGAGGACGATTGCGCAGATGGTGAAGGCGCTGGAGGGGGACACGGGGTGGACGAAGACGACGATTTTTGTTATGCTCAGGAGGTTGGCGGCGAAAGGGGCGGTGAGAGTGGACGACAGCGGGCGATCTCAGCTTTGGTATCCGGCGGTTGAGCGGATGGACGCTGCAAGCGAGGAAACCTCCAGCTTTCTTTCTAAGGTTTGGGAAGGGAGCTTGTCTATGATGATTTCGTCGATGGCGGGGCAGTCGGCGCTCTCGGCGGGCGAAATCGCTGAACTGCGCAGAATTCTTGATGAGGCAGAGCAAAAGGGGGAAAAATAATGTACCATATTTTGATTACGTCGCTTTTTATCGCCATTGTTCTGCTGGTGCGCGGGGCGTTCCGGCGGTGGCTGCCGCCACGCCTCACTTACGCTTTGTGGCTGCTGGTGCTGGTAAGGCTTTGTCTGCCGATCACGCTGTTTGAAGTGCCGCTGCCAGAGCTTCCCTCCTTTGAACAGGCGCAGACAACCTTGGGGGCTTTTCCCGCGGGGGCTTTCCCCGTCGATACTGTCGGCGCGGTAAGCCAGCCTGCGGCGGATATTTTCGCAGCAGCCTCAACGCAGCCCGCCGACACCATCACCACCGACGTTCCCGTCACCGCCAATGACAGCGCTCCCGCTCCGGCAAAATCGCAGACGAAGATCAACTGGCGGACGGTGGGACGGACGGTTTGGGCGGTCGGCTCTGCACTAATCGGGGCGTACTTTCTGCTGACGTGGGCGCGCTTCATCACGAAAACCCGCGCCGGACGACGCTTCCTGCGTTATGAAGGGCGCACGAAGGTCTACGTTTCGGGGAGCATCGGCTCGCCCTGTCTTGCGGGGCTGATTCCCGCCATCTACATCACCCCCGCCGCCGAAAAATCCGACGCGCTGCCGATGATTCTACTGCACGAACGCACCCATCTGCGCCACCTCGACCCGCTGTGGTCAACGGTGCGGGTGATTGTCTGCTGCGCGCTCTGGTGGAATCCGCTGATCTGGGCGGCGGCGCGGGCATCGGCAAGGGACGCCGAGCTTGCCTGCGACGACGCGGTGGCGGCGAAGCTGTCCGACGGCGACCGCAGACACTACGCCCGCACGCTGGTTGACATGGCGTCCGCCGCAAGGGAAACCGGCACCGCGCTGTCCGGAAGTCCGCTGAAAGAGCGCGTGCAGCGTCTGCTCGACGGGCGCAAAACCCGCGTTTGGGCGGTCGCGCTGACCGCAGTTCTGACACTTGCGGCGCTGGGCTGCTCCTTCGCGGGCGAATCCGCCCTGCCCGACGATCACTGGTACGCGGAGGGGCTTTATCTGCGCGCCGGGAACAGCCACATGATTCTCATCGACAGCACCGGACCGGTGGTCATGCGGGGGGACTTCGATTTTTCCGGGCTGACCGACGGCGACCGCATCCGGGTGGAGGTCTTTCTCATCGAGGAAACCTATCCCGGCAGAGCGGAAATTTTCGGTCTTGAAAAGCTGTCCGACGGCTCCATCGCCGACATCGACGGGGAAACGCTGGCGTCCCTTGCCGAGATGGGCTGGATTGACGCGGACACGCGGACGATGGCGGTTTACAGCTGGAATCAGGGTTACATTACGTCCGACACGGTTCCTATGGGCACGGCGGCGGTGACGCTTCCCTTTGACGCGGAGGCGGCGGGGCTGGCGGAATGCAATGTCGTCGCCCTCATCGACGGCACGTCGAGGGACAGCGTCATGCAGTTCTGCTATAACGGCTACGCGGCGGCATTCAGCCTGAAGCCGGACAAAACGCTGGACGGCGGCATCACCCGCTACACGCCGGTCATCCCCGAGGGGATGCTTGCAGGTATGAACGAAGCCGACCGGGCGGCGTTCGAGAATACGCGCGAATATATCTACGCCGTCCCGGTGGATGAGCACAGCCTGCTCTATCTCCGCTTCCGCCCCGACGAGGGCACGGAGGCTGACTTCGACGGACTGGCGGCGTCGGTGTCCGCGGCGGTAAGCTGGGACATCGACGGAATCGCCCATCAGCTCGCGTACAGCTATGCCGACAGTATGCGAAGCGGCATGGACGCTCAACAGGCGATCTGGTACACCCAGCAGAATCCGGACGCGGAGGACGCTTCCGGCGCGGCGTCCTTCGGCTTCACTCGGGTTGAGAAGCTGGCGTTCGCGGCGGCTTACGAGGGATACCGGCTCTACCATTACACCCCCGCGTGGCGGTCGGCGGGCGACGCGATTTTCGGCTATGCCGGGGCATGGTACACGGACAAGGACGGCTGGTTCATCTACGACGCGCCCCAGTATCTGGTGGTAACAGACGAAGCGTGGCCGCAGCTTGTGGGCGTCTTCCCCTGCGAATTCACGCCGGACGGCAATCGGACGCAGTTCTACGCCGATCTGGATCGGTGGCTGGAGGAGCGTTAATGCTCGGGCATTGTTTACAAAATTGTATTGATTTCGCATCGGAAACGTGATACAATGAGTATACTAATGTAGGAGGTGCTGATATGGCGAAAACAGAAACGCTTCATGTCCGTGTTGATCCGATTACGAAGCAGTATGCGGATGAGATTCTCGTGACACTGGGTCTGTCCACTTCGGAAGCGATCAATCTTTTTCTGCATCAGGTCGTTCTGCGCGGCGGTCTTCCCTTTTCGGTCACACTGCCTGTGCCCAATGAGGAAACACTGGCAGCCATGCAGGAAGCGCGCGATATTTCCGCTGGAAAGATCGAATCCAAGGCGTACCACAGTGTAAAAGAGCTGATGGAGGATCTGCTGGACGATGCTGACGATTAAGAAAACGACGAAATTCAAAAAAGAGTTCAAAGCCGCCGTCAAACGCGGCTGCAATATCGCCGTCTTTGAGTTTGTGGTGAATGAGCTGGCTAACGAACGCAAGCTGGATGAGAAATATCATGATCATGCCCTGACAGGGAATTACACCGGGTTTCGTGAATGCCATCTCGCACCGGACTGGCTCCTGGTGTATGAAATTGACCATGGTCAGCTTGTCCTGACACTTTCAAGAACGGGTTCCCATTCTGATTTATTCTGACGATGCAGGTATCCACAAGCGATATGTAATGAAGACAAAAACGAGGACAGAGCACGCTCTGTCCTCGTTTTCACTCAATCCACCGTAATCAGCAGAATATGTCCGGCGTTGCCATCGTAGGGGTTGGCCTCCAGCACAACCTGGGGAATCGCCTTCTCCTGACGAACGCCCTGCTCGTCCAGATAAGTTCCGGCAATCTCGCAGTAGTAAGCGCTGTGCATATGTCCGCAGAAAACGCCGCGCACAATGTCCGCGTTGTCCACGATCATGTGGTAAACCCGGTCGGTCACCTCGTTCTGCACGCGGTATTCGCAGCCGCCCAGCGCCTTGCGGCAGAAGTCCCGATTGTCGCCGTCGTAAACCTTAACCGCCTTCAGCGTGCAGTCTTCCTCCTTCCGGGTGCTGATCTGCTCGTGCTGGAAGACGAGAATGATCAGATTTTCCCGGCGGGCACGCTCAAGGTCGGCGGCCAGCTTTTCGGCCTGGCACTCCTGATAGCCCATCGCGCCGTTGTCCAGCACGACCACCATCACTTTATCGCCAAGCACACGCGACACATAGTAAATGTCGTGCGCCCACTCCTTCTCAAGGATGGCGCGGCGGGATTCCAGCGAGGTCTGATCGGGCTTGCCGGTCTGCATCTGACGGGTCACATCGTGTCCGCCAAGACAGATCAGCGCCTCCGGGTCCACGCCCCAGATATGCTTTTTCGTCAGCTCCATCGCGCCGTGGGACAGATAATCGAGGGTATCGCCCGCCACAATGGTCTGATCGAAGAAGCCCGCGACCTCCATCGCTTTCTCAATGGCCGGCACCGACGAAGCGTTCGCCAGCCACTTGCGGCACTGCTTGGTGCCCATCAGCTCCTCGTTGCCCTCGTCCACCTCGTCGCAGTAGTTGAAGTGTACATCTGCAATCATGCAGATTTCAATCGGTTCCCCGCCCTTTTTGCTGTCGATATGCTGCGTGCGCACATGAACGCCCGACTCGGCAAAAACGCCGATAAAATGCGTCGGGTCCTCCGGCGTTCCTACAAACGGCACAATCGGCTGGGCAAGATATTTTTCTTTCTGGGGTGATGTTTTCATGATTTTGTTCCTTTCTGAAAGTTCGTTGGATTCTGGTAACAGACCAATTCTCCAAACCAGCTTAAGGTTAGTATAGCACAGACCCGCCCGCTTGTCAAGAGACAATCCAAGATTCTCCGTCAAAACCTTTGTTGAAAAATCCATATATTTCACCTTTTTTTCATTGACAGAAATCAGAGATTATGGTATCATGATGTCATCAAACCTACGGAGGTTCATAAATGAAAATTAAACCCACGCAAAAACAGCTTGACTTCCTTGATTGGGAGTTTGGAATCTTCTTCCATTTCGGCATCCGCAGCTTCTTCCCCGGTCACAAGGACTGGGACGGACGCCCCATGCCCGCGTCCGCATTCAATCCCGCGCAGCTCGACTGCAAACAGTGGGTTCGCACCGCGAAAAACGCCGGGGCAAAATACTGCATCCTTACCACCAAGCATCACGACGGCTTCGCCAACTGGCCAAGCAAATACAGCGATTACTCCGTCGCCCAGTCCCCGTGGCAGGACGGCAAGGGCGACGTCGTAAAGGAATATGTTGAAGCCTGCCGCGCTTACGGCTTGAAGGTCGGTCTTTACTACTCTCCGGCGCAGTGGGGCGGAACGGTGAAATTCGATAATCCCGTGGAATACGACGATTACTTCATCAATCAGATTTCCGAGCTGCTGACCAATTACGGGCAGATCGACTATCTCTGGTTCGACGGCTGCGGCTCGGAGAATCACGAGTACGACAAGCCGCGCATCGTCAGCACCATCCGCACCCTTCAGCCGGGCATCCGCATCTTCGATATGTGGGATCCCGAATCCCGCTGGGTGGGCAACGAGGACGGCTACGCCGATATGCCCAACGTGAACGTGGTGGATCAGTCGGAATTCTCCATCTTCGCCGACGAAGCCCGCCCGCTGGACACCACCCGCTATCTTCCCGCCGAGTGCGATATGCGGATGCGTTCGGGCACGTGGTTCGACTGCGAAGCCAACGCGGACACGGTTCGCAGCGTTGAGGAGCTGCTGGGAATCTGGGAATATTCGGTGGGACGGGGTGCGAACCTTCTGCTGAACATCGGTCCGGACAGCCGCGGTCTGCTTCCCGAGCCTGACGCCGCCCGCCTGCTGGAATTCGGTCAAGCCCTTCGCGCACGCTATGGCGAACCGCTGCCCTTCAATTCCATGGTGCAGGAGAACGAGACGCTCTGGAGCATCATCAACGGCTGGCTGCCCGATTGGAACCCGCACAACATCAACACGACGCTGGTTGACACGCTGGTCATCGAGGAGGACATCACCGAGGGCGAAGCGGTCAGCGAATTCCGCGTGCTGGCAACGCTTCCGGGCGTGGGCAAAACCTGCTGCGTCTATCGAGGCTGCACCATCGGTCACAAAGCGATCTGCCGCTTCCCCGCCATCCGCACCGGCAAGCTCCGCGTGGAGGTGCTGGCGTCCGACGGTCCGGCGAAGCTGAAATCGATGAAGGCGTATTACGTGGGAAAATAAGAAATTTTTCGGCTTTGCAAGCGCTGCTTGCAAAGCCGATTTTTTGATTCTTGCATTTTCAACGATTGCTTTCTGGACAAATCGGGGAAAATATGTTACAATATACACAGAAAATAAATTTGCAAGGAGAACAACCATGTTTGACAAATCAATCATCGGCAATACCATCGCCGAGCTGCGCCGCGCATCGGGAATGACCCAGGCGGAGCTGGCGGACACGCTTCGGGTCAGCCATCAAGCCGTCAGCCAGTGGGAACGGGGCGAAACCCTGCCCGACATCACATTGCTTCCCGAAATCGCCGCCGTCTTCGGCACCGACGTGAACCGCCTGTTCGGCATCAGCGCGCCCGAACCCGAACCGGTCGTAGCGGCGGAGGACATCCCTCACAAAAATGTACACGATGTCGAAGCCGACGGCGACTACAGCTGCGAGTGCGACATCGGCTCGGCGGACGTGGACGGCGACCTGACGGTTCGCGGCAACGTGCTGGGCGATATCGACGCAGGCGGAAGCGTAAGCGTCACCGGCTATGTGGAAGGAAACATCGACGCGGGCGACAGCGTATCCGTGGGAAGCTATATCCGAGGCGACATCGACGCGGGCGACGATGTGGTCGCAGGAGGCAACGTGGACGGCGATATCAACGCTGGCGACGACGTGGTGGTGCGCGGAGAGGTCAGCGGCGACATCGACGCGGGCGGAAGCGTGACCGCAGCCGGAAAGGTAATGGGCGACATTGACGCGGGGGACGACGTGGTGGTGCGCGGACAGGTCAACGGCGACGTGGACGCAGGCGGCGATGTAGCAGTCAACGGACAGGTCAACGGCGACGTGGACGCGGGCGGCGACGTGGCAATCAACGGTCAGGTGGTCGGCGATGTGGACGCGGGCGGCGACGTGGCAGTCAACGGCAACGTGCGCGGCGACATCGACTGCGGCGGCGACTGCACGCTGGGCGACGAAAAGCATCAGGTGAGCATCTCCGGCAGCGTGGACTGCGGCGGCGACTGCACCGCCTTCGCCGACATCGACGGCGATCTGACGGTCGGCGGCGACCTGACGCTCCACGGCGTGGTCAGCGGCAAAATCCGCTGCGGGGGCGAGATTACCTACAAATAATTAGGAAAGGGGCTGTTGCAAGTATACCACTAACGGTACATGCAGCAGTTCCTTTTTGATAAAATCCTCGATCACATCCGCCAGCCGCTTGTCAAGAAATCGGTCGATTGTGCTGTGATCCGGTACAGGTTCTCCCTGCAGAATCCACATGAACCGAATGTCTGTCCTGCATGCTTCCTCGATCTGTCGGGTGGAATACCTTTCGGTAAAGAACGGTTTCTTTTTTTGGGGGGGCTTAGTGCAACAGCACCTTTTTTGATTCTTGCATTTTCAACGATTGCTTTCTGGACAAATCGGGGAAATATGATATCACCGCAAAACCCACACAAAACAGCCCCGCTATGATTTTTCTTCAAAAGCAAAAACCTAACACAATTTGCCGGATGGGTTGTTTTATTAAATTTCAAGCATACTATCACCAAATCATCAAACAAAACGTGTTATTTTACAGAACGACAAAATCGGAGAGGGAGGATCGTGCATGGACAAACACATAGAAGCGGTGGTCGAGACATACGGCAATATGCTGTTCCGCGTGTCACTGACGCTGCTTGCCAACCGATACGACGCCGAGGATGCCGTTCAGGAGACGTTTTACCGGTATGTGGCCAAGGCGCAGACCTTCAATGATGACGAGCACCGCAAGGCGTGGCTCATCCGGGTCTGCATCAATATCTGCAAGGATATGCTCCGCCGACGGGTCCGGGATGTACATCTCAGCCTCGACGATCTGACGGATTACGGCATATCCGATTCGGCAATCGACGTGTTCGACGAGATCATGTCGCTGCCGGTCATCTATCGCGAGGTGGTGCTGATGCACTACATGGAGGATTACAAGGTGGATGAAATCGCGAAAATTCTGCAGATCACGCCGTCAGCCGTCAAAAAACGGCTGCAGTATGCCAGAGAACGGCTGCGGATTCAGTTTGATGACAGTGACAAGTGAACACGGAGGAGGATACAGATGCAGGAAAACTTTTTGAAGGCTGCCATGAACAAAATTCGCCTGTCGGAAGGCAAGACAAACTACATCATCGGCAGATTGAAACAAACGGGAGTAAACAAAATGAACATCAACATTTCAACAGAAAAAAAGCACACCATTTCACCGTACATTTATATGCAGTTCGCGGAGCCGCTGGGAACGGCGGACACCTCGGTGGATGCGGGCTGGGATTATCTTCATGACTGCTGGTATCCTCAGTTCACCGAAAAAGTGCGCGAGCTTGCACCGACCATGATTCGCTGGGGCGGATGCTTTGCGTCCTATTATCACTGGAAGGAAGCGGTCGGCCCGCGTGAAAAGCGTGTGCCCATGCTCAATCTCTGCTGGGACGGCACATTCTCCAATCAGGTCGGCACGCATGAGGTCGTCGAGCTTTGCCGCCATGCGAACGCCGAGCCGCTGATGGTGGTCAACATGGAATCGGACGGCAGACAGCAGTGGGCCTATCCGAAGCCGGGCATGGATCGCCTCGGAACGGCGGAGGAAGCGGCGGATTGGGTGCGCTACTGCAACGATCCCGACAACGCCCTGCGAAAGAGCCACGGTGTGAAAGATCCGTACAACATCAAATACTGGCAGATCGGCAACGAAACCTCCTTCGTGTACGGCGGTATCTCCAACGGCTTCGACTGCGATGCCACGGCTGAAAAAACCGTGGAATTCGCCGACAAAATGCGCGCCGCCGATCCGTCCATTAAGCTGATTGCGTGGGGCGATTCCGGATGGGCGCCGAAAATGTGCGAGACGGTGGGCGACAAGGTGGAATACATCGCGTTCCATCATCATTTCGGCTCCGGGCTTGCGGATTCGCCGCTGTACGGCACGGAATACCGCATGGATCTTGACAACACATGGCGGCATCTGATGAATGCGTACAAATCGCTGGAGCATAAGATCGCGGCGATGCGCGCCGAGGCTGCGCCTTACGGCAAGCGGCTGGCCATGACCGAGGGACATTTCGCGCTGCCCGGACGCAACCGCTGTGAGGTGCTGTCCAGCTGGGCGGCGGGCGTATCCTATGCGCGCTGTCTCAACACCATCGAGCGGGCGGCGGATATCATCGACATCGCGACCATGGCGGATTTTTTCGGCAACCGCTGGCAGGTGAACGCCATGATTCTGCCCACGCCCAGCCGCTACGGTAAGCCCTATCTCCAGCCGGTGGGCGAGGTCATGAAGCTGTTCCGCCATCACATCGGCACCCACGCGGTGGATATCACACCGGCGGAGGGCGTGGACATGACCGCCAGCATTTCCGAGGACGGAAAGAAGCTGTATCTGCATCTTGCCAACACGGATGCCCATGAAGCGAAGTCGCTGGAGCTTACCGCCGGCGGCGCACCGGTGAAGTGGTTCACCGCCTATGAAATCGCCGCTGAGCCGTTTGTGGAGATCACGGAGCTGACACCGGATCTGTTCAAGCCCACGGAGTATACGGAAAAAGGAAGCACCTATCTGCTTCCGCCCGCTGCGGTTGCGGCGATTGAAATTCCGCTGGAATAATTAAATTTGGATGGTTATAGTCTAAAAAATACTTTTTCAGACCGTGTTTTGGTGCTTACCTTTCACTCCGTGAAAGGTAAGCACCAATTACACAGAAAGGAAGCTTTCGTTATGCGAAAGCCATGGTCATAAAAATGAAAATTTTCTCACGCGCACTTACCCTAATGCTGGCGGCGGCGCTGGCGCTCACCGATTGCGGCGGCTCGGAATCGGACGCAGACACCACCCAAGCTGTCGGAACGACTGCACCGCCTTCGCCGACATCGACGGCGATCTGACCGTCGGCGGCGACCTGACGCTCCACGGCGTGGTCAGCGGCAAAATCCGCTGCGGGGGCGAGATTGTTTATCAGTGAATATTATGAGGGGGCCGGAACCACCTTTTTGAGAAAAGGTGGTTCCGCCCCCCTCACCCCCCACCTCCGACAAAAACTTTCAGGTAATTGGTTGGGTGCGAACAACGCAAATAGGACGTTCGCGACGATACAGAAATGCCCCCTCAGACAAGCTTGGTCTTGCGCACGAGGGGGCGAAGCAGATATGATTAACTGTTCAAAATGTACTTTTCAAAGAGAGCGATGCGATCACTGGGCGGGAGCGTGGGGTTGTTGATAAACTCCATCACCCGCTTGTCGCGCTGGCTTTGTTCCGGTTTGGTCAGATCGTCGTACATCCGCTCCAGCATGGAGAGAATCTTCGGATTGGTGGTCTCCCGGCACTTCACAATGTCGAGAATGGCGTTTGCGCGAGCCGCGTCGCCCTGACCGCCGTTGGGGCATTCGTTGACCTGAAAGCTTTCCAGCGCCGCCATCGCCCGGTCGATATGGGCGGTGTCGAGACGGATTTCCTCCATCTTCGCCAGAATGTACGCCGGGGCGTATTCGGGTATCTGCGCCGAAGAATCTTCGACGATTTCGCGGTAAACTTCCTCGGTGATTTCGGTGGTCGTTTCGTTATTTATATCCATTTTATTATCCTCCGTTTGTTGCGCCGACGGAGGTGCGTCGAACAATCGTATCGTCATGTCGTCGAGCATCTGTGCCCGTCGGCTTTTGACGAGTCCGCGCGCTCGCTTGCTATAGGTGGGCGCGAGCTCGTTTCCATATTGATCGATGACGCGAATCCTGTTTTTTTCGATGGGTGTCCTCCCCTTTCGCGATGCAATTGAAGCTGTGTGCGCCGTTTTTTGTTATGGGTGCCGTCCCCTGCACGCTTTTATTATAGCACAGTATGGCGGCGTTGTCAATGGGGGAGCGGAAATTTTTGCGATAGAGATCCGTTTCACATTCCCAGCCGCTGCACCAGCGCTTCCTGCAAAACCTGAGAGAAGTTGATATTCTGCTTTTCGGCAGCGGTATTGAGCCATGCCGGGATGGAGAGCGTTTTCTTCACCGCGCGGCTTTGATGAGCACGGCGGTATTCCTCCGTGCTGCACGCTACGGGAATAGCCGTTTCGTTCGCTTCCAGAACCAAAGCAGAAGTCTCGGATGGCTTCGGTATATTTTTCCCCGCCTCCTCCAGCTCGTACAGCGTCATCATCAGAATGTCGTTCGCCATAATCAGCGCGTCCGCCAGATCGTCACCGCCCGTATAGCAATGGGGCAGATCGGGAAAATTCACCGAATACTGTCCGTTATCCTCGCGCGTGAAAATTGCCGGATATACGTATTTTGCCATAATAACAACACTCCTTCTATATTAACCCGCTGCGGGAATCATTGTTTGATTCCCGCGTCACGGAGGATGGATTTAAGCGTTCCCTGCGGAACTTCATGACCATCGTGACGGGGAACCGGGAAATATGTGTCCGTTATCGGGCTGTACCACATTTCATGCCGTCCGCCGTCGTGATCGAAGCGGCATTTGCTCTTACGAAGCAGCCGTTTCAACTCACCGTAGTTCATGTCAATCACCCATCATTATTATAGCACGTAATAATACGTATGTCAAGAGAAAATCAATAATTTTACCCCTTCGGCTTTCCGCGGAACACCACCGAGGCGAGCCAGCCGCAAACCATGGCGGTGGTGATGCCGCCCGCTGTCGCGGTCAGTCCGCCGAGGAAAGCACCGATGAGACCGCGCTCTGAGAGCGCTTTTTCTACGCCCTTGGCGAGGGAGTAGCCGAAGCCGGTCAGCGGGACGGTAGCCCCCGCACCGGCGAAATCTACCAGCGGCTGATACAATCCCACGCCCGTCAGAATGACGCCAGCCACCACGTACAGCACAAGAATCCGCGCGGGCGTCAGCTTCGTCAGATCGATCAGCACCTGCGCGATCACGCAGAAGCCGCCGCCGATCACAAACGCCCAGACATAATTCATCACGTTTTCCATGATTAACCCTCCGACATCGATATATGCACAAGATGGGCGATGCCCGGAATCGTCAGCCCCTGCTGAACCGCACCCGGACTCATCATCGCACCCGTCGCCACAAACAGCACGTCCGTCAGCGCAAGCTCCCGCATCCTCGGCAGAATGTGCCCCGCAAGCACCGTCGCGCCGCATCCGCAGCCTGAGCCGCCCGCGTGCATATCCTGCCGCTCCCGGTCGTAAATCATCAGCCCGCAGTCGTGATGCACCCGCCCTATGTCAATTCCCTCCGCCCGCAGCAGATCGATCAGAATCCCGCTTCCCTCGTAGCCCAAATCGCCGGTAAAGATGGCGGAGAATTCGTCCGGCGATTTCTTCGACTGGGTGAAATACCGCTTCAGCGTGTCGATGGCGGCGGGCGCCATGGCGGCGCCCATGTTGTTCGCGTCGTTGATGCCCTTGTCGGTGACACGCCCGGGCAGCACTTCGGTGATATAGGGCGGCTTATCATGCTGCCCCAGAATCAACGCCGCCGAGCCTGTCACCGTCCACTGCGCCGTGGGCGGACGCTGACCGCCGTATTCCAGCGGATAGCGGAACTGCCGCTCCGCCGAGCAGTTGTGGGACGACGTAACCGCCGCCGCCCGGTCGAATTTCCCGGAATCCACCAGCATGGACGCCAGACAAAGCCCCTCCGCAATCGTAGAACAGGCGCCGAACAATCCGAAAAACGGCACGTCGAAGCCCGCCAGCCCATAACCCGACGAGGTACACTGATTGATCAGATCCCCCGCGAAAATCGCGTCGATGTCGTGGATTTTCATCCCGCCCGCTTCCATGGCGGTGTTCAGCGCAATCCGCTGCATCTCGCTCTCCGACTGCTCCCACGTGGGCATTCCGAAGGTGTCCGTCTCGTCGATGTGGTCGAACATTTTGCCAAGGGGACCGTCGTGCTCCTTTTTGCCGCCCACCGTGCCCACCGACAGGATGGACGGCTTGTGCTTCAATTGAATGACTCCCTTCTGCATCAGAACAACCCCACAATATATTTGATGACACCGTAAATCACCGACGCCAGCGTGCCGTAGAGGATCACCGGTCCGGCAATGGTGAAAATTTTCGCGCCCACGCCGAGAATAAATCCCTCCGCCTTCGTGTCCAGCGCCGGAGACACCACCGCGTTCGAAAAGCCCGTAATCGGCACCAGCGTTCCCGCTCCCGCAAATTTGGCGATGTTGTCGAACACGTTCAGCCCCGTCAGCAGCGCCGCTAAAAATACCAGCGTCATCGGCACCAGCGCCTTCACATTGTCCTCGCTCATGCCCAGCCATGTGTAGATGTCGTGCAGCCCCTGCCCGATGCAGCAGATCAGCCCGCCCACAAAAAATGCTTTTGCGCAGTCGGCGGCCAGATTTGATTTCGCCGCCCGCTTCGCCGCGTATTTTTTATACGCCGCGTCGTCCATGTTTGTCATAAAAATCCCTCCCGATTCGATGTGCTGTCGGTAGTTTGTCCGGCTTTAAGATGAGATATAATTGGAAATTCGTGGATGCTCTTTTAGCGACAAAATCCCCGAAAATGAGACATTTCAAATAATTTCACAATGAATTCCGCAAAACTTTATAAAGAATTCATCATTGTGCAAAAAATCGCCGAACTTTATTAACATTTATCTGCTATAATCTATGTATCAGCTTCGTTGATGCTGCAATGGCGCAGCCAATTTCAAACCGCAAATCGGAGGATTTATGTTCGGTATTAATGAAACCACCACACAAGCTGAAAAACAAAATACACAGGACAACTTCTGTTATGGCGGCATCAGCGGTCGCTGGCGCTATGAGGACTGCCGCCGGGAGCATACCTTCCGCCGCACCGCCTCCATCTGGGTTAAGGTCGGAATCTGCATGATTGTCTGTCTCGTATTCGGCTTTATCGGCACGCTGGGCGGCATCCTGCTCTACGATTTCGTGCAGAACCACAAGTCGCTCTATTACCCCATCGGCGCCCAACACGTCAATGAGGACGCGCCGAGCATCATTTCCCCCGCCGCTGATGAAAAAGCCCCCGCCGCTTTCGTCTCCGCAGCCGACAGCCTTGCACCTGCTTGCGAAAACGTTACCGCCGAGCTGGCCGCGCGCTACCGCATTCCCACGGGCGTCATGGTTAAGCTCATCGAAAGTACGTCCGCTCTGTACGCCGCTGGCATGAGATCCGGCGATATCATCGTGGCCATCAACGGCAGCGAAGTCACCGACATCGACACGCTGAACCGTCTGCACGCGGAATGCCCCGAGGGGGAGACAATCGTCCTCCGTGTATTCCGCTCCAACAGGTACATAGACATTTCCTTCGCTGCAGCGGAGGAACCCTAACTCTACGTTTTCTTCATCCGGTCTGATCAGCCGGGAAAGTCCTCCTTTTTGAACGCACAACAGACGCGCTTCGGCGCGTCTGTTGTGTTTTGTCGAAAAAACAGGCTTTTTTGAATAATTTTTGAAAAAACTATTGACAAGGGGCGAAAAATATGCTACTATTTAATTAACTTTATTTTACGGAGGAATCTCTCATGCAAAGCTCGCGACTTCTCAAAAAGTTCTTTGCCCTGATGATTCTTGTCGTGTTTGTGATGTCCGTCTTCTCGCTCGGCGTAATGGCTGAGGGCGAAGCTGCCGATGCCGCCGTCGAAGCGGTTGAGGAAGTCGTGGACACCGCTGCCGAGGATGAATCCACGGGCGCATTTTACGCCACCTTCTGGGCGCTGGTACCGCCGATTGTCGCAATCGGTCTGGCACTGATCACCAAGGAGGTTTACTCGTCCCTGTTCATCGGTATTCTGGTAGGCGGTCTGCTGGCCACCTCCTTCAATCCGCTGGGCACCGTTGACGCGATCGTCAGCGACGGTCTCATCGCCGCCGTGGAAGGCAGCGCCGGAATCTTCATCTTCTTAGTGATTCTGGGCGTGCTCGTGGCGCTGATCAACAATACCGGCGCGTCCGCCGCCTTCGGAAAGTGGGCGCAGAAGCACATTAAAACCCGCGTGGGCGCGCAGCTCGCAACCTTTGCGCTGGGTGTGCTGATCTTCATCGACGACTACTTCAACTGCCTCACCGTGGGCTCGGTCATGATGCCCGTCACCGACACCCACAAGGTTTCCCGCGCCAAGCTGTCCTACCTCATTGACGCCACAGCCGCGCCGGTCTGCATGATCGCGCCGATCTCGTCCTGGGCGGCCGCCGTCGCGTCCTATGTGGAAAGCGACCAGTATACCGGTCTTGAGCTGTTTATCAAGGCAATTCCCTTCAACTATTATTCGCTGATGACTCTGCTGTTCGTCGTTCTGCTCATCGTCATGAAGGTTGACTTCGGTCCGATGGCCCGCCACGAGCGCAACGCCATCGAAAACGGCGACCTGTACACCACCGGCGTCTCCACCAACAAGTCCAACGAGGAGCTGGAGGTCAACGACAAGGGCCGCGTGATGGATCTGGTTATTCCGATCATTGTGCTCATCGTAATCTGTGTCTTTGCGCTGGTTTATGTGGGCGGCATTCTGGACGGCTCTGACTTCATCACCGCGTTCGCCGACACGGACGCCACCGTCGGTCTGCCGTGGGGCGGTCTTGTCGCGCTGATTGTGACGATTATCTACCTGCTCATCCGCCGCGTCATCACCTTTAAGGAAGCGATGGAGTGCATTCCCAAGGGCTTCAACGCCATGGTTCCCGCCATCCTGATTCTGACCTTCGCCACCGCGCTGAAGAACATGACCAACCTGCTGGGCGCTGACGTGTTCATCGACGGCGTGATGAAGAACGCCGCAGCGGGTCTGACCAACTTCCTGCCCGCCGTAATCTTCCTGGTAGGCTGCCTGCTGGCGTTCGCCACCGGTACGTCCTGGGGTACGTTCGGCATTCTGATTCCGATTGTCACCGTTATTTTCCCGGCGGACAGCCCTCTGCTGTTCATCGGAATCTCCGCCTGCCTGGCAGGTGCTGTCTGCGGCGACCACTGCTCGCCCATCTCGGACACCACCATCATGTCCTCCGCCGGCGCGCGCTGCGATCACATCAACCATGTGAACACGCAGATTCCTTACGCGGTTGCGGTTGCCGCCATCTCCTTCGTGGGCTATGTGGTCGGCGGTCTGGCTTCCAACGGCTGGGTTGGTCTGATTGTGGCAGCTCTCTGCACGGTCGGCTTCCTCTGCTTCATCAAGTACATTTACAACAAGAAAAAGGCGTAAGCTGATACGCCACGCCCCCGGCGAAAGCCGGGGGCGTTCGTTTATTTGAGGGGGAATTTCCAGCTGCCGATGAGCATTTCGGTTTCGTCCATGCACGCGGCAGGTCTTTAATGTGCTTCGCGCTCACTGGCTCATGGAAGAAGTCGGCTCGGTCAGCGTCACCACCGCGTCTCTGTCGAACAGCTCCGAGCGTAGGATGAAGCTGTCGGCGGTGATGGCTTGGTCGGTCGTGTAAAGCAGCCGGATACATACGCCGATTTCCCCACCGTAATCGCAGTTCTCCTTCTGCCAGTCGGTGCAGGTCAGAGTAATCTCGCCGTCCAGCGTAATCTCGCCGTCCGGCGTCACCAGCGTCATCGGCGGCGTGGGGATTTGCTCCAGCACTGGGTCCGATTCCTTCTCCGGTTCCTCACACATGAGTATCACCCGAAGCCGCCCGTCGATCAGCGACACGTGTTCGATGCTCCATTCCCCGCAGTCGATGGCAGATTCCAACGCCAGCACATTGTCGTAATCCCAGAATTCCAAACTTCCAAACCCGGGAGCGATGTCTTCCCCACGCAGCAAGCCAGTGGATTCCGATTCGGTTGTGACAGCCGTCGTAATTTCCGCCGTCATCGTCCCCGGCGAAGTTTCGCCCGGACGTTCCACGCCCGCGGGCAGCATCCGAACCGCCAACGTAAATCCCACGCAGACCGCCGCACAGGCTGCGATCGCGCTCGCCACACCGCCCAAATGCCGCTTCGGCGGGGGAACTTCCTCCCGCATCCGGCGCAGAGTGGCGCCGATCAGCCGTTCGCCGGCGGTGTTGGATTGATACTGATCACGATATTCCATCATACGTTCCTCCCAAAATTTTCCGCAATTCTTCGCCTGCGCGGGACAGGCGTTTGCGCAGCGCCGCGTGGCTGATGCCCAGAACCTTCGCCGCCTGCGCGCCGTTCATGCCTTCGCCCCAGCATAACAGCACCGCCTCGGCATAGGCGGGCTTAAGCTGTGCCACAGCGGCGAAAACGTCCATGCGCGTATCGGCATCGCCGGTCGTACCGGCAGACTCCTCGTCAAGCTCCGCGAAACGCTCGCTCTGCCGCTTAAACCGCCGGGCGAAATCCCGGCAGCGGTCAAGAGCGCATCGCGCGAACCAGCGCCGTTCGTGCTCCTCATCCCGGAAGTGCGGACGGCTTCGCACCCATACGAGGAAAACCTCCTGAAAGGCGTCCTCCGCCGCGTCTCGTCCGTACTGCCCCAGCCGCTGCATACAGATGCGCATGACCATGTCGGCGCGGCTTCGCACCACGCGCTCAGATTCATCCAAGCCTCTCAACTCCTTTCGTTTGTTACAACGATGGTGGACACAATTTTGTGACAGAAAATTTGTAAATAACTATTGATTTTTTGCAGGAATGGTATATAATATAGACAGCGGATAAAATTCCGCGAATTCATTATTAAAAGGAGACTTTATTATGGATCTGAAAGGTACCAAGACCGAAGCGAACCTCGCCGCGGCTTTCGCGGGAGAATCCGAAGCGCGTAACAAATATACCTATTTCGCCTCCAAGGCTAAGAAGGACGGCTACGAGCAGATCGCTCAGCTTTTCCTCGACACCGCCGAAAACGAGAAGGAACACGCCAAGCTCTGGTTCAAGCTGCTGAACGGCGGCATCGGCACCACCGCCGAGAACCTGCTCGCCGCCGCTGAGGGCGAGAACTACGAGTGGGTGGAAATGTACGCTCAGATGGCGAAGGATGCCCGCGAGGAGGGCTTCGATTACATCGCCAAACTTTTCGAGGGCGTAGCCGCCATCGAAAAGACCCACGAGGAGCGTTACCGCAAGCTGCTGGCCAACGTGGAGGGCGGTCTGGTATTCAGCCGCGACGGCGACATGATCTGGGAATGCGGCAACTGCGGCCACATCCACATCGGCAAGGAAGCCCCCAAGGTATGTCCCGTCTGCGCTCATCCCCAGGCGTACTTCAAGATTAAGGCGCAGAATTATTAATAATCTGAAAATTCTCTACGGAAATGCTACGCTGTATTGACAGTGTAGCATTTTTCGTATATAATATAAGTGGAAGGATGTGATATTATGACCCAGACTACCGTAAGCGTCCGCATGGATGCCAAGGATAAAAAGGAATTTGAAGAATTCTGCGAAATGACCGGTATGAACATTTCTGTCGCGTTCAATATGTTTGTCAAGGCTGTTCTACGTGAACAGAAGCTCCCTTTTGAGGTGAAGACCGATCCGTTCTACAGTTCTGATAACATTGAACGGCTGAAGCGTTCCATTGCACACGCCAATGAGGGAAAACTAACCATACACAACGTAACCGACGATGAATAAAGCATGGACAGATGAAGCGTGGGAGGAATATCAGTACATTCAGGAAACTGACAAAAAACTGCTGAAACGGGTACACCAGCTTTTGAAAGATATTGACAGAAACGGATATGACGGGATCGGAAAACCTGAGCGCCTATCTGGCGACCTGTCTAAATATTGGAGCAGGCGGATCGATGACGGAAACCGGCTTGTGTACCGCATTGATGACAATACGATCATTATTTATCAGTGCGGCTCCCATTATCATGAAAAATAATCATACACCTGCCGCGTGAAACGCGGCAGGTGACTTTTCAGACGCCCAAAATCGAGAAAATGTTCCCGAAAGTCGTAAATTTTTTTGTGTACCTATGGACAAACTCCGGATTATATAGTATAATGATAAGTACGAATCTTTATCAAAAAGGAGAACCATCGTGAATATCGTGAAAAATCGCAAATTCAAACGCATTCTCGCACTGGTGCTGGCTACGGTTATGCTGGTGCTGACCCTCGGCTCCTGCGGCAGCAGCTCGGAGGTCGTCATCAGCTTCGGCGGCGTGGAAATCACCAGCAATATGTATCTTTACTGGATGAGCCGCTACAAGGCCATGTTCCTCTATATGTACCTGGGCGCTCAGACCGATTACCCCGCCTTCTGGGAAATGGAGATGGCTGAGGGCGTCACCGCCGGAACTTATCTCGGCGCCGTCGCCGCGCAGAACATCATTTCCAACGCTATCTGCGTCAAGCTTTACGACGACTACGGACTCAAGCTCTCCAACGACGAGATCAAAACCGTGGAAACCCAGATTGACAGCCTGATTTCCGCCGCCGGAAGCAAATCGGCGCTGAACTCCGCACTGTCGGCTTACGGCGTCAACGTGGATATGCTCAAGGAAATCTACCTGATGGAGGCGAAAATCTCCGGTCTTCAGGAGTACCTCTACGGCGACAACGGCATTGATGCGCCCACCGACGAGGAACTGGACACCTATTATGAAGAGAACTACTATCGCGTAAAGCATCTGCTCATCCGCACCGACGTTCGCATCGAGAAGGATGAAAACGGCGAAGCCATCGTGGACGAGTCCACCGGCAGCTACAAAACCGTAGAACTCACCGACGAGGAAATCGAGCAGCAGCAGGCGCTGGCCGCCGATCTCAAGGTGCAGATCGCAGCGGGCGCAAACTTTGACACGCTCTGCTACGACTATTCCGAGGACACCGCCATGCAGTACTTCACCGACGGCTACTACATCACCGGAAGCTCCACCTTCCTGCCCACCGAAATCGTTACCGCCGTTCCGAACATGGCAATCGGCGAGGTTAAGACCTTCGAAACCGATTACGGCATCCACTACGTGAAGCGCTATGAGCTGATCGATAAGGCATACAACGTGGAGCCTTACGCCACCTCCATGTTCACCAACTATGCGTCCACCGTGGCGTCGCTGAAAATGCAGGAGATGATCGCGCAGTACGCCGATCTGGTGGTGCTCAACGAAGAGCTGATCGCCGCTTACCCGCTGGCAAACTGCACGCCGAACTTCAGCTATTGATCGAACCCCGAAGGAGGGCAATCCATTGAAAGGCAAGACAACCAACGTCGTCCTGGGCATAATTCTGGTCATCATCGGCATCGGCTACGTGGGCAATATCTTCGAGGTTTGGAACTTCAAGCTCTTTTTCCCCGGGTGGTGGACGCTGTTCATCATCATCCCGGCGCTGGTGAAGCTGTTGCGCCATGGCATCAAGCCCTTCTGGCTGGTGCTGCTGGCGGCGGGCATTCTGCTCCTTCTCAACGCCTGGGGTATCGTCCCCGACGTGCTGTATAAGCTGATCGTTCCGCTCTGCGTGGTTGGGCTGGGCTTCGCGGTGATCTTCCGCGGCAAGCTGAGCGGAAAGAGCGTGCAGGGTGAAATGAAAAGCCACATCGCGGTCTTCGGCGGATCCACGCCGAACTACAACGGCAGACCCTTCTACGGCGCCTTTGCCACCGCCATCTTCGGCGGCGTTGACCTGAAGCTGCGGGATGCGCACATCGCGGACGGCGCGGTCATCGACGCGCTGGCGCTCTTTGGCGGCGTGGACGTGCTCGTCCCCTTCGATGTCAATGTGGAAGTCACGGGCATCCCTCTTTTCGGCGGCATCGGCGAGCCGAAGAACCGCCCGCACAAACCCGATCAGCCCACCATCTACGTAAACGCCGTCGCCATCTTCGGCGGCGTGGATGTAAAGTGATGCTTGGTTATTATTTAGGGAGGGGGAACCACCTTTTTGAAAAAAGGTGGTTCCCCCTCCCTAACCCTCCCTCTCCGACAAAAACTTTTAATGATTTTTGTCCTCGCTGTCCAACTCGTCGAACAGCTGTGTCATTCCCTTCCCTGACCGATTTTTCGTAGTTTTATTATAAAATCGGTCGTTTTTTTCTATTGCATTTGCCGGTGCTTGGTGGTATAATATAAATGGAGAGAATTTCGTTTCCGAACGAATCATATAAGGAGTGTACATCATGAAAAACAAGTTCGTTTCCTTCGGTGAAATCATGCTTCGCCTGAAGTCCCCCGGCTACGACCGCCTGTTCCAGTCCCCCACGCTGGAGGCTACCTTCGGCGGCGGCGAGGCTAACGTGGCCGTTTCGCTGGCAAACTACGGTCTGGACGCCAAGTTCGTCACCGCTCTGCCCGACAACGACATCGGCACCGCCTGCCTGCGTGAACTGCGCGGCTACGGCGTGGATGTGTCCGACATCGCCCGCACCAAGGGCCGCATGGGCATCTATTTCCTGGAAACCGGCGCCTGCCAGCGTCCCTCCAAGGTCATCTACGACCGCGCGGACTCCGCTTTCGCCAACATCAAGGAAGGCGACTTCGACTGGAAGACCATTCTCGCCGACGCGAAGTGGTTCCATGTGACTGGCATCACCCCCGCCGTTTCCGCCTCCATCGCCGAGGAAGCTATCCGCGCGCTGAAGGTCGCCAAGGAACTGGGTGTCACCACCTCCATTGACCTGAACTACCGCGCAAAGCTCTGGAAGTACGGCAAGCGCGCCGATGAGGTTATGCCCGAGCTGACCAAATACATCGACGTAGTCATCGCCAACGAGGAAGACTGCCAGAAGGCGCTGGGCATCTCCAGCGACAACAAGCCCGAGCTTGGCGAAATCTCCCTCGACTGCTACAAGGAGATCACCGACAAGGTGCTGACCCAGTACCCCAACGTGAAGACGGTAGCCATCACCCTGCGCGAATCCAAGTCCGCCAACCGCAACCTTTGGTCGGCCTGCATCAACGACGGCAAGGAATTCTACCGCAGCCGCATCTACGACATCACCGACATCGTTGACCGCGTGGGCGGCGGCGACTCCTTCGCGGGCGGTCTGATCTACGGTCTGGCAACCAAGCCCGACGCCAAGGCAGCCCTCGAATTCGCAGTGGGCGCATCCTGCCTCAAGCACACCATCAACGGCGACCTGAACCTCGTCTCCGTTGACGAAGTCGAAAAGCTCATCGGCGGCGACGGCACCGGAAGAATTGCGAGATAAGTACGTTTTTTATGCGGGGAAAACTTTTTTGGAAAAAAGTTTTCCCCGCGCCCTTTTCAAAAAACTTTATATATTGGATTTGTTTTATTTTTTAGTTGGTTCCCCGCGCCGATTATTGGTGCGGGGCGTTCGTTTTTGATCGTTTTTTTCGATTGTTATTGATAAAATAGATATAATGTGTACTTTTTGTGAAAAAAGGCTTGACAAAGTGATGGATTCGTGATATAATTACATCATACTTATGTACAGGAGTTTTCCAATTGAATGAAAATTCTTTGTGCAGATTCCAGAATGGAAACGCGATGGTTTACATTATATGATTTCGAAAGGAGACCACCCAATGAAAAAACAATTCCGTATCGCATCCCTGCTGCTGGCCGCTCTGATGGCTTCGCAGACTCTCGTTGCCTGCGGCTCTGAAGCCGTCTCCGACAACGACACCACCACCGGCGACACCACCCCTGTTGAAACTGAACCCGAATATCTGGACGATCTTGGCGATATCCGCTTCGACGGCGAAACCTTCACCATGTTCTTCGCCCATCCTATTCCCTACTACATTGTAGAGGAAGAAACCGGCGACGTTCTGGACGACGCCATTTACGCGCGCAATCAGAAGGTTGAGGAGCGTCTGGGCATCGAGCTTGAACTGATCGAGAGCGCATGGAGCTCCGGCGGCAGTGATCAGACTGCGGCTGCCACCGCCATTGAGCAGTACATCCTCGCCGGCGACGATACCAACGATGTCTACATCCACGTACAGCACGGCGCAATGCCCACCCAGATCGCACAGGGCTACTTCGTAGACTGGAACACCATCAACAATATCGACTTCTCCAAACCCTACTGGTACAGCAAGTGTCTGGACGACATCAACTACGGCGACAAGGTCTACACCATGACCGGCGACTACAACCTGTATACCCTCACCCTGCTGAACGTGCTCTTCTTCAACAAGCGTCTGCTTGACGAAGCGCAGATCGAATATCCTTACCAGCTGGTTAAGGACGGCACCTGGACCTTCGACAAGTTCAAGCAGATGGTTGCCGACACCACCCGCGACCTGAACGGCGACACCAAAATTGTCGGCACCGACGACCAGATCGGTTACTGGGGCTGGCAGTACGAACAGTTCCCCGCCATGTTCATGGGTATGGGCGGCGACTCCGTGTTGAAATCTAACGACGGTACGCCCGTTATGAACGTGGACAATGAGCGCACCCACAAGATCATCGACACCATGCTTGACTTCTTCTCGCTGGACGGCGCTATGTACGAGGGCAAGACCTACGCACTGCCCAATGACACCTTCACCAGCGGCAAACTGGCATTCCTCCACACCTCCATGGACTTTGCTACCAAGCTGCGTGACATGGAAGATGACTTCGGCTTTGTTCCCTATCCGAAGCTGGACACCGACCAGGAAACCTACAACTGCCGCGTGCAGAACACCTCCGGTTTTACTTACATCCCGATCACCAACAAGGATCTGGATTTCACCGGCGCGGTTCTGGAGTGCATGGCATCCATTTCCTACAACACCACCGTTCCCGCCTTCTTTGATGTGGCTCTGACCATCAAGTCCACCCGCGACACCGACACCGAGGAAATGATTCCGATCATCCGCGAGTGCGCGTCCTTCAACGACGACGCCATCGGCTTCAGCCCCTCTTCCATGATCACCGGCGGTCAGGCTCTGGCTACTTATTGGGCTTCCAACAAGAACAACTTTGAGCAGAAGATGCAGGAACTAATTGTTGACGTTTACTGCAAATAACGAACGCGTTTCATTTTCTTTCCTCCTGGCTGGGGCTGCTGCACTAAGGTGCAGCAGCCCTATTTTTGATCGTTACAATAAATTAACACTTTGTTCTCGCCTGCGTCGCGTCTTCGCTATATAATGGTTCTACGAACACTTTTCCGAACCATATCGACAATCGAAAGGAACCATACATGAACTTCAATCTCCGCCGCTTTACGAGGATCGCAGTCGTCGTGCTGTTTATCGTCGTCATTCTCATTTGTATCGTCCTGCGCTTCGCTATAGACACGGCGCTGAACTTCATCCGGGGCAGCGTGGACACGGTGTCGTCGGTGATCAGCGTCAGCGCGTCGGGCGTGAACATCGCCGACGCCATCGTTGTGGACGAGGAAGGCGTCCGGGTAGGCGATATCCGGGTGGACTTCGCCGAGGTGGGAAAGCAGGTGTCCGACGGTCTGGAGGTCGCGGGCATTACTGTTGAAGAAGGCATGGCGGGCAAGCTGGACGCCATCGACGCATCCGGCTCGGGCTTCACCCAGAACCGCTACACCTTCGATCCCGCCATCAACCGGGCGCTGGACATCGATGTGACCGGCTGCGACATCGTGATCGCCGCCGGAGACAGCGAAACCATCACAGTGGATGTGCTGGAATGCGAGGATTTCCGCTACAGCTTTGCCACGTCGGACAACACGCTGGTCATCCGCGACGCCGCCGCTCAGCCTGCGCAAAAGGTGCTGAACATCCTCGGCTTCAAGCTGAATCTGGGTGCGGTGGAAAAAACGAACACCTACACGGGGCTGGCGATGATTATTTATCTGCCCGAGAGCTTTTCCGGCGAGATCGGGCTTCGCACCAGCGACGGCGACGTGAAGCTGGGCAATCTGACGCTGGACGAAAAGCTGACGGTGACGACTTCGGCGGGCAACGTGGAGCTGGCGGGCATCGATGCTTACGACATCGCCGTTTCCACCAGCGGGGGACGCCTGAAGCTGGATCGCCTGTCCGCCACGGAGATTACCGCGTCCACAACGGACGAGCGGGTCAGCCTGTCCGAGCTGGTGGCGAAGCGTCTGACGGTGACGACCACCAACGCATCCATTGATTTCACCCGTCTGTTCGGCGAGAAGTTCATCTTCCGCACCAACGGCGGCGACATTGACTGCTCTATCCTGGGCGAGGAGAGCCTGTTCACGATTAAGACCGTCACCGACCGCTCGGCGTATCCCAAGTCTGTGGAGAACGCCCGCGCGCAGTACTCGCTGGAAGCGAGCACCAGCGGCGGCGACATCGACGTGCGGTTCGTGGAAGGGTGACAAAACGCAGCGAGCGCTGGCTTTGCCAGCGCTCGTTTTGATTTTTGATTCATTTTATACCAGATGAAGCTCCGTTTTCAGCGCATTCTGTAATGTCCGCGAAAAATTGATGCCCTGCGCAACAGCCATATCATTCAGCCATGCGGATATCGTCAGCGTCTTTTTCACCGATCGTTCAAAATGCGTCCGGGCATACTCGTCCACATCCACCGCTACCATGTTGACAAAAGCACTCTCATACTCATCGTACAGCGAATCAGGATCAACATCACTAAGGGCGCTTGGAGGCTGGACCTCCTCATGCTCCCGACGGGCATCATACAGAAACCCGGCCAGACAATCGATGGCCATCTTCATAGCCTCATCCAGTGTACTGCCGCAGGTGGATGTACCAAGATCCGGGAATATCACCGAATACTGACCATCCTTTTCTTTATAAAAACACGCGGGATACATTGACAGCATATCACATCAGCCTTTCGTAGCAGGTTATTTCAAGCCTGCCTGTTTTAATATGGAATACAGTATATCACAAAACACGTGCTTTGTCAATACGTATACGTTTATTCTCACTTCGCACAATTTTATTTTTTCGACAAAAACCACTTGCAATTTTGGTACGGATATGCTATAATAATATCTACCACAAAACAGGCGGGCGCGGACGACGAGGATCGTCCGTTCCCGTCAATTTCTGCGTTGAAAGAGAGACCTTACCATGGCTGATATCTTCGACCTGTTCAAAAAAATCGAAAAATCCCCTGCACACGCCGCCGAACCCGTGTCCTTCGTGATCGTCGGACTGGGCAACCCCGGTCCCGAGTACGTCTTCACCCGGCACAACGCCGGCTTCCTCGTCCTCGATTACGTCTGCCAGAAGCTGAACGTAAAGATCGACCGCTCCAAATTCAAATCGCTGGTCGGCGAAGCGACCATCGGCGGCAAACGCTGCCTGCTGGTTAAGCCCCAGACCTACATGAACGCATCCGGCGAGGCGGTTCGCGAGGTGCTGGATTTCTACAAGCTGGACACCTCCGCCCTGCTGGTCATCTGTGACGATGTGAACCTCGACCCGGGCAAGGTGCGCGTCCGCAAAAAAGGAAGCGACGGCGGTCAGCGGGGACTGCGTTCCATCATCACCGAGCTTGGCACCGACGCCTTCACCCGCCTGCGCATGGGCGTGGGCGCAAAGCCTCACCCCGACTACGATATGGCGGACTGGGTGCTGGGCACCTTCAATGACGAGGACAAGAAGTCCGTCTTTTCCGCCATCGAGCGCGCATACGGCGGTCTCGACCTGCTGGTGCGCGGCGACATCGACCGCGCCATGAATTTGTTGAACTGAAAGTGAGGTACCCGTGACTACCACAACCGACGCCCGCATCAATCTCATCGCCGAGTCCATCCTGCTGGAAAAGGAGCTGGACGACATCCTGCGCTCCATATCCTCCCGCCGCCATGAAGCCGCCCATCCCATTCAGGTCAGCGGTCTGTCCGACGGCGCCCGGGCGGTATTCTACGCGGCGGTCATCCGCAAAATCCGGGAGAGCTGCGGTCTTCCCGCCCTGCTGATCGTTGCCGACGAAAAGGAGGGTCTGCGCCTTTCCAATGCACTGTCCGAGCTGGGTCTGTCCCCGCTGACTTACCCGCTGCGGGACTTTGTTTTCCACAACATCACCGCTTCCCGGGAGTATGAGCATGAACGGCTCAAGGCGCTGTCCGCCTTCGCCGCCGATTCCACGCCCTACGACTGCGTGATCACCACCCCCGACGCCGCCATGCAGTACACCATCCCCGTGGAAACCCTTCGCGCCGACACCATCACCATCAGCATGGACAATCCCTGCGATATGTCCGCCCTGATCGAACGGCTGGAGGCGTGCGGCTACGTCCGGGCGGAAATGGTAGACGGCGTGGGACAATATTCGGTGCGCGGCGGCATCATCGACATTTTCCCGCCTTACGCCGAGCATCCCGTCCGCATGGAGCTGTTCGACGACGAAATCGATCAGATGGGCTGGTTCGACATCATGACCCAGCGCAAGATCGAGAACATCACCTCCATCACCATCACCCCCGCCCGGGAAATCGTCACTACCCCCGCTCAGCGGGAGGAAATCCGCAAGGCGGCGTCCGCCCAGCGTAAAAAAGCCGCCGAGGAACGTGTCCGCGTGGAGCTGGCCGCCGAGCTGGAAGCCATTGACGGCGGGCTGGAGCTGGATTTCATCGACAAATACCTGTCGCTGGTCTACGAACAGCACACCACGCTGACCGATTACGCCGTCGAGTGTGCTTCCCGCTGTGAGCTTCGCCACCCGCTGATTTTCGTGCAGGAGACGACAGCCTGTCTGGAGCGGATGCGCGCCTACGATTTCCACATCACCAGCGAGGTGGAGTCGCTGCTGGAAAAGGGCGAAGTCTCCGCCAGATACGCCGACTACTCCCGCCACGAGGATTTTTACGCCGCCTTCCTCGACAAAAGCGGCGCCCTGCTCTGCGACACCTTCGCGCCCTCCCAGTCCGCTTACAAGCTGGCGGGAATGTACGCCTTCCGCACCAAGCAGACGGTCTCCTACGCGGACAACATAGAGCTGCTCTGCGAAGACCTGACCGCCTACGCCGCGTCCAAATTCCGCACCGTCGTTCTCTGCGAAAACGACGTAACGGCGCGGGGCGTGGTTCAGGAGCTGACCGAACGGGGACTGACCGCCGTCAAACAGCCGGAGGATAAGCCTTACGGCATCCTGACTCTGCCCGAAGGAGTAACGCTGGTCATCGCGGGCTTCAATTTAGCGGGCTTTGAGCTGACCTCCACCCGCTTTGCCCTGCTGTCCATGTACCAGAACCCCAACTCCTATTCCCGGACGATTCTCTCCCACGGACGGTCGAAGAAAAACGCCCACTCGTCCCAGGAAAAGATTCTTTCCTACAACGACCTGAGCGTGGGCGATTTCGTGGTTCACGCCAACCACGGCATCGGTCAGTACATGGGCATCGAGCAGCTGACCGTGGTGGGTGTTACCAAGGACTATATCAAGATTAAGTACGCAGGCAGCGACCTTCTGTACCTGCCCACCGACCAGCTGGACATGGTGTCCAAGTATATCGGCGCGCACAGCGAAAGCGGCGCGGTCAAGCTGTCCAAAATGGGCGGCACCGAGTGGGTTAAGGCGAAAACCCGGGCAAAAGCCGCCGCCAAATCCATGGCCAAGGAGCTGATCCGCCTGTACGCCGAGCGTCAGCGCAGGGAGGGCTTCGCCTTTGAGCCGGACGACGAGTTCCAGCGGGAATTCGAAGCCGCCTTCGAATACGAGGAAACCGATGGACAGCTCCAGTCCATCTCCGAAATCAAGCACGACATGGAAAGCAGCGTTCCGATGGATCGTCTGCTCTGCGGCGACGTGGGCTTCGGCAAGACCGAGGTGGCCATGCGCGCCGCTTTCAAGGCGGTGATGAGCGGCAAGCAGGTGGCGCTGCTTGTGCCGACGACGATTCTCGCCATGCAGCATTTCCAGACTTTGCTTTCCCGTATGCGCGGTTTCCCGGTGAAAATCGATATGCTCTCCCGCTTCCGCACCGCCAAGCAGCAGGCGGAAACCCTTCGCCGCCTTCGCCGGGGCGAGGTGGACATCATCGTCGGCACCCACCGGCTGGTGTCAAACGACGTGGTGTTTAAGGATTTAGGGCTGGTCATCGTGGACGAGGAACAGCGCTTCGGCGTAGCGCAGAAGGAAAAGCTGAAGCAGATCGCCGGCAACGTGGACGTGCTGACCCTGACCGCAACCCCCATCCCCCGCACGCTGAACATGGCGATGAGCGGCATCCGCGATATGTCGGTGCTGGATGAAGCGCCGGGCGACCGTTTCCCGGTGCAGACCTTTGTCATGGAATACGACGAGCTGATCATCGCCGAAGCCATCAAGAAGGAGCTTCGCCGGGGCGGGCAGGTTTTCTTCCTGCACAACACGGTGGACGACATTGACGCGGTGGCCATGCGCATTTCCCGCGCCGTTCCGGACGCCCGGATTGCCACCGCCCACGGTCAGATGGACAAGGAGCAGCTTTCCGACATCTGGCGCGGCATGGTCATGGGCGAGATCGACATTTTAGTTAGCACGACAATCATCGAATCCGGTGTGGACGTGCCCAACGCGAACACGCTGATCATCGACCACGCCGACCGGCTGGGACTGTCCCAGCTTCACCAGATACGCGGACGGGTGGGACGCTCCAGCCGCCGGGCTTACGCCTACTTCACCTATCCGCCGAACCTTTCGCTGACCGAGATCGCCACCAAGCGTCTGGCGGCGATGCGGGAATACACCGAGTTCGGCTCGGGCTTTAAGATCGCGCTGCGCGACCTTGAAATTCGCGGCGCGGGCAATCTGCTGGGCGCGGAACAGCACGGTCAGCTGGATTCCATCGGCTACGACCTGTACGTGAAGATTCTGAACGAGGCGGTGCTGGAGGAAAAGGGCGAGGTCAAGCAGCCCAAATACGAGAGCAAAATCGACGTGTCGCTGGACGCTTACCTGCCGGAGAAGTACATCAAATCCGAGTCCCAGCGCATGGACATTTACAAGAAGATTGCCCACATCGAGCTGCCGGAGGATCTGGACGATCTGGCGGACGAGCTGATGGACCGCTTTGGCGAAATTCCGCGTCAGGCGGACACGCTGATGTACGTTTCGCTGGCGCGGGCGCTCTGTTCGCAGGCGCGGATTCCGAAGATTGAGCACAAGGGGCAGCTGATTTCGATCATCCCCGAGGTCTTTGACCCGGTGCGCTGGGCGGAGGCTGCGGCGAAATCCAACGTGCCGCTGACCTTCCAGATGGCCGGTCGCCAGTGCGTGAACTACAAAATCAAAGGTTCCCGCCCGCTGTACGACATTTGCGAGGTGCTCAAGACCTACCTCGCGTGCGGGAAGAAGTGACAGGCAAAAGGAGCTGCCGCTATTGCGGCAGCTCCTTTGCTTATTCAATTATTACTGCTCGTCAGCCTTGTTGGCATCCTTCTTGGGAGCCAGCGCTTTGTTCAGCGCGACGGTGCAGAGGATGATCGCGCCCATCACGATGAAGATGCCCAGCATACCCATTCCCATCCATTTCAGATTGGTCACAAAGTTCATGGGACTCACAACAAACTCAGCGGCTGCGGGATCGGTCAGAACCTCGGTAACAGCCTCAGTAACCGTATCGGTTAAAGCGAAAATATTCATACGTTTACACCTCCATCAATCAAAGGAAGAAGTTCAGAATCAAACCGCCGGCAATAACCGACGCAATCTGTCCGGACACGTTGACGCCGATGGACTGCATGAGCAGGAAGTTTTCCGGATCTTCCTTCAGACCCATCTTGTGTACGATTCGACCGGACATCGGGAAGGCCGAAATACCAGCCGCGCCAATCATGGGGTTGATCTTTTCCTTCATGAACAGGTTCAGGAACTTGGCAAAGAGCACGCCGCCCGCCGTGTCAAACACGAATGCGAACAGACCCAGACCCAGAATCAGCAGCGTCTCGGGCTTCAGGAAGTTCTCCGCCTGCATCTGGGACGCGATGGTCAGACCGAGGAAGATTGTTACCAGATTAGCCAGCACCTTCTGCGCCGTTTCGGACAGGGAATCCAGCACGCCGCACTCACGAATCAGATTGCCGAACATCAGGAAGCCTACCAGCGCCACCGACGAGGGGGCTACCAGACCGGCGATGATGGTGATAACGATCGGGAAAAGGATGCGGGTGGTCTTGGAAACCGCCGCAGGCTTGTAAGGCATACGAATGAGCCGCTCCTTCTTGGTGGTCAGCGCACGAATGACAGGCGGCTGGATGATCGGAACCAGCGCCATGTAGGAATAGGCAGCCACCATGATAGCGCCCAGGTACTGGGAATTCAGCTTCTGTGCGACGACGATGGCGGTGGGACCGTCAGCGGCGCCGATGATGCCGATGGAGGCGGCGTCATTGATCGGGAAGAAGATCGACGCCAGACACATGGTGAAGAAAATACCAAACTGTGCCGCCGCGCCGAAAATCATCAGCTTGGGGTTGGAAAGAATCGGGCCGAAGTCGATCATCGCGCCGATACCGATGAAAAGAATCAGCGGGAACAGCTCGTTGGCGATACCGGCGTTGTAGAGGGTACTCAGCGGACCTTCGCTTTGAAGGATGCCGTCGATGAACTGATCCACGGCGCCCGACATAGGCAGGTTGACGAGGATTGCGCCGAAGCCCATGGGGAGCAGGAGGGTAGGCTCCATCTCCTTCTTGATGGCCAGGAAAATCAGCAGCCCACCGATCGCCCACATGACGATCTGCTGCCACTGGAGGTTGAACAGATTTTGATACAATGCTTCCATAATCACATTCCCTTACATAAAAATTCTGCGGGGGATATTCCCGCGCGTTCTATTTATTATACACCAAAATCCGCATAAATGCAAGCAGAATGCGAAGAAAATATGAAGAAACAGCGAATTTTCTACATATTAAATAAATACGCCGCCGACACGGCAACACGCCTTTAAGCCAGCATAAATGCTGGCTTAAAGGCAGGAAAAACGAAAATTATGGGCTTATTTATGTTGACATATGAACCGAGGTATGGTATAATAGCTTAAACCCAAATTTTTTGCTTTGGAGGCAGCAAATATGTTCAACGGAAAAATGAAAGCACTCACCTTCAGCTACGACGACGGCGTCACCACCGATCAGCGGCTGATCGACATCTTCAACAAATACGGGATGAAGGGCACCTTCAACCTGAACACCGGCAAGCACACGCACGAGGGACAGTCCCGCTGGGTTCGCCGCGCCAAGTCCGGCTACGGTTACATCACCAAGTTCACCATCGAGGAGCTTCCCGAAATCTATAAGGGACACGAAATCGCGGTTCATTCCCTGACCCACCCGCATCTTGAGCAGCTGGAACGGGAAGAATGCGTCCGCCAGATCGCCGAGGACAACGCCAACATCGAGCAGATTTTCGGCAAAAAGGCGTGCGGCATGGCCTACCCCTACGGCACCTACAACGACATGGTGGTGGATGTGCTGGCTGAACAGGGCATCCGTTACGCCCGCACCGTCCGCTCGACCCATTCCTTCGACCTCCAGACCGACCTGCTGCGCTTCCATCCCACCTGCCACCACAATGACGGGCAGCTGATGGAGTTGGCGAAGCGCTTCGTCGAAATGGAGCCGGAAACGCCCCAGCTTTTCTACGTCTGGGGACATTCCTACGAGTTCGAGGATAACAACAACTGGGAGATTATCGAGCGCTTCTGCGAATACATGGCCGGGCGGGACGACATCTTCTACGGCACGAACGAGGAAGTGCTGCTGTAAGGCGGCAGTCTGTATTTCGCCTGAAAGATATCACTTCTGGACGCGGTGGTCAGCGGCTCCCTGTAGTGCTCATCCACATAAACGCTGACCTCCCGGATGCTGAAAAAAGTCCAAATAATATGTTATACTAATTATAGCAGCCATCCATTGGGATGCCCGCTGAATCATTTTATAAGGAGACTGAATCATGAAACGTACCATTACACTATTGCTTCTGTTTTCCATGCTCCTGACCGCGTCCTGCGGCGGCAGCGACACCCCCGCCAGCGACACCACAACCGCCGACACCACCGATACCACCACCGCCGCACAGGAATTTGTCTACGAATTCAACGGTGACTTTGGCGGCGAGGAGTTCAACATTCTCAACGCGGGCGACGTCTACAGTATGCACGCCGAAATTGACCGGGAGGAAGCCACCGGCGAGCCGTTGGACGACGCCATGTACGAACGCTGCCGTCTGCTGGAAGAAAAGCTGAACATCGTCATTGTGGAGGAAACTCAGCACGTGGACGAAAATCTTGCCAAGTTCGCCATGCAGATTGTTCTGGCGGGTGACGATACCTATGACACGATGTACATTCCCGCCCGCGACCTGTATAAATTCACCAGCGAAGGCTATCTCTACAACCTGCTTGACGTGGACGGCTTCAACTTCGACGGCGAATGGTGGCTGCAAAGCTACAACGAAGCCAATTCCATCGGCGGCAAGCTCTACGCTGCGGCGGGTTATTCCCGGCTGATGATCGTGGACTCGATCTGGAGCCTGTTCTTCAACGAGGACATGATGGAGGATCTGAAGCTGGAGAAGCCCTACGATCTGGTTCGCGAGGGCAAATGGACCATCGATAAGCTGGGCGAATATCTGAAGGCGGGCGCACGTCTGAACAGCGACGCCTCCTACACATGGAATGACACCGGAACCGCCGTTTATGGTATGTCCGGATCGTCCGTCGATAAGTTTCTTATCGCGTCCGGCGAGCGGATTCTCGAATCCCAGAACGGCAAGCTGACCCTGACCGGCGGTGACGAAAAGTTCTACGGCGTGCTGGATAAGCTGGTATCGACGCTGGGCGTCGGCGTGGAGGACGGACGGGTAACGATCGGCGTTTCCGGCAAAACCGACGATCAGGCGGGCAATTACCTGAACAATTTCGAAGTGCAGCGTTCCCTGTTCGTCACCGCCGAAATTTCCAAGACTGCCCGTATGCGCGATAAGGAATTCAGCTTCGGCGTCGTTCCCTTCCCGAAATACGACGAGGACCAGGAGAGCTATTATACCGTACCTTTCTACGGCACGCCCTGCTTCACGATTCCCGTGACCAACTCTGATCCCGAAAAAACCGCCGTCATCGGCGACGCGCTGACTTATCTGAGCTGGCGGGATGTGCTGCCGATCTTCCGCGAGGTAACGCTTGAGCAAAAGGGTCTTCGCAACGACGATTCCATTGAGATGCTGAACATTATCATCGAATCCAGCGTGCCCGATTTGGTCTACACCTATAACATCGGCGCCTCCATGCGCACGAATGTGATCAACAAGCTCAAGGTTGGCGACAGTGCTGTGGCTTCGATTTGGGCGTCCTACGAGACGGAGATGAAAACATCTGTTGACAAAGTAAACAGTGGAAACTGACAATCAAAACAGTTCGGGCGGCCATTGGCCGCCCTTTTTCTATTCCATGCTCTATGTATCATTTCCAGAAATACCGCCTTGGCGGGATGCCCATGTATTTGCTGAAAGCCTGCGAAAAATACGAATAATCCACGAATCCCGCCTGTCCGGCGATATCAGTCAGCGTCAGACCCGGCTGACTCCGCAGCTCGGCGGCGCGCTGAACGCGGTAGCGGCAAAGGTAATCGGAAAAGGTAGTGCCGAAGCTATCCCGGAAGCGGTGGCAGAAGTAGCTTTCGCTCCAGGACAGAGCATCGCATATGGACGCGGTGGACAGCGGCTCCTTATAGTGGGCGGACACATAATCGATTACCTCGCACATAAACGAAAAATTGCGGTTGATTTTCTCGCCGCCATCCGCAAGACAGCCCTCCAGCAGCTCGCACAACAGCGAGAAAAAGCAGGTGAGAAGCCGCGTTTCGGAGCGGGTTCCATACTGCCGCCGAAGCCGCATCATATGGGGAAACTGTCTGTGCATGAAGGCGGCCTCCGCATCCCCTACCCTGAGAATCGGGCGGAAACGGGTACGTCCGCCGATCACGTCGTGAAGCCGCCCGGCAGCGTCAGACGGCAGCATGGGCATGAAGAAGGCGGGATCGAAGGTCACGCAGTAATAGAACACTTCGTTACAGCCGTCGGCAATCCACCCGCCGTGCTTGTCGAAGGGGCTGCATATCAGCACATCCCCCAGCGAAAGAAGGAACGTTTCGTCGTTCAGGCTCACCTCCAGCTCTCCGCCGCAGATCAGCAGCAGCTCCAGATTGTTCTGCACGTGCAGGGAAAAGCACTCCCTTGTATAAAATGTATCGTAATATTGCAGACTGACCGTCGCCGGTATTTTCTGCTCTGGCTCAATGCTGTTCTGATTCAAAAATTGCAGTGGAATCACCTCCCTGTACCATTATAGCATCCGGCGCGCCGGATGTCAAGTAAAAAGCAATCTGACTAAAAATCAGAACAATATTCTCAATGAAAAATCAGGTTTTATGTGGTATACTGTTAATGCAAAGACAAAATCACAAAAAGGAGATACCTCATGAAACGTAACATTACACTTTTGCTTCTGTTTTCCATGCTCCTGACCGCGTCCTGCGGCGGCAGCGACACCCCTGGTAATGACACCACAACCGCTGGCACCACCGATACCACCACCGCCGCACAGGAATTTGTCTATGAATTCAACGGCGACTTCGGCGGCGAGGAGTTTAACATTCTCAACGCGGGCGATGTCTACAGTATGCACGCCGAGATCAACCGGGAGGAAGCCACCGGCGATCCTCTCGACGACGCCATGTACGAGCGCTGCCGGTACCTTGAAGAAAAGCTGAACATCGTCATTGTCGAGGAAACCAAGCACGTGGACGAGGAGCTGGCAAATTACGCCATGAAGATCGTGCTGGCCGGTGAGGATACCTACGACACGATGTACATTCCCGCCCGCGACCTGTACAAGTTCACCAGCGAAGGCTATCTCTACAACCTGCTGGAGGTGGACGGCTTCAACTTCGACGGCGAGTGGTGGCTGCAAAGCTACAATGACGTCAACTCCATCGGCGGCGAGCTTTATGCTGCGGCGGGTTATTCCCAGCTGATGGTGGTGGATTCCCTCTGGAGCCTGTTCTTCAACGAGGACATGATGGAGGAGCTGAAGCTGGAAAAGCCCTACGATCTGGTTCGCGAAGGCAAATGGACCATCGATAAGCTGGGCGAATACCTGAAGGCCGGCGCTCGGCTGAACGGCGACTCCACCTACACATGGAACGATAACGGCTCCTGCATCTACGGTATGAGCGGCTCCAGCGTACTCCGTTTTCTGGCTGCGTCCGACGAGCGGATTATCGAATCCCAGAACGGCAAACTGGTGGTGACGTCGGGCGATGAAAAGTTCTACGGCGTACTGGATAAGCTGGTATCCACGCTGGGCATGGGCATCGGCGATGGACGTCAGTTTAACGGCGTTTCCGGCAAATCCGACGATGAGGTGGGCAACTACGTGAACATCTTTGAGACCCAGCGCGCCCTTTTCCTCACCGCCGAAATTTCCAAAACCGCTCGTATGCGCGACAAAGAGTTCAACTTCGGCGTCGTTCCCTTCCCCAAGTATGATGAGAATCAGGAGAGCTATTATTCGCTGCCCTTCTACGGCACGCCCTGTTTCACGATTCCCGTGACCAACTCTGACCCCGAAAAGACCGCCGTTATCGGCGACGCGCTGACTTATCTGAGCTGGCGGGATGTGCTGCCGATCTTCCGCGAGGTGACGTTGGAGCAGAAGGGTCTGCGCAACGACGATTCCATTGAGATGCTGAATATTATCATCGAATCCAGCGTGCCCGATCTGGTTTACACCTACAACATCGGTTCGACCATGCGCACCGCCGTTGAAAGCAAACTCACGGAGGGCGACAGTTCGGTGGCATCCATCTACGCTTCCTACGAATCCGAAATGAAGACCGCCATTGACAAGGTCAACGGATGACCATATCAGCTGCTGACGGAAATCAAAATCAGCCATATTTCGAGCAAAACAATTCTTGTTTTGTCTCCGACATCATGCTATAATATTAGAGTAAACACAAATCGAAAAAGAGAACAATTTTGTCACTATAAGGAGGCTAAATCATGAAACGTAACATTACACTTTTGCTTCTGTTTTCCATGCTCCTGACCGCGTCCTGCGGCGGCAACGACACCCCCGCCAGCGACACCACAACCGCTGGCACCACCGATACCACAACTGTCGCACAGCAATCCGACTATGAGTTCGTCGGCGACTACGGCGGAAGTGAGTTCACCATCCTCAACGCGGGCGACATCTACAGTATGCACGCCGAAATCAACCGAGAGGAAGCCACCGGCGACCCTCTCGACGACGCCATGTACGAGCGCTGCCGTCTGCTTGAAGAAAAGCTGAACATCGTCATTGTCGAGGAAACCAAGGGCGTGGACGAGGAGCTGGCCAAATACGCCATGCAGATTGTTCTGGCGGGCGACGATTCCTACGATACCATGTATCTCCCCGCCCGCGATCTGAATAAATTCACCAGCGAGGGCTATCTCTACAACCTGCTGGAGGTGGACGGACTGAATCTGGACGGCGAATGGTGGCTGCAAGCCTACAACGAAGCCAATTCCACCGGCGGCAAACTCTACGCCGCGGCGGGCTATTCCCAGCTGATGGTGGTGGATTCGCTGGGATGCCTGTTCTTCAACGAGGATATGCTGGAAAACCTGAAGCTGGACGCGCCCTACGATCTGGTGCGCGAAGGCAAATGGACCGTCGATAAGCTGGGCGAGTACGTGAAGGCGGGCGCGCAGCTGAACGGCGACTCCTCCTTCAGCTGGAGCGATAACGGTTCCTGCATCTACGGCATCACCGGAACCAAGGTTCCCCGTTTTCTGGGTGCGTTCGGCGAGCGGATTATCGAATTCCAGAACGGCAAGCTGGTGCTGACGTCGGGCGACGAGAAATTCTACGGCGCGGCGGAAAAGCTGGTATCCGTGCTGGGCATGGGCATCGGCGACGGACGGCAGTTTACCGGCGTTTCCGGCAAATCCGACGATGAGGTGGGCAACTACCTGAACATCTTCGAAACCCAGCGCTCTCTCTTTGTCACCGCCGGCATTTCCAAAACCGAGCGGATGCGCGACAAGGATTTTTCCTACGGCATAGCGCCTTTCCCCAAATATGATGAGAATCAGGAAAGCTACTATTCGCTGCCTTCTTATGCAACCTCCTGCTTCACGATACCCATGACCAACGCTGACCCGGAACGCACCGCCGTCATCGCCGACGCGCTGACCTATTTAAGCTGGCGGGATGTGCTGCCGATCTTCCGCAAAGTGACGTTGGAGCAGAAGGGTCTGCGCAACGACGATTCCATCGAGATGCTGGACATCATCATCACGTCCAGCGTGCCCGATCTGGTTTACACCTACAACATCGGCAACACGCTGCGCACCGCCGTTGAAAGCAAACTCACGGAGGGCGACAGCTCCATAGCATCCATCTACGCTTCCTACGAATCCGAAATGAAAGCCGCCATTGACAAAGTCAACGGCTGACAGAAGCCTCAACCTGCATATAAGGCGCGATTTACGATTTCCCATAAAAATCCGGAGATTGCCGCCTATAAAATTTAACTGTATGAAAGGAATCCATTATGAAAAGAATTCATTCCCGCAAATTGCTCGCGTGCATTCTCCTCTGCGCACTGGCCATCTCCGCGATGACGCTGGGCGTATCGGCGGCGTGCGAAAAGAACGACAAGGCTGTCGTATTCAGCTTTGACACCATCGTTGAAGGTTCAGCGGATCCCTACAAGACCACCGCTGCCGACGACGCCATCGTCAGCCTTTACACATGGGGCGCGGGCAGCATGACCTACGCCGACGGCAATCTGGTAATCGTTCCCAAGGATAACGGCAAAAATATGCTGGAAGGCGTCATCATCGACGCGAACTGGCATTTCTCCACCAACGAATACCGCTACATGAAGATTCGCTACAAGACCTCCGCCGCCAGCAGCTTTGCCCCTGCCGCCACCTACTGGATGCCCGGCAACGGCACGAGCATGACCTTCGATCTCAATCTCTCCGGAAACTGGGAGGAGCTGATCATCGACCTGACCAAGGCTGACGGTCTTGGCTGGCTGGCATACAAGGACAACAACGAGTCCTCCGCGTCCTACAACACGGACAAAATCCGTTCCTTCCGCATTGACTTCCCGAAGGACAGCGCCATCACCTACTCGGTGGATTACCTCGCTTTCTTCAAGACTGAAGCGGACGCCAAGACCTTCGACGGCACCATGGCAAGCCTTGAGCCTGCCGCTCCCGCAGCAGCTCCCTCCACCGCCGATGCCAGCGCCATCGCCATTCTCGCGCTGACCTGCTCGGCAGCAGCCGCGCTTATCCTGCGCAAGAAGCACTAAACTAAGTAAAAGAAGCTCTTTCATCTCAATAAAACATACCGAAGCGGTTATGGGACGCTTCGGTATGTTTGTTTTTATGGCTGCAATTTTCCCGCACTGAAATACTGCCTTGGCGGCACGTTCATGTATTTGCGGAACGACCGGGAGAAATAGGCATAATCCGTGAACCCCGCCTGTCCGGCGATATCGGTAAGCGATAAACCCGGCTTGCCGCGCTGTTCGGCGGCGCGCTCCACACGGTAACGGCAGAGGTAGTCGCTGAACGTGGTGCCGAAGCTCTCCCGGAAGCGGCGGCAGAAATAGCTTTTATCATAAGCCAGCACCTCGCATATGGACGCGGTGGACAGCGGTTCCCGGTAATGCTCCGCCACATAATCGATCACCCGGCGGATGAACGCAAAGTTGCGGTTGGCAGAACCGATGTCGTTGGTGTAGTACCGTCCCAGCAGCTCGCAAAGCAGCGTAAAGCAGCGTGCGATGCAGCGCGTTTCGGACAGAATGCCGTACTGCCGGGAGAGCCGCAGCATATGCGGGAACTGTTCCCGCAGGACGGAAGCCTGCGCATCCCCGGCGGGAATCACCGACACGAAGCGGGCGCTTCCGCCGATCACCGCGTTCAGGCGTTCCGCCGCCCCGAAGGGCAGGCTGTGGAGAAAATAGCCCGGGGCGAAGGTCAGGCAGTAATAGCAGCCGAAATGCATCCCCTCGGGCAGTGCGCCGTAATGCTTGTCAAAGGGATTGAAAACGATGATATCCCCTTTTTCCAGCGACACAACGCGGTCGTTCAGGCTGACTTCCAGCCCGCCTTCCCGGATAAGCAGCAGCTCGATGTTGTTCTGAACGTGTGTCGAAAAGCATTTTCTGTGCAGATTGTCATTATAATATTGAAGCGAAAGTTCCACCGGAAGCCTCAGCTCATGATTGATAAACATAGCGCCACCTCCCTCTCCATTATACCATCCGGCGGGCGGTCTGTCAAGGCAAAAAGTCAATCCTGTTCAAAACGAAGGCAATATATTCAATGAAAAATCCAATATAGTATGGTATACTGATAACAGCAAGTCAAAATTTTTCAAAAAGGAGATTTTATATGCTGCATTCCAAACGAATCACCGCCCTGCTCCTGCTGGCCGCCATGTTCATGACCGCGTCCTGCGGCAGCAGCGATACTCCCTCCGATACCACCGCTTCCGGCGGCAGTGACACCACCGCCGATACCGCAGAGCTGACCGGTCGCGACGCCGTGCAGAATAATCTGCCGGACAATCTTGACTTCAAGGGTGACACCGTCACCGTGCTGACCCGTTCGGACGAGGACTTCCGGGAGGAATTCTGGGCAGACGAGCAGAACGGCGAGATTATTAACGATCTGATTTACGATCGCAACTCCTACGTTTCCGAAACGCTGAACTGCAAAATCGAGGTTATCTCCCAGCCCGGCAACTATAACGACCGCAACACCTTCATGAATGCGGTTCGCTCGGCCGTCCAGGCGGGCGACGACACCTACGACGTGATTTCCTATTACGCCTACGCCGCGCCGGTCATGGCCACCGAAGGCATCCTGATGAATCTCTACGACGTGGAAAACCTGAGCCTGGACAAGCCCTGGTGGCACCAGCGCTTCATCGACGCCGCCGAGGTTTACGACAAGCTCTATCTGGTGGCGGGCGACATCTGCCTGTCCACGGTTTCCTACCGTACCGCCATGTTCTTCAACAAGAATAAGGCGGAGGAGTACATCGATGAAGATCTGTACGCCCTGGTGGACGAAGGCAAGTGGACGCTTGACAAATTCTGGAGCTGCGTCAAGGACGTTTACCTGGACCTGAACGGCGACACCAAGGAGGATGAATTGGACTTCTACGGCTGGGACGCCAACGGCGCCTTCGACCCTTACTCCACCGGCGCCGACCTGAAATACACCCAGGCGACCTCCGACGGCGGCTATGAATGGGTCTTCAACACTGAGAAAAACGACGGCATCATCGAGGATTTCTACACCCGCACCCACAGCAAGGGCGTTTGGTTCATCGACGAGCACAACGAGCAGAACTTCATCGACGGTCTGCGCATCTTCTACGCCCGTCCCTTCAGCTACGCTGAAAAGCTCCGCGATATGTCCGACGATTACGGCATCCTGCCCATGCCCAAGTACGACGAGGATCAGGAGGACTATTACTCCATGGTCAGCGACCACTACTCCCAGATCATGGTTCCCGTCACCTGCAAGGACACGGCGCTGGTGGGCGCGTTCCTTGAGCTGATGGGCGAGTATTCCTACAAGAAGATCACCCCCGCTTACTACGACACCACGGTTAAGGGCAAGTATCTGCGCGACGACGACTCGGCGCGGATGTTCGACCTGATCGTGGAGGGCGCGTGGTACGACTTCGCGACCATCAACTCTACGGTGGTTGGCGACCCGGTGTTCATCACCCGCAACGCAATGCAGCATAAGGAAACGGAATCCTTCGCCGCCCTGTATGCATCGAACGAGTCCGCGCTCAACGAGAAGCTGACCGGATTGCTGGAAACGTACAAGAATTCGTGATATTACAACCAAGCAGGGGCTGTTGCACTAAAGTGCAACAGCCCCTGTTTTCTATTGTTCCACCATGCTGAAATAGCGGCGGGGCGTGGTTTGTTTGTATTTGCGGAAGGATTGGGAGAACCACGCATAATCGGGAAATCCGCACTGCGCGGCGATATCGGTCAGCGTCAGCCCCGGCTGACCGCGCAGTTCGGCAGCGCGTTCCACCCGCCAGCGGCAGAGATAGTCGGAAAAGTTGGCGCCAAAGCTCTCCCGAAACCGTCGGCAGAAATAGCTTTTGCTGTAAGACAACGCTTCGCATATGGACGCGGTTGACATCTGTTCCCTGTAGTGTGCGGACACATAAGCATGAACATCGCGAATAAAATCGAAGTTGCGGTTGCGGGCAACCCCGCCGTCCTCATAGCAGCCCTCCAGCAGCTCACACACCAGCGAAAAGGCAGCCGCATGAAACCGTGCCCGGCAGCGGCTTCCGTACCGGTTCGAAAGCCACTGCAAATAGGGAATCTGCCTGTGAATGAAAGCCGCCTCCGGTTCCCCTGCCCGGATGACGCTGCAAAAGCGCGCGCTGCCGCTGATAATCGCGTGCAGCCTGTCCGCATCGTCCGGCGGCAGAATGTGCGCAAAAAAGGCGGCGAGGTCAAAGATCATGCAGTAATAATACGCCTCGTCCGTTCCGTCGGCCAGCCGCCCGCTATGCTTGTCGAAGGGGCTGCATATCAGAATGTCCCCCGGTTCAAGAATTGTGCTGTCGTCGTTCAGGCTGACATCCAGCCGTCCGTCACAGACGAGCAGCAGCTCCACCATGCTGTGTACGTGCGGGATAAAGCAGTCGGTGAGAAAATGACTGTCATAATACTGCCGGGTAATCGTCAGAATGACGTCCTGCGCAGATTCGGTCCAATGGTAATTGATGTACAGTGCGTCCACCTCCCTATGGCAATATTATACCATCGCACAGGGCGAATGTCAAGGAAAAGAGCAATCGAACAAAAAATATGGTCAACATATGCAATGAAAATCCGGCAGCCGTATGGTATACTATAAGCAGCAGGACAAAATAACAAAAAAGGAGAATATCCATGAAACGATCAATCACCCTACTGCTTCTGCTTTCCATGCTCATGACCGCCTCCTGCGGCAGCAGCGATGTGCCGACCGACACCACGTCTGCTTCCACGGATACCACAACCGAAGCCCCGAAGGAATTTGTTTATGAATTCAACGGCAACTTTGGAGGCGAGGAATTCAACATCCTCAACGCGGGCGACATCTATAGTATGCACGCCGAAATTGACCGTGAGGAAATCACCGGCGAATCCCTTGATGACGCCATGTACGAACGCTGCCGCACGTTGGAAGAAAAGCTGAACATCGTGGTCAAGGAGGACACCAAGGGCGTGGACTCCGAACTGGCATCCTACGCCATGCAGCTTATCATGGCGGGCGACAATGTTTACGATACCATGTACATCCCCACCCGCGACCTGTACAAATTCGTCAGCGGCGGCTATCTCTACAACCTGCTGGAGGTGGATGGCTTCAACTTCGACGGCGAATGGTGGCTGCAAAGCTACAACAAAGCCAATTCCATCGGCGGCAAGCTCTACGCCGCTGCGGGCTATTCCCAGCTGATGGTGGTGGATTCGCTGTGCGCCATCTTTTTCAACGAGGATATGATGGAGGATCTGAAGCTGGAGAAGCCCTACGATCTGGTGCGCCAGGGCAAATGGACGATCGATAAGCTGGGCGAGTATCTGAAGGCGGGCGCACGCCTGAACGGCGACACCTCCTTTGCATGGAGCGATACGGGAAGCGCCATCTACGGTATGTCCGGAACCGGGCTGTCCAAGTTCATGATTGCGTCCGACGAGCTGATTCTCAAATCCGAGGACGGCAAGCTGACACTGAACGTGGGCGATGAAAAATACTATGGCGTGATAGAAAAGCTGGTATCCACGCTGGGCATTGGCATGGAGGATGGTCGCGTAGCTATCGGCGTAGCCGGTCGCTCCGACGATCAGATCGGCAACTACCTGAATAACTTCGAGGTACAGCGTTCCCTGTTCGTCACCGCCGAAATTTCCAAGACTGCCCGTATGCGCGATAAGGAATTCAGCTTCGGCGTCGTTCCCTTCCCGAAATACGACGAGGACCAGGAAAATTACTATTCCGCGCCCTTCTACGGCACGCCATGCTTCGCCATTCCCGTAACCAACACCGACCCGGAGAGCACCGCCGTCATCGGCGACGCGCTGACTTACCTGAGCTATACGGATGTACTCCCCACCTTCCGCGAGATCACGCTGGAGCAGAAGGGTCTGCGCAACGACGATTCCATTGAAATGCTGGATATCGTCATCACATCCGCCATTCCCGATCTGGTTCTCACCTACAACATCGGCACTGCCCTGCGCACCGCTGTGGAAACCAAAATCAAGGGAGGCGACAGCGCGGTGGCATCGATTTTTGCTTCCTACGAATCCGAATTGAAAGCCGCCATTGATGAAATCAACAACACCGGCTGGTAAAATATGCAAAGAGAAAGGAACGGCTTGCGCCGTTCCTTTTTTCTTATCTCATGCGACCATGACCGCCGGGTCCGCCATGCCCGCCGCCCGGACCTCTGCCGGGACCATGACCCATGGGACCATGACCGCCCATCGGCGGACGTCCCATCGGGGGTCTGACGTGATGGACAGGCGGTCTTCTCTTTTTCCGCCCAAACAGCAGCCCGCCCAGCAAAGACGCGCCGATGGCCGCTCCCGCAACGGTTGCCGCCGTCTTCGCGGTATTGGAAAACTGCGAATTTGTCTGTGTGTTCGCGCCATTCATCGGAGCGCCGCAGTTGGTGCAGAAGTTGGCGGTTCCGCTGACAGCGGCGCCGCAGCTCGGACAATAATATGCCATGTTAAATCCTCCGTTTCGATTCAGGCAAAAGCTTTCGTATGGATTTATTATACATCATTTTCTTGAACCGCGCATCAACAAAAGCGCCGCTTCCTGTAAAAACTTTGTTTCGGAATTGATAACGCCGTCCATCATCCACGGATGAACGTGACCCGCGCCGCGTCAAGCAGCTTCTCCTCCCTGCCGTCCGGCGTGCGGCGGAGAATCGCCGAGCCGTTGGAGATCAGCAGACTGCCGTCCGCCTCGGCAAAATAAGCCGCCACGCCCCGGCGTACCAGCGTATCGCTGCCGTCCGGCGCGAGACGGTGCAGCTCCCATGTGTGCGGAATAATGCCCGGATGCTCGTCGCCCCGGCTTTGGTTGGCGCGCAGTTCGGCCTCGGCGTTGATCAGGTTGCCGTCGATGAACAGCTTTTCCTCGTCCCGCTGCTTCACGCCCGCCGATTTCGACAGGGTTTTGCCCGAATATTTGGCGGAAAAGACGTTGAAAAATCCGAACAGCGCCCGCAGCATCCGCAGCGGGAACAGCAGAGCGTCGGCAAGGCAGCCCAGCTTGTTTCCGCCCTCGTCGGTACGGTAGGGGCGGCGTATGTAGTAAAGCGAGCCGTCGGGCATACTCTGCGGGCGGACGTAGTCGTACCGCTCATCGCACAGCAGCTCGTCCATGCTTCCCCGGGAAATGTCCAGAAGGCAGATGGAGGACGGTCCGCGCTTTACCGATCGCTGCGGCGAGGCGAACATCCGGGTCATGATCTGGCTGTAATCCATAGTGGGCGGTTCATCTTCCCCGCCACTGTTCAGCGGCAGCCCGGCGCAGCAGAAGTAAATCTGATCGGAATGCGCCTCCGACCAGACCGGCTGGCTGTCCCATGTGTGCCCTTCGGTGTAAATCTGGCAGTTGGTCTTTCCCATGTCCAGCACGCCGATGTGGCTCTCCCCGGCGAAGGCGGAGGTCAGCGCAATCCGCCCGCCCCGGATGTCGAAGTCGGCGTAAGCGGTGTCGCCGCTGCTGATGACGATGCCGTCGGTATCGCTGTCCGGGCGCTTGCTGTAGATGCCGGTGGAGCGGTCGATGGCCAGGGAATAGATCAGCGCGCCGTCCTGCTCCACGGCGCAGAAGACGCGGGAATGAACCGCTGCCACCCGGCTTTCGGCGTCCGCGCCCGGCACATACGCGCCCCGGAACGCCGCGCCTTCGCCGGAATGCTTCCACTCATTTCGCCCGGCGCTTTCCTTCACCCGGCGCAGGTAGGTATCGAGCACGGACGAGCGGATTTCCGCGGCTTGCTTGTCGGTGCAGGCATAAAGCCGCCCGTCGGCGATATAGTGAAAGATTGGCATGATGATGTCCTCCCGTGATGGTGTTTTCTTTCATTATATCATAGATCGGGCGGCGCGTCAAGATAATTTTTCACTCCTGAAGCTTCCCTTCCCGGCTTGGATTTGCAGAATCGTGAAAAATAACCCGCCTTCTCTTTTCACTTTATAAAGTTTTTGAGGTGGGGTGCGGGGAGGGACTTTTTTCAAAAAGTCCCTCCCCGCTTTTTAAGTTCGCATCACCGCCAAGCCCGGCGGGACTTTTTTCGCAGATTTCACCAATCATCTTGCAATCGCCGGACAAATATGCTATAATAGTGAAAGCCCCCTCGCGGGCAAACATGAATACGGAGCAATCGCGTGAATATAAACGATAAAGGCAGCCGCGTCCTTTTCGCGGCACGGGCTGCGGTGATGCTGTTCATTGCCATCGCCGCCGTCTGGTATTTCGGCTCGGGGCAGAAGTTCTCGGTGGAGGCTATCCTCAGCTACACCCCCGAAAGCTATCTCGCCGCCACCCTTTTCATGATCGCTCTCTACGCCATGAAATCCATCGTCTTTTTCCTGCCGCTGGCAGCACTTCAAATCGCCGTGGGACTTTTCTTCCCCACCTGGGCGGCGATTCTGGTCAACATCCTCTGCATGATGGTAGAAATCGCCATTCCCTACTGGCTGGGACGGAAGCTGGGCTTCAATTCGGCGGACAAGCTGTTCAGAAAATTCCCCAAGGTGCGCTCAATCGTGGACGGCGACGGCAGCAAATGGTTCGTTTCCTACATCCTGCGCGCCGTCAATTTCCTGCCCTTCGATCTGGTCAGTATGTATCTGGGGAGCGCACATTTTCCCTTTGCAACCTATTTCACCGGCAGTTTGACGGGCGCGCTTTTCGGCATCCTCGCCGCCACCCTCATCGGCACGTCGCTGACCGATCCCACGTCCCCGCTGTTTATCCTGTCGATTCTGCTTTCCTGCACGCTGGCGGGTCTGTCCTGCCTGATTTACTGGCGGATCACCAGAAAAAAGCAGCCTTAATTCCACATTCTTCACATCAAGGAGGTTTTCCCATGCTCGATACCGCGTCCTGGATCTGGCTCGACGAGCCTCATCCCGATCAATACGCCGATTTCTTCGCCCGCTTCACCGCCGATTCGGCTCCCACCCGCCTGACCATCGCCTGCGATTCCAACTACGCCGCCTATGTGAACGGTCAGCTCGCCGCCTTCGGACAGTATGCCGATTATCCCCACTATAAGGTCTGCGACGAGGTGGACATCACCCCCTTCGTGCGTACGGGAGAGAATACCTTCGCTGTCATCGTCTGGTATTACGGCGTGGAATCCTCCTGCTACACCACGGGTACGGCGGGGCTGATTTACGAGATTTCGTCCGGCGGGAAAATTCTCGCCGTCTCCAATTCCGCCACCCTCTGCCGCCCCGACCCGGGTTACATACCCGGCTGTATGGACAAAATCTCCGGGCAGCTGGGTCTGACCTTCCGCCGGAACGGTCAGCAGGCCGACGACCGCTTCCTCTTTGGCGAGGGGCTGGAGGATTTCACTCCCGCCGCCGTCGTCGAAATCGGGCGGAATTTTCATTCCCGCCCAAACAAGAAGCTGGTGCTTCGCGACCGGCTTCCGTCGAAGCTCTGTATGCAGGGACTGTTCACGCTGGACAGCGGGCATGAGGAACGTTCCCCCAGCGCCAATATGCAGTACGCGCCCATCGCCTTCCGCTGGCTCCAGCAGATTTCCAAAATGTACAGCCACACCTGTCTGGTGAACAATCCGCTGCCCCTTCACACCGAGGAAGTCTGCGACGGCATCTATCTGCTGTTCGATCTGGGCGCGGAAACCGCCGGCTTCCTCGATCTTGATCTGGAGCTGCCCGAAGCCTGCACCATCGATATCGGTTGGGGCGAACATCTCAATGACGGACGGCTGCGCACCTCCATCCGCGGCTTCCACTGCGTATGCCACGCCCCCGCCGGACGCTGGCAGTATATGAATCCCTTCCGCCGTCTGGGCTGCCACTATATCCAGCTTTTCATCCGCTCAAAGGACGTGACCGTCCATTACGCGGGCATCCGTCCCACCGATTACCCGGTGATCTTCCACAAATGGACGAGCGGCAATCTTCTGCGGGACACCATCTATGAGGTTTGTCAGAACACGCTGCTGCGCTGTATGCACGAGCACTACGAAGACTGTCCGTGGCGGGAACAGTCGCTCTACTGTCTGGATTCCCGCAATCAGATGCTTTGCGGCTACTACGCCTTCGACCGTGAGGACGGCGGGCGAGGCGAGTTCGAGTTCGCCCGCTCCTCTTTGCGGCTGATTGCCGAGGGGCTGCGGGACTTCGGGCTGCTGACGATCTGCTATCCGACGATGAGCGACCTCTGCATTCCCTCCTTCTCCTGCGCTTACTTCATCCAAATGGCGGAGTACATCGATTATTCCGGTGACACCACCCTCGCCGCCGAGGTTTACGACAGGCTGGAGCGGCTGCTTTCCACCTTTACCAGCCGCATCGACGATACCGGGCTGCTGCCCAGCTTCGGCGGACACACGCGCTACTGGAACTTCTACGAATGGGCGCCCACCCTCAGCGGCGCGCTGTGGGGCAAGGTTCCGGAGCGCTATGAAGCGCCTCTCTGCGCCTTTGTGTCGCTGGCCATGCAGAACATGGCGAAAATCTGCCGGGCGCTTGGTAAAAACGACCGCGCCGACACCCTCTCCGCCGACGCCGTGAAGCTGAACGCCGCCATCGCATCCCGCTTCTGGGACGGTACATACTTCCGCACCACCGACGACCGCACCGAAGGCGTTGCGGTATTGACCAACGCTCTCTGCCTGCTCTGCGGCGCGGGGGATGGGCTGGATGTAAGCGCGCCCCTTGCCATTCTCGCGGACAACGGACGGAGTGTGCCGGGCGTCATTCCCACCACCCTGTCCATGTACTGCTTCCGCTTCGATGCCCTGCTGGCCGCCGACCGTGAGAAATACGCCCCGGTAATTCTCGACGAAATCGACCGGGACTACCTGTATATGCTTCGCGGCGGCGCGACCTCCTTCTGGGAGACCATCGAGGGCGCGGAGGATTTCTCGAAGGCAGGCAGCCTCTGCCACGGCTGGTCGGCGCTTCCGGTCTACTACTACTCAATCCTGTGCGAGGACGGAAAGTGTGGCCATCATGGCTAATACCGCTCGATTGTCCCGATTGCGCGCCTTCTTCTTCCGCTCCAAAAAGGATGTGGACATGACCGAAGGCGGCATCGCCGGACACCTGATCACCTTCGCCATTCCGCTGCTGATCGGCAACATTTTTCAGCAGTTCTACAATACCGTGGACACATGGGTGGTGGGCAATTACGTCAGCAACGAAGCGTTCTCCGCCGTGGGAACCGTGGGACCGATTATCAATATGCTCATCGGCTTCTTTATGGGACTTTCCAGCGGCGCGGGCGTGGTCATCAGCCAGTATTACGGCGCAAAGCTCCACGACAAGGTTCAGGACGCGGTACACACTTCCGTCGTCATGACGCTGATTTTAGGCGTGCTGTTCACCGGCGTGGGCATCGCTATGACCCCGTTTATGCTGGAATTTATGAAAACGCCCGAAAACGTCATGCCCGAATCCACAGCTTATCTGACGATTTACTTCGCGGGGGTGCTGGGGCTGATGATTTACAACATCGGCTCGGGCATTTTGCGCGCGGTGGGCGATTCCCAGCGTCCCTTCTACTTTTTGGTCGTGTCGGCGCTGATTAATATCGTGCTCGACCTGGTGTTCGTGCTGGTATTTAAGATGGGCGTTGGCGGCGTGGCGCTGGCTACAATCATCGCCCAGGGTGTGTCGGCGGTGCTGGTGGTCGTCACGCTGATGCGCTCGGACAGCTGCATCCGCCTGTCGATCAAAAAGCTTCAGCTGAACTTTGATATCCTCGGCAAAATCATCAAGGTGGGCATTCCGGCGGCATTGCAGATGACCATCACCTCCTTCTCAAACGTGTTCGTGCAAAGCTACATCAACGTGTTCGGCGACAACTACATGAGCGGCTGGACGGCATACAATAAGATCGACCAGCTGATTTTCCTGCCCATGCAGTCGCTGTCGCTGGCGTCCACCACCTTCGTGGGGCAGAATCTGGGCAAAAACAACGTGGAGCGCGCCCGCAAAGGCGCGAACACCGCCCTTGCCATGGCGGCGGTTTCCACCGTGCTGATCATGATTCCGGTAATTGCCGCCGCGCCTTATCTGGTGGCGTTCTTCAACGATAAACCGGAGGTTGTGGATGTGGGCACCCAGCTTATTCGCTGGATCACGCCCTTCTACGTGCTCTGCTGCGTGAATCAGATTTACTCCGGCGCACTTCGCGGTGCAGGCAACAGCCGCACGCCGATGATTATTATGCTCGCTTCCTTTGTTGCGTTCCGGCAGGTGTATCTGTTCGCGGTCTCCCGCCTGACCGACGCTTTTATTCCGCTGGCCATGGGCTATCCCGCCGGATGGCTTCTCTGCTCCGCGCTGACCTTCGTCTACTACAAGCGCGCCAAGCTCGGCAAAACGCGGATTGTGGATGAGGGGGAGGAATAGCGTGAAAACAGGATTGCCGTGATTTCGGCAATCCTGCGTTTTTATTCTTCCTTCTCCAGCGTGTACACCACGCCGTCGATCGTGACCGATCCGCGCTTCCAACGGAATTCGTGCGTGCCGTTCCAATCGGCGGCTTCCTCGGAATCGCCCAGCTTCAGCGTGATGTGGCTGCCCGATGTGGTGCAGAGATACGTCCCGCTCAGCGTGTACGGCTCGCCGTCCTCGCCAACCGCTTCCAGCGTCACGGTTTCCTCCTTGGCAAACGTCCAGCGCACCTCGCCGTTTACATATACGCCGTCCATCCTTGGGCGTCCGGTGATAAGCTCCATCGCCATCGCCGCAAGTCCCACTAAGATACCGATCGTGATGAGAATTTTGACAATCGTAAATACAATATGGATGATGGTTTTCATGATGTCCTCCCATTTTTCTTCCATTATATCACGATTCCCCGCTCCTGTCAACAGGACCGGGGAATTTCGTCATGCTTTTGTCTTCGGGAGAAGCCGGCTTCGCCGGAAAAACGCTCGATGGATGAACGTTTACTGCGCGTCGGCGGACTTATACTCGAGCATACCGATTTTGATGCTGGCTTCGCCCTGCTCAAAGGTGAAGGTGCCAGACAGCGCGGATTGATCGGAACCGTCGGCGGCAGTTCCATCCGTTGTGGGCAGAGACAGGGTGATCTGGCTGCCATCCTCGCTGATTTCATAGGTTCCCTCCAGCGTGAAAAGCACCACGCCCAGCGAAATCGATTGAACCGTCACTTTGCCGTTTTTCTCGAAGGTATAGCTGGTCTCGTTGATTTTGGTGTCGAGGACATACTTGCCCTCCAATGTGATTCCGCTGCCGCAGGACACGGCGCCGAACAGCAGCAGCGTCGCCATCATGATAGTTAGAATGCGTGTGATGTGTTTCATGGTAAAATTCTCCTTTTTGTGATAGTAGTATTATATCACAGATTAACGCTTTTGTATACACTTTTTCAAAAATTGAGAACATAAATTTTCCGCTGTCTATAAAGCTGACGCGCGGCACATTTTTTATGAATCATAGTCCTTTTATCGATAATGTCGTTTGGGCTTTCGCAGTCATCCATCTATGAATCACCGCGTTCCGATCGCCGACGATATTCAGCAGAAGCGCTTCATCCGACCATGTGAGGATATGTTTCTGCTCATCAGTCAGCGGCGGATCATGCTTCCTCCTGCGCGAATAAATCGTATGCAGGCGGAGTTCCCCGAAAATTTTCCGCAGTGCTGCCACCCTGTCCGCCGCAAGTCTTCCCGGCTCTGTATCGATATTGACGTAGAAATCGACGATGCCCGCTTCCGCCAAGTCGGCGATGATATTGGAAAAAAGCTGTACCATGCGGCTGCGGTCAGTGGGATTTGGGAATGAGCCTGCGATAATGGCGCAGGATGTGGGGTATGATTTCATGGGGTGTCCTCCTTGGTATGTGTAAGATATTATACTATATTATTATATATGTATTTTTATTGATATTTATTTTACAACTTACATTATAAGATATAAATGTGTATAATATATATGTAATGTATTTCACAGGTGTAAATAATAAACAACACAACTATGGGAGCAATAATATGCATAAATATGGAACTGTACGTTTTAAGCTGGATGATTTATTGAAAAAGTCTGGCATGAGCAAAAATAAATTCAGCCAGCGTGCCGAGTTACAGCGTACACAGATAAACCGTTATTGTAACAATGATATCGCTCGTGTTGATCTTGACACCCTCGCCCGTATGTGTACGGTGTTGGAATGTGATATCTCCGATCTGCTGGAGTTCATCCCGCCGGAAGAATAAACCAAAGTAATATCATTATACGATATTTCATAATTGTTAATTATTCGATGGGAGTCGGTTTATATGAGTACACATGGAATTATTCGTTTGAAATTAGAGGAGCAAATCAAAAAATCAGGAATCAGCAAGAGCAAAATATGTCATCGGGCAGAGATGGAACGCACACAATTAAATCGTTATTGTAAAAACGATATTGCACGAATTGATTTGGATGTGCTTGCACGCTTATGTGCCGCGCTGGAATGCGATATCTGCGACTTGATCGAATATATCCCGCCGGAAGAATAAACCCAAAAGGCGGCACCGCTGACGCGGTGCCGCCTGTTTATTTATAATAAGCCGTCAATTCTGCGCACTGTCCGAACGGTGCAGAACATCCGTCTCACCGAGCTTATACAAATCAGCAATCTCCTGAGCAGAATACTTGCCCGATTTCGCCATAGCCTCGATCAGCAGCTTTACGCCGATTTCGATGCCCTCAATCTTGCCTTCCGCCGTACCTGCGGCAACACCTTCCGCACGCGCTTCCGCGCATTCGTCGGCCATCAGCTCCAAAAACATTGCTCTTAACGATTCGCTCATGATATTCGCTCCTTTCGCATCTTCTTTCCAATAGCGTGCCTCATCCGCCAATTCCTTATACACCATCTCCGCCGGCTTCGAACAGAAGAAATCGTGCATCAACTGCCCCAGCTGCGTATCGTCACGATTCTCGCCGTTCACATAGATGATATACGAGCCGTCCCCAAACGCGCGGCTGTTTTCGCGGATGGTGCGCTCGATGGTATACAGCGGCAGTCCGTCGCCGAAGTAATCCTTCTCCGTGATGAAAATCACGTAAACCTCCGCCAAGCTGTTAAAATCATCGCCGGGCAGCGTCATGTCCGCGTCGATCAGGCTGCTGTTATACCGCGCCCTCCGCGCGCCGGCGCCGCGGCTGTCGCGCTGAATCTCAATGTTATACTTTTTCCCGGATTTGTCGGTAGCCAGCACATCCAGCCGCACCGACCGCTTATGCATATTCTGAAGCGAATACTGCACCTGCACCCGTTCTACCACAAGATCCTCGATTCCAAGGATGATGCGCAGTACCAGCTGTGTACACGCGGGACTTTCCCCGAAAACCTTCGTCATGAACACGTCGTCCATCAAGCATAAATCCTGTACGCGCTGGCGCAAAAACTCCTGCCTGATCCGTTCCTTTTCGGTCATTCATCCCACCTCCGATGCTATTGCTATTATATCATGAATCGTCTAAACTGTCAACAGATATTTTGTGAATTGTCGTCTCATGCGGCTTCGTTCAGCTCACCTGGCAAAGCGTCAGCCCGCGCTTCCTGGCCGCATCAATCAGCCGCGCGGCACGGGTTCCAGCGGGATGTCCCAGCACCAGCAGCACCGCGGCATTAGACAATATGTATTCGTCGCCGCCTTCGCAGACATCGTCAGCCTGTTCAAGAATGGTGAAGTAGCGTTCCCGGCGCTCGGGATGCCAGCGGTTGGCCTGCTCCTCGCAGGTAGGAGCGCAGATCAGCTCGATCTGTCCACCCTTGGATTTCATCGCCAGGCAGGCTTCGGCGCACCACATCTCCGCACCCTGCTCCACGGCTGTCAGAAATCCGGTCACTCCCTGCTCAATCTGCTTCACCATCGCCATCAGAAGGTCGCGCTTCATCTCCACACAGGTCAGGTAATCCTCATCATAACCGAAGCTCAGCTCCTCCGGCGTTTCGCCAATAATAGCACAATACTTATTTATTTCCATTTTTTCAACCTCCGGGTTGCTTTTCCGACAGTCTTTACTGTTCGGTGCCATTATTATATCATATACGGCGTCAAACGTCTGTCGAATTTTGGTGGGAAAATCATTTTTTCAGATTTTTTTCATAGCCTTTACCATTTCCCGACAAAGACAAAAAAGACCAATTCAATCGGTCGTTTTTTGTCCTCGGCGGTCACTTTTTTGCCTTGACACCCGGGAACCGCCATGCTATAATATATAAAAAACGAAAGAAGGATGATTATGTCAATACGCATCGGCGTCATCAACTGGGACTGCTCCCTGCCGCCGTCCACCTACTTCGGCCGCCACGATTCCAATGCCCTCAGCCCTGTTCACTTCCGGCACCGCACGCCCTACTATGCCGCCATCCAATCGGAAAACCGCATCGTTTTTCCCGAACGCACACAGGCGGAATACGATCGGGAGCTGCAATATGCCATCGACGCGGGCATCGATTATTTCGCCTATGTCTGGTACGGCGACGACAATCAAACCGCGCTGGGATATGTTCCCCGGGATGAATCGGATTGCAGCGGTCATGTATGGGAATTGACCTGGGCACGGCATATGTACGCCAAAAGTGAGCTGCGGCATCGACTCAATATGTGCGCCATCATTGGCAGCCATCCCTTCACCGACGGCGATGTGGAACGGCTGGTGGACACGATGAAGGAGCCCTTCTACGAGCACACGGAAGGACGTCCGCTGGTCTATATCTTCGGCGGCTCCCGCGCTGATATCATCAACCGCATCCGTCAAACCGCCGCCGAACAAGGTGTGGCCGATCCCTATGTGGTCGCGCTGGGCGGCGCGCCGAAGGATGACAGCTGCCGTGTGGAAGGTCTGTCAGCCTACGCCTGCACCGCCAGCAAGGTGAACAGCTATGCCCAGCTGACCGACCGTTTGGAAGCTGAAAATAACCGCCGAGCCGCCAGCGGTCTTGGCGTGGTTCCGCTGTTCTCTATGGGATGGGAGCCTTCGCCGCGAATCGAAAATCCGGTGCCGTGGACGAAATATCCCTCGGAGTTTTACGCCCCCGAAGCGAACGATGAGGAGTTTCTGACCGGCGCCAAGCGTATGAGCGAATGGGTAAAATCCCACCGTGACGCCGCCATCGGGCACATTCTGACCTTCGCCTGGAATGAGTTTGAGGAGGGCGGATGGATTTGCCCCACGTATACGGCGGACGGGCGGTTGGTGGATACGCGGCATCTGGCAGTATTCAGTCGGATTGCTGATTTGTGGCGGCAGGAGCTGAATTAACAAAATATCTGTTGACAGCGCGGGCATACTGTGCTATAATAACAGTAGCATCGGAGGTGTGTTGGAATTGACGGACAGAGAACGCAGAAAGCAGGAGCTTATCCGGCGTCATATTGATGAGCTTTGTCTGATGGATGATATCTTCATGTCAAAGTTTTTTGAAGACAGCCCGGAATGTACGCAGTTTGTGCTGCGAATTATACTCGGCATTGACGATCTGGTCGTCGAAAGCGTGCAGGTGCAGTATTCCCTGCAAAACCTTCACAAGCGGTCGGTTCGGCTGGATGTACTGGCCACCGACAGTGCCGGAACAAAATACAACATCGAGGTGCAGCGCGACAGCCGGGGCGCCAGCGCCAGACGAGCGCGCTACAACAGCAGCTTGATCGACGCAGACATCACACTGCCCGGCGACAGCTTTGATGAGCTTGCCGAAACCTATGTGATTTTCATCACGGAGAAGGATATTTTTGGCGACCGCCTGCCGTTGTATACCATTAACAGAACCATCGAGGAAACCGGACGTCCCTTCGGAGACGGTTCTCACATTCTCTATGTGAACGGCGAGAATCGGGACGATACGCAGCTTGGACGGCTGATGCACGATTTTTTCTGCCCCAAGCCGGAGGAAATGGTGTATCGGGAGCTGTCCGAGCGGGCACGCTATTGGAAAGATGACGGGAAAGGAGCGAATAAAATGAGCGACGCAGTAGCAGCATTATACAGGGAGCTGTACGCGGAGGATTTTGCCGAAGCGAGAGCACAGGGAATTGCCGAGGGAGTGGCAAGGGGCAAAACCGAGGGAAAAGCCGAAGGTGAAGCGCAGGGAAAAGCCGCCGGCAAAGCCGAACGCAGCCGGGTCATCGCCCTCAATCTGGTCAAATCCCGCAAGCTGACCACACAGGAGATCGCCGCAGTCTGCGGTCTGACCGAGGCCGAGGTTATGCGCCTTTCGGAGGAAATTCACATCTGAACATCGCCTGAATCGACAAGAGCAGGAAATGCTGACGCATTTCCTGCTCTCTTTTATCTGATTATCCATCAGCCTTCGTCACCGTAATGGACGTGATCACCGGCTGCTGCTCGGCTCGAATCGAACCGTTGGTGTCATAGGGCTTGGCCGCCTCGCAGATGGCGTCCACAACCTCCATGCCCTCTGTTACCCAGCCGAAAGCCGCATACTGCCCATCCAGAAAAGTGCTGTCCTGATGTACGATGAAGAACTGGGAGCGCGCGCTGTCCGGGTCGCTGCTGCGCGCCATGGAGATGACGCCCCGCACATGAGAGATCGGATTGTCCCAGCCGTTGATGCTGAACTCCCCCTTGATCTTCTTGTCCGAACCGCCAAGACCGGTTCCCTCCGGGTCGCCGCCCTGCATCACAAAGCCTTCTACAATCCGATGGAAGGTCAGCCCGTCGTAGAAGCCGTCCTCAGCCAGCGACACGAAGTTCGCCACCGTGATGGGAGCCGCGTCGCCGTCCAACGTCAGCTTGATGGTGCCGTAATCGGCGATTTCGATGACCGCTTCATATTTGCCCGACGCTTTTTGCGTGCCGCAGCTTACGGCGAACAGTACCAGCGCTGCCAGCAGAACCAGCGTCAGAATGCGGATTTTCTTCATCCCCGTCCTCCTCAAGCCAGCATGGTGGACATATCGTAGAAGCCCGGCTCCTTGCCAACGACGTAGCCTGCCGCACGGATGGCGCCCCTTGCGAACACATCGCGGGATGCCGCCTGATGGCTGATGGTGATGACCTCATCGGTGCCGGCGAACAGAATTTCATGCTCGCCGACGATGGTGCCGCCGCGCACAGAATGGATGCCGATTTCCTTTTTATCCCGCGCCTGCCGTCTGGACTGGCGCTCGTAGACATACTCCGGCTCGTAATAAACCGTATCCGCCACCGCGTCGGCGATCATCAGCGCCGTTCCGCTGGGAGCGTCCAGCTTCTTGTTGTGATGCTTCTCGATAATCTCGATGTCGAAATCCTCGCCCAGCACCTTCGCCGCCTTCTTGGCAAGCTCGATGAGCAGATTGATGCCCACGGACATATTGCGCGAATAGAAGACCGGGATGCTTGCCGCAGCTTCATGGATACGGGTCACTTCGCTGACCGTATGACCGGTGGTGCAGATAACAACCGGCAGCTTCTTCTCAATGGCGTAATCGAGCAGCGGTCCCACCGCCGTGTGATGGGAACAGTCGATGATCACATCCACATCGCAGTCGCAGTCAGCGGGCTTTGCGTAAACGGGGAACTTCTCCGCCGCAGGCTGAATATCCACGCCCGCGACAACCTTATAAACATCGCTTTCCTCGCAGGCGGCGGTGACGGCTCTGCCGAGCCGTCCCATGGCGCCCGAGAGGAGAATTTTAATTTCCGGCATTTTTTCTTCTCCTTGAATTGTTGTTTCGTGTAATTCTATTGTAGATCGTTCTCAGGCGGTCATACGCGACCGAAGGCCGCATGGCGCCCCTACAAATTTAGATGAGCTTGTATTCCTTCATGACAGCGATCAGCTTCGCCTTGTTCTCGTCCGCCATCTCGCACAGGGGCAGGCGCATTTCCTCATTGCAGAAGCCCATCAGGCTCATGGCGGTCTTGACGGGAACCGGGTTGACCTCGTAGAAAAGGGCATTGGCCAGCTTCAGGTACTTCAGCTGGAGGTCGGCGGAAGCCTTCACGTTGCCGTCGAACCAGTTCTGGCAGATATCGTGGGTCTCCTTCGGAATGACGTTGGACAGAACCGAGATAACGCCCTTGCCGCCCAGAGACAGGATCGGCACGATCTGGTCATCGTTGCCGCTGTAGACGTCCAGCGAATCGCCGCATTCGGCGAACAGCTCGGCGATGGCCGAAAGATTGCCGCTGGCTTCCTTGACGGCGACGATGCGCTCATGCTTGGCCAGCTCTTTGTAAACGGGCAGCGTAATGCCCACGCCGGTGCGGGAAGGCACGTTGTACAGGATGATCGGCTTGCTGGAAGCGTCGGCGACGGCGGTGAAGCTCTTAATCAGACCCTTGGGAGTAGCCTTGTTGTAGTAGGGAGTCACCAGCAGCAAAGCGTCCGCGCCCACGTCGCAGGCGTAACGGGACAGATCGATGGCGTAGTCGGTATCGTTGGAACCGGTGCCCGCGATGACCGGGACACGTCCTGCAACCTTTTCCACGCAGAAGCGGATGCACTCGCGGTGCTCCTCGTCGGTGAGGGTGGAGGATTCGCCGGTGGTGCCGCAGATGACGATGGCGTCGGTGGAACCGGCGATCTGGCGTTCGATCAAAGCGCCCAGCTCGTCATAGTTGACCTGGTTGTTCGTAAAGGGGGTAACGATGGCGACGGCGGCGCCGGTAAAGATGGTGGATTTCTGTGTGCTCATAACAATTCTCCTTGCCTTTCTCGGACGGTCGGCAATATGTACAATCAGATTCGTGTTTTTTCGTCCTGTCTGCACAAAATCTGAAAAGTTTCGTCCGACCGCATCAAAAATAAAAAAACTGGTTGAAAACCAGCTATCTATGTACTATAATATTAAGGAGGACAGTATCGGCGCCCACCGCAATATTCTGATACATTCAGATAGCTCTCCATCAAGCCGCGCGAAGGCGGCAATATGATGACAGTTCCATGGCTGTTCGCCTGAAAGCAACGCTTTCGTGCGCGAAACGGGATTCGCGCTGGAACCAGACAGGCAGCGCCCGCCGCTGCTTATCTTCGGCATCTTCGGCCTTTCGGAAGGTCTTAACGGCCACGGTGCGCCGCAGCGGATGGGTCAATCACGCCTGATCTGCCTACTCATCGGAAAATGCGCCTCTATCATTCAACAGCACGTATATTACGTACCACTATTATGATATCACATTTATCCGTCTTTGTCAAACCCCAACCAATAAAAATTTCCGCCACACAAGGAGCATATTTTTGTGCAATGATTACAAACGACCGTATTCCAACCCAGCTGACTACCAAAGATTTCTATTATGACCTGCCGCAGGAGCTGATCGCCCAGCATCCCGCCGAGCAGCGCGACCACTCCCGGCTCATGACCATCGACCGCCGCACCGGCGAGCTTTCCCACAAAATCTTCCACGACATCATCGACCTGCTGAACCCGGGCGATGTACTGGTTATCAACAACTCCAAGGTCATCCCCGCCCGGCTTTACGGCGTCAAGGCCGAAACCGGCGCCGAGATCGAGTTCGTGCTGCTCCGTCAGCAGGAGCTTGACACATGGGAGGTGATGGTGCGCCCCGGACGGCGTGTGAAGCCCGGCACTTCCATTGTATTCGGGGAAGGTCTGCTTCGTGCCGACGTTCTTGAAACGCTGGAGGGCGGCAACCGTCTGGTGAAGTTTGTTTACGACCACGAAAAATCCAACATCTACGACATTTTGGACAAGATCGGCAATATGCCCCTGCCCCCCTATATCACCGAGCGTCTGGCGGACAAGTCCCGCTACCAGACGGTCTACGCCAAAACCGAAGGCTCCGCCGCCGCTCCCACCGCCGGTCTGCACTTCACCGATGAGCTGCTGGACGAGATCCGCGCCAAAGGTGTTGCCATCGCGCCGGTGATGCTACACGTTGGGCTTGGCACCTTCCGTCCGGTGAAGGTGGATTCGATCACGGATCATGTAATGCACTCTGAGTATTTTTCCGTCCCCGAGGAATCGGCAGCGCTGATTAACGAACGGCGCGCTGCGGGCGGGCGCATCGTCGCAGTGGGCACAACCTCCTGCCGCACGCTGGAAAGCGTGGCTGACGAGAACGGCATCGTGCATCCCCTTCACGGCGACACGGGCATTTTCATCTACCCCGGCTACCGCTTCAAGGCGGTGGACGCGCTGATCACCAACTTCCACCTTCCCGAAAGCACGCTGCTGATGCTGGTGTCGGCGTTCGCTTCCCGCGACATCATGCTGAACGCATACCAGACCGCCATCAAGGAACAGTACCGCTTCTTCTCCTTCGGCGATGCCTGCTTTATTTATTGAGGTGCCTGCGGGGCTGTTGACTTTTTGTATAATTTGTGATATACTATATTATATAAGGAATAGAATTTCAGGTTAATACAATCTCCAAGGAGGTTAAATTCCTATGAGCAATCGTGAGAAATGCGCCGCAATTATTGATGGGATGAATGAGCCTCAGCTCGAAAGCTTACTCATCATGCTGGAAGCCTCTCAAAAATTGAGTTCTCAGCTGGAAGGCATCATGATTATGCTCCGCGCCGCAAAAAAAATGCAGGAAGAAGCCGAAGATGATGCTTTCTGTGAACAGCTTCTCCGTGAATATGAAAACGATCCGGACAAAGGCGAATCTGTAACATTGGAAGAAATGGCTGCATTGTGCGGGGTCGATCTGAATGAATTATAAAATTGTTATTGAGAAACCCGCTCAAAAATTTATCGCTAAACAACAGCTTTCACAGCAGAAACGAATTTTAGCTGCAATCAAGCAGTTACCCGATCATGGCGACATCAAGGTTCTGAAAGGCAGTTCTGATCTTTTTCGTCTGCGTGTCGGTGATTTCAGAATTCTGTATTCCGTTCATAACGACCTTCTGATCATCCGCATCATTCATATTGGAAATCGCGGCGACATCTACAAGTCATTCTGATCCACCGAGAAAGGACATTACCCATGACCCCACCCCGTATCGTCGCCGTCGTGGGACCGACGGCATCCGGCAAGTCGGCGCTGGCCGTGGAGCTGGCGAAGCGCTTCGGCGGAGAGATCGTCTCCTGCGATTCCATGCAGATTTACCGCGGCATGGACATCGGCACCGCCAAGCCCTCCCCCGCCGAAATGGAAGGCATCCCCCACCATCTCATCGACGTGGTTGATCCCGCCGAACCCTTCTCCGCCGCCGATTACGCGCCGCTGGCCAAAGCCGCCATCGACGATATCCTCGCCCGTGGACGGCTGCCCATCCTGTGCGGCGGCACCGGGCTTTATCTGGACGCGGTGATCACCGCCAACCAGTACGCCGACACCGACACCGATCCCAGCCTTCGCGCCTCTCTGCTGGCGGACGCCGAACGCTACGGCGCCGATGATCTGTGGAAACGGCTTTACGCCGTCGATCCCCAATCCGCCGCCGAAATCCATCCCAACAACGTTAAGCGCGTCGCCCGGGCGCTGGAAATCTATCTCTCCTCCGGCATTCCAAAATCCGAGTGGGACCGACGCTCCCGCAGCCATCCTCGCCCTTACGATGTCACGCTGCTCGCCATCGAGCATCCCGACCGGCAGACACTCTACGACCGCATCGACCGCCGCGTCACCGTTATGGCCGAAATGGGGCTTGTGGACGAAGTCCGCTCGCTGCTGGAGTCGGGCAGGCTTCCCCGGAATTCCACCGCCGCGCAGGCCATCGGCTACAAGGAAATAATCGCCCATCTGGACGGCGATTGCACCGAAGCGGAGGCGCTGGACGCCATCCGGCTGAATTCCCGCCGCTATGCCAAGCGTCAGCTGACCTGGTTCCGACGGAATTCTGACATAAACTGGTTAATCGCCGACGCAAATTTTGAAGTTATTGTAAACAATGCGGAAAAGCTATTAACGAAACGCGGTTTTTGTGCTATAATGTAATGAATAAAGCAGTCGTCGGCGGATGCCTGCGGTCTTTTGCCGACGCTTTTTAACAAATGGCAAGGTGTCAGGATGCCCAAACAGAAAAAATCCATCGAGGAGAAAAGCGCGCTGGCTAATTTTCTGATCTATCTTTTTTCGATCGTTTTGTCCGCCGCCGTGATTCTTTACCTCGGGTACCATTTCGTCAACAGCTTCAGCTCTGACCTCGAGACCGAATTCGCCATTCAAGTCACCGAGAGCGACACCATCGCCCTCGACGGCTATATTCTGCGAAACGAGACGGTCGTTTACGCTTCCACCACGGGCGGCATTGCCTCCCTGCAAAACGACGGCACGAAGGTTGCCGTGGGAAGCGCCATCGCAAACATCTACAGCGGCACCGCTCCTTCCGTCCGGGAGGACATCATCAACCTGGATAAAAAGCTCGAACTGCTGGAAAAAAGCAGCGTCACCGACGGACTGGCCGCGTCCGATACCTCGGTGCTCGACCTGCGCATCCAGGACTCTTATCTGACCATCCGCCAGAATGCCGAGGCTGGGGTTTATTCCACCCTTCCCAAGCGGCGGGACGATCTGCTCACCCTGCTTAACAAGCGGCAGATCGTCACCGGCGTCACCGAGGGCTATGCCGATGTAATCGCTTCCCTCGAGACCGAGCGCGCCCTGCTGACCAACACCATGGACAGCATCTCCGAAACGGTAAACGCGCCCGTATCCGGCTACTTCTATTCTCAGCCCGACGGGTATGAGGATATCTTCACCAGCAGCATCGCGTCCACGCTCACCTTTGAGCAGTTCGACGAGATCATTGCCGCCGAGCCGAAGAATGTGGCCGCCAACACGGTGGGCAAAATCGCCACCGATTTCAAGTGGTACGTCGCCGCCGAAACCGACCGCGACAGCCTGCGCTTCTTCAACAGCGGCTATTATTACACCGTCGCCTTCCCTTACAACAACGACCTGCAGCTGGATATGAAGCTGATCAATATCGTCAGCTCCGCCGGCAAAAACCGGGTTCTGCTGGTCTTCGAATGCTCCCGCATTCCCGAGGATTTCAGCTTCCGCCGGATGCAGCCCATCGAGGTCATCCGCAGCTCCTATACCGGCTACAAGGTGCCGATCTCGGCAGTGCGTCTGCTGGACGGCGAGCAGGGCGTCTACATTCTGGTGGGCAACACCGTGGACTTCCGTAAAATCGACATTCTGCTGGAGCTGGACGGCTATTATATCGTCGCTCCGCAGGATATAAAAAACGACCCCGATTACATGAGCAAGCTGGCGCTGTATGACGTCATCATCACCGGCGGCAAGAATCTGTACGTGGGAAAAATGATTTCCTGATAGCAAGGATTGTGATACACATTGGATACGCAAACCATCGAACCGCGCTTTGAGCATGGTCTCATCGCCGCACGCCTGACCGAAGCCAGAGCGGAGCTGGCCGCCCTTACCGAAGGGCGCGCCCCCGTTAAGCTGACCGCAGTCACCAAAACCGTCCCGGTTGACGTGATCAACTACACCATCGACGAGCTTGGCATCGACTGCATCGGCGAAAACCGGGTGCAGGAGCTGCTGGAAAAATACGATTCGCTCCATCAGCCAAAGGGCGGAAAGCTGGAAATTCACCTGATCGGCAGTCTCCAGACCAACAAGGTCAAGTACATCATCGACAAGGTGGACATGATTGAATCCCTGGACAGCCTGAAGCTGGCCGCCGAAATCGATCGGCAGGCAAAAAAGCATGGGCGCATCATGGACGTGCTCATCGAAGTCAACATCGGACGCGAGCCTCAGAAGGGCGGCGTTCTTCCCGAGGAATTGTATTCCTTCATCGATTCGCTGGCGCCCTTCGATTCGCTGCGGCTGCGCGGACTGATGACCATCGCGCCGAAAAGCGACAAAAAAGAAGATTATCTGAAATATTTTTCGGAAACTTATCAATATTATCTTGACATTTCGAAAAAAAACCCGCATAATATATGCAGGGACTTCGATACGCTCTCCATGGGGATGAGCGACAGCTACCGTGAAGCCGTTTCGGCGGGCGCCACCGAGGTTCGCCTCGGCAGTTCGATTTTCGGACGACGACGCCCCCATGGGATCTCTGATCCCGCTGGAATTCCTAATAATTAAATTTCGTATAAAATTTTGGAGGTAACATAGAATGGGACTTTTTGACAAAATCAAGCAGGGCATCAACCCCGAGAACGATCCCGCATACGATGAACAGGACCCCTATACACAGCAGATTCAGAATGATTTCAACGACCAGAATATGTATGGTCAGCCCCAGCCTCAGCAGCAGTATGACGCGCAGCAGTACGCCGCCCCCGCTCCCGACGCCGGAATGCAGGTCAGCGGCAGCTCTCTGGAGCTGAAGGTTGTTAAGCCCGAACGCTTCGACAACGTTCCCCAGATCGCAAACCATCTGCTCAACCGCCGCACCGTCGTGCTCAACCTGGAGGAAACCAACAAGGAGACGGCTCGCCGTCTGCTGGACTTCCTCTCCGGCGTGGCTTACTCGATCAACGGCAACCTGAAGCGAGTCGCCAACAATACTTATGTCATTACTCCCTGCAATGTGGATGTTTCCGGCGACAAGCTCCGCGACAAGCGTCCCAAGGAAGAAAGCGCTGACCTCTACAACAACGATAGCGATATCTGATCGTATATCCGACCATAGCGCCGCCGAATCGGTTATGGCAGGTTTTACCAGCTATAGGTGATTCGGCTGTAGCTGTTATGCAATTTCTAAAGGAGTTTGATCTTGATCAGCTTCATCTACGTCATCACCCGCATTGTGAGCCTTTTTCTGTCGATATTGCAGGTGCTCATGATGTTCCGCGCCCTGATGTCATGGCTGCCCATCGATGAGGATTCCAACCTCTCGAACTTTCTTTATGTCATGACCGAGCCGGTGGTTTATCCCGTGAGACTTCTGCTGGAGCGGTTTGAGGGACTGGACGGAATGCCCATTGATCTGGCATTCATCATTTCCTTTATGCTGCTCAGTGTTGTGCAGATGCTTCTCCCTACCCTGATTTGATATGCTTGACACACGACTTTTCGGTCAGCTCACCGACGAAGAACGGATGCTCATGCGTCATATCGACGAGCTTGCAGCCCGCGCCGAGGACGGCGCGCCCGCCTTCTCGCCCTTTCTCTCCCCAAGAGAGCGCTTTATTCTGGAGCAGTCCGGTTCATCCGGCGACGTCATCCGCTTCTTTTGGGGCGGCTACGGCGACGCCGAACGCACCCTCGCCTGCTTTCTGCCTTCCTACTACAGCTATCAGCTGGAGGAAGGCGCTTCCCCAACGCCGGAGCTTCTGGCGCCGCTGGTTCGGGAGGAGCTTCCCATCACCCCGCTGCGCATCAAAGCCAGCGGCTCTGTGAATCTGTCCCACCGGGACTATATGGGCGCGCTGCTGGGACTAGGGCTGGAACGCTCGGTGCTGGGCGATATTCTGCCCGACGAGGAGGGCGCGATTATCTTCGTGCTGCCTTCCATCGCCGATTTTCTCAAAAGCGAGCTGACGGGCATTGGACGCGACCGCGTAAAAACCATCGACGCTTCCCTGCCCGAAGATTTCAATTATACCCGCACCTTTGAGCCGGTCGCCGGCACCATCGCTTCGCCGCGGCTTGACGCGGTGCTGGCCGAGGTGGCGCGGCTTTCCCGCGAATCCGCCAAGGAAATGATCCGCCGCGGCTTCGTGGAGCACAATCATTTCACCGCCGCCGATCCGGACGCCCCGGTTCGAAACGGCGATGTGCTGTCCGTGAGACGGGACGGCAAGTGCAAGGGCGGAAAGTTCCGCATTGACAGTCTCGATGAGCGTTCCGCCAAGGGGCGCGTGCGCCTGAAGGCGCGCAAATACACGTGAATTACCAAATGAAAGGAAGGAAAATATGCTCTCTCCGCACGAATTAAAGAACCACAGCTTCACAAAATCGATGCGCGGCTATACCACCGTTGAGGTCGATGAATATATAGATTTTCTCATCGAAAAATACACCGAGCTATACCGCGAAAACGATGAGCTGGAGCGCAAGCTCAAGTCCACCGTCACCAAGCTCGAGGAGATTAAAAACGACGAGGATTCTATCCGCAGCGCCCTCATCGACGCTAAGCGTGCCGCAGCAAAAATTAAATCCGACGCGGAGGAGCGCGCCGAAGCCATTATCCGCTCGGCGAAATCCTCCTGCAACGCCATCCTCTCCGATTTCAACACGAAAATCGAGGAGGGACGCGATACGCTGGCTGCCATCCAGAACGACACTTACGCCCTCAAGCGCGAGCTGTTCGACCGCTACAGCGAGCACATCCGCTATCTCGATCGTCTCACCGACGGCATCGAGGAAGCTGAAATTCCCGACACCGACGCGCTCCGCCGGGAAGCCGTGAACTCGCTGAAATCCAGCATCGCCGCCGCTTATCAGGCAGCGCCCGCTCAGCCTGAACCCGAGGAAGCGCCTTCCGAGGCAGCGCCCGCAGCAGATGCTTCCGCAGCGGAAGTATCCGCAGCGGATATTTCCGCAATTGAAAATCCCGCAATTGAGCCTGAGGAGCTGGACGAGATCATCGACGCAGAGCCGCAGGGCATCGAAACCACCGAAGACGCCACCCAGATGTTCAACAGCATCCCCACGGAGGATGAAAACGTGGAGGACATCGCCCTTCAGATCGACCGCGAACCGTTGATCGCCGCTCCCGCCAGAAGCAAGGGCGGGCTGAAGGATTCCATTCAGGAGCTGAACCGCCAGTACAAGGAGGCGGAGGAGGTCATCAACACCCCGGACAGCGATCTGGGCGATGACGCAAGCTATCTGGATTTTGTCAAGTCTGTCACCGGCAAGATCGATGAGAAGGAAAAGGAAAAAGCCGCCAGCAAATCGGCCGATTTCGATATGCTTTTCTCCAACGAACCGAAAAAGAAAAAATAAAGCTACATTATATAAGGAGCACATCTACAATGCCACAGGATTATTCCAAATCGCTGAACCTCCCGAATACCGAATTCTCCATGCGCGCCAACCTTCCCCAGCGCGAGCCTGAGATCGGCAAGGTCTGGAGCGACACAGATGTTTATCACGAAATGCTGAAGAAGAACGAAGGTCACGAGCAGTTCATCCTGCACGACGGCCCTCCCTTCTCCAACGGCAACATCCACATGGGCACCGCCATGAACAAGGTGCTCAAGGATATCATCAACAAGTCCAAGTCCATGGAGGGCTATCAGACCCCCTACATTCCCGGCTGGGACAACCACGGTATGCCCATCGAGTCGGCCATCATCAAGAAGAACAAGCTCGACCGCAAGAAGATGTCCGTGTCCGAATTCCGTTCCGCCTGCCATAAGTTCGCGCAGGATTTCGTGGACATTCAGATGGCTTCCTTCAAGCGTCTGGGCGTTCTGGGCGACTGGGAAAATCCCTATCTGACCATGGATCCCAAGTTCGAAGCCCGCGAGGTGAAGGTTTTCGGCGAAATGTTCAAGAAGGGTTACATCTACAAGGGTCTGAAGCCGGTTTACTGGTGCCCCCACGATGAAACCGCCCTCGCCGAAGCTGAAATCGAATACAAGGACATCGACTGCACCTCCATCTATGTCAAGTTCAAGGTGAAGGACGATCAGGGCAAGCTCCCCGCCCTCGACCTTGACAAGACCTACTTCGTGATCTGGACGACCACCACCTGGACGCTTCCCGGCAACCTGGCCATCGCCGTTCATCCCCGCGAAACCTACGTGGCGGTGAAGGCTGACAACGGCGAAACCTACATTCTCGCCGACGCGCTGGCCGAGCGCACCATGAAGGCGGCCGGCATTGAGAACTTCGAGCGTATCGCCGAGTTCCGCGGTCAGGATTTCGAATACATGACCGCGCAGCATCCCTTCCTTGAGCGGGATTCCCTGCTGGTCTGCGCCGAGTATGTCACTATGGACAGCGGTACCGGCTGCGTTCACACCGCGCCCGGCTTCGGTGCCGACGACTATGTGACCGGTATGCGCTACAAGATGGACATCATCGTTCCCGTGGACGACCGCGGCTATCAGACCGAGGACGCGGGCAAGTTCGCCGGACTTTACTACGAAAAATCCAACGAGGTTATCCTCGCCGATCTAAAGGAAACCGGCGCGCTGCTGGCTTCCGAAAACGTCTCCCACAGCTATCCCCACTGCTGGAGATGCAAAAATCCCATCATCTTCCGCGCAACGCCTCAGTGGTTCTGCTCGGTGGACGCCTTCCGCTCCGAAGCGGTCAAGGCCTGCGACGACGTGCGCTGGATGCCCGAATGGGGTAAAGATCGCATGGTTTCGATGATCAACGAGCGCGCCGACTGGTGTATTTCCCGTCAGCGTCACTGGGGTCTGCCGATTCCCGTGTTCTACTGCCCCGACTGCGGCAAGCCCATCGCCACCGACGAGACCATCGCCGCCATCTCGAAGATTTTCGCCGAGAAAGGCTCCAACGCATGGTTTGATTTCACCGCCGAGGAAATGCTTCCCGCCGGCTTCAAGTGCCCGCACTGCGGCTGTGATCACGGCTTCACCAAGGAAACCGACACGCTGGACGGCTGGTTTGACTCCGGTTCGACCCACTTCGCCGTTCTGGAGAACGACGAGCTGTCCAAGTGGAGCAATATGCGCTGGCCCGCCGACCTCTATTTGGAGGGCGCCGACCAGTACCGCGGATGGTTCCAGTCCTCCCTGCTCACCGCCATCGGCGCGAAGGGCGAGGGCGCTCCCTACCGTCAGGTTCTGACCCACGGCTGGGTCGTTGACGGCGAGGGCAAGGCCATGCACAAGTCTCTGGGCAACTCCATCCTGCCCGAGGATATGATCAAGAAGTACGGAGCAGATCTTGTCCGCCTGTGGGTCGCTTCCAGCGATTACCGCGTGGACGTGCGCGTCTCCGATCCGATCTTCAAGCAGCTCTGCGAGACTTACAGAAAGATTCGCAACACTGCCCGCATCATTATGGCAAACCTTGGCAAGAAGGGCGAGGATTTCGATCCTTCCACCGATCTGCTGCCCTATGGCGAGCTGTTCGAAATCGACAAGTGGGCGCTGTCCCGCCTGAACAAGCTGGCAAAGGCTGTAATCGAAGCCTACGACGAGTACGAGTTCCACATCATCTGCCACGCAATCTCCAACTTCTGCACCATCGATATGTCGAAGCTTTACATCGACATCACCAAGGACAGACTTTACGTGGAAAAGACCGATTCCAAGGAGCGCCGCTCGGCACAGACCGCCATGTATCACATTCTGTCTGCGCTGACCCGCATGATCGCGCCGCTGCTCTCCTACACCGCCGAGGAAATCTGGCAGGCTATGAAGCATATTGACAGCGACGACACCCGCAGCGTATTCCTCAACGATCTGCCGAAGTACGATCCCGCGCTGGATCTTGGCGAAGCCGAGGACAAGTGGGACCGCCTGTTCGACCTGCGCGACGACGTGATGAAAGCGCTGGAGCTGGCGCGCGCCGACAAGCTGATCGGCAAGTCGCTGGACGCCAAAGTCACCATTTGGGCAGAGGATGCCGAAACCTACCAGACCTTCGCGGACTTCGAGAACGAGCTTGAGACGGTATTCATCGTCAGCGGCGTCACCGTGAAGAACGAAGCCGCTCCCGCAGACGCCTTTACCGAGACGGTACATGGCATCGGCGTGAAGGTTGAGACTGCCGACGGCGAGCGCTGCGACCGCTGCTGGAAGTACACCACCGCTCCGATTCACGAGGGCGACGGCTGTCTGTGCGCACGCTGCAAGGCGGCAATCGAAGGTTAATGGGTATTCTGAAAAAGGCGCTGTGGCTGATTATCGCCGCAGCCGTGGTGGGCATCGACCAGCTGACCAAACAGTTGGCGGTGACCTATCTGAAGCCGATCGACACCAAGCCCCTTATTGAGGGCGTGCTTCACCTGACCTATCTGGAAAACCGGGGCGCGGCCTTCGGTATGCTGGCCGACCACCGCTGGGTTTTCATGATCACCTCCACCGCCGCTGTTATCGGCATCACGATCTTCATGTACGCGGCATGGGATAAATTCTATCATCCGCTGCTGTACACCGGTCTCGCCTTTATCGTGGGCGGCGGCATCGGCAATATGATCGACCGGGTGCTGGCAGGCTATGTGGTGGACTTCATCGACTTCCGGCTCATCAACTTCGCCATTTTCAACGGCGCGGACAGCTTTGTCTGTGTCGGCGCGGCGCTGGTTGTGATCTGGGTGCTTGTCATCGAAGGGAAAAAGGAGAATCAATGACCGCAGCCCCCGGCGCAAGCCGGGGGCTGTCTGACTAAGGAGAGACCATGAACATCATCACCCCTTCCGACGCGGGCAAACGGCTGGACGTCTACATCAGCGAGAGCGAGGGCTGCACACGCTCGGCGGCGCAGAAGCTCATCGCCGACGGCTGCGTCACCGTGAACGATAAAATCCCCGCGAAAAATTACCGCCTCCGTCCGGGCGACGAGGTGGAAACCGAGCTGCCCGAGCCGGTGTCCGACGACGCCGTTCCGCAGGACATTCCGCTGGACATCCTCTATGAGGACAGCGACCTGCTGGTGGTCAACAAGCCCAAGGGCATGGTGGTTCACCCCGCGCCCGGCAATCCCGACGGCACGCTGGTCAACGCTCTGCTGTATCACTGCAAAGGTTCCCTTTCCGGCATCAACGGCGTCATCCGCCCCGGCATCGTCCACCGCATCGACAAGGACACCTCCGGTCTGCTGATCGTGGCAAAAAACGATAAAGCCCATCTTTCGCTGGCTGAGCAGATTAAGGTACACAGCTTCGACCGGGAATACCGCGCCATCGTGGTCGGCACGATCAAGGATGACAGCGGCGTGGTGGACGCCCCCATCGGACGCAATCCCCGCGACCGCAAAAAGATGGCAGTCGTTCCCGACGGACGCCCCGCCCGCACCCATTACGAGGTGCTGGAACGCTTCACCATTCCCGGCGGCAGCTACACCTACCTGCGGCTGGTGCTTGAAACCGGGCGCACCCATCAAATCCGCGTGCATATGGCTTCCCTCGGTCATCCTGTGCTGGGCGACGAGGTTTATGGCGGCGGGCACACGAAGTTCGAGCAGCGGCACGCTTCCCTGCTGTCGGGACAATGCCTGCACGCCAAGCTCATCGGCTTCGAGCATCCCTCCGGCGGACATCTGCGGCTGGAATCCGAGCTGCCCGGCTATTTCTCCCAAATCCTCGATTTACTGCGAAAGGAATCCACATGAAATTCACAGGCAAGATCATTATTTCCGACATCGACTTCACCTTCCTCGACGAGCACCGTCAGCCGGTGGCGCGGAATCTGGAAGCGGTGGAATATTTCAAGCGAAACGGCGGACGCTTCGCCATCGCCACCGGACGGGTGCCCGAATGCATGGGGCCGCTGGAGCCGGTCTTCCGCGAACTGGTCAACAGCCCCTGCGTTGTCTGCAACGGCGCCTATCTCTACGATTTCACCGCCAATCAGCGGCACAGCGAGATTCTGCTGGACTATGACCGCACCGACGAAATGATGCGCCGGGTCATGGCGGAATTCCCGGACGTGGGCGTCCGCATCTCCACTCAACAGGGCTATCTCATCGTGCGAAGCAACAACTACATCCGCAGCGAGCTGTCCGCCGACGGCTGGGAAAAGCTGAAGCGCGCCGGGCTGTATCATGAGGCAGAGGGCGGCGCCATCCCCCACAACGGCTGGTTCCGGGTGGCGTTCCGCGCCGACGCCGGACGTCTGAATCAGGTGCGCGAGCGCTTTGAAGCGGATTATGCGGAATTTTTCGCTTTTTCCTTCGCTGAGGAGACGATCTACGAGTTTCAGGACATCACCGCCACCAAAGGCTCGGCCATCGCCCGGCTGAAAGCCCATCTGCGCTCGCTGGGCGATGACAGTGAGCTGCGCGTCTGGGCAGCGGGCGATTATGAGAACGATCTGCCGCTTCTGGCCGCCAGCGATATCTCCGCCTGCCCTTCCAACGCCATCGACAAGGTGAAAGCCATCGCGAAAATTCACCTCTGCCACTGCAACGACGGCGCAATCGCCGATCTGATCGAACGGATTGAGCGCGGCGAAGCATAAGCACCGATGAAAGAATGAGCAGCTGCACGTTTGTGTAGCTGCTCATTCTTTATTTGGTCAATGTGTTCAGTCAGCGATATAACCGAACGCCCAGTGCGCTTCCGTTACATCGGTAAACCGCGATTCTGTACCGTCCGCTTCCCATCCGAACACGGTGGACATAATCTTGAATGCCTCCGCACGGGTGATTGATGCGTCCGGGCGGAAGGTTCCGTCGGGATAGCCGCCCACATAACCGTATTCAGCCGCCTTGGCGACATATTTCTCCGCCCAGTGTCCCTGAACGTCCGCAAATCCATTCCGACCGCCTTCCTGACCGATGATGCGCATCAGCATGGTCACGAACTCGGCGCGGGTCACGGTGTTGTCCGGGCGGAAGGTGCCATCCGGATAACCGTTCACGATACCGGCAGCAGCCAGTTCATTGATGTACTGCTCCGCCCACATTTCCGTATCGCTGAACACGCCGTCAGAGATATGATAGCCGGTCATGATGGTCGCGCGCCGCAGGATGGTCGCCGCTTCTGCGCGGGTCAGCTTGTCATCCGGGCGGAAGGTTCCGTCGGGATAGCCGTTCATCAGCTGCGTCTTCTGAATCTCGCCGTTCAGGCGGATCCAATACGTATTGATCGTATAGGTGAAGGTCTGCACCTCGCTGTAGCGATCGCCGCCGTACCATACGACCGCCTTGATCACAGTGTCCTCTGTCAGGATTATCGGAGCTTCATACTTCGCCGAATTTCTGTCCGGCGTCGTGCCGTCCGTCGTGTAGCAGATCACGCCGTCCGCGTCTGTTGTCAGCTCGACCGGATATCCCTCGTCCACGGACGTATCCGTCACGGAGGAGCCAATTACAGGTTCATTGGGCTTCAGAATCGGAATGAAAATGCCGCCGCCATCGGAGTTGTCGGACACGTTGACCGTGATGGTCGTAATCTCGCTCGCCAGCTCGCCGTCCGCGTACGCACGCGCCTTGATGATGACACTTTCCGTGATCTCGATGGGTCCGGTATAGCGCAGCGAATCGGTAGTCGGCTCGGAACCGTCGGTGGTATAATAGATGGTACCATCGCCTTCCAGCGTCAGCAGTGTTCCCTTCTCTACCGTCGCGCCGTTCGGGATGGACGCGGTCACGCCGGAGGAACGCTCCGATACGGTAATTTCGATGATATCCTCAAAGCGATAATCATCCGTCCGGCTGTCGAGGATATAGCTGCCCATATTGTAGGTCAGCTTCACAAACGCCGTACCGGAAGCGGTGAGCTTCAGCGAATTGCCGTCCAGCACAGCCACATTGCTGCCCTTCACGACGGACAGCTCCGCGCCGTCGCTAACATCGCGTATCTCACTGCCCGCATAGCCTACCGCAGAAAGAGTCAGTGTATCGCCCGGCTCCGCTGTGATCTGATCCTCGGACACGCCGTCCACAAGGATATCCACGGAGGAAATCGGCTCATAGGATGTATCCACAACGAGGATGCTGGAAACGGCGGTCAGATCGGAAGGACCGGTCGCTGTCAGCATATAGCGCTGTGCGAAACGGTCAAGGCTGACAGCTTCCGTGATTTCAAACGTACCGTCCGCTGCAGGGGTGTATGTCTTTCCCTGGAAAGCGATCGTCTCCGTATTGTGCGCCAGACCGCGGATGGTGATCGTTCCATCCTCCGCCACAGGAATGATAGCGGATTCCACCAGAATGGACGCTTCGGACACATTGACGCCGAAGGTGATCCCCTCCGTTACCGTGCTGTCGCCCTGCGAATTGACTGCGCGGAAGGCAACCGTGTGAACGCCTTCATCAAACTCACCGTAGTAGAAGAACTGGTTTGTCAGCTTATCCGGGGCGTTCATTATGGCTTCCATGCCGTCGATGATAAAGTAGCCCTGCACATCCTCAGCGGTTGTTACTGTGAAGGAAGCTGTTCTGCCGCTGATGTAGTCAACCATGTCGGTCACATTTTCGCCGGTTTCATCCATGCGGGTGAAGCTGCCGGAGACCGTGTCGTTGTTCATCACAAAGCTGGTGATTTCCACCGTGGTCGGCTTATGCAGCGTAACCGGCTCCGTCGTATAGGCACTGCCCGAGACTGCCACATCGGACGTGTCTCCGTCCGACACCGTTTTCACGGTATAGATTTCCGCCTGATAAGTTTTTCCGGCCTCACCGTCGAAAGTGATCACTTCGTCGGTCGAGTAATAGGTATCCTCTATGAGATATTCGCCCTCGGAGTCATAAACGCTGATATAGTAGCCATCGTAGTCAGCGGACTCGCCATCCGTGATCACAAGCTCCAGCGTTTCGTCACCGATATCAACCAGAGACGCGGAAGCAACCTGCTCCGGCTCGTTGGCATTCTCATGAATCATCCGGCTCGTCTTGTCAGACGCGCGAGTAACCCTTCTATTTGTGGAGATAACAGCCGCCAGGACATAATATTCGCCGGACTTCATGTTCTCATCCACATCCAGAGCGGACTTGGGAATCGTGATCGTATCGCTGTCCGCAGTCACGGTTTCCGTGTAGACACAATGCTCGCTGATTTTCGACATTCCGTTCATGTCCAGATCGATTTCATGTCCGTCCGCATCCACAGAGTAAACGCGAAGCTTGGTTTCGCCGTCTTCCTCATAGGTATCCGTGCGGATATTTTCGTACAGATCGGGAGAATCCGTGTAGTAGAGATTCACGGTGCTGCCCTTGAGACTTCTGTCGGCTGTTACCGTGATGGATTCGTCCGCGTTGACCGCAACGCTTTCAATCGATGCGCTGCCCTGGAGTGCCAGTGCTTCCATGCCGGTGAATATCAGCTCGGACGCGGAGGTAATGGTATAGGTCTTCTTGCCTGCCCCCGGATTCTTCACGCCGATGATGATTCTGCCGCCCTCTCCGTCTGCATCGGGAACAATCGCGCAGTTGCCGTTGCCGTAATAATCGTCAGCGGTGGCTTCTGTGAGCGGATATTCCTCACCGTCGATGGTAAGAGCCAATCCGTCTGCGCTGGGATGCTCGCCGGTATATCTGACCGCAATGACCGCATCGCTGCTGTCCACGGTGGTAATGTAGGACGTCATGGTGGGCAGCTCTGCCATGGTTCTGCGGAGTGCAAAGACCGACGCCGGCTCCTCGGGCACTTCCTCTACAAGAAGCATCTGCATATTGCCGAAGGATATCTTCTCATCTTCCCCTTCGCCAACCGCATAGGTGAACGCTACGTCTTCATCGTCCCAGCCCTGCGATACAATGAATTCAACACCGCACACATTGACTGCAAGGGAAAAACCGATATCATTGATGATACCCGTACCGTCGAAAAGCTCCATCCCGCCGAACACGGGAACCACAGCCGGAACCTTAACTACACCATATATCTGCAATCCGCCGTGAACCGATTCGTTCGCGAAAGCTTCTTCCGGATTGCCCGTTTCACCGGCAGCGGAAATGCTTAACGTTCCGTTCACAAGTGCAATATCAAAAATGTTGGCGCCTAGGAAAAGAAATGCACTGATCTTGAGCGGAGACAGGACATTGCCATCCTTATCCCGCACAGCCACACGCCATTTCATGCCTGCGGAGACAGTACCAGTCAATCCAGGCAGATACGGGCTGCCAAGTACTACCGTGAGGGTAAAATGATTGGGGCTTAATTCCAGTATACCGGTAGCTGACAGGACGCGCACAATGATGGCACCGATGCTGACGGTGATGTTCGACGTCAGGCTGCTGACCGCCGCCACCGCCTCCTGAGCCTCCATACCGGTAAGCTCAATCGCGTCCACCAGACCGTTCAGGGCAAAGCCTGCCGATGTCAGCCCCACATAAGGCGGGATGAGATCCAACGGCGCTGTGGGCGGTATCGCCACCGACGCTTTAATGGAATTGATCAGTAACTGGCTCTCTCCCAGCTTGGTCGTGGCCATTCTGAACTCAATTCCCAGAACGACCGTATAGCTTTTTACCGAGAATGTAATCTCACCGCCGACCGTCATGTTGTCGAAGGTATTGATGTAGAGCATCAGCGAGAACATTTCCTTGTTGCTGGTACGCAGGATATTCGACGCACCAACACCGATTTCAATGGTGGTGTTGATGCCGCAGAAGCCGTCCTTGTTGAAAATCACGTCGTCAATTGCCGCACCGGCATATATGGTTTTCTTGTTGACCTTCAGTTTTTCCGGCGTTTGATATTTCGCGGCGTTGAAGCCGAGATCGTTGACCGGAGGTGCGTCTGTCGTCATATAATCGCCGTTGGCTACGCCGTAGCCGGTCAGCGTAAAGCTGCCGCCAAAGCTGATATAGTTGCCAAGCTCAGCATCCTTGCCGAAAACGCCGTACTTCAGATTGATGAGACCGCCGGCTATATCCATCATATATCCCGGAAGTCCGGTCGCTTCCAGCTTGACGTTTTTGGAAGAAATCGAGTAGAAGACATTATTGGTCAGTATAATATGCCAGTCGCTGTCCATAATGGGAGAGGTCGCCGTGCGAACCTCACCCACACCGTTCAGGATGACATAATTCCAGTAAAAGGTTCCCGGGTTCTTCGAACTTTCGGTAAAATCGCCATACGTCAACGTGGAGCCTTTTTTGCCCGTTATCACATCGTTGACCGTAAAATCCTGAAGCGCGGAATAACCGACAATCTGCTCATCATCATTGCGAATCGCCTCAAAGCTGCCCTTCAGCACCAGAATGGCTTCCGCAACGTTATCGTTGTTCGCATCGTTCTTCGCTTCCAGACTTTGCTTAAAGGCTTCCAGCGCCGCGTCGGAGCTCAGGCTCTGAATGTAATACTGCGATGCTGTTCCCGCACCGGAACGGTATGCAACCACATATGCGTACTGGTTTGTCATCAGCGAGGGATTGTTCACAATGCTGAATGTTGCCGACGAGGTATAGACATTGCCGACAAGCTCCTCCAGTGCACCGTAGAAGGCAAGCTCCAGCGCATATTGACCAATCACCATATCGCCTGTGTACTGGATGGTCATCCGCTTATCGTCCACCACAATGCTATCGGTATCGATTTCATAGCGGATACTCTTGTCCTGGGTGTTCACGAATGCCGCCGCCCACAGGGTGCGGTCCTCCATCAGCGCGGACGGGAAGGAGCCAAACGCCATCATGACGCGCTGTCCCTCACAGTGATAGGTCTTGTCCGTGATGGTCTCAACGCTGACGGAATACTCCGTGGCTTTCCGTCCGGGCGCGAGAATGTACTGCGATGCACGGACAGAATCTGTATCCGAATTGCCGCGCACCGTCGCCCGTACCTCCAGCGGAGTCAGTTCAATCTGTTCCTCCACCTGAATCTGGAAGGTATATGTCTCCACCGTGCCCGCCGCCATAAAACCGAGCTGCGAGGTGTATTCGTCAAGATAAACGAAGGTTTCGTCATCTGCGGGCAGCAGAATCTTCAGCCCGCTGTCCACCGCCAGATTCAGCGTCGCGTTCTGGATATCAACGCTGCCGTCCACATTGTTGTAAACCTGGAGCGTTGCATCATAGATATCATTCTTATATTCGCCCGCTTCATTGAATTCAAGCTCGCCGTTCAGCGAAAGGGAGATGTTAAACTCGGCACTCGCCGCGTCTGCCGTGAATTCGCCTACACCGTAGGTAAGGCTGCGGATGAGCTTTCCTTCGGGATTCAGCGTGGTTTCATTCCAGTAAAGCGCCGTAGCCGTATCCGCCGTACCGTAGGTGTTGAAGCCGTTGTCGAAAGCGAGATCGGTATCCGGCGTGCACTGCCACTTTGAGGATGCCAGATGATACCAGTGACCGACAACCATACGGCTCACATCCGGCGTCTCCAGACCGCTGAAGGTTATGTACGCTTCCTTGGTCGGATTCTCATAGCTGTCAATATAGCGGATATACATACCGGGATCACGAACGGTACCGTCCGCATTTTTAACAAAGAACTCCGCTTCCTTGGAAATGGGCGCCAGCTCGTTCTGCGTCATGGTAATCGGCGCGTCAATCGTCCCCAGCGCGTTGTCCAGCATCACGCGGATTCCGACCGTATGTGCCTTGCCGGCGTTGTTCACAACCTCATAGGACAGACGCACACTGCCCGTGGTGGACGTGTTGTCCGTCCGGGAGAGCTGCGCCTTTTCGGTGATGGAGATGCTGTGAATCGTCCATGTCCGCGAGATGATGTTGTTGACAACGTCCACCTTGGGTTCTTCCATTTTGGTGTCAATGCCAAAGATGCCGTATTCCTGTCCGAAGATATAGTCGGTGCCGTCGATGCGTACTGTCGTGAAGGAGGTCTCGATGGAATCCCCATCGTACAGCAGCGCTATATTATTGTCCCCCTTCTTCTGAGGATGTCCCTCCAGCGTGGTGATTGCGAAAAAGCCAGTATCCTTGTTGATGGAAAACTCCATGTAGTCATTGCTGATGCTCATTCCGCTCTGTAAGGATACCGTACCAGACGCTGTTTCGGTACCCAATATGTCAACCGTTAGTCCCGGCAGCAGCATTGCTGCTGCCAGAACGGCTGAGATGATTCTTTTCACGATTCTCATTGTGTATGCTCCCTGGTCTTAATTGGATGTTTTGACGTAGATATGCACAACATACATATCCTGATACAGTGTGCGAACGTACAATGTGTACCAGCCGTCACCCTTGGAAAATTCAAGCGTGTAGGTGCCGTCATCGTTGATCTTCAAAAGCTCGCCGCGCGTCTTCATCTGCGCGCCGTTGTACTGTCCGGCTTCAAAGCGTACGCTGGCCGGCTGACTGCCATAATTCTGGATGTTCACCTTCGCCGACGCGTTGGTCAGATAAACATTGCCGGACTCATTGGGCAGAATTCCGTCCACCAGAACAAGGATATCATCCTTCGCGCACAGAATGATCTGTTTGGAAAGTGTCGCGCTGTTGCCGACCTCATCCCATACGGTATACCGGATCGTATATGGTGTTCTGCGGCTGAATTTGTTCTTAGTGATGTCCGTATAATCAAAGCTGCCGTAATCGATATAGGATGTCACGTTGGAAACCGCCGTTTTCACCTTATCAACGTAGGTGTAGACGCTGAACTTCGCCAGCGATTCCAGTTTGGTACCCGCATCCTGTCCCTCGATCAGGATGAGATCGTCGGGATCCTCCAAACTGATGTGAATCTCACGCTTCAGGATATTGGCAATCTCCACATTCAACTGACGGATGTTGCCCGCCTTATCCGCCAGATTGAAGGAGTACAAACCATTTTCGGAGAATGTCTTGCTGATGACGGTACTATAGTTGGTGCTGGCGCCGCCGTGGAGAACCACCGGCTCATCCGTGGTAATGGTGACAGTAACAGGCTGATTGGTAAGATGCTTGGTCACATCCTTGTCAATCAGATACAGTCCGTTTTCCACCGTTACGCTTCCCTGCGCAGCTGTGAGCGTATCAAACCGCTCGCCGGTGAGATAGCTGAAGTTCCATTTCACAGATTCGACAACCGGCGCCGTATCGTCGATGCAGTCAACCTCGACCGTCGTCGTCGTTATATTGCCCGCGTTATCTACAAAATAGAAGGTGTGGGAACCGTTTGTCGTAACCTCAACATAGGTCGAGCCTACGCTGATATCCCGACGGAAGAGGGTTTCGCAGATTGCAAGGAAGTCCTCGTCGTCTCGATACCGATCCGGATTCGCGGTGTAATTTGCCCAAAGCACCTTGGGATTGCCGCCGCATTCCTCCCAGACCCAGTTGTCGGTAAAGGTGACATCCTGATCGGTCATGCGCAGCAGATACACGCTTTCGGGGATGGTATTGCCATCCGCGTCCGCATCCTCACCCTCGGCCTTGAAGGTGACATATGCGCGTGTGGTATCGATCGTCCCATCCTCATTTTCCGCCACAGTTACTGTCGATATTACCTTGGGAGCGGTTGTGTCGATATTGATGATCACAACACTGGCTGTCGCCGCATTTCCGATTTCGTCCGAGCAGCTGACCGTCAGCATACCGTTCTTCATCACATAGATCGTATTGCCGGAGATGAAATAGTCAGCTTCCGATATCGTGCTGTCAACAACCCTGGAATAAATGCGTCTGCCGTCCGCCGACTGTAGGCTGACGCGGGAGCCTCTGTTGGTCTTTCCCTGGGTATGATAAGTAACCGTAATTTCAAGATCGCCCACGACCGAGGAGTTGGAGGAGATCTTCTTTTCCGTCCGGTTGCCCAGCGCATCAACCACGCAGAGCGTGTAAGTATCCGGACTGCTTGTTGTGAAAATATACGCGCCGGATTCCTCGTCCATATCAAGAACGACATCCTCCCCGTATTTTCCGGCGCCCGCAATGTACACCTGCGCCACGCCGGATTTTTCATCCGTCGCTGTGATGGTATAGATGATGCGCTTTACCAGACTGCCCGCGTTGTCCTGCACCGTCGATACCGTCGGCGGCGTGCGGTCAATGGGCGCGGTATAGGAATAAATGGTTGTGTTTCCATTTTCGTCAGTCAGACGGAAAATGAACGGGTTTTCCGTTTCAATGGTCACTGCTCCGTCCGGCTCTGCCGTAAAGGACTTGCCGCCCTCCAATGCCTGGATTTCGGCGATCACGTTGGTGTAATACGCACCGTCCTCGAGCGCTTCTCCGTTTTCGTCTGAAACATTCAGTACAAAATCCACACCCTCCGTCAAAGTCGTGCTTACCACGATGTCTTCGATCACAGGACCAGTGATTTTTGCGGTGGTATTGCCGTCGCAGTCCTCAGCGGCAACCATCGGTGTGGTGTTGGCAAGATACTGCGCATAGTAGATACCGTTGGTTGATGGAACCGCCGTGAATTCTCCGCCTTCACCGTCCGTATTCTCCAGAACTCTCACAACCTCGCGGCGGTCGTAGAACAGGTAGACCACCTTGCCGGGGTCGTAGGAGTCCCGGCGAATCATCTCAACCGCGTCCACGAACACCGGCGCTTTTGTGTCATACTGAATGGCAATTTCGTCCACGTATTCTTCGCTCTCCGTACCGGCAATGTTCCGGATGCGGATATCCGCCGCGTGATAATAGCCCTCTCCGTTCAGCTTGCCGGCTTCCATCGTCAGGGTAATTTTGGAGTAATATTCCTCACCGTCATAGGTCACGACGCCTTCCGTAACCACGTTGTCCATATAGGACGCATCCACCTGAAGAACGCTGATGCCGTCATTTCCGACGATTTCCAGTGTGATCGCAGAATTGCCGCCGAAAATATGGTCGTCGTCCACCTGCTCACCGTTGTCCAGATATGTAATGGTATAGCCCGCGTAGTCGATGATCGTCGTGCCGGTGATATCAACCGGAACCATGGCAATCTGACCGTAGATGTCGGTAACATATACCTCCGCCATCGTCGAACCCTCGCGGACGTTATCATCCTCGATCACGGCCTCGATGGTTTTTGAGAAGGCAAGCTCGCCGAAGAAAATATCGTCGCGATCCGGCGTGTAGCCGTCCTGAATGATTTCTTCCACCAGATCGTCATCCAGCTGCGCCACCATCTTATTGAAGGTCAGCGTCTGTACCACATTGACCACATTGCCGCGATTGGTTACGGTGCTTGTGAACGGCTCTGCCTCGATGGCTGTCGCTTCATTGACAGCTGTCATAATATTGTACGCTTCCCAGCCGCCTCTGCGATCGTATACGATGCAGATGATGTCATAGGCTTCCTCTGTCAGTCTGCGCTGGAAGATGCGCAGCGCAGAGTTCAGGTCGCCGCTGCGAGCAGCAGCCATGGTCGCAAGGGATTCGGTTTCCAAGTAATCCTCATTCAGCAGCGTCTGATACAGCGCGGCAGCCGCAGCCAGCTCTTCTTCGGAACTGTCAGCGGTAAGCTCCGTGCCCGACGGAACTGCTGCGAGAGTGTAATCCGAATAATTCTTCAGCGTGAAATAGGTGTACAGCTCCGTGTCTGCGTCGGTATAGACATGGCAGCCCGTCTCGATATCGTCAATCCACGCGCAGACATAAGTCACGTTCGCCGTGTTGCCCCATGCGTCCGTCACCGTGAAAGTCACGCGGCCGCTCTCCTTAACAATCGCCGTGGGAGCCGACGAAGTGCTGTCTGTCAGCTCAACATAGGAAGCATATGCCGAAGGGGCGATCACATTGCCGTCCACATCCCGCACTTCGCTGACAGTAACCTTCAGAGCGTTCGGGCAGATGCCGCTGTCGGACACCGGAAGGGACAACTTTACATAGTCGTTGGTGTAGTCAATCACATCGCTCCAGCCGGAGGCATCACTGCCCACCGCCGTTTCCGTCACGGAAATGAGCGGCGCCGACATATCGTACAGCGTGCTGACGCGCACACCGTCCGTTACATACGGGTTTACATCCCACTTTACCCGCACAAGGCAGCTGGCTTCGCCGTCCACATTCTGCTCGGGAAGAGGAAGCGTGATGGTATAAACGACATACCGCTCACCGTTTTCCGTAACGATGACGGGCTCCTCGTTTTCATATACGATACCGTCTTCCGTGTACTCCGTCCAGTTCAGACCGCCGTCCGTGGAAACCACATAGGAAAGCCTGCTGCCCGACGGGAACGCATTGCCCTGATAACGCATCCGGACGTCCGCGCGCAGCAGATATCCGTCCGCGAAAGCGGAGGCATATGCCTTCTCAGACAGTGCTTCATTGTCTACAGACACACTGTCTGCGTCAGCCTCGCCGCACACAATGGTCTCATCTGCGTTTAGAATCGTCAGATTGCTCAGCGTGGGCGTATCCTTGATGATCGCCACGTTTTCAAAAACGGTATATGTGCCGCTGTGACCGTTCGCGTCGGTCAGCGTCACCATCATGGTGTACTCACCGGACGGGAGTGAGAATTTATTCAGCATTTCTTCCAGCGAAATACTTGCCACAACCGTTCCGTTGTGTACAAACTTGCTGCTCATATCCTGCTCGCCCAGCAGCTTGCCGGTATAATCATACAGCGCGAAGCTTATGCCCGTGATATTGGCGGGATGCTCCTCGTTGGGTGCCGTAATGCTCAGATATTCCGCATTGCCAACGTGATTTTCCACTATCTTAGCCTTCAGACTGGGCGCCGTATTATCGCAGCGATATAGCAGCTCACTCATCGGAAGGGCCGCCATAAGCTCTTCGTTGGCTAGATTTGCTTTAAGCTCCTGCTCCGTAGAGGACAGCTTCTGATAATAGATTATGCAGTTGTTCTGCAGCTGGTCTTCGGGAATCGAAACATCGCCGCCGTCCTTGCTGCAGATTACATTGACCGCCCCGTTCGCGTTGATCCGGTAAACGAGATAATCGTACAGCGTGCCGCCGGTTACAGTCTGGGGCGCATCGAAATCTGTAAACGCAATCGAGCGGGGCGGCTTGGAATAATCACTGGCGGATTCAGCATCCACCGGCTTGCAAAGCTCGGAGATATCGCCGATAATAAAGCGATCCGTCATGACGGCTGAGGCATTGCCCATGCCGTCCACGCCGTAATATTCGATAGTACCGCTGACAATAGCGCTGTTTTCATAAGCCCCGGACAAAACCTTGAAACTCGTGTCCGAATCCGAGAAGAATTCATTCTTGGACGAATCAAAACGATAGCGCAGGACAGAACCGGTCTGAGACAGCTTGTCGGAGATATTGAAATCATATTCCCAGGCCTTCATGCCGCCGTCCAGCGTGATCATCTGATCGTTCTCGATCGTCACAGTCGGTGCGGATGTATCCGCGCACAGATAAAATTTTGTCGTATCTTTGTTGTAAATACCATCCTGTGCGGTCACTTCGAGCCAGATATCGTAATCCGCCGAATCGATGCCCGCCGGAATGCTGAACGTCAGACACATACCCTTGACAGGAGATACCGTGTAAGCACCGGTATACAGTGTGTCGGTTGCATCCTTGACATTGCTGCGGTTGGATTTGGGAGCGTACTTCAGAACCGCTTCCACATTTCCGCGCACTTCCTCATCCGATTTCACATACAGCGTATAGCTGTTGATGGGCGTACCCGACGCGGCCTCACTCTCCGTCTGATAGACCGAAGCCATCGTGCCGTTCAGATCGGTGAGAGTAAGGACGGGAGCGGTGGAATCGGTTTTAATCACGGGAAGAATGCCGCTTCCGCTGGTCACGATCTCCGTTCTGGCGTTGATCGTCTGCTTTTTGTCAGTGTTGGTGAGAATCATATTGCCCTTGAAGTATTTCAACCATTCCTGGTTGTCTGTCAGCGTCCAATATCCGCTTTCCTCCGACGCGGGAAGCACGACAGCCGAGCCGTCACTGATCCCCTCGGGAATCTGTACCATGTAGGTCAGACAGTCAAACGAATCCCCGGCTTTTGTGACCGGCTTGCCGTTTTTGTACCTGCTGGACAGGCTGGCAGTCGTTGTCGTGTTGCCGATCTTCACATTGAGCTTGGACGAAGCTTCACTGCCGTTCGGGGAGTAAACTTCCTGATTGAAGTACAGGCTGATATACAGAAAATCCTTTGCCTTGACACTGCCCTGCACAGCGTAGCTGACATCGTATCCGCCCATATTATTCAGGATCTGCGCGTGGGAATACACAACCCGCGTGACTCGCGGCACATAGCCGCTGATGATCACATTTTCATCCACAGCGCTCTTGACCGCGCTGCTGGTGTTCAGTGCGTTGCCCGCCAGGTCGGTGATGTTCGATGTGCTGCTATTCAGGGTCAGGCTGAAATTGCCCTTGCTGATCTGCTGGTTTCTGTTGTCGCCCACCGTCGCCTGAAAGGTCACGGTCTGGGTGTAATCGTCGTACTTCGTCACGGTAAAGGAACTGATGCCGGAGCCGTTCAGCGAAAAAGCGGAGCTGTAACCGTTTTTGACGCGGATCGGCTCGGAGAACTTCACCTCCACAGTGATCACATCGCCCGTCGTGTAGTTCTTGTTATAGCCATTGTCCACGACGGTGATGCTCTCCACCCAAGGCGCGGTGATATCCTTGAGATAGACCTCCGGCGAGGCGACGCGGGCATAGTTCCGATGCTTCACAATACCAGTGGAGCCCTTCGTACCGCCGATGTTGAGAATAAAAGCGTCATATTTTGTCACATTGACCCAGCTGGTATTTCTGTTGTGATAGGTTGTCTTGCTGACGTTGGTGGGCAGCGTATCCGTGGTTGTGCTCGCGGTGTCACCGACAGTCACATAGGCGCGACCGGCGCTCTTACCACCCTGCGTATCATACCAGCCGTCGTACCGGGCACTGATTTGCAGCTGATTTTGGGAGGTAACAAGCCGCGAAAGAATCTCCCGCTGTGCGGAGGAAGGTGTCCATTTTGTTGCCACTGACCAGGCGTCATTCACGCCCTGATCGGAGGAGCGGTAATAGCTCTTTCCGCCGGGATAATATCTGGAGCTTCCCGCATAATCGCCTTCATTGGCGTTGGCGACATAGGTATGGTTGTTGCTGGTATGCGAAAAATTGCCGCCGATGGTAGCAGAAGCATGGCTGGATCCATCATTGATAAAATCGCTGGGCTGTAGATGCAGCGATGAAAGCACACTGGCATCGAACAGTTTTTCCTGTACCGTCGCGGCGCTGACCTTCTGCGCAAACCCGCCGAGAGGCGACAGCATACCAAACAGCACGGACGCCGTGATCAGCGCTGATGTCACTCGTTTCTTTGTGTTCATTGGTTTTGATCCTTTCTTTCGATGAATATACTGCTGTGCATTGGATTTTCGAGATAAGCCAGCATGGCATCGATTGTCTGACTAGCAATCTTTTTGAAATCAAACTGCGATACAAAGGCTATGGCCCGGGCGATCTGTCCGTCATCCGCTCCATATACGCGGAAAGCAGTTTCAATATACCGCTTAACCTTCCGCTCCATGGTAAAATATACATCGCATCTGACGGCTATAAAGCCGCGTATGATGCTGCCGGACGCGATTTCGAGCTCATAAAAATCCTTTTTCTCATACTCCGGATGCAGTTCGCCGAAGTAATGATGAATCTTTTCCGCAATATTCTGATAAATGATTGCGGAGGTTTTGGGCAGGGAGTACGCCGCATCGTACAGCTCGCGAATCTTTTCATCGCTTTCCGCCATATATAGCTGAAGTGTCGTCTCTGCCGCCCAGAACAGCTGCTTGTCGTCCGTAATTCCGTCAAGCAGCTGCTCCGCCGCTCGGAATTGCCCTTCCAGAACGAAATTCACCAGTTCACACAGGAGAGTTTCCTTGGTCTGGAACAGGTGCATCAGCGAACCAATATTCACCCCCGCCTCCGACGCGATTTCACGCAGGGAGGTGGAGGAATATCCCTTTCGCAGAAACAATTTTGCCGAGACGCTGATAAGTCTGGCTCTCATTTCATCCATCCGCCTGCTTGATGTGTTTTCTTTCATATACGCTCTCTTTTCTTTTGTTATATGCTCTATACCGTGATTTATAACGTGTAATAATATGCGATACCAGTATAGCATATTACCAGGCTTTTGTCAATATTAATTTCATATTTTACCAAAAAAGAAGTGCTGCCCGGCGGGCAGTACTTCTTCTACTTCACTTGTAATATTTCTCGTCCAGCGGGTCGTGCTCCTGCATCAGCTCAATGCCGCCGCTGCGTTCACGCACCAGCGTCAGCACATCCCGCATCCCGACCGCGTCGCAGAGCTGCGCGGGCGCGTCGCCCACATGACCGTCCACGATGCAGTTATGCCAGCGGAAGGCGGGTTCATACTTGGGATAGCGCGCCGACACGTCGCCGATTCCCACCGCGTTGTGGCAGCGAAGCGGGTGAGTAATAATCTCCCCCGATTTCAGCTTCACGGTGGCGTTTTTCGGCTTAACGGTCAGGCGGTTGGGCACGTCCAGCATTTCCTCCACCGAGTGCAGATAGGTGTTGCGGTTGTGCCCTACGCCCACCAGCAGAACCTTGCCGCCCAGGGAAGCCAGCTGTCCGTAGCAGCCGGAAGGACCGGTGGAAGTGGGATTGGTTTCCTCCGGCTTGATGTACGCCTCGGCGCGGTCGGCGTCGCCGAAGACGATCATCGAATGGGTGGGATGGAGCGAGCGGTGTCCGTCGGGACGGCGGGCGGCGATGGACGGAAACGCGCCGATGCAGGTTTCGTCCGAATTCAGGTCGAGGGTGGGCTTGGTGTCCACATCCTTCAGGTTCGCCCAGGTGTGGGTGGGCACGCAGAACAGCCCGCCCTTCGCGGTACAGTATTCGATCAGCGCGTCCAGCAGTCCCTCTCCCCTGCCCTCGGTCTCGCCCACGGATTTGAGCGAAATGTGCATCAGCACAACGCTGTCCTGGGGCACGCCCATTTCGGCAAGCTGTTCGTGAAGCTGCGATTTTGTGTACATAGCTGTGTCCTCCGATGTTTTTTTCTTCATTATATCATAGAATCCCCCGCCTGTCAATGGGGGGCGGTTTGTAAACAATCTATGAATTTCTCCGCCCGCATCTTGCATTTTATCGGTCTTATGATATAATTCCATTGAACATTTCCTTCAGGAGGAATTTCTCATGCTGACACAAACTGATACTGCCCGCATCGAGCGTCTGCGCGACGCCGCCGTCTCGCCCACAATCTGCCCCGACGCCTTTCATCTTCGCTTTTGGCGAAGCTGGGCAGCCAATCCCGACCTTTCCGACCGGGAGCGTTACGCGACCGCTTATACCGCCGCCTTTGCCGATCTGCCTGTCACCATCGACGACGGCGAACTGATCGTCGGCAAGGTTTCCGTCCCGCTGACCGCCGAGGAACAGCGCGAATGGGAAAACCTGCGCGCCGCCGTCGCCCAGCCGCGCATCGCCATGGTGGGACAGGATTCCCACATGGCCATCGATTACGACAAGCTGCTCACGAAGGGGCTTTCCGGCGTCATCGCCGAAATCGACGGCTATCTTTGCGGCGAAACCGACGCCGAGAAACGCGCGTTCTATCAATGCAGCCGCGCCTGTCTGGAAGCGGTTTCCGCCTATTCGAACCGCTATGCCGACCGCGCCGACGCCCTTGCCGACACCTGCGCCGATGCAGTCCGCGCCGGGGAGCTGCGCGAAATTGCCCGCATCTGCCGCCGCGTCCCCATGCAGCCCGCCGCAACCTTTCATGAAGCGGTGCAGGCGGTGCATTTCATCAGCCATTGCCTGACCCTCGATCCCTTCCGCTATTTTGCGTCGCAGCAGTTCCAGCTGGGACGCCCCGACCGCTATCTGTACCCGTTCTATCAGCGCGACAAGGCCGCCGGAATCCTTACCGACGAGGGAGTGCAGTGTCTGCTGGACTGTCTGGCGATTCAGGTGAACAACCGCGTTCCTCACGGACTTTCCTGCGGCTGGATGGTGGGCGGACGGGATGCGGAGGGCGTGACCGTCGCCAACGAGCTGACCGAAATGGGGATGCAGGTCATCGACGACGTGCGGCTGGTTTATCCGGCGGTGGGACTCTGCTGGACGCCCGATATGCCCGAGCGCTTCTTACGCAAGGCCTGCGAAATCCTCTCCCACGGACGTTCCCATCCCGCCATCTTCAACGACGACCTGATTGCGGAGGGCTTGCAGCTCTACGGCGTCCCCGCCGCCGATTCCCGGATGTACATCCACAGCACCTGCGTGGAAATCACGCCCATCGGCGCGTCCAACGTCTGGGTGGCGTCGCCCTACACCAATATGCCGGGGCTGCTGCTCGATCTGCTGGACGGGGATTATCCCACCTTCGAAGCGCTGCTGGACGCTTATTTTGCCCGGCTTTCGGCACATATCCGGAACAACTTCGAGGAAAAGAACGCAAACCGCGCCCAACGGTTTGAGCGCGGCATGGAGCCGCTGCTCTCCTGCTTCGTTGACGACTGCCTTGCCAACGGACGCGACCTGGAGCAGGGGGGCGCGCGCTACAACTGGATTATGCCCAGCTTTGTGGGCGTGGCCAATCTGGTGGATTCGCTGGAAGCCATCCGCACGATGGTTTACGAAAAGCAGGCGCTGACCCTGCCCGAGCTGAAAGCCATGCTGGACGCCAACTTCGAAGGATACGACGCCATGCGAACCTGCCTGTCCGAGCGCTGCGCCAAATACGGCAACGACGACGACCGGGTGGACAGCCTGTTCGGTCTCATCGTGGATTTCATCGTCGCCGAGTGCAAAAAGTACACGCCCATGCTGTCAGGCGCCCGGCTGATTCCCAGCGTTTTCTGCTGGATTATGCACGAGTACTTCGGACGTGAAACCGGCGCAACCCCGGACGGACGCCTCGCCGGCTTCCCGCTGGGCGACTGCTCCGGTCCCTGTCAGGGCAGGGAGCGGAAGGGTCCCACCGCGTCGGTGTTGTCCAGCACCAAATGGTCCCATCGCGAGCTGATCGGCGGCGTGGCGGTGAACATGAAGTTTTCGAAAAAGACGATGACCGCCGACTCCTGCGCGAAAATCGCGTCGGTGGTGCGCACCTTCATGAAGCGGGGCGGCTTTGAGATGCAGATCAACGTCACCGACCGCGAAACCCTGCTGGCGGCCCGTGAAAATCCCGACGCTTACCGCGATCTGGTGGTGCGCATCGGCGGCTACAGCGATTATTTTGTGAAAATTTCTTCCGAAATGCAGGCAGAGGTTCTGCTCCGCACCGAGCACGAAATTTGAGGATTATATGAACGCAACCATTTTCAACATCCAGCGGTTCAGCATTCAGGACGGTCCCGGCATCCGCACCACCGTCTTCATGAAGGGCTGTCCCCTTCGCTGCAAGTGGTGCCACAATCCCGAATCCAACCGCGCCGTCCCCGAACTCTTTTACGACCCGGACAAATGCGTCGGCTGCCAAAGCTGCGCCGCCGTCTGTGAACGGCATAGCTTCGACGGCGGTCTGCACGCCTTCGACCGCGATTCCTGCCGGGGCTGCGGAAAGTGCGCCGAGCGCTGCTATACGGGCGCGCTGGAGCTTTGCGGCAAAACCATGTCCGCCGACGAGGTGCTCCATGAGGTGATGAAGGATATCGATTTCTACACCGACGGCGGCGGCATGACCGTTTCCGGCGGCGAGCCGATGATGCAGTTCGACTTCACGCTGGAGCTGCTTCAAAAGGCAAAGGCGGCGGGACTGCATATCTGCATGGAAACCTGCGGCTACGCCCCGCCCGAGCGAATCCGCGCCGTCGCGCCCTATGTGGACATCTTCCTGTTCGACTATAAGGAGACCGATCCCGTCCGCCATCAGGAGTTCACCGGCGTCACCAATGAGCTGATTCTGTCCAATCTGCGGCTGCTGGATGAGCTTGGCGCGGCGACGGTGCTGCGCTGTCCCATCATTCCCGGCTGCAACGATCGACCCGACCACTTGGCTGGCATCGCCGCCATGGCGGAGGAGCTTCGCCACGTGATCGAGGTGAACGTGGAGCCTTACCATCCGCTGGGCAAATCCAAATGCGAGCGGCTGGGTATTGATTATGCGTTCCCCGAGCTTGGCTTCGCCGAAGCGGACGCCGCCGCCGCGTGGATTGCCGCCATTCAGGCGGGCACATCGGTAACGGTAAAGCAGGCGTGAATATTTTTGGGGCTGCTGCACTCAGGTGCAGCAGCCCCGTTTGATGTGTGGAAAAATTCCGTCCCAAAACTCCTTTCTTTTTTCCTTGCAATCCGCACGCCGGAATGATATAATAAAAGCAGGAGGTGACTGCGATGAACAACGAGCCGCTTTATGTGCTCATTCAGCCCGAAACGCGCAATTCCTACTGGGCGGACAACATCCGCACCGGCATCCGCGAGGCGGCGCGGGAATGGCGGGACGCCATCTGCGCCATCGATCCCGCCCGCGCCGAAACGCTGCCCGATCTGAACGAACGCCGCGTTCTGGTGGTGGGCAACGATGCGGCATGGCTGGAACCGGCGCTGTCCCGGCTGATGAACCGTGGAGCGCAGCCGATCATCGTCAACGCCTGTATGCTGCCCGTCCGGCAGTTCCGATGCAGCGGCGTGGTGTTCGAGCTGGAGGAAATGCTTGACCAGTGTCTTGCGCGGCTGAACGCGTCGGGACGCCGCCGAACGGTATTGCTGGGCGTCAATCCCGGCTCAGTCACCGATCACGTGAAGGCGGACGCCTTCGGACGCCCGGAGGATATTATCTGGTCGCCCGGACGGCTGGACGACTGCGTGTCCGATTTCATCGACAGGCTGGATGAAACCGGCTTCGATTCGGTCATCTGCGCCAACGACACGGTGGCGGTTTGTCTGGTTCAGCAGCTGCTGGCGCTGGGCTGCAAGCTGCCCGAGCGGCTGCATATCATCGGCATGGGCAATTCCTATGTGGGCGCCCAGCTGAAAATCCCGCTGACCAGCGTCATGTTCGACTATCGGCAGATGGGCGAAGCGGCGGTGCGGCTTTATCACAGCCTGTGCGCAAGCCCCCTCCCCTGTCATATGACCGTTTCGCTGCCCTGCCGCCTGATCGTCCGCGAATCGGCTCCCGTCGGCTCAAAACCGGCAGCAAGCCCCATCCCGCCTGTTATCCCTCAGCCCCAGCGCAGCTACTTCGACAGCGACATGGTGCAGAACATCATCCGCGCCGAAGCCATGCTGCAGGCCGGCGATACCATCGACCGGGAAATTCTCTTTGGAATTGCCCGGGGCGAAACCTGCGACGCCATCGCCGAGCGGCTCTTTTTCTCGAGCCGCGCCGTCCGCTATCGCATTGCCAATCTGGTGAAGCAGTACGGCTTTGAAAACCGTCCGGCGCTGGAGGATGCCATTCGCCGCGCTATCGGCTCAAACGAAGAAAGGAACCCGTCATGATTCGATTCGAAGACCTGATCATCCCCGCCGCGTCCATGGGTGCGCCCAATCCCATGCCCGACATCAAAAACGTCAGCTACATCCACGCGGGCTACGAAATGACCCCCGCCGTCCGCGAGGACGAAAAAACCTACATCGGCAAGGGCATGATTCCCACCATGCTGCCTTATATGCTTCAGGACGGCTACGACCGGGACAAACAGCCCCGCGCCTTCAAAGCCGCCGTTCTGGAGAACGACCATATGCGCGCCGTCTTTCTGCCCGAAGTCGGCGGACGGCTCTGGTCGCTCTTTGATAAGGATAAAAACCGCGAGCTGCTTTATGTGAACCCGGTGTTTCAGCCGGGGAATCTGGGACTGCGCAACGCCTGGTTCAGCGGCGGCGTGGAGTTCAACGTAGGCATCAAGGGACACAATCCGCTGACCTGTTCGCCCCTCTGGTGTACCGTGGACAAAACCTCCGACGGCGACGTGCTCCGGCTCTACGAATTTGAGCGAATCCGGGGCGTGGTTTACAGCGTCAGCGCCTGGCTGCCGGAAGATTCGGCGGCGCTTCATCTGCGCTGCCGAATCGAAAACCGCACCGACGAGACAAAGCATATGTACTGGTGGTCGAACATCGCCGTCCCCGAAACAAAGGGCACCCGCGTCCTCGTTCCCGCCGACGAAGCCTTCCTCTGCTTCTACAACGCCGACCACTACGTGCTGGATAAGGCGTCCATCCCCCATCACGGCGGCATGGACGTGAGCTATCCCGCCGCCATCCCTTCCTCCCGCGATTTCTTCTACAAAATTCCCGAAGCCTCCCACAAGTGGATTGCCTCGGCCGACGAAAACGGTCAGGGACTGCTCCAATGCTCCACCCGCCGCCTGTTCGGGCGAAAGCTGTTCGTCTGGGGACAGGGTCAGGGCGGACGCCATTGGAACGAGTGGCTGTCCGAGGAAGGCTCGGCTTACATCGAGATTCAGGCGGGGCTTACCCATACCCAGCTGGAGCATATTCCCATGCCCGGACGCACGGTCTGGGAGTGGACGGAGGCATACACCGCGCTGGACGGCGACCCGGCTGTGCTTCACGGCGATTATCGGAAAGCGGCAGAGGCGGTGGAGCGCTGTATGCTCGATCGGGTGGGCAATCCGGACGAGCTGTATTTCCCCGCCGATGAGAGTGTCTGCGGGAGCGAAATTCTGCACAGCGGAAGCGGCTGGGGTTCGCTGGAGGAAGCGGTTCGCGGCGAAGCGATCAGCGGGACGCTGCGCTTTCCCGCCGTCGATGACGAAAGCGCGCCGTGGCGTGACCTGCTGCAGAAGGGCAGCTTCCCCTGTCCGGACATCGGCGAGGAGCCGGTCAGCTATGTGACCGGGCGGTTCTGGCTCGACCGTCTGGAAGCCCTGCCCGAGCAAAGCTGGTACAGCCAGCTGCACATCGGCGTGATTCGCTACGCCCTCGCCGTCAGCTCCGACGGCAACGTAAGCGGCGCGAAGGAAGCGTGGGAGCGCTCCCTATCGCTGCGGGAGAATCCGTGGGCGCTTCGCAATCTGTCCATGCTGTACAAAAACGAGTATCACGATTCCATCAAAGCCCGGGCGTACATTCTGCGGACGCTGGGATTGAAGGGAGACTGCCGTTCCCTTTGCATCGAAGCAGCGGCTCAGCTTACTTCGGACGGCGGCGACGAAATCTGGCTGAAGCTGTACGAACGGCTGCCCGGCACGCTCAGGTCGCTGGGGCGAATCCGTCTCTATCGCGCCATCGCGCTGATTCACACGAACCGTTTAGAGGAAGCGGCGGAGATTATCAACGAGCGCTTCGTCATGGCCGACATCAAGGAGGGCGAGCTTTCGGTATCGCAGCTCTGGTTCGAGCTGTACCGCCGGCTTTACGCGAAGGAGGTCGGCGCGGCTTACGATGAGAAGGACGCCGCGCTCTGCAAGGCTGCCGACGAAAAGTATCCGCTGCCCAAGGCAGTAGATTTCAGAATGCATTAGGTTTACAATCGAAAAGCAAGCTTTTCAATTGTAAACCTATTTGAAATTGCCGCTTTCGCCGCCTCCGGCAGCGATTTGCTTCGCAAACCAGCCGCAATTTTCTCTCTCTATATTCGAAAAACAAGTCACCCCGTCGCCCGCCATGCGCACAATCAACCAACAGGAGGTCACAACATGAGAATTCCACGTCCGTTTATCCCGCTTCGCGCCGAGACCACCGACCTTTCCCACCACATCCATGTCATCGACCGGGACTATACCATCGGTCCGGATGGTATGATCACTTCCATCGTCTCCCAAGGGCATGAGCTGCTGGCCGCGCCCATGCGGATCGTCGCCGTGGAGGACGGCGAACCTGCCAACTGGGACGATAACTATCCCGACAACGAGAGCGATAGCTTCGTGCAGCGCCGCTCGGACGAGCAGATCGTTATCTGCGGCGCAAAGCAGTCCGACCGCTTCATCGTCGATCTCTGCTATACCATCGAATACGACGGCAACATCGACATCGATTTCAAGCTGATGACCCGGGGCAAAACCGTGGCGCAGGTCTTCGGCATCGCCGAGACAAAGCCCACCCGCTTTCAGCTGGATTCCCTCTGGCTGGAACTTCCCCTGCGCGCCGATGCCATGTCGCTGTTCCATATGTACCCCAACAGCGGGATGGCGTTGGACGACGGTTCCCAGCGTCCGCTGACCACCATGTCCATGAGCGGCGCGCTGCCGGATTCCGCCGTGGTCGGACTGCCCTTCAAAGCGCTGCTCTGGCTGGGCAGCGAGGAACGGGGCATCGGCTGGTTCGCCGAGAACGACCGAAACTGGCAGCCCGCCGATTCCATGCACTCCATGGAGCTGGTGCGGGACGGCGATACCCTTATCCTGCGCATCCGTCTGTTGGACAGCCATCCCCGCTCATGGCAGGGCGATCCTGCCCGGGGCATGGATCTTTACACGCCCATTGACTTCCACTTCGGCTTTCAGGCGACCCCCGTCAAGCCCTTTCCGAAGCAGCCCTATCTGCACAACGCGCTGCATCTGGACTGCGGCATCAAGATCAAGGGCAATTACATCGACTTCCTGTCCGCCGAAAACCGCTTCGACCGATTGAAGGAGATGGGCGTCACCACGCTGATTCTCCACGAGAAGTGGAACAAATCCCAGAACTGGTATGAGCTGTCCGAATTCACAACCCATCAGATTCAATTCATCGCCGACGAGTGCCACAAGCGGGGCATTCGGGTGCTGACCTACTTCGGCTATGAACTGTCCTCCATGGCTCCCGTCTGGAGCGGGCTGCACGACAGAGTAACCGTGAAAAACGCCGACGGGCACATTTCCGGCGGATGGTGGCGTGTCCCATTCCAGCGGGACTATGTGGTCTGCTACAACACGGAGTACGAGGATTTGTTCATCGACGGCGTAACCCGCATAATGGACGAATGCCACACCGACGGCGTATATCTGGACGGCACCCATCACGCGCGGCTTTGCTGCAATACGGAGCATGGCTGCGGCTGGTACGACGCGGACGGCAATCTCCACGGCAGCTATGCGCTGAAAGCCATCCGCCACCTGTTCAAGCGGCTCTACGACGCGGTGGAACAGCGGGGCGGCATGGTCAACGTCCACGCCTTCGGCTTCGTCAACTTCACCGCCATCCCCTTCATCCACCAGAACTGGTACGGCGAAAACCTCCAGTTCAAGCTGATGAAGGGAAATACCGACGACATGGATTTGGACTACTTCCGCGCCGAGTACATCGGTCGGAACACGGGCGTGCCGGTGGAGTTCATCGCCTACGAAAACCGCCCGGTCTGGTGCTTTGAGCAGGCGCTGGCCAGCTCCATCCTCCACGGCATTCTTCCCCGCCCCAACGACATCGGCCATCCGCTGGAACTGATGAGCGGCGTCTGGAAAATCTTCGACGCCTTCCCCATCGACAAATCCGACTGGTGCCCTTACTGGAGCAATACCGTAACCACCGATCACGAAAAGGTGAAGGTCAGCTATTACCGCTATACCACCCTCACCGGGGAACCGCAGCTTCTGGCGTTCGCGGTGAACATCTCCGCACAGCCTGTGGAAAAGGTGACGCTTTCCTTCGACGAGCCGGTGAACCGGGCGGTGGACATGGAGAAAAAGGAGGACGTGGGCTTCACCTTCTCCCTTGACAAATACGGCTATCGAATTCTTTACATAAATTGAGGTAAACCATGGAACTGAAACATCTGACGGTCAACGATTTTGACGCGGTGGTGGAGCTGCTGGACGGCGTGTTCTCCCGCAAATACGGTCGTGAAACCCGTTTCGCCAAGCTCTTTCCCCGCATCTTTACCGCTCCCCGCGCGGACATGATGAACGCGCACATCGGCGCCTTCGAGGGCGGACGGCTGATCGGCACCGCCGCCATGTACCCCATTGATTATGTGGTCGGCGGACAGCATATCCGGCTGATCGCCAACGGCAATGTGGCGGTTCACGAGGATTTTCGCGGGAGGGGCGTTATGTCGGTCATGCTGGACCGCATCAACGAGGAATGCGATTCCTGCGGCGACCTCTGCTATCTTCACGGAGATCCGGTGCGATACGGACGCTGGGGCTATATCGGCGGCGGCATCGAGTACAAGCTGACCTTCGAACCCACCGGTGGCGGCTATGATTTTCTACCGCTGAATCAGGGCGAGGTTCCCTTCTGCCTGGCGCTGGCGGAAGCACGCTCGGATTATGTGGTTCGCCGGGAGGATGAGCTGATTCCCGCCCTTCGCAGCGGCGGACGGGAGGCTGTGGCGGTTTACACCGCCGATACTCCCGGCAAAACCAGCCGTATGGTTGGCTGTCTGTCGCTGAATCGGGAAGGAGCCTTTGTGGAAGAATTCGCCATACAGGGAGGAATCGAGCCGCAGGTGTTCGCCGCGCTGGCAGCGAAGCTTGGCAGACCGCTGACCGTCCGTCTGTCGGGCTATGACGCGGGAACTTTGGCGCGCTGCCGGGACTTTGCGAAAGTAGAGGAAGCGCAGCCCACCCTGTTTCGGGTGATTCATCCCGAGCGTCTGCGCGAAGCCGCCCTTGCGGCAGGCGTGGACGCGGATGTGATGTACGCGCCCTATCTGACGTGATCATTTTCAGGGAGCTGCTGCGGCAGCTCCTTTTTTCATTGACATCCCCGCCGCCATGTGGTATAATATTCATAATATTTATTTCACGAGGTGAACCGCATGATTTCCTACATTAAAAAAGGGCAGCCGCAGTATAAAGCCAACCTGCACTGCCACAGCACCCTTTCCGACGGCAAGCTGACTCCCGAACAGCTGGTGGAAGCCTATCGCAGCCACGGTTATTCCATTCTATCGATCACCGATCACGAATACCCCTGCGACCACTCTGATCTGTCCACCCCCGATTTTCTTCTGCTCACCGGCTACGAAGCCTACATCCGTCTCACGCATGACGGCGCGTACAATCAGTTTAACCCCGAGGTACACATCAACCTCATCGCCAAAGACCCGCACAACGTGTCCTATGTCAACTTCAACGACCCCTACTGCAAATACGTAAAAAACCAAGCCATCCGCGACGGCTTTCATAAGGTCGGCTCCGATCGTCCGCGTGAATACACGGCGGAATATATCAACGAGTTCGTCCAGACCGCCATCGACAACGGCTATATGTGTACCCACAATCATCCGGTCTGGTCGATGGAAGCGCAGGAAATGATTTCCGCCTATCGGGGCTTTTTCAGCATGGAGATGTGCAACTACAGCAGCTACGTGGGCAACCGCATCGAATACAACGCCCCGCTGTACGACCGTCTGCTGCGGGAGGGACGGCGTCTTTACGTCCACAGCGCCGACGATAACCATAACGGCGCGCCGCTGGATTCCCCCGCCAGCGATTCCTTCGGCGGCTTTGCCATGGTTCTTTCGGAGGAGCTGACCTACCCGTCAGTCATCAGAGCGCTGGAGGAGGGCCGCTTCTACTCGTCCATGGGACCGACCATCGAAGCGCTGACCTTCGACGGCAGCCATGTACACGTGGAAACCTCCCCGGCGCGTCAGATCACCATGTTCATCGGCGGCAAGAAAACCCGCTATTTCGTCGGCGACGAAGCGCATCCCGTCACCGCCGCTGACTTCGATATCCCAGACAACGCGCTCTACGTGCGAATCAGCGTCTGCGATTTCGCCGGACGCTACGCCGACACCCGCGGCTTCTTCCGGGACGAGCTGGGCTTGTAAGAAATACGCCCCCAACGCGCCGCAGCGCATATCACTGCCGTAGGCAATATCACGCGCCGTAAGGCGCATAGAACTCGCCGCAGGCGAATATAACTGCCCCTCCGTCTCCACGAAAAAAAGCACCCGACGGGTGCTTTTTTGGTGGAGACAGAGGGGCTCGAACCCGCGACCTCACGCATGTGAAGCGTGCGCTCTAACCAGCTGAGCTATGCCTCCGGAATAAGTCGGTGTGAACGGTGGGACAAAGGGAAATGGTGCCGGTGGCGGGGGTCGAACCCGCACGCCATCGCTGGCAAAGGATTTTGAGTCCTCCTCGTCTGCCAATTCCAACACACCGGCGGGAAATGGAGCTGCTAATCAGAATCGAACTGATGACCTCATCCTTACCAAGGATGCGCTCTACCGACTGAGCCATAGCAGCATCGCTTACAACGTTTAATATTATACCACACTTCTTTTCAAATTGCAAGGGGTTTTTAAAAAAAAGTCGTAAAAAAGATTGTTATTTTTTTGTCATATGTCATTTAATATATCGATATATGTATATCGAATCATAATCGGCGGTTTAGTATCTAAAAACCTCTTGATTTTTTTGTCGAAAAGTGCTATAATAGAAGCAAACGGTTTTTAGCTTTTCCCGAAATCTATTTTTTGCAAAGGAAGAAACTACCATGAACAAGGTCACTATTATCGGAACCGGCAGCGTCGGTTCAACCATCGCCTACACGCTGACAGTCACCGGTCTCGTCTCCGAAATCGTTATGATTGACATCAACAACGAAAAGGCGCTGGGCGAAGCTCTCGATATCCGCCAGGGCACCCCCTTCTGCAGCCCCTGCTCGATTTACGCAGGCTCCTACCGCGACGCGGAAGGCTCCAACATCGTCATCATCACCTCCGGTATCGCCCGCAAGCCCGGTCAGAGCCGCCTCGATCTGGCTCAGACCAACGTCAACATCTTAAAGAGCATCATCCCCGAGGTGGTCAGCTACGCTCCCGACGCCAACTACATCATCGTTTCCAACCCCGTCGATATCCTGACCTACGTCTTCTGCAAATGCTCCGGTCTGCCGGAACGCCGCATCATCGGTTCGGGCACCATCCTCGACACCGCACGTCTGCGCGCACGTCTCTCCGAATATTATAAGATTAACCAGCAGAACGTTCACGCTTACGTGATGGGCGAGCATGGCGATTCCGCTTTCATTCCGTGGTCGCTGGCCAACATCTCCAACGTACCGCTGGAGGACTGCGAAAACCTGATCGTCAACTCCGAAGGCATTTACCCCGAGCTGAACTACGACGATATCGAAACCTACGTCCGCAAGTCCGGCGCGCGCGTTATCGAACGCAAGGGCGCAACCTTCTATGCTGTTTCCGTTTCGGTCTGCCACATCGTTAAATGTCTGCTGGGCGGTCTTGACACCACCATGACCGTTTCCACCATGATGCACGGCGAATACGGCATCGACGACGTATGTCTGTCCGTTCTGTCGCTGGTCGGCAGCGAGGGCGTTCACGGCAAGGTTCTGACCCCCATGACCGACGACGAAATCGCCAAGCTCCAGCACAGCGCTAACTGCCTGAAGGAAATCATCAACAACATCAGCATCTAAGCCTGTATATTATATTAAGGAAGGAATCTCCACATGGAATACCGCATTGAACATGACTCGATGGGTGAAATGAAGGTTCCCGCAGATCGTCTGTGGGCCGCTCAGACCCAGCGCAGCCACGAAAACTTCGAGATCGGCGTCGGCATCGAAACCATGCCCCGCGAAATCACCCACGCCTTCGGCATCCTCAAGAAGGCCGCCGCCATGGCTAACCACGAGCTGAAGCCCGAGAAGATGACCGATGAAAAGCTGGCAGCCATTTCCGCTGCCTGCGATGAGGTGATCTCCGGCTCCCTCAACGATCACTTCCCGCTGGTTGTCTGGCAGACCGGTTCCGGCACCCAGTCCAACATGAACGCCAACGAGGTTATCCGCAACCGCGCCAATCAGATCGCCGGCAAAGAGCTGACCCATCCCAACGACGACATCAACATGAGCCAGTCGTCCAACGATACCTTCCCCACCGCCATGCACATCTCGGCGGTCATCGCCATCGAGGATAAGCTGCTCCCCGCCATCGAACTGCTGATTGCCACCTTCAAGCGCCTTGAAGCCGAGAACGAGGGCATCGTCAAATCCGGACGCACCCATCTTCAGGACGCCACTCCCATCAAGTTCAGCCAGGAAATCTCCGGCTGGCGCGCTTCCCTTGAGCGCGACTGCGAGCTGCTCCGCCTTGCCGTGAAGCCGCTGTATGAGCTGGCTCTGGGCGGCACCGCCGTCGGCACCGGACTGAACGCTCCCAAGGGCTTCGATACGCTGGTCGCCGCGAAGGTCGCCGAGCTGACCGGCAAGCCCTTTGTCACCGCTTCCAACAAGTTCCACGCGCTCACCTCCAAGGATGAGCTTGTCTTCGCTCACGGCGCCATCAAGGCCACTGCCGCCGATATGATGAAAATCGCCAACGACGTGCGCTGGCTGGCTTCCGGTCCCCGCGACGGTCTGGGCGAGATTCACATTCCCGAGAACGAACCCGGCTCCTCCATCATGCCCGGCAAGGTCAACCCCACCCAGTGCGAGGCCGTCACCATGGTCGCCGTTCAGGTTATGGGCAACGATGTGGCCGTCGGCATGGCAGCGTCTCAGGGCAACTTCGAGCTGAACGTGTTCATGCCCGTCGCCGCTTACAACTTCCTCCAGTCGGCACGTCTGCTGGCAGAAGCCATCGTCTCCTTCAACGACAAGTGCGCCGTCGGCATCACCGCCAACAAGGAAAAGATGTATCACAACCTGCACAACTCGCTGATGCTCGTCACCGCGCTGAACCCCTACATCGGCTACGAGAACGCCGCCAAGACTGCCAAGAAGGCTTACAAGGACAACATTTCCCTGAAAGAAGCCTGCGTAGAGCTGGGCTTCCTGACCGCCGAGCGCTTCGACGAGGTCTTCCATCCCGAAGAAATGGTCTGAACGAATGGAAAAAATCATCACCTACGAAACCCTTCGCAATTTCGCATACAGCAACGATAAAATTGTCAAGCGTCCCATCAAGGGCGTGGTGCTCTCCTTCTTCGGGCTGGGCGGCATGACGATGTACAGCGTGGACACCGTGGAGGGAAGATATTTCGCCGAATCCGGCATCCTCTACGTGGTTCCCTACACCAACCCTTGGGCGTGGATGAACTGGCAGACCGTCTGCTATACCGACGAAATCCTCGACGTGCTCTTTGAGCATTACGAGCTTCCGGACGACCTGCCCGTGGTTTCCACGGGCGGAAGCATGGGCGGACAGTCAGCGCTTGTTTACATGGTTTACGCCCAGCGCACCCCCATCGCCTGCGTGGCAAACTGCCCGGTCTGCGACCTGCTTTACCACTACACCGAGCGCCCCGATCTTCCCCGCACCCTCTACTCCGCCTTCTGGAACGAGGAAGGCGGCGTGGCCGACGTGCTGAAAACCGCTTCCCCGATTCATCTGGTGGACAAGATGCCCGACGCCGAGTATTACATCTTCCACTGCACCGAGGATAAAGCCGTAAACAAGCAGCAGCACAGCGACCGCTTTGTGGAGCTGCTTGAGGAAAAGCGCAACGTGGATTACATCGAAGTTCCCGACCGCGGTCACTGCGACCTGCCCGAGAATATGCGCGAGCTTTACCTCTCGCTGGCACGCGACGCGATTTTATTCAAAGATTAACATACCACCATCCAACTTCCCAACGGAAAGGAAAACAACATGAACGTAACCTATTTCCCCGGCTGCACGCTGCGCACCAAGGCGAAGGATCTTGACACCTGGGCGCGGGCGTCGGCCAAGGCGCTGGGTATCGAGCTGATCGAGCCGGACAACTGGCAGTGCTGCGGCGGCGTTTTCTCCTACGCGAAGGATGAAATCGCCTCCAAGCTTCCCTCCGTCCGCGCGCTGATTGCTGCCCGCGACGCGGGACAGCCGCTGGTCACGGTCTGCTCCGCCTGCCACAACGTCATCAAGCAGACCAATCATCAGATGCAGACCGATCCCGATTTCGCACTGCGCGTGAACAATTACCTCGCTCAGGATAAGGAACCCACTTCCTACGCGGGCGAGACGAAGGTGCTCCATTTTCTGGAGCTTCTGCGGGACACCGTGGGCTTCGACGAACTGAAAAAGAAGGTTGTCAATCCGCTGACAGGCAAGAAAATCGCCGCTTATTACGGCTGCCTGCTTCTCCGTCCGGGCAAAACCATGCAGTTCGACGATCCCGAGAATCCCACCATTATCGAGGACTTCATCCGCGCCATCGGCGCAGAGCCGGTGATTTATCCGGCGCGCAACGAGTGCTGCGGCGGCTATGTCGCCCTTGAAGACCCGGCATCCGCAAAGAAAAAGAGCAGCGCCGTTTCTGCCAGCGCCGCAAGCCATGGCGCTGACATGATCGTTACCGCCTGCCCGCTCTGCCGCTACAACCTGATTAAGAACGGCAGCGAGCTGCCTGTGGCTTACTTCACGGAGATACTTGCAGAAGCGCTCGGGTGCAAGTCGAGTGCTTCTGCTGCCGAATCGCTCGGAGTTAAGGAGGCTGCAAAATGACGAAGAATGAACTGAAAAGAGAGCAGATTCTACGCATCAGCGGCGTCAACCCCCGCAAATGTATGAAGTGCGGCAAATGCTCCGGCACCTGCCCCTCCTACGACGAGATGGAGTACCATCCCCATCAGTTCGTCTACATGGTGGAGACCGGCGATATTGAGCCGCTGCTGAAATCCCAGTCGATTTACAAATGTCTCACCTGCTTCGCCTGTGTGGATCGCTGCCCCCGCGGCGTGGAGCCTGCCAAACTCATCGAGGCAGTCCGCACCATCGCCGTGCGCGAAAAGGGCGCCAACCACATGAAGCCCGACGACATCCCCGCCCTGCTGGACGACGAAATGCCTCAGCAGGCCATCATGAGCGCTCTGCGCAAATATTCGAAAGCATAAGGAAAGGAGTAAACTATGCAAAGAATCGGAGTATTCGTATGCTGGTGCGGAAGCAACATCGCCGGTACTGTTGATGTCAAGGCAGTATCCGAAGCCCTTGCGCACGAGCCGGGCGTTGTTTTCTCCGCCAACTATCAGTATATGTGTTCGCAGGCCGGTCAGGACATGATCAAGGCTGCGATTGCCGAGCATAAGCTCACTGGCATCGTGGTCTGCTCCTGCTCGCCCCGTATGCACGAGGCTACCTTCCGCAAAACTGCGGCGGCGGCCGGACTCAACCCCTACATGGTGGAAATCGCCAACATCCGCGAGCAGTGCTCGTGGGTTCACAAGGACATCCCCACCGGCACCGCCAAGGCGATCATCCTGGGTAAAGCCGCTGTGGCGAAGGTCAATCTCAACGCGCCGCTGACCCCCGGTCAGTCCCCTGTTACCAAGCGCGCACTGGTCATCGGCGGCGGCATCGCCGGCATCCAGACCGCCCTCGACATCGCCGACGCGGGCTTCCCGGTTGACATCGTGGAAACCAAGCCCACCATCGGCGGCAAAATGGCACAGCTGGACAAAACCTTTCCCACACTGGACTGCGCGGCGTGTATCCTGACACCGAAAATGGTGGATGCAGGCCAGCATGACAAAATCCGCATTTTCTCTTACAGCGAAGTCACCGAGGTCAATGGCTTTGTCGGCAATTTTGATGTTAAGATCAAGAAAAAGGCTCGTTATGTAAAAGAAGAACTT
>JAFUQU010000023.1 GCA_017472255.1 Clostridia bacterium | reverse complement strand
CTGCGGCGTCGTCGTACCCCCGGAGGAAAGACGGGAGAGCTCGAGAGGGTGAGGAGACCAGAGCGGGCAGCGGCGGTCTCCCCATCCTCTCGAACCCCCGCCGGCAGGTGGAAATCTTATTTGAGCAATATCAAGTCTGCCGACATAGGGGGCGGCGTGCGACCAAAGGTCGCGTTCAGCCGCCCAAGAACTTTCTGCCAGCAGACAAGTCTGCTGAGCACAAAATCTGGGCAAGCCCGCCATAATAATGATTATGAATAAAATTTACATCCGCCCCCTTGACACGCACACCAGCATGGTATATAATATAATCAGTAACATCCAAGGAGGCGGACGCGTGGAAGCAGAATACCATTGTCCGATACGCCATGCGGGAGGAGGTCTTCTCCGGCAGTTCGGACGAACCGCGGGAAAATTACGACCTGATGTCGTTGCTTTCTGAGGAGCTGGATTACGCCGCCAAAGAGCGTCGGCTCGCCGACGCTCTTTTTGTTACGAAAGGAGTTCCCATGCCCGAAACTACGTCCCCCGCGAATATGCAGCCGATCCGCGTCGCCGTCCGCGAGCTGACCGGCTTTCTCGCACGCGCGGGAAGCCTTGACAGCCGAGCAGGCGTCAACCGCCTCGTGGAAGGCACGCGGATGCATAAAATCCTCCAGAGCCGGGGCGGCGCGGGTTATGTGCCCGAGGTCTCCCTCACCCAGACGCTGGAGGTGGAGGGACTTCGCTTCGAACTGTCCGGACGGGCGGACGGCGTCATCGACGAGGAGGACGGCTATACCATCGACGAAATCAAAACCACCACCCTCCCGCTGAAATACATCGTCGAGGACGATTACCCCGCCTATTGGACGCAGGCTGAGTGCTACGCCTGGATGTTCGCCGTCCAGCATAACCTCTCCGAAATCCGCGTGCGCATGACCTTCTGTAACATCGAAACCGAGGACGTGCGCTATTTCTACCATGCCTACCGCACGCTGAACCTGTCCGAAATGGTCTACGCCCTCCTCGCCGAATACAAAAAGTGGGCGGTCCTCCGCCGCACCCTCGACTTCGAACTTCACGAGAGCGCGTCAAAGCTCAAATTCCCCTTCCGCGATTTCCGGGAAGGGCAGTCCGAACTGGTGCTGGCCGTCCACCGCGCCGTCCGGCGGAAGGAACGTCTGGTCGCACAGGCTCCCACCGGAATCGGCAAAACCATGTCCGTGCTCTATCCCTCCATCCGCGCGCTGGGCGAAGGGAAGGGGCGGCGCATCTTCTACCTCACCGCCAAAACCATCACCCGCACCGCCGCCATGAACGCCGTCGGTCAGCTGCGTCGGCGGGGTCTCTGCGTCAAAAGCATCGTCCTCACCGCCAAGGAGAAAATCTGCTTCTGCCGCGAAGCCGCCGAAAGCTGTGACAGCCTGCTGTGCGAATATTCAGACGACCACTACTCGCGGGTGAATCAGGCAATCTGGGAGCTGGTGTCGGGCTACGACAACATCACCCGGGAGCTGATCGAACAGTACGCCCGCCAGTATAAGGTCTGCCCCTACGAGCTTTCGTTGGACGTGTCCCTCTGGTGCGGCGTGATCATCTGCGACTACAACTACCTGTTCGACCCCCGCGTCTACCTGCGCCGCTTCTTCGACGACAGCTGCGAGCCGTCGGACAACATCGTCCTGGTGGACGAGGCGCACAACCTGCCCGACCGGGCGCGGGAGATGTACTCCGCCGAGCTGCGCATGACACCCTATCTCAAGCTGCTGCGGCAGATTCCCGAGGAAGATTTTATTCTCTATAAGCCGCTGCGGGGCTTCGTTCGGCAGTTTCTCAAGCTGAAGCGCCGCTGCGGCGAGCTTCAGACCGACGCGGACGGCATACAGCTGGGCTATACGCTGTCCAAAGAACCCTTCGACGAATTCGGCGCGGCCTGCGAGCTGTTCATGAGCTGCGCCTTCGACTGGATGCGCGCCAACGGTTCCACGCCCCTTTCATCGGACATGGCGGACGCAGCCTTCGACGCGCTGCGCTATGTGAAAACGCTGGGCTTCGCGGACAAACGCTTCGTGAACTGGGCGGAGGTGCGGGGCGATGAAATCAGCGTTCGGCTGCTCTGCCTCGACCCGTCCAAGCTGCTGTCCGAACGGATGGCGAAAGCCCGCGCCGCCGTCCTTTTTTCAGCGACGCTGACGCCCCTCGATTACTTTGCCGACATCCTCGGCGCCAAGGCGGACGAAAAAATCCCCTGCGAGGTGATGGAGCTTCCGTCTCCGTTTCCAAGGGAGAATCTCTTTATCGCGGCGATGGACAAAATCTCCACCCGCTACGCCGACCGGGACGCCTGCATCGAAGCAACGGCAGAAATTCTGGAGGTAACGGTGAACGCCCGCCCCGGCAATTACATCGCCTATTTTCCCTCATACAAGCTGATGCGGGAGACGGCGCGGGCGTTCCGCGCCCTCGACCCCATGACCCGCTGCATCGCGCAAAAGCCGTCCATGACCGAATCGGAGAGGGAAGCGTTCATTAAACTGTTCGACAAACAGCCGTCCGACGGCTCCATGCTGGCCTTCGCCGTCCTGGGCGGCATCTTCTCGGAGGGCATCGACCTCGTGGGCGAAAAGCTGATCGGCAGCATCATCGTCGGCGTGGGCATGGCGCAGCTGAACAGCGAAACCAACATCGTCGCCGACTACTTCGCCGAAACCCGCGAATCCGGCTTCGAATACGCCTACGTCTATCCGGGCATGAACAAGGTTCTCCAGGCCGCCGGGCGCGTCATCCGAACCCCCGACGACCGGGGCGTCGTTCTCCTCATCGACGACCGCTTCTCAACCCCCGCCTACACCCGTCTTTATCCGAAGCACTGGCGTCACATGAAGCTGATCGGCGACGCCGGGTCGCTTGGAGTGGCTTTGGACGAGTTCTGGGGGGAGGAATAGAGGGACGCGGGCGGAACGGCACATATCGTTATTTTTTTGACACAACCCCTGAATTCCAACACTCTCTTGACAACTGCCTCCATCTGCGCTACAATAGAATCACCAATATTTCAAGGAGGCAAAACATATGCATTTCAACGTAAAAGAGGACATTATCGCGCTCACACCCCAATGGAAGGGCGAGCGCTTCCCGGACGGACGCCCTCGCGTGCCGGACAAGTATCTGGAGGCGCTCAAGGGCATGACCCTGGAGGAGGTCTGGAAGCCGATCTTCGTCAAGGGCTACGAATCCCAGTTTGAGGGACATCTGCACACGCTGCACAACGATGACCGCAAGCTGGTCGGACGCGCCGTAACCTGCGAATTCGTACCGACCCGCCCCGACCTGCACGAGGTGGCCTTTGCCATCGGCCAGCAGGAGGGACGCAAGGGCAACTACAATCAATGGGTCGTGGATTCGCTTGTGGAAGGCGACGTGCTGGTGGCGGATATGTACGACAAAATTTACAAGGGCACGTTCTTAGGCGGTAACCTGACCACCGCCGTTTCCACCCGCACAAAGACGGGCGGCGCGGTAATCTGGGGCGGCGTCCGCGATGTGGAGCAAATGAAGCAGGTGGACAACGTACAGGTCTACTACCGCGGCATCGACCCCACGCCCATCCGCGATTTCGTCATGAAGGGCTTCAACACCCCGACCCGCATCGGCGCAGCGATTGTGCTCCCCGGCGATGTGGTGTTCGGCGCGGGCGGCGGCGTGCTGTTCATCCCCAGCCATCTGGTTCCCGAGGTGGTGGACGGCGCGGCGAAAACCCACGTCAAGGACATCTTCGGCTTTGAAATGATCACGCAGAATGTCTTCACCACGGCGCAGATTGACCGCAACACCTGGACGGAGGATATGCTCGACCTGCTGGTGAAGTTCATTAAGGAAGACCCCCGCGGCGAGGAATACCGCGATCTGGACTGGTCAAAGGAATACGATCTGGCGCGCAATGGTGATCCGAATGATACCCAGACGGCACTGTAAAAAAGCGCTGTCTGATAGACGGCATTGTAATGTCTACCTTGCCGCCTGCGCGCCGGACGGCGGCGTGTATCACTGCACGCTGGCGGATCAGCGCCTGACGGTGGTGAAATTCTACCCCCTCGACCGCCCCATGTATCTCTGCATCGACGGCGGGAAGCTGTGGGTGCTGCTACGGGAGCCGTTCCCCGGAAGCACCGATTCGGGGCTGATGTCCTTCGACATCGCGACCGACGGCAGCCTGGAAAATCCCACCCAGCCCATACATACCGACGGGCGAGTGGCCTGCCATCTGTCGGCGTGGGGCGGGAAGCTTTACGCGGTGAACTATCTGTCGGGCAATGTGGTGCGCTTTGATGAAAATGGCGTTGACGCCATGGACACCCACGAAGGGCGAGGGCAGCATCCGACCCGTCAGGAAGCGCCGCACACCCATTTCGTGCGTCCTTCGGCGGACGGGAAGTATTTGTACGCCGTCGATCTGGGCGTGGACAAAATCTACACCTACGACCGGGAGCTGAACGTCCTCTCCACCGCGTCGGTGCCTGCGGGAGAGGGCTGCCGCCACCTGGACTACTCGCCCGACGGACGGTATATCTACTGTGTCAACGAGCTTGGCTCGTCGGTGACGGTGTTTGAGGCGGTAGGAAGCGAGCTTCGCCCGCTGGACACTTATCCTGCGCTGCCCGCCGATTTTGATGAAAAGAGCACCGCCGCCGCCATCCGCGTGTCGGAGGACGGGCGGACGCTCTATGTTTCCCATCGCGGGCACGATTCGATCTGCGCCTTCGATATCACGGAGGGGGGCAAAGCCCTCGCCAGCCCGGTTTGGACGAAGGTTGGCGGCGTTTCGCCGAGGGATTTCCTCATCGTGGGCGGTACGGCGATCGTTACAAACGAGAAGACGGACAATGTTACGCTGTTTGCCGTTGACGGCAAGCGGCTTCACAAGCTGGAGCAGAAGCTTTCGATGCCCGGCCCGCTGTGCGTTGTGGCGGAGTGAAGAAAAAATCACCGCGAATCGAATCGCGGTGATTTTTTTATTAGACCTGTTCGATAACCTGACTTCAGAGTACGAAAGTGCTGATGAAATCAGGACTTTCGTTGACAAGTCCTGAAGGTTATCGAACAGGACTATTATAGCTGAATGCCCTGAATTGCGTTCTGATACAGAAACATCTTCAGCGGCTCCGCTTCGCCGGTGTTGTAATACGCCAGCAGCTGCACATTGAATTCCTCCATATGCCGATCGGTGACGGTTAAAATGCCGACGCCCGCCTGTATCATGATTTTGTTTGCCAGTGTCAGGCTGGTTCGCTTGTTGCCGTCCCAGAAAAGCTGTCCGCGCGCGCCCCACGTGAAGACGTTCAGCGCCTTTTCCGTGTCGGAAACGCCGTCTGCAAGGATCGCCGACAATGCGGCTTCCGCCTCCTCCCAGACCGGGACGGGAGGCTCGTAATCGGTACCTGAAATTCCTACTTTGCCGGTACGCAGCTTCCCCCATACCAGCGCTTCATTCCGGGCGATATATTCATTCAGTCTGCACATATATGCCAGATTGACCGGCTCATCGATCGATCCCAGCAGAAACCGCCATGCGTCGCGCATATTGAGCACAGCCTGAATGTCGTCCAGCTGCACCCCGGGCACATTGACGCCGCTCAGAATCGTTTTGGTCTGCGGGAATGTGACAGCGCGGTTCTCCATGCGCATACCGCAGTAGACGTTCTCGTCCCATTTTTTCCTTGCTAAAAATCGGCTCTCATCCGCCGTGAGCCTGTATTTGTCCGGATACTTCATTTCTGCCTCCCGTTGGTTGGTAATATTATTATACAACATTATTTCGTTCCCGTCAAGGGGCGTGATTCAGTTTACCGTTTTCCCGAACATATTTTCTCGCATATCTTGACGCGGCGGCAGAAAAAGTGTATAATATATCTATCAACAACTCAAGGAGTCAATATGAAACCCAAAACAATCTTCACCTGTTCAGCCTGCGGATATACCACGTCCAAGTGGTACGGCAAATGCCCGTCCTGCGGGGAGTGGAACACCATGGAGGAGGGCGACGCCCCCGTGGAAGCCGCCGCGCCCGCGTCCCGGTCGATCAAGCGAATCGCCCCCGAATACGAGTCGGAGGTAGTGCGTTTCGACGAGCTGGAGCTGCCGTCGTTCATACGGACGGGAACGGGCATGAGCGAGCTGGATCGGGTGCTGGGCGGAGGTCTGGTACACGGGTCGGTAGTGCTGCTGGCGGGCGAACCGGGCATCGGCAAATCCACGCTGCTGCTGCAAATCTCCACCGCCTTATGCGCGCCGGATCCCGCCGCCGGCGAACGGAAGGTGCTCTACATCTCCGGCGAGGAATCCCAGGGGCAGCTTAAGCTGCGCGCCAAGCGGCTGGGCGTCAGCGCGCCGGGGCTGTACGTGTTCACCGAAACCAACGTGAGCAAAATCATGCCCCAGATCGACAAGCTCCACCCGGATGTGATCATCGTGGACTCGATTCAAACCATGTACGACGAGCACGTGGCATCCGCGCCGGGCAGCATTACCCAGGTGCGCGAAACGGCGCTGGCGTTCATCGCCAAGGCGAAAAACGAGGGCATTTCCGTGCTGATGGTCGGTCATGTGAACAAGGAAGGCGGCATCGCCGGACCGAAGGTGCTGGAGCATATGGTGGACGCGGTGCTCACCTTTGAGGGCGAGAAGCTGCGCGCCTACCGCATCATCCGCGCCATCAAGAACCGCTTTGGCTCCACCAATGAAATCGGTATGTTCGAGATGTCGGACGGCGGTCTTGAGGAAGTCACCAATCCCTCTGAAGCGCTGCTGGCGGGACGTCCCACCGGCGTTTCCGGCAACTGCGCCGTCTGCGTAATGGAAGGCACCCGCCCAATCATCGCGGAGGTGCAGGCGTTGGTGGCACAGACCTCCTATCCCTCTCCCCGCCGCACGTCCAACGGCATCGACTACAACCGGATGTGCCTGATTTTAGCGGTGCTGGAGAAGCGGCTGGGCTACCGCTTCTCGGTGAACGACGCTTATCTGAACGTGATTGGCGGTCTGCACATCGATGAGCCTGCCGCCGATCTGGCAGTGTCCATGGCGCTGATTTCGTCCATTAAGGACGAGCCGGTGGCGGACGACATCATCGCCATCGGCGAAATCGGTCTGGCGGGTGAATGCCGCGCCGTCCAGCATTTTGAGCAGCGGGTTCGGGAGGCGGTGCGGCTGGGCTTCCGCCGCATTATCGTTCCCGCCCGCAATCTGGACAAGCGCCCCATCAAGGTGGACGGCGCGGTGCTGGTGCCGGTGAAAAGCATCTTCGACCGCATCGATTGGAACGGGGGAACGGATCATGAATGAGCCTCCCCTTCGGAGAGATACACGGGGGATGAGCGCTAACCCCGCCGCAAAAAATCGACCGTCCCTTCGGGGACGGTCGATTTGCTATGTACAAATTACCGCAATTACAGCGCGTTTACGATGCGCTCGGTATCGGTGGCGATGACCAGCTCTTCGTTGGTGGGAATAAGCCAAACCTCAACCTTGGAATCGGGCAGGGAGAGCTTCACGGTGTTGGGCTGATGGTGCATCTTCGCGTTCAGCTCGTTGTCCAGCTTAATGCCGAAGTATTCCATGTTCGCGCAGGCACGCTCACGCAGCTCGGGGTTGTTCTCGCCCATGCCGGCGGTGAAGACGATGGCGTCCAGACCGTTCATGGCGGCGGCATAGGAACCGATGTACTTCTTAATCTGGTATGCCAGAATGTTGGCGGCCAGAGCGGCGCGCTTGTCGCCCTTCAGGATAGCGGCCTCGATGTCGCGGCTGTCGCTGGAAATGCCGGAAACGCCAAGGAATCCGCACTTCTTGTTCATGTACTCGCTCATTTCGGCGGGAGTCATATTCTCGCGCTCCATGATGAAGGGAACGATGGCGGGGTCGATGGAACCGCAGCGGGTGCCCATTTCCACGCCGTCCAGAGGCGTGAAGCCCATGGAAGTGTCAACCACCTTGCCGTCCTTAACTGCGGAGATGGAGGAACCGTTGCCCATATGGCAGGTCACAATCTTCGTGCCCTCGGTCTTGCCGAGAATCTTGCACATTTCGCCAGCCACATAGCGGTGGGAAGTGCCGTGTGCGCCGTAACGGCGGATGGAATACTTCTCATACATATCGTAGGAAATCGGATACATATAAGCGTAGTCGGGCATGGTCTGATGGAACGCAGTGTCGAAGACCAGAACCTGGGGAACGTTGGGCATTTCGTTGGTGATGCCCTCAATGCCCATCAGGTGAGCGGGGGTGTGCAGGGGAGCAAAGTCGTTGCAGAGCTTGAGCTTCTCCACCACGTCGGGGGTGACGAGCATGGACTCGGAGAAGAAGGCGCCGCCGTGAACGACACGGTGGCCGACAGCCTCAATCTCGTCCATGGACTTGATGCAGCCGTACTGCTCGGACGTCAGGGTGTCCACCAGAATACGGGTTGCGACCGAGTGATTGGGCATGGGCAGCTCGGCGACGTAATTCTCACGACCGGGCATTTTGTGGGTGATCTTACCATCGATGCCGATGCGCTCGCAGATACCCTTTGCGACCACTTCATAGGTGGCGGTATCAAAGAGCTGATACTTCAGCGAGGAGCTGCCGGCGTTGACAACCAGAACTTTCATTTGAAAAAATCCTCCGAAAAATGTTGTATTTGACGCGCATTTGTGTTATAATGAAGTCATATATAATATTATAGCTCAAATTGCGGATAATTACAAGAGCTGTGACAAAACTTTTAAGGAAATCACAAAATATTATGAAAATTGCGGCGATAATATGTGAATATAACCCATTCCACAAAGGACATACGTACATGATTTCACGTCTGCGGGACGAACTTGGCGGAGAATGCGCCGTTGTGGGCATCATGAGCGGCAGCTTCACCCAGCGGGGCGAGCCTGCGCTGCTCGACAAATCGACCCGCGCCGCCTGCGCCATCGCAGGGGGATGCGACCTGGTGCTGGAACTGCCCGCGCCATGGTCAATGGCGGGAGCGGCGTTTTTTGCCCGGGGCGGCGTCGCCATCGCAAACGGTCTTGGCTGCGTTGACCTGCTGGCGTTCGGCAGCGAAACCGGCGACCTCCCGTCCTTATTAGAGACGTCCGAACGCCTGGCGTCGGAGGAATACGCCGCCGCCGTCGCGTCCGCCCGTGCCGCCGATCCCGCCGCCCAGACGGGAACGCTTCGGGCGAGGGTCTTCGCCGAACTGTACGGCGGGAGCGCCCATCTCACCGGCTCCAACGACCTGCTGGCGCTGGCGTACCTCGACGCGCTGCGGGAGCTTGGAAGCGCCATCCGCCCCCACGTCATCCAGCGGGTGGGGGAAGCGTACAATTCTATTGAGATTCCATCCGTCAGGATGGAATCTCATGCGTCGGCTTCCGCCATCCGGACGAAGGTGCTGGCGGGTGAAGACGTATCCGCCTTCGTTCCGCCGTATACGGCAAAAGCGCTGATGAGCGCGCCCATTCACCGCACCTCCAACCTCGACCGCACCGTCGCCGCCTTCCTGCGGCTGACCCCGCCCGAGCATATTCACGGGCGGATGGAAATTTCCGGCGGCATCGAAAACAAGCTCTGCCGCGCCGCCATGAAGCAGACCACGCTGGAAGGCATCGTCGCCGCCTGTACGGAGCGCCGTTATTCGCCCTCCCGGCTGCGGCGGGCGGTTTTCGGCGGGATGCTGGGGTATACGATGTCCGACTGCGAAGCGCTTCCGCTGTACACCGTTCCGCTGGCGATGAACGAGCGGGGGCGGGAAGTGCTTGCGCTGGCGCGAAAGCGTGCATCCATCGCCATACTCAGCGGCGCGTCGGCTTACCGCAGCCTGTCGGAAGCGGGGAAGCGTCAGCTGGAAGCCGCCCGGCGTGCGGATTTGCTGCATGAGCTGGCGAAGGAGGAAAAAGGGATTCCGCGCTGAGGGTGGAATCCCTTTTTTGTCAGATGCACTTTTCCTCGATAAACTTCACCACCGGGGACGGATCGTCCAGCGAGTGGGGATGATGACCGCAGCCGGGCTTGATAATCGTCTCGATGACACCGCCCAGCGCACGATAGCGCTCGACCAGAACCGCGCCGTTATTTTCATAGGGCACCGACTGATCGGAATCGCCCGCCACGATAATGATGGGCAGGTTTGCGTCCCGCAGGGACTGGAGCTTGTCAATGGGATTGCCGGCAAAGTCGGGCAGAGTTTCGAACGTCAGGCGGTACCAATGCAGGCAGTCGATGGTCTCCACGGCTGTCTTGATGCGGCAAGGCCAGCTGCGGATATCGCAGACGGGGGCGTCCAGATACAGCCCGGCGATTTCGCTGGGATAAGCGGCGGCGTAGTTGACGGCGTAAAGTCCGCCCCGGCTGAATCCGAACAGGACGGGCTTCGCAAGTCCAAAAGTCTGGCTGACGAATTCGTAGAATTCGTGCATCCACGCGACGGACTGCGGACAGCCGTACATATCGCTGACCCGGTGATAGCAAAGATGCCAGCCACGTTCAAGCAGCGCCCGGTCAACGCTGTCGAACGCGCCGAAGAATTCGGTGCGCCATGCGGTGGGATTGCCGGGCAGCGGTTTTTTCGGGCGAACGACTAAGCTTTCCCGTCCGTTCAGACGGAAATTGATACGGTCGCAGCCGTACCAGTCGGTGGTAGAAATGTATTCGTATTGCATGGGAATCTCTCCTTTGATATAAGTTGTTATGCTCATTATATCACAGCCGCACGGGAAAATCAATCGATATAGAAGACATTTTCATGTTTATTTGTCCGAAAAAATACAGCGGGAGAGAACCCCGATGATATTTCTGCATATTGCATATTGACGGCGGGCGAAAAATCTGCTATAATAATGATATCATTTTTTGTCATAAAGGAGACCCCGCCAATGAAAAAAGTCGCAGTTATCATGGGAAGCGATTCCGACCTTCCCGTCGTAAAAAAGTGCATCGATCAGCTCAAAGCCTTCGATATCCCTTACGAAGCCCACGTGATCAGCGCTCACCGCACCCCCGCGCAGGCTGAGAAGTTCGCTTCCTCCGCCGCCGCAAACGGTTTCGGCGTCATCATCGCCGCCGCCGGAAAGGCCGCGCATTTGGGCGGCGTGCTGGCAGCCTACACCCCCCTCCCCGTCATCGGCATTCCGATCAAATCTTCCACGATGGACGGTTTGGATTCGCTGCTTTCCATGGTGCAGATGCCTTCCGGCATTCCGGTGGCTACCGTCGCCATCGACGGCGCGCAGAACGCCGCCATCCTGGCAGCCCAGATGCTCGCCCTTTCGGACGACGCCCTCGCCGAAAAGCTGGTCGCTTTCAAGGCGGACATGGAAGCCGGTGTTTTGAAGAAGGACGCCGCCCTTCAGGAGACGCTGGCGCAGTAACTGAAGGAGCGGCTATCAGTCCGCAGCCGACGATCCTACCCGGATTGTTGGGTTAAATATACAAATTAAAGAAAATGAGGTAATAAAATCATGGCAGACAAACTGTTTGAAGGCAAAGTACGCGCGGTCTTTTCCGCAGATCCCGATTCGCTTCTGATCGTCACCACCGACCGCATTTCGGCATACGACGTGATCATGCCCACCCCCATTGCGGACAAGGGCAAAATTCTGAATTCGCTCTCCATGTTCTGGTTCGATTTGACAAAGGACGTGGTAAAGAATCATGTGATCACCACCGACGTGAGCAAGTATCCTTACCCCTACACCAACGATGAGACCCTGCGCGGACGTTCGATGCTGGTAAAACGTCTGAAAATGCTGCCCTTCGAGTGCATCGTGCGCGGCTACATCACCGGTTCGGCGTGGGAATCCTATCAGAAGGACGGCACGGTTTGCGGTCAGAAGGTTGCGCCGGGTCTGATTGAATCGGACAAATTCCCGGAGCCGATCTTCACGCCGTCCACCAAAGCCGCCGAGGGTCACGACATCAACGTTTCCTACGAGTACATGGCCAACGAACTGGGCGAGGAGCTTGCGTCCAAGGTACGCGACACCACCATTGCCGTATACAAGCGCTGTGCCGAATACGCGGCAGGACGGGGCATTATCATTGCGGACACCAAGCTTGAGTTTGGTCTGGACGAGAAGGGCGAGCTGGTACTGGGCGACGAGGTGCTGACTCCCGATTCCAGCCGTTTCTGGCCTGCCGCCGACTACAAGCCGGGTCAGGGTCAGTCCAGCTACGACAAGCAGTATTTGCGCAACTGGCTGTCCGACAACGGTTACAAGGGTGTATCTCCCGCTCCCGAGCTTCCCGCCGACGTGGTTGCAGCGACCCGCGCGAAGTATGTGGAGGCTTACGAGATTCTGACCGGGGAAAAGTTTAACTGACGTCGCTGATCGGGATCAATAATTGCGAAAGGATAAAGATTATGAAGAAAATAGCGGTATTGGTATCGGGCGGCGGCACGAATTTACAGGCGATTCTGGACGCCTGCGAATCGGGCGTAATCCGGAGCGGAAAGGTAGAGCTGGTACTGTCCAGCAAGGAGGGTGCGTATGCCCTTGAGCGGGCGGCGAAGGCTGGTGTGGAGGGGATTGTTGTCCCTCGCAAGGCTTACCCGGACAGGGAAGAATACACCAACGCCATCCGCGCGGAGCTTGACAAGCGGGGCATCGATCTGATTGTGCTGGCGGGCTTCATGATCATCCAGCACGAGAGTTTTTTCAAAGTCTATGCCAACCGGGTGATCAACGTACATCCGGCGTTGATTCCCAGCTTCTGCGGCGACGGCTTCTACGGTTTACACGTTCACGAAGCGGCGCTGGCGAAGGGTGTAAAGGTATCGGGTGCGACGGTACATTTTGTCAACGAAATCTGCGACGGCGGACCGATCATTTTACAAAAGGCGGTGTCGGTGGAGCAGGGTGACACGCCCGAAACCCTTCAGCGCCGGATTATGGAGCAGGCAGAATGGCAGATTCTGCCTGAAGCTGTGGAGTTATTCTGCGCCGATCGCCTTGAGGTGCATGGCGGCATTGTGAGCGTGAAGTGATTGTTCACAATGCCGGAAGGCTTGCTTGGGTTTGTGCCCAGCAGACTTGTCTGCTGGCAGACTTGATGTTGCGCACATCAGACTTCCACCTGCCGGCGGGGGGTCGAGAGGATGGGGAGACCGCCGCTGCCCGCTCTGGTCTCCTCACCCTCTCGAGCACTCCCGTCCTTCCTCCGGGGGTACGACGCCGCAGCCTGAGCTGCGGCTTCATGCGCTCTCGCGCACAAACATACGCTATGTGCTGTACAGTGGCTTGAGAGCTTATTTGTGCAAAGACTAATTGATGCGAAAGCAGACGCGCTTTTGAGGCGCGTCTGCTTTCTCTGTTTGAGCAGCCTTGGGGGAGATTGCTTATGAGATTTGTTTATACTGTACGCGCAACGCGATGTGGCGTTGGGATGGTCATCAATGATTGGAGCCGCACAAGCGGGAACGTCAGCGCGCCGAATCGAGGGGGCCACTAAGCCCCCGAGCGTAGGCAGATACAAATCTAAGCGCACAGACTTTCCCTAGAATTGCAGACTAAGAAAATGCGCGCGCCTATAGCGCGTGCGATTTTCGCATCCCTTAAGGCCTAGGCGCACAGAGCGTGGCGTCTGTGCTTGCGCGAGAGCGCATTCAGCGACAGCTCAGGCTGGCGCGTCCCGTTCCCCGGAGGAAAGACGGGAGAGCTCGAGCGGGTGAGGAGACCAGAGCGGGCAGCGGCGGTCTCCCCATCCTCTCGAACCCCTGCCGGCAGGTGGAAATCTTATTTGAGCAATATCAAGTCTGCCAGCAGACAAGTCTGCTGGGCACAAAATCTGGGCAAGCCTGCCCCGAAGATTCGTCGAAATCTCTATTGACCAAAACGACAAAATCTGCTATAATATTATCATTAATAAACGAATCGAGGTATATCCCATGAAAAAACGCGCGATTATCAGCTTAACCGACAAAACCGGCGTCGTGGATTTCGCCCGCGAGCTGGTCGCTCTCGGCTTTGAAATCCTCTCCACCGGCGGAACCTGGAAGGTCATCCACGAAGCCGGTATCCCCGTGACCCAGGTCTCCGACGTCACCGGCTTCCCCGAATGCCTGGACGGACGCGTCAAAACCCTCCACCCTATGATCCACGCCGGTATCCTCGCTATGCGCTCTAACCCCGAGCATATGGCACAGCTGGAAAAACTGGGCGTTACCCCCATCGATGTGGTCGCTATCAACCTCTATCCCTTCAAACAAACCGTCCTTAAACCCGGCGTCGAACGCGAAGAGGTCATCGAAAACATCGATATCGGCGGTCCTACCATGCTCCGCGCCGCCGCCAAAAACTATCAGGACGTCTCCGTCATCGTTGACCCCGCCGACTATAAAACCGTCATCGACGAGCTGAAAGCTAACGGTTCCGTCAGCGTGGACACCAACCTCAAGCTGGCTTATAAGGTCTTCAACCATACCGCCGCTTACGATACCCTCATCCAGTCCTACCTCCGTAAGGAAACCGGCTCGGATATCTTCCCCGATAAGCTCTCCCTCACCTACGAAAAGGTTCAGGATATGCGCTACGGCGAAAATCCCCACCAGCGCGGCGCTTTCTATAAGGAAATCGGTAACGAGTTCACCGGTACCATCGCCGCCGCACAGCAGCTTCACGGCAAGGAACTTTCCTACAATAATATCAACGATACCAACGGCGCGCTGGACTGCCTCAAGGAGTTCGACGAGCCCTGCGTCGTCGCCGTCAAGCACGCCAATCCCTGCGGCGTAGGCGTGGCAGAGAATATCTACGACGCTTATATGCGCGCTTATAAAGCCGACCCCGTGTCCATCTTCGGCGGCATCATCGCCTGCAACCGCGAGGTTGACGCTGCTACCGCTGCCGAGATTAATAAAATCTTCGTGGAAATCGTTATCGCTCCCGCATATACCGACGAAGCGCTGGCTATCCTGACTCAGAAGAAGAACATCCGTGTCCTGCTGCTGCCCGACATCGCAAAGCCGATTACCAAGGATATGCTGGATATGAAGAAGGTGGCAGGCGGTCTGCTGATTCAGGAGCACGACGACGGCGTCCTCGACGAAGCCGAGCTGAAGGTCGTCACCGAAAAGGCTCCCACCGCCGAGCAGCTGGCTGACCTGAAGTTCGCCATGAAGGTGGTTAAGCACACCAAATCCAACGCCATCGTCCTCGCCAAGGACGGCTGTACCGTAGGCGTAGGCCCCGGTCAGACCAACCGCATCACCGCGCTGGAACTGGCAATCCGCTACGCCGACACCCTCGAAGGCGCAGAACAGGGCAGAGCAAAGGGTTCCGTCATGGCATCCGACGCATTCTTCCCGTTCTCCGACTGCGTGGAAGCCGCTGCAAAGGCGGGCATCGCCGCAATCATCCAGCCCGGCGGCTCGATTCGCGACCAGGAGTCCATCGACGCCTGCAACAAGTACGGCATCCCGATGGTCTTCACCGGCGCACGCCACTTCAAACATTAATAGAATAGCAAAAGAGAGGGACGGTCTTACGACCGTCCCTCTCCGGTTTTATGCAGACATGGTGCGGGCAAGCTGTTCAACTTCCTCGACAGGGAGATTGTAGAAGCTCGCAATTTCATTACAGTTCTTTTTCGTATCTGCGTGATTACATCATCGACTTGTACAGCGCAACGATGTCTTCCTTGGTGGGAACCTTCGGGTTGCCGGGGGTGCAGGCATCAGCCATAGCGGAGTCAGCGAGGAACTCAATGTCCTCCTCCTTCACGCCAACCTCGGTCAGGGTAGCGGGAATGCCCACGTCAGCGGACAGCTTGCGGACAGCGGCAACGGCGGCTGCGCGAGCTTCCTCGGTGGTCATAGCCTCGGTGCCGGTAACGCCCATCGCCTTTGCGATGTCACGATACTTGTCGCCGGTAGCGTCAGCGTTGTACTCCATAACGGTGGGAAGGATGATTGCGTTTGCCACGCCGTGAGGAGTGTCGTAAACGGCGCCCAGAGGGTGTGCCATGGAGTGAACGATGCCCAGACCTACGTTGGAGAAGCCCATGCCTGCGATGTACTGACCCAGAGCCATGCCTTCGCGACCTTCCTTCTCGCCCTTAACGGCGGAACGCAGGCTCTTTGCGATGATTTCGATAGCCTTCAGCTCGAACATATCGCTCATTTCCCATGCGCCTGCGGTGATGTAACCCTCGATGGCGTGGGTCAGAGCGTCCATACCGGTTGCGGCGGTAAGACCCTTGGGCATGGAGCTCATCAGCTCGGAGTCGATGACAGCAACCACGGGGATGTCGTGGGGGTCAACGCAGACGAACTTGCGCTTCTTTTCCACGTCGGTGATGACGTAGTTGATCGTAACCTCGGCAGCGGTGCCGGCGGTGGTGGGAGCGGCGATGATGTCAACGCACTTCTTCTTGGTGTCGGCAACGCCCTCGAGGGAGCGTACATCGGCGAACTCGGGGTTGTTGATGATGATGCCGATTGCCTTTGCGGTGTCCATAACGGAACCGCCGCCCACAGCGATCAGGTAGTCAGCGCCCGCAGCCTTGAACTTAGCCACGCCGTTCTGTACGTTTTCGATGGTGGGGTTAGCCTTCACATCGTCGAGGATTTCGTAAGCCAGACCGGCTTTGTCGAGCACTTCGATGACCTTAGCGGCCACGCCGAACTGCATCAGGGACTTATCGGTAACAAGCAGTGCTTTCTTAAAGCCGCGCTTCTGTGCTTCCAGCGCGATATTTTCGCGCGCACCTGCTCCGAAATAGGAGGTTTCGTTGAGTACGATTCTGTTTGCCATGATAATATGTATCCTTTCATTTTCCCGCCGTTTCCGGCGGTGTGATTTCTACGATACTATTGTACTCCTTTTGTGTGCGTTTGTCAAGAGTGAAATTGTTAAATATTAAACAATTTTGTGATTTAACACAGAATGTAACAAAATTATCACCGAAGCTGTTTATTTCAGATCTCCGATATACAGTGTCTTTCCCAGCGGGGCAAGCACTTTCAAAATGGTGCTTAAATTGGGAGACGTTGTTCCGTTCTCCATCCTCGCAATAATCGGCTGCTTCACACCGCTCAGCTCACCCAGCTCCCGCTGCGACAGCCCTCGCTCCTGTCTTGCTTTGATCAGTTCACCGATGAGCGCAACCCGCAGATCGCTCTCAGCAATTTCTTCGGGCGTAAACAGCTCACCTCTGACCTCCTCCCAAGAATGACCAATCGAACTTTGATTATTCATATAAACCGCTCCTTTCCTTGAAATCGGCTAATTCCCGTTTTGCTTTTTCAATCTCTCTGGCAGGCGTTTTCTGCGTCTGTTTCATAAATGAATGGAGCAGCACATATCGTCCGCCGACTACACCGGCGAATAAGATTCTGTCACGGATAGGGCGCAGCTCCCAGATTTCGCCGTCAAGATGCTTGACAAAATTTTCAGTAAGCTGCGCCGCTCCATATACGCTCAGCGCCTGTATGTAATCATTTATTTTGTTCAGCTTAATCCGGCTGTCTTTACTGCCGCTCTTTTTCAGCTCTTTCATGTAGTCCAGAACAGGCTCGCGTCCACTTCGATCCCGATAAAAAATAATGTCATACATTAGAATGCCTCCTGTCTGATTCTATTATACACGAAAGTTATCATTTTGTCAATACTTTTAAGTTATCAAGCCCATGAATTTTCATCCGTGCCAGCCCCGATACTTGTTCTGTCCCCCGAAAACGACAATTGACGATTCTGCTAAAATATGCGCAAAAACGCTAATCTTTTCGAAATTCTCTTGCCAAACGGCGGGCGGTGTGCTATACTGAATAAAGATAAAATCGCAATTCTGGAGGTAACAACCCATGTTCAATTATTGCTGCTGCACCGGACTTTCGCCCGAGCGTCTGGAGATTCTGCATAAGCACGGCTACACCGCCTGGGAAACCGGCTTCTCCGGTCTGACCAACGCACCCGAGGAAACCATCCTCGCCATGCGCGACAAGGCCGCCGAGCTGGGAATGACCTGCGTCTCCCACAACGGTATGTTCCCCGGCGACATCAAACTGCTGACCGGCAAGGATGGCTACGGCGCCATCGAAGAATACCTCGGCAAGACCTTCGCCAAGGCAAAGCCCCTCGGCGCGCCCACCATCGTGCTGGGCAGCGGCTCCGCACGCCGCATTCCCGACGATATGTCCAAGGAAGAAGCTTTCGAACGGTTCGCCGCCGTTCTGTCGGACGTCATCGCCCCCGCCGCAAAGGAAGCGGGCGTGGTCGTCGCCATCGAGGAGCTTCGCCGCGAGGAGTGCAACTTCATCAACAACTGCCGCGAGGCTATGGAACTGATCCGCGCCGTCAACAAGCCGGAAATTCAGCTGCTCATCGACTATTACCACTCCATGCTGGGCGGCGATAAGCTGGAGGAGCTGGCGTCCTACGGCTCCGCCATCCGCCACGTACACATCGCAAGCCCCAAGAACAACCGCCGTTATCCAACCATCGACGATCTGGCGGACTGCCGCGGTTTCTTCGCCGCGCTGAAGTCCGCGGGCTACACGGGCGCCATCTCGCTGGAAGGCAGCGACGGCGGCAATTTCGAATCCGCCATCGCCGAAGCAATCTCGGTCATGAAGGCGGCTCAGGTTTAATTTGCCGCACACCAAAAAGCCATACTGTCCGCCGGGCAGTATGGCTTTTTTAATTGACCGTGTATGGGGAAGGCACAGCCTTCCTCATTTACATCTGCTTTCTGATGCGCTCCAGCGCGCCCTTTTCGATGCGGGAGACCTGCGCTTGAGAAATGCCGATTTCGCTGGCGATTTCCATCTGCGTGCGCCCCTTGAAGAAACGCAGGTTGATGATGTTCTTCTCCCGGGGAGACAGCTGCTCCATAGCCTCCCGCAGAGCGATGTCCTCTAGCCATGCTTCGTCGGTGTTGTCCACGTCGCTGATCTGATCCATCACGTAGATTGAATCGCCGCCGTCCGAATAAACCGGCTCGTAAAGGCTCACCGGTTCCACGATGGCCTCCAGCGCCGCCGCCACGTGTTCGGGGGTGTCCTCCAGGCTTTTGGCAATTTCCTCCACCGACGGTTCCCGGTCGAGGGTGCGGGAAAGCTGTTCGCGGGCCTGGAGCGCGCGGTAGGCGAGATCGCGCACCGAGCGGCTGACGCGGATGGTGTTGTTGTCCCGCAGGTAGCGTCGGATCTCGCCGATGATCATGGGAACGGCGTAGGTGGAGAATTTCACGTCCAGCGTAGTGTCGAAGTTGTCCACCGCCTTGATGAGACCGATGCAGCCTACCTGAAAGAGATCGTCCGGATTCTCGCCCCGCCCGGTGAATCGCTGAATAATGGACAGTACCAGCCGCAGGTTGCCCGAAATCAGCTCCTCCCGGGCAGCGGCATCCCCCTCCTTTGCGCGCAGGAGGAGGGTATGCTTTTCCTCCGCGGTCAGGGTTTTCAGCTTCGACGTATTCACGCCGCAGATTTCGACTTTGTTGCTTCGGGTTGCGTACATATTTTTTATATCCTCGGAAATAATTCGTTGCGATATAAAGTATTGCCGGGGCGCGGGGGCGATTATGCAATCGCGGCGCTGTATTGTTTTGGTAATGGCTAAATGGGTGTTGGTATTGAATAATGTAAATAATCGGTATTCGACAACATAATAATTCATAATTTGTTTCTTATATAAATGTAAAATTATTCATATTTGTATGATATAATATAGTCAGATAAAGGAAATTAAAGAAATAATATATCTAAAAAGAATTTATAGTAAGTTTTGTTTTACAAAAATAATTCCACACTACGATATAATGACCATATAGGTTGCTAACTATATGGGTTATTATATAAATCGTATCTGATATATCTGAATATTGTGTGCGCAGCAATAGAATGGTATATGCCGAGTGCACTAAGGCAGCCGTGCCTGTATCAGCGGCGACAGATGAAACCTGATACAACGAACCAATAAACGAAAGGAAATTTACAATGAAGAAAATTTTAACTTCCCTCCTTGCAACTCTCCTCGCCGTTGGTTTTGTGACCCCTACGATGGCTCACGATGTTGAAGATATTGACCAGCAGATCGCCGACTATTTTAAGAAGGAAAATGTCACTATCGTGATGAATCCAATTCGAACCGAACCGGTAAGCATCTGGACATCTACACGTGCTGCTCTTTCTACATGTTATATCGAGAAAGATGTAACAGGTACTTATATCGTGACGATCGATGGCTCCCACAATGCTTTGAATGCAGCGCAAGGTGTCTTTGATTGGGATGAGAGCGGATGCACTGATCCTATAGCAAATGGTCATGGTCATACTGGGGAATTAACTTTCCTGGGTTATGCTGACTATGATTATAGTTCCGGTAGATGGTATTGTGATTCAAACAGCGATGGTATTTTTGGCGACATATGCAATGGCGGAGTGGGTGTACACACCCGTATTTATAACGCAAGCTGTGTTTACGCTGGGACTTTGACCTGCAAAAACTAACTGTACATTGGGCAGTCATGTGTAAATACATGACTGCCATACTATATATCTACATGAAATTATATAATAAATATTTGAAAATTTATTTGATCTGCGTCTTTATTTTGGTAGTTCTTATCATGTGTACTTTTGGTATTAATGAATTGTACAGTCGCCTCCAGCCGGACAATCAAGTGCTGTACGTAGCGCCGGAAGATAGCGAGGAATACGACAATATCTTGAAAATTTACGCATGGGAGAACGTGTGGAATGCAGACAAATCGGTGGAAACAACTGTCTTAACGGAAATGAAAATCGGTGAAATATTACATACTGGTGCCGTAAGAGAAGCGCGTAATATCGATGGAGCAATAACTGAAAATTATTGTGATGTGTTTTTTTATACACGATTTGACCCCCTTGGTGAAGTGATATTGATCGCAGAATCGGATGGGATTCTTGAAGCGGAGTATTCAACCTGGAATCGCGCACATCGATATTGTAAACCTGAATCGAATTACTTGATAAAAGGAAATTTGGAAATGGTCGGGGAACATCGCAGTAATTATTCGCTGATGATTTCTGCTGTAACTTATCATGATCAGGATGGTTTGGACAGTGATAATACAAAAGCCTTAAATAAAAGCGTAAACAGCTATAAATGGAATGAAGAATTGGCTGTTGCTTACAATAAGGTTTCTACGGAATTTCTTCGCGATATATACCCGAATATCAATAATAGTATATATGGTAATTTCAGCCGAAAGGTATATGAAAGCGCTGTGAAAATAACAGCCTATGATAAAAACGATCCAGCAATAACAACAGCATATGCGATAGTTAAATTCACATTATATTCTGCATGGGAAAACACCAATGCCAATATGCCAAACGGTGTATTTTATCAGACTTTGTTTGATTTGAGTCTCGGCTTTCCCGACAGCTACGGCTATACCACCGCCGAGCTGGTGGACTATTGGGAAATCGAAGAATGGTAAAGAATCGGAGGTGCCGCATGAACGCTTTTATGAAAAAATATTTCCGAATTTATTTTCTCATTATCCTCGGGCTGGCGCTGTTCATCGTCTGCACCATCGGCATTGTTGAAATCATGTCCCGCCTCCAGCCGGACAATCAGGTGCTGTACGTCGCGCCAGAAGAAACAGAACAATATGACAATATTTTGAAAATCTACGTCTGGGAAACCGTGTGGAATCAGGATAAGACAATCGAATCATATAAACTCACGGAAATGGCACTGGGTGAAGTAATCCATGTAGGCGATTTGCGAAAACCGCAAGATGAAAATGGCAATAATACAGAAACAGCAAGCAAAATCAGCCGTTATTTTTCATACACACATTCCATAGAGAACAATTATATGGGTGAGGCAGCAGTTTTCATCGCTAAAGCAGACGCAGAGCTATCAGCAGTCAATTCTAAAGGAGGCGGAGCGCTGGATTATGGCAAGCCAACCAGCGATTATCTAACGCCAGTTTATATGAACAACGGTACTTATATCGGAAATGTGTTGGCAGAAGACGCCCAAAGCACCATCCGTCTTGAACGTTCCTCTGAAGCGGATGGGCGGTATGAAATGATCATTGCGGCAGGCACTTATCATAAAACCGCACGAAATGGAAGTTCAGCGGAGGATGATGAACTGGGGACTGGTACATGGACAAATGCCGCTCGCAATGACTATTCATACCAATTTTTGAATGAGATATATCCGCAGGTTGAAAGTAAGTACCAAAAAATTTACCGTTATGTTTGTGAAAGCGCTGTATTGGTATCAGCGTATGACAAAACAAATCCGGAAAAATTAATTTCCCAAGCGGAGTTAAAAATTATCTTCTTTTCGGGATGGCATAAAGGTGACGCAGATATCACAAATGGTGAATTTAATATTTTCATGAAGGAATATGGCTTAAGCAAAAACCCCGACAGCTACGGTTACACCACCGCCGAGCTGGTGGATTACTGGGAACTGGAGGAATGGGAGTAACTGTGACATGAAAAAGAATACAGCTGCAAAAAAATATTTTTCCATATACATAGGCGTTGT
>JAFUQU010000022.1 GCA_017472255.1 Clostridia bacterium | reverse complement strand
TTGTTTCTCAGCCCCTTTGCTCCGTATGGATATGTGAAAGACCCCGAAGATAAAAACCGCCTCCTTATTGATAAGGAAGCGGCAGACATTGTTAGGAAGATCTTCGCATTGACGATTGACGGAGTAAGACCCACGGAGATCGCCGCCATGCTCAACCGTGAGGGCGTACCAACACCGATGCTGTACAAAAGGGCGGCGGGATGTTCCCGTGACCGTTGGCCGAGCATCCACGAAGAAAACTTCTGGACGCAGACCATGATTTTCAAAATTCTCCAAGACGAACGCTACATTGGCAAATGTGTCTATGGCAAGCGTGAACGTGATATGGTGGGCAACTGGCACACCGTAAAACGAAGCAAGACGGATTGGATTATTGTGGACGAAACCCACGAGGGCATTGTCTCCAAGGAAGTCTTTCAGAAAGTAGCAAGCCGTATGAAAGAGTATAAGGAATATATTCCGAGTGCATCCGAAAGAAATCCGCTTCGCAGAAAAGTGATCTGCGGAACCTGTGGGTTTGCTATGGTGCTCTCCAACACGAAGAACGCAAAATACCATTGCCGCACATCACATCTGGAAACAGATTTTGATTGCACCTCCGAGGGTATTCTGCAAGCGGATATTCACGAAATGGTCGTTACCTTAATCCGCACCTATGCCGCTTATGCGGTCAGTTTGGAGAACTTGCTTCTGTTACAGAAAGAACGTATCCAGGCATAGAAAAAGCAAGCTCGTCGTGAACTTGCCGTACTGCAAAGCAGGAAAAATCAGTTTGAAAAAACTCTCCAAGATTTATATGAAAAGCTGATTGACGGTACTATCGACAAGGAAACGTACTTATCCCAAAAGGCAAGTAACCAAGCACAGATGCAAGAGCTGACTGAGAAAATGGAACGCCTTGAAAAATCCTCGCAGACCACCACCGAGCAAGGTGGAGCCTTTATTGAAAAATACAAGGAATACACCGAGCTTGAAATGCTGACTTCGGATATAGCAAACGACGTTGTGAAGCGTGTTACGGTTTACAAGGACGGCGGCATTGAAATCGAGCTTGCCTTGTGTGACGAGTTGGAGAAGCTGCTGACTTGCCTTGAAACGGTGGATGCGGCTTCTTAGCCCACAAAATTGTAAACAAATTTCAAAATTATTTAGTCCTTACTTGACAGCGGCTGACGACGGCTACAGCGGCACGAATTACGACCGCCCCGATTTCAAGCGGCTGATCGCGGACATCGAACGAAAGAAGATCGACTGCGTGCTGACCAAGGATTTATCCCGCCTCGGACGCAACAGCGCGCGGACATCGGATTTGCTGGATGAATATTTTCCTTCCCACGGTGTACGGTACATATCGGTCATCGACGGCTACGATTCTGCACATTTAACCAACGGCATTGCCATGAGCACGTCGTTCCTGATGACGATGCACGAACTGTACGCCCGCGACATCAGCTGCAAAATTCGCAGCTCCTTTCAGATCAAAATGCAGCGCGGCGAATATGTGGCGAGTTTTGCGCCCTACGGATATCAGAAGGCACCGGACAATAAGAATCAGCTGGTAATCGACGAGCAGACCGCTCCCATTGTCAGGCGGATGTTCGGGATGGCGGAGAATGGCGCGTCGCCGAAAAACATCGCCGACCGCTTCAACGCCGAGCACATCCTGACACCGGCGATGTACCGTTGCTATCTGCGCCCGTACATCGACATCGAAACGCAGACAAAGCGCAAAAGCTGGGATTCCGCGATGGTCTGTAAAATGCTGTCGAACCGCGTATATCTTGGGCACACCGTTCAGGGAAAGACGAAAAAGGTTTCGTTCAAGGTCAAGAAGTCGGTGAGACAGCGGCGGGATGACTGGATTGTCGTCGAAAATACCCACGAGCCGCTGATCTCGGAGGAAACCTTTGAAAATGTCCGCCGCCGCGTGGTTGCGCGGACAGCGCCACCGACGAAGGGCTTTCACAATATCTTCTCCGGCATTGCAGTCTGCGCGGACTGTCATCATTCCATGACCACCGCGCCGACGCGAAAGAAAGGCGCCACCTATAATCTATGCTGCGGGACGTATAAATCCCGCGGGTCCGGGGAATGCAGCAATCACTTTATCGATTACGATCTGCTCTACAATGCGGTGCTGGCGGATATCCGCGCATGGCTTTCGCTGGATGAGGACGAGAAGCGCAAAATCGCCGCGTCCCTTGCCGAGCGGCAGGAATCTCAGAAAGAGGAAGAGACCCGTGACACCTTCGGTGACATTCTGAGGGCAGAAAAGCGAAAGGAACAGATCGGGGAATTAATCAAAAATCTCTTTGAAGCGAAGCTTTCCGGAACCATGTCTGACGTGATGTTTGAAGCCGCGTCGAAGCAATATGAAGCCGAGCTGCAGGAGCTTGCCCGCGTACTTGCGCCGAAAGCGGCAGAACCGGAGCAAGCCGATTCACCCCAGACGCAGTATGAGAAATTTTTCGCCCTGCTGACGGAAGTGACCGCCTGCGAGACGCTGACGCGACCGCTTCTCCTGAAGCTCGTCGAGCGCATCGAGGTGGAGCAGGGACGTTGGGAGCCGGATGAAGCCGGGAAGCGGCAGAAAATCCAAAAGATCCGCATCTGCTACCGCTTCATCGGATGCGCCGATGAAAAATGATACCCCAGATTGCGCTGTCCACATGGTCAGCGCCTGCTTGCCGCAGGCGCTGCAGCGCTTGAACGCCCCATCCAGATTGAAAGCAATCCGCCCCATCAGTCCCAGATCCTCCATCAGCGTAAAAAGCGGGAAGAAGATCGCCATAGGCGGCAGCATAACGGCAACCACCCGCAGCAGCGTGCGCAAAACGCCGCAGAGCAGCAGTTCCCTCAGCCAGAGCGGAACGCCGATTGACACGGCGCCCGCGTAAAGCGCCGCTTCCAGCCGTTCAAACAGCGATTGCAGCGCGGCGGAGGGATAGTTGGAGCCGACGATGGTCAGCCAGAAAATGCCTGCCAGCAGAAGCAGCATCAGCGGAACGGCCAGCCAGCGATTGGTCACAATGGCGTCAATCTTCCGGTCGAGAGCGGAATACCCTTGGACTGAACTGCCCGGGACAGCATCCGACCGCACCACGTCCAGCGCCAACCCCTCGGCGGCGATAATCGGGCGGGCGAGGATGTCCTCGCGGATATGTGCCGGGCTGTCGTCCGAAGTCAGTCGGTCGATGGCGGCTGCGCGGGACAGTCCGGCGGCTTCCAGCGATTGAAGCGCTTCCTCGGTTTCGGGGGCGTAGATCAGCCGATGGGGCGAACTGTCCTTCCGCGTGGAAAGTACCGTACATAGCTCATCCAGCCCATCTCCACGTCCGGCGCTGACTCCCACCGCCGGGATTCCCAGCCGTTCGGACAGCAGCGCAAGATCGACGGAAATCCCACGCCGCGCCGCTTCATCCATCAGATTGACGCAGAGCACCACGCGGGGCGTCAGTTCAAGAATCTGCATGGTAAGCGCCAGCCCCCGTTCCAGGCAGCAGGCGTCGGCTACCACCGCCACAGCGTCCGCCTCCCCCGACAGGATGAAATCCCGCGCTACCACCTCCTCGAGGGAATGGGCGCGCAGGGAATAGGTTCCGGGCAGATCGACCAGTACCAGCGGCCAGCCGTCCGCCCGTCCGGCAGCGGTGGAAACCGTTTTGCCCGTCCAGTTTCCGGTGTGCTGATTCAGCCCGGTGAGCGAATTGAACAGCGTGCTCTTGCCCACGTTGGGATTGCCGGCAAGGGCGATGACCCGATCGTTCTCCCCGCGCTTCAGCTGTCCTGGGGAACTTTCGGAGGCGGCGCGAAATCCGGTGGACGAGGATGTAAGTCCCATCAGGCTCGGAGCGGGACGCCGCGCACACGTGAAGCGGCGGGCATCCGCTGTACACCCACGGTCAGCGCGTCCTCGTGGCGAAGCGCGATAACCGCGCCGCGTATCAGATAGGCCGATGGTCCGCCGAAAGGAGCGCGCGCCACGCATTCCACCCGAGTTCCGGCCACCATGCCCAAATCGTAAAGCCGCGTTCTCAGCGGCGATATTGCAAGCGAATCAATGCAGGCTGCCTCTCCGGGCAGCAAATCAGATAAGTAAGAAATAAGAATCACCTCATCTACAGTATATAGCGGATGGGGTGATTCGGTTTATATCGCGGGGAAGATTCACGAAATTTCTGCGCCTGACAGCTGTGCTGTGACGGTAAAGCTGTCGGGGGTCAGGCTCGGCGTGCGGGTGCATACGAACAGCAGCGTGTCGTTCCGGCGGGTAAAGCTGTAGTGCGCGGTGTAGGGCGTTTCGATATAGGTGACGGTCAGCATGAGCATGGAGCCGCAGACATGGGCGCGGCAGACATAGGGCTGGCGGTGAAGCTGCAAATCCTTGACGAATTCAGTGACGCCGCGGATTTCGCCGCCGGGGATGTAATTGATGCTCTCCCGCCCTAACGTGACACAGGACGGCGTGATGATGATTTCATCCAATCCCCGGGGATTTTCGCCGGGCTGCCAGACGCCAAAGGGAGTGGAATCCGGTTCGATAAAAGCGGCGCGAATCAGCCGCCGCAGGGAAGAGCCTTTGGAATTGCCGAAGGCGATGTACGCTTCACGCTTCTGCGGATGGATAACGCAGAGCTGCCCGAATGCGCCGTCGAGGTAATAGCAGCCGCCGTCCACATGGAATCCGAAGCCGTAGCCCTCGCCGTCCGGCTTGATGATCTGCGCGGACGTTGCCTGACGCAGAAAATCGCGGGGAATGAGCGTCTGACCGTCATCCAGCAGCAGACGCGCCAGCCAAACCACCGAGCGCGGCGTCAGCGAAAGCCCCATGCCGCCGGCTGTCAACCCATCCGGCGCGCGTTCCCAGACCGCTTCGGTGATGCCCAGAGGTGTGAACAGACGGCGCTGCACATAGTCCGCCAGCAGTTCGCCGCTGGCAGCGGTGAAAATCGCGGACAGCATATGATAGGCGTGGGTCGAATAGATATAGCATGTTCCAGGCATGACAGGCAGCTCCTGCGCCAGAAAGGCGGACACCCAATCCCCCGCCGCGTACAGCTCGTCGTAGGTATTGCGGGTAATGCCGCAGGACATTGTCAGCAGGTGGCGGACGGACATAAAGGGAAGGTTGGGCGAGGGATTCTCCGGCAGCTTATCCGGGAAAAAGGACAAGACCGACAAGTCCAGATCGAGCAGCCCATCCTCCGCCGCCATACCGATGGCGAGGGCGGTGATCGATTTGGTCATGGAAAAAAGCAGACGCGGCGTGTCCATGCTGTACGGAGGGACGACATATTCGCCGCAGCCGTCCGGGGTGACGCGGATAAAATGGGTGAGCCGCACGTCCTGCGCGGCGTCGCAGGCGGAAATGAAAGATTTCATATGACCTCCGGGTATTGACTTCGCAGATTGGATATGCTATAATTATACCATAAAAATCCCGCTGTGTCTATGCTGTGTGGGAATTTTGGAGGAACTATGAAAATTGTTGTACTGGACGGCTTTGCCGTCACTCCTGGCGACCTGAGCTGGGACTTTCTTAAGAAATATGGCGAGACCTTTGTCTATGACAAAACGCCGAACGAACGCTGCATCGAGGTCTGCACTGCCGCAGGAGCGGAGGTGGTTCTTACCAACCGCGCCCGCATTACCGCTGAACTGCTGGAAGCCTGCCCGACAATCAAATACGTGTCAGCGCTGGGCACCGGCTACGATATGATCGACATCAAAGCCTGCAAGGCGCGTGGTGTGGCGGTGGTCAATATTCCCGCATATTCCGCCGCGTCGGTGGCACAGCACACGATCACGCTGATGCTGGCTCTTTTTGCCGATTTGAACGGTATGCAGCAGATCGTGAAGGACGGTATGTGGACGGGCATCCCCGGCTATCAATATCAGAAGGTACCCTTCTGCGAGCTGGACGGGCTTACGCTGGGTCTGATCGGATGCGGCAACATAGGACGCCGGGTGGCGGATGTCGCTTCGGCGCTGGGAATGCGGGTGCTGGCTTATACGCCCAATTCCCATGAAAATACCGACACCATCACGTTTGTGCCGCTGGAAACGCTGCTGCATGAGAGCGATGCCATCTCGCTCCACTGCCCGCTGAACGACGGCACCCGGGGTATGATGAACGCCGCGCTGATCGGGCAGATGAAGCCGGGCGTGCGTCTGGTGAACACATCCCGGGGGGCAGTGCTCAACGAGAAGGACGTAGCGGATGCGCTGAACGCCGGGCAGATTGCCGGGGCGGCGCTGGATGTGCTGGCAAACGAGCCTGCGCTGCCCGAAAATCCGCTGCTGACGGCGAAAAACTGTATCATCACGCCCCATATTGCCTGGGCAAGCCTTGCGGCACGACGCCGTCTGCTGGGCGTCATCGACGCCAGCCTGGCCGATTTCGTTAAGACCGGGCGCGGGCTGAATCGTATTGTATAATGGAGATTGAAAATGAAAGCATACGAAAGATTGATCAAATACGCATCCTATCCCACCGCTTCCTGCGAGGAGAACGCCTGCTGTCCGTCTACCCCGGCGCAGCTGGACTTTGCCAGAGCGCTGGCGGATGAACTGCGCGCCATCGGCTGCGATGAGGTGGAGCTGGATGAAAACGGCTATCTGTTTGCTGCCATTCCCGCCAGTGAAGGCTGCGAAAATGCCCCGGTGCTGGGATTTATCGCCCATATGGACGTGTCGCCGGAGGTATCCTGCGAGAACGTGAAGACGAGGGTGCTGACTTACGAGGGCGGCGACATTACGCTGAACGAGGAGAAAAATATTGTCATGCGCGCCGCTGATTATCCGGTGCTGGCGGGATATGTGGGCAAAACGCTGGTTGTCACCGACGGCACCACGCTGCTGGGCGCTGACGATAAGGCGGGCGTAGCGGAGATTATCACCGCCGCTGAGCGTATGATCGGGGATAAGAGCATCCGCCACGGCAGGATCCGCCTTGGCTTTACGCCGGATGAGGAAATCGGCAGAGGTGCGGATCTGTTTGATGTGGCGAGATTCGGCGCGGCGTTTGCCTATACGTTGGACGGGGCTTCCTTCGGAGAGGTGGATTACGAGACTTTTAACGCTGCGGCGTTGAAGGTGGAGATCACCGGTCGAAGCATTCATCCGGGCAGCGCCAAGGATAAGATGATCAATGCGTCGTTGGTGGCCAGCGAGTTCATATCGCTGCTTCCCGCGCTGGAGCGTCCCGAGCACACCTGCGGCTACGAGGGCTTCTATCATCTGACGTCCATGGAGGGCTGCGTGGAATCGGCGAAGCTGCATTTTATCCTGCGCGATCACGACGCGGCAAAGCTGGAGGGACGCAAGGAGTATGTGCAGCGCTGCGCAGTGCGGCTGAATCAGCGGTACGGCGAGGGTACGGTGGCTCTGACCATTACCGACAGCTATCGCAATATGAAGGAAGCGATTCTGCCCGAGCGGCATCTGATCGACAATGCTTACGCGGCGGTGCGTGCGCTTGGCGGAGAGCCGGTGAGCAGCCCGGTGCGCGGCGGTACCGATGGCAGCCGCCTGTCCTTCATGGGGCTGCCCTGTCCCAATCTTGGCACAGGCTCCCACAACCATCACGGGCGGATGGAGTTCGCCTGCGCCGAGGAGATGGAGAAGTGTACGGCGCTGGTGATCAAGCTGGCGGAGCTTTACGCGGGGTGAGGATTACCAGCGGACTGCGTTCTGGAAGGCGACCCTGCTGCCGGTATCGGCGATGATTTCACCGATGGGCTGACAGGGATAGAGCTTGGATATCTGTGCGGCAATCTGCGGTGCGCTGTCCCGGTCGGTAACAAGAATCAGTCCGGCGCCGCAGTTGAAGGTTCGCAGCATTTCGTCGTCGGAGATACCGCCATTGGCCTTCAGATAGGAGAAGATGGCGGGCGGCTGGAGAGCGGACAGATCGACAACGGCGCAGAGACCATCCGGAATGACGCGGGACAGATTTCCGGCGATTCCGCCGCCGGTGATGTGCGCCATACCGTGGAGCGTAGGGTCAGAGAGAAGCTCACGGAGAGCAGGATAATAGGGCGTGTGAGGCAGCATGATGGCGTTGAGAAACGGCAGGCTGCCCACACGCTCTTCTTTGATCCGGGGCAGCTCGTCCATCAGCATCCGCACCAGCGAATAACCGTTGGTGTGCAGACCGTTGGACGCGACGCTCAGCACCACGTCGCCGGCGGTAATCCGCGAACCGTCGATGAGCTGTTCCCGGCTGCAAATTCCCGCGATGCTGGCAGTGAGGATGTAGGTGCCGCGCTCCACTACGCCCGGCTGTACCGAGGTCTCACCGCCTACCAGCGAGCAGTCGTTGGCGGCGCAGGCTTCGGAGATGCCCTTGATGAAGCATTTGACGGTGTCTTTTTCGGCGCTGCCGCAGACGATGGTGTCCAGAACGGCAAGCGGTTTTGCGCCCATGACGATGATATCGTTGACCAGATGATTGATCATGTCGTGACAGATTGATTCAGTGTAACCGTATTCCATGGCGATTTTTTGCTTGGAGCCGGGTTCTTCGGATTTGAGCACCAGCACCGGATCCGGGATATCGTCGAAGCGGATGTCGTACAGGGATGCAAAGGCTCCCAGGCGGTTCAGGACGCGGGGGTGGTCGGATGAAACATATCGGCTCATTTCGGCTTTGATGGCGTCGGTGTAGCTGATATCCACACCGGCCTTGCTGTAGGTGAGACCGGCGTCTTTGCGGCAGTGACCCCGCAACAGCTCGTCGGCAGTTACGCCGAGAAGCTCGGACAGTTCCAGCAGGGAATCGACGCTGGGCAGCGTGGTGCCGCACTCCCACTTGGACACAGCCTGATAAGAGACGCCGAGCTGTTCGGCTACCTGCTGCTGTGTCAATCCCATAGCCCGGCGGCGTTCTGTGATGAAATCGGATATTCGTTTGAGATCAAGCATAATGATTCCTCCGTTGTATGTGATACCATTATTATAGCGGAAACTGTAGGATTTTGCAATAACCGTGCGGGTGAGATTCGTGTGCGGGCTCAACCGGCAGGGGAGTTTATGGGGTGGAAAAAATAAAATATTTATTTTTAAAAAACCTATTGACAAACGGCTGGAAATGTGGTATACTATATAGGCAGTCAAGAAAAGAGGTTGCGTGTTCGGTGAACGGATCATGCCGGAGTGGCGAAATTGGCAGACGCCCGGGACTTAAAATCCCGTGAGACTAACATCTCGTACCGGTTCGAGCCCGGTTTCCGGCACCAGCACCTTATGGTGCATATATCGCGGAGTGGAGCAGCCTGGTAGCTCGTCGGGCTCATAACCCGAAGGTCGTAGGTTCAAATCCTGCCTCCGCAACCAAGAAGAGGGGTCAAAAAAGATGCACCCCAGAAAACCCGAGAAAATCTCGGGTTTTCTTCTTTTTTCGCCGTTTTTCTCGCTTTTTCAAAAATCAAAAAACAATGCGGATAAAAAGATGCAAAACGCATTTTAGGGGTGTCGGTGGGGACTTGAACCTCAGACTTCCCTTTTTTGAGGTGTTTTGGCAACTTTATTTCAAGATTTCCCGCAATTTTTTCTGATTTTATTTGTTAACTTTCTATTTCTACCCTTTATTAATGCTGTAATCTAAAGTTTCAATCAAATTATTTGGGCGATGTCTGAAAATTTTTTCAGGCATCGCCCTTTTTTGTTTTTGGAGGTGAATAATAATCGCTTATGATTATAAAATAGAAGACCTAAACTGCAAGTACTGTATGTATTACAGTCGCGGACGATGCAAGCGTGATCATTGCTGTTGCTTTGAAGAAAAAATAAAGTTGGATTCTGATATTGCAAACCGTAATGATCGCAAACTTCAAGAATTATATCGTTATGATATGCGGATTCTGAAAAAGAAAAATGAATGAGAGACACGTTATATACCCTTGAATACTTTAACAAACTAAAGTGGGTGCGATTATGATTTGGTACGCACCCACTTTAGTTGAGTAAAGCATGCCGATCAAATAATTCGTGAAAGGAATAAAAAACAATGCTCAACGCAATCATTACCCACAAAGGCAATACCCTTCTCCTCGAGTTCCCATGCAAGCGAATGCTCCTCGCGGAACACCTTGCTTCCATCGGCATCCGCACACCGCCCAGCGAAATCAAATGCATCGATGAGGAGGATGCACCCATTCAAGTGAAGATCTACGGAGAAAGCGAGTTTGATGCCAAGCTCGCTTCTGTTGTTTCTCCTGAGAATACACTCTCCGGTGTCAACAGCTTCTGCGAGATCTATCACAATATGCCATACACAAATAAGCTCGATATTCAGGAAGCAGTGCTGAACGGCGAAGTGTCCTCGCTGAAGGATTTCGGTCAGCTCATGCTGAATCGCCGACAGCAGGATACCACCGAACACTACTACTGCCCGCTGATCGCAACTGTTTATTCCCGCGATGAGTACGGCAACATGGACGAATACCCCGTTGAGTTTGATGGCAGCTTTCTCGCGCCGTATGAAGACCGCA
>JAFUQU010000021.1 GCA_017472255.1 Clostridia bacterium | reverse complement strand
GATGCAAAATCCACATGACCTTGTTGTCATGCTTGACATAGTAGGCCGGAAACTTCATCGCGATCACCCGGTCTATCTTCACGCCGTTGACCTCAGTCAGATCCATCATCCTGCCCATATTCATGCAGTCCACAAGCGTTTGCCAGGGATACCACTTGAAGGGGATGGTGACGATATCCGCCTGATGGCCGCGCTTAATCAGCTCGTCCCTGAGCATTTGCGCATGAATTTCCGCGCCGCCGGTTATGAACGGAACCTGAACCATCGCAATCGCAATCTTCACCGAATTCTCAGTCCTTTCTCATACTCCTTAAGGAATATCCCGCGAACCTTTTCATACGAAAAGCGCGTCCGGTAATTCTCGCGTCCGGCGCACCAGAGAAAGCTCTTGTATTCCTCGTTCTCCACGACGCGGCGTATCGCCGCCGCGAACAGCCGGGCGTCTCCGTCGAGGCACAGCTGGCCGGGGCCCATTGTCTCGGGCACAGCGGTGGAATCCAGCGCCACGATCGGCAGGCCGAAATACTGCGCCTCGATGATAGGCACACAAAAGCCCTCGTGTTCGCTGCAGCACAGCATGACGTCGCTGCCCAAATTGTAGGCCATCAGCGTGCTGTCGTTGATCTCGCCGACGAACTCGATGTTATCCTGAATTCCATACGCCTCAATGGTCGACGCGATCAGGTCGTTATACTTTTGTATGCTCTCGTCGAATTTTCCGATGATTCGCAGCTTGATATTCGCGTCATAACAGGCGCAATAGGTCCGCACAATGTCCAGCATCATAAGGTGGCCCTTGTTTGGGGCAACGCGGCCGACAAACAGCAGGTTTACCGTCCTTGATTCCAGCAGCTGCTTTAATACGCTCTCATCCGGACGCGTCCGGCTCCATTCCTCGATCTTGTTGAAGGGAGGACATATGCCGATTCGCCCGGGGCTTGTTTCCGTCAGGTCGGAGGCGTTGTATTCCGAATCGCAGAGCCAATAGGCGCCTGGCAGCGCGCGCTGCATGGTTTCGGTCAGATCCCGTCCCTTTGCGCATTGAGAATAGTGCCAGTCATTGTACGCCTGAAAGAAAAAGGGCGGCGTAATGTTATGGTAGCGAATGATGATTTTGCCCCTGATCTGGCGGAGCAGCTTAAAGCCGTACTCCCAGTTCACGCTGTGATGATAGATCACCACAAGCTTCGGATCATCGACAATTCGCTCCATTTCGTCCTTATCGATATAGGCGACGTTCCGGTTGAATTGGTTGAGGGCGAATACCTTGCAATCGCAGCGCTCGCGCAGAATGCCGTACATCAGCTCGATATCGTTGCCGATAGCGTCATGGTTTGTCACCGTCTCGTGCATGATGATGACTCTCATTTAGAGCGCCCTCCCCTCTGCTTAATCCGCCGTACCTTCAACTGGTCGATCTCCAGTTCCTGCTCCGCGTTCACAACCACCTCAAAGTCCGTAACCTTGACGTCGCTGGACCAGACGATGCTGTTGCTTCCGCGCTTCAGACTGCCCTCCGAAATCACCCGGGTTCCCTTTTCCGCGGTAATCTTGTACCTCGCAACCCGCTTTTCATCGGATTGCAGGCAGTTGATGTGAAGCTCCGTCTGGTATTTGCCAAAGGGCAGCGTGTAATACGGGCCGCAGATCAACCCGCCCTCGGCCATTCGCAATATACCGTCCACACGCTCGG
>JAFUQU010000020.1 GCA_017472255.1 Clostridia bacterium | reverse complement strand
CTTCAGATTAAACTTGTCCGCGCCCCGGCCGATCTCCTCGTCGGGGGTGAAGCCGATCTTCAGGGTAGCGTGATTGACGCCGCTGGTGATGAGCCGCTCGGCGGCGGTCAGGATCTCGGCAACGCCGGCCTTGTCGTCCGCGCCCAGCAGGGTGGTGCCGTCGGTGACGATCAGGTGCTTGCCGTGATGGTTATTCAGGCTGGGGAAGTCCACGGGGGACATGAAAATGCCCTGCTCCTCGTTCAGGCAGATGTCGCCGCCGTTGTATTCGACGATCTTCGCCTTGATGTCCGCGCCGGAGCAGCCGGGAGCGGTATCCATGTGGGCGATCAGGCCGATGGTGGGGAGATTCGGATCGCCGGGAACGGTGCCGTAGACATAGCCGTGCTCGTCCATGTAGGCGTCACGAATGCCCATGGCCAGCATCTCTTCCACGATCGCCGCGCCCAGCACCTTCTGCTTGTCGGTGGAAGGACAGGTGGGGGAATTCTCGTCGGACTGGGTGTCAAAAGAAACATAGCGCAGGAAGCGCTCGGTAACAGAGGTCATATTGTTAACTCCTTAATTGATATGGCTCAATTTTCGCAGCGTATCCTCTCGAATCTCCTGCCGGAGATCTGTCAGATACGCAGAAAATGCCACTTTATCGTTGGCATAAGTTTTATTTAGTTCGTATTCCTCGGGGATCCAGGTGGATAAATCGGAAATATTATGCTGAATGACCGCTTCCAGTCCGTCTATTGCTTTATATATTTTGGCTTCCAGAGTTTTTCTGTCCACCATCTCCTGGTAAAGCGCACGCATTTCACCGGCGTATACATCCGGTAAAGAGTCGACCCACTTACGAAGCATATTTTCTTCCCTTTGCTCATCAGCTTCAGACTTTTCAAATGCGGGAATATCACCTGTGAAAGCTTCTCCCAAATCATGGATGAGGCACATTTTTATGACCTTATCCATATCCGCTTCCGGAAATTCGTCCCGTAAAAAGAACGCCATCAGCGTCGTCATCCAGCAATGCTCTGCAACACTTTCGCGTCTCCCCTTTGCCGTATAGCAATGGCGGGTGGTATCCTTCAGCCGCTCGGTAATCAACAGAATATCTAATAATCTTCTTGCTTCCATACCTTTTCCCCATAAATTACACGATCAGAAAAGAGCCGCCGCAAATGCGGCGGCTCTCATTGTCAGAAAATCTTCTTACTTGGCAGCCTTGACCAGATCAGCGGTATCCTGAGCGATCATCAGCTCTTCGTTGGTGGGCACGATCCACACTTCGACCTTGGAGTCGGGAGCGGAGATCTTGTGCTCGCCGCGCTGTGCGTTCAGCTCGGGATCCAGCTTGACGCCCAGGTAGCCCAGGTACTCACAGACAGCGGCGCGGATGCCCTTGTCGTTCTCGCCGACACCGGCGGTGAAGGTCAGGACGTCGATGCCGTTCAGAGCAGCGGCGTAAGCGCCGACATACTTGGCGACCTCGTAAGCGAACTTCTCGCGGGCCAGAGCGCAG
>JAFUQU010000019.1 GCA_017472255.1 Clostridia bacterium | reverse complement strand
GGAACATCGATCAGAGAAGCGGGGATACATCCGCCGGAAGGACCGCCGGTCTGAGCCGCCTTGAACTTCTTACCGTTCGGGATGCCGCCGCCGATATCCTCGACGATCTCGCGAAGGGTCGTACCCATGGGAACTTCAACCAGACCGGTGTTGGTGATCTTGCCGCCCAGTGCGAATACCTTAGTGCCCTTGGACTTTTCGGTACCCATGGAAGCAAACCAGTCAGCGCCCTTCAGGATGATCTGCGCGATGTTTGCGTAGGTCTCCACGTTGTTGATGATGGTAGGCTGACCGAACAGACCCTTGACTGCGGGGAACGGAGGACGGGGACGAGGCTCGCCGCGGTTGCCTTCAATGGAGGTCAGCAGAGCGGTTTCCTCGCCGCAGACGAACGCGCCTGCGCCCAGACGGATGGTGATATCGAAGTTGAAGCCGGTGCCGAAGATATCCTTGCCCAGCAGACCGTACTCGCGCGCCTGCTGCAGAGCGATGGTCAGACGCTTAACGGCGATGGGGTACTCAGCACGGACATATACGTAACCTTCGTCAGCGCCGATGGCATAGCCTGCGATGGCCATAGCCTCGATGACGGCATGGGGGTCGCCCTCAAGGACGGAACGGTCCATGAATGCGCCGGGGTCGCCTTCGTCGGCATTACATACGACGTACTTCTTGTCGGAGACGGAAGCCTTTGCGAACATCCACTTACGGCCGGTGGGGAATCCGCCGCCGCCGCGTCCGCGCAGACCGGAATCGAGAATGGTCTTGATCACGTCGTCGGGCGTCATTTCGGTCAGCACCTTCTGGAGTGCGAAATAACCGTCCATGGCGATGTACTCGTCGATGTTCTCGGGGTTGATGACGCCGCAGTTGCGCAGAGCAACGCGCTTCTGCTTCTTGTAGAACTTGGTTTCGTTCAGGGAAGCGGCCTCAGCCTCCTCCTCGCCGTGGGCTTCGCCCACATCGTTGTAAACCAGACGGTCAACGATACGACCCTTCAGCAGGTGCTCTTCCACGATTTCGGGAATGTCGTCCACAGTCACACGGCTGTAGAAGGTTCCTTCGGGGTAGATGATCATGATCGGACCGAGCGCGCAGAGACCGAAGCAGCCGGTCTGCACAATCTTGACTTCCTCGTCAAGACCCTTAACCTTCAGCTCGTCAGCGAGCTTTTCGCGGAGGGCAACGCTGCCGGAAGATGTACAACCGGTACCACCGCAAATCAGTACATGAGAACGAATCATTTGTATAGTATCCTCCTTAGATCTTTGCTGCGCCGATGGTGTATTCGGTCACGATGCTGCCGCCCTTGATGTGCTTTTCAAGCACTTCCTTGGCGCGCTCTGCGGTCATCTTGACGTAAGTGACCTTTTCCTTGTCCTTCTGGTAAACCTCAACGACAGGCTCATACTGGCAGATGCCGATACAGCCGGTCTGGGTAACGGTAACGGTGTCGCCGAGACCAGCCTCGGAAACGCCCTCGACGAATGCGTTCAGAACAGGACGTGCGCCTGCGGCGATACCGCAGGTAGCCATGCCGACGACGATGCGGATGTCGCCGCTGGAGGTGCGAAGGGCAACCTTGTCCTGCATCTTCGCCTTGATCGCTTTCAGCTCTTCAAGTGACTTCATAATGGTAATTCCTTTCTGCATTGTAGTTAAATTGACGAAATTTCCTCATATTGTTCGTTCAAATAGTCGCCGATCCAGGTGAGAATTTCCGGCTCGTTCAGCGGGATATCTCCAAGCTCCTCCCGCAGCTCGGCGCAGGACAGGCGAACTTCGCCCCCCGGCTTCGTGTGGGTGAAGGTAAAATTAATGTCGGGCGAACCCTGAATCAGGGTTTTCACGGTTTCGGCGATGTCGCCCAGCGGGATGAAATCGATGTGATTCCGTCCGAAGCGGGCGTGGGTCGTGGTGCCGTGATTTTCGCTCACCTTTTCGGATACCGACTTGACCGTAACGTACCCGCCGGTCATTTCGGCCAGCATGGTCAGAAACGGGACGCCAAGCCCCACCTTGCGGGTCTTGCGGGTGGTGAAGAAGGGATCGGTAAGCCGCTTCACCTGTTCCTCGGTCATGCCGCAGCCGTTGTCGGTGACGGTGAAATCCAGCCATTCGCCGTCCTCGGCGAGGGTGATCTGAATCTCCGTCGCGCCGGCGCGCACCGAGTTCATCGTGATATCCAGAATGTAGAGCGAAAGCTCGTCCATGGTGTTACTCCTTGTTCTTCCCGAGCAGATAATCGATGAGCGCGTCCCGCACCGCCTGCGGATCGTCAGGGTCGGCGGAAAGCTCCAGCGAAAAGGCTGCTTCGGGCAGGTCTGCCAGATTGTGCGCGTCGGATGAAACCACGTGCCGCAATCCTTTGATAATCGGAAATCGTCCGGCGTATTCGTCCATGCTCGCTTCGTCGTTCAGCTCGAAGGCGGTGAAGGGCGGGTCGGGCGGAAATACGCCCAGCATGGTGATGATGCCGTTGGACGGACGGTCGATGTGTGCGGGAAAGCAGACGCCGCCCCGCGCGCTCACCTCCCGGTGGGCGTCTTCCAGCGACAGGGACGTGGCGTTGATGAGCAGGAACGGCTCCTCGCCGGCCGGCTCGTCGTTCTCGTCCATGAGAAGCTGGCGTCCGAAAATTTCCGGTCTGTTGGGAAAGGGCGTCCGGCAGCCCTCCACATAGCGGTCGAAGGACATGGCGTCCTCCAGCGTGCGGAAAAGGCAGACGGCGTGTACATCCTCGGAGGTGGTCAGTTCCATCCCGGCAACCGGAATGACGCCGTAATTCTCTGCGTGTACGAAAAAGGCAGGGCAGTTTTTTGAAGTGTTGTGATCGGTCAGCGCCGCGATGTGCAGACCGTTCAGCGCAGCCATTCCCGCGATGTTGGCGGGCGTCGAATCGTCGTCGCCGCAGGGGGAAAGGCAGGAGTGGGTATGCAGGTCGCAGAAAAAGCGGCTCATGAGAGCAGCCCAGCAATCCGGACGCACAGCTCGTAAGCGGGCAGCTCGGAGGACAGCACCGTGATGCCGTTGTCCCTTGCCGCGTCCAGCGCGTCGTCCAGAAGCGTGACGCCCTCCGCCAGCAGCACGGCTGCGGCTTCGGTAAGGCTTGCCACTGCGATCACATTGGTGTTGGGCATGATGGTGATCCAGAGATTGCCCGCGTCCACGCGGCTCATGACCCGGCTTAACAGGTCGCCCACGTAAACGCCGTCAAAATCCTTGTCGGTGTCTCCGACCACGGCGGTCAGGGAGAGCGCTTCGCAAACCTCACTCAGTTTCATGCTTGTCACCGTCCTTCTTTGGATGCTCGCCGAAGCGCTCGTGGTAGAGCCTACGCATGATGACCATACATTCCTCCATGCAGGTTTCGCCCTTCACGATGTCTTCGGCAAAGGCGCGGCAGGTTGGTGCCCCGCAGGAGCCGCAGTCGATCTTGGGAAGGTCGTCCGTCATGGTTTCAATGTCGCTCAGCATCCGCATGGCCACCTTGCGGTCATCGGAGAGCAGGTTGTAGGGGTTGTACGCGATGCGGTTCTCGTTGAAGAACTGATCGGGTATCCATTCGCTGGCAGGTCGGTTGGGCGATACCGGAAGGTAGCGCTTGAGCGACTGTAAGCGTGCCTGGGCAATGTAAGGGTTGGCGACGGTCATGGCGCCGCCCACGCAGCCGCCGCTGCAAGCGTTCAGCTCGACGAAATCCAGGCTTGTGATGTCCTCGTTGTCGATCTGATCCAGCACGCGGATGCAGTTTTCGATACCGTCCGCCGCCAGATAACGCTCGTTGAAGATGGCGGTGGATTCGCCGCCGGTGGAAGCCCATCCGATGCCGATCATACCCGATTCGGTCATCTCCAGGGGTTCGTCCTGGCGTTTTTTCATGACGTTCAGCAGGGCGAAGTACACGTCGCGCACCGAGATGGTGGCGTCGATGTAGTTGCGCTCGCCGGCGAAGTCGTTTTTGACGTAGCTGACCTTGGCGGGGCAGGGGGAGATGAAGATAATCCCGATGTCCTCGTCGGAAAGCTCCGGGTGCTCATTTTTTGCCTTTTCGCGGGCCAGGCAGGCCGCGATGTCCACCGGAGGCAGAATCGGCATGATATTTTCGCAGAGGTAGGGATAATTCATGCTGATAATGCGGGTAACGGCGGGACAGGCTGAACTGATGACCGGCTTTTTCACATCGCTTCGCTTGATGTAAAGCCGGGTGTAGGCGGATACAAGCTCTGCCGCGCAGGCGACCTCAAACACATCGTCAAAGCCCAGATCGAGAAGACCGCGGAGGATATAGCCGATGCTGTCCAGATTGTTGAACTGACCGTAGAGCGAGGGCGCGGGGAGTGCGACGGTATACTTGTAATTGTCAATGCACGACAAAGGATCGTGCGTGGCTTTCTTTGCCTTGTAGGGGCAGACCCTGATACATTCACCGCAGTCGATGCAGCGTCCCGAACGGATCACCGCGTGTCCGTCACGGATGCGGATGGCCTCCGTGGGGCATCGCTTGAGGCAGGTCGTACAGCCCTTACATTTTTCCACGTCCAGTGAGACTGAATGCTTGTAATCTGTAGTCATAATCTCCTACTTCGCGATCGATGCGTGTCGATGGGGTGAGCCTGAGGGGATCTCAGAGATTCACCGTCATGGTGATGGTCGTGCCTTGGCCGACCGTGGTGTCGATCTGCATGGAATCGGTATACTTTTTCATGTTGGGGAGACCCATTCCGGCGCCGAAGCCGAGAACGCGGATGTTCTCACGGGCGGTGGAATAGCCCTCCTGCATGGCAAGCTCCACATTTGGGATACCCGGTCCGGTGTCGCGCAGGATGATGACGATTTTGTCCTCATGCACCTCCACGTCGGCGGTGCCGCCGCTTGCGTGGATGACCATGTTGATTTCGCCCTCATACATGGCGATGGATACCTTGCGGATGATATCCGGCGGATAGCCGAGTGCGCGGAGCTTCTGTTTGACGGCGACCGACGCTTCTCCTGCGGAGGAGAAATCGTGTCCGTCCACATCAAAGTGAAACTTTACCACGTCAGACATTGCCGTCACCGACTTCTCTGCCGAGACCGGCATGATAAAGAAGCCCGCACGCTTCATAGGCACGGAGAGTGGAGGTCATAACGACGATTCCGCTTTCCTTTGCCAGCTCGATCATATCCTCGCTGGGAGTTTTGCTGCGCACGAAGATGATGCACACCATGTCCATCATGTTCGCGGTACGGATGACCTGGGGATTGACCAGGCCGGTGATGAGCACGCCCTGATCCTTAACGTAGGCGAGCACGTCGCTCATCATGTCGCTGCAGCAGGCGGACCAGACGTCGCTCTCCAGGCGGTCTTCGCCGCAGAGCAGCTTTGCGCCGAGCAGAGATTGGATTTCACCGATTTTCATGTTTGATTTCCTTTCGCGGTATAATTGCCGTGTGGAAGGGGTTATGTAACCCGCGGGAAGTATGTTCCCGGAAATTACATATACTTCTTGAGGATGCCGGGGACTTCGTCGGTGGTCAGGCGGCCGTAAACCTCATCGTTGATGGTCATAACGGGAGCAAGACCGCAGGCGCCGATGCAGCGGGTAGCGTCCAGCGAGTATTTGCCGTCGGACGAGGTTTCGCCGGCGGAGATACCGATGATTTCGGAAACCTTGTTGATGATGTCGCCCGAGCCCTTAACGTAGCAGGCGGTACCGAGACATACGGCCACGGAAACCTGACCCTTGGGGTTCAGGGAGAACTGAGAGTAGAAGGAAGCTACGCCGTAAACCTCCTCAACGGGAACATCCATGCCGAACGCGATGTGGCGGACAACCTCGATGGGCAGGTAGCCGTAGATTTCCTGGGCACCCTGAAGCACGGGCATGAGCGCGCCCTTGACTCCCTTGTATTCGACGATGAGCTGATCGAGCTTCGCCTCCTGCTCAGGAGTACCATTGAAGGTGACTGTGGTGAGTTTCTTTTTCATGATGCAGTGCCTATCCTCCTTAAAGGAATTAAAAATAATAGTATAAATATTGCGTTCGGCTCTGTGGGATTGTCCGCAAAAGATTGATAGAAAAGTAACAATCTCAGGGCAGAGCAGACGCCAACATACTTACCCTTCTATTATACACTCTTTTCGAACAAAAAGCTATACCTTTTCGAAAAAAAATCAAAAAATCAACAAAATATTTTTATATCGATAAGAATATATCTATAAAATGCTATAGAATAACCTGTTCATGATCGGATAACCAATTATATGAAATGCAGCGGAGAATATGCGCTTGCGGCGTGCGCACATGGACAGGCGGACAAATTTTACAAAATGGAGGTTGACAGCACGGGGGGAGCGTGGTATAATAAAGGTACAGACGGGAGGATGGATGAATGAAGAAAAAGCAGCCGATTATCAGCCGGGAAGAGATTCTCGAGCAGATCAGAAATTTCCGTCTGATGGACGATGAATTCATGACGAAGGTGTTCGATGAGAATATCCCCTGCACCCAGCTTGTGCTGCGGATTATACTGGATAAGCCCGACCTGATCGTGAAGGAGGTACACGCCCAGTATCCGCTGGCGAATCTGCGCCGACGTTCGGTGCGGCTGGACGTGTTCGCCGTGGACAGCGAGGGAAAGGCGTACAACATTGAGGTGCAGCGGAAGGATGCGGGAGCCGACGCCCGGCGCGCCCGTTACAACAGCAGTCTGCTTGACGCGAACATCACGGAGGCGGGGCGAAAATTTGAGAATCTGACCGAGACTTATGTGATTTTTATCACCGAGCGTGACATTTTTGGTGCTGGGCAGGCGGTGTACGAAATCGAGCGGATGATTCGCGGCACGGATATCTGCTTTGACGACGGGGCGCATATCCGGTATGTAAACGGCGAATACCGTGGCGATACGCCCGTGGGACGGCTGATGCACGATTTTTTCTGCACGAAGCCGGATGAAATGCAGTATAGCGAGCTTGCCGAGCGGACACGATATTTTAAGGAAGATGAGGAAGGAGTGAACAGCATGAGCAGCGGTATGGAGAAGCTGATGGATCGCTATTATCTGGAGAGAAATAAAGAGGGCATCAAAGAACTGCTACGTAACGGTGTTGCGCCAAATTTGATTGCCAAAGCTCTGAAAATTAGTATTGCCGATGTTGAAGCACTCGCCCGAACGCTTCATGAATAACCACAAAAGGCTCCGCGCTGCAGCGCGGAGCCTTTTGTTATGCCATCATCAGGTAGCAATTCCTGCATACTGGTTCTGATATAGCCGGTAGTACGCGCCCTTCTTTTCGAGCAGCTCCTCGTGAGAGCCAACCTCGGCGACTACGCCGCCGTCCAGCACCACGATTTTGTCCGCGTCGCGGATGGTGGACAGACGGTGGGCAATGATCAGACTTGTGCGGTTCTTCATCAGTGCTACCATCGCCGACTGAATGTGCATCTCCGTGCGGGTGTCCACGCTGGAGGTCGCTTCGTCCAGAATCAGAATCTTCGGGTTTGCCAGCACCGCCCGGGCAATGGACAGCAACTGCCGCTGTCCCTGGGACAGGTCGCTGCCCGATTCCGCCAGCACCGTTTCATAGCCCTCCGGCAGACGCTCCACAAAGACGTCCGCGTTGGCCATGGCGGCGGCTGCGTGAACCTCCTCGTCGGCGGCGTCCAGCTTGCCGTAGCGGATGTTGGACGCGATGGTGTCCGAGAAAAGCACTGTGTCCTGAAGCACGATCGCAATGGCGTGGCGCAGGGTGTTCTTCGGAATGTCCATGATGTTGATGCCGTCGATGCGGATTTCGCCGCTGTCGATGTCGTAGAAGCGGGTCAGCAGGTTGACCACCGTGGTCTTGCCCGAACCGGTCGCTCCCACAATGGCGATTTTCTGTCCCTGCTTTACGTCCAGGTTGAAGCCCTTCAGCACAGGCTCGCCCGGCTTGTAGGAGAAGTACATATCCTTGAAGGAAATGTCGCCGCGAATCTCATCCACCGTGATGGGATTCTTACCCTCGTCCGGTTCGGAGGGCGCTTCCATGATGTCGAAGACGCGCTCGGCGCCGGCAATGGCGGTGAGAATCTGCGCGTACTGGTTGGCAATCTCGTTGATCGGGCGGGTGAACTGCTTGGAATACTGCAGCACCGCCTGAATCGCGCCGATGCCCAAACCGTGGTTCAGCGACAGCCAGCCGCCGACGGCTGCTACCAGCAGATAGCCCAGATTGCCGATCATGTTCATGCAGGGACCCATAACGCCGCCCCAGATGTTGGCTTTAATGCCGGTCTTGCGGTATTCGGCGGCGATGCGGGAGAATTCGTTGATGGACGCTTCCTCCTTGGAATAGGCCATAACCGTTTTGTAGCCGGTGACGGCTTCCTCGATGTGACCGTTCAGCTGTCCCAGCAGGGTCTGCTGCGCCACGAAGTATTTGCGCATGAATTTCGACAGGTTTGTGGAAACAACCAGCGTCAGCGGAATTGTCACCATGGCGACGACGGTCAGAACCGGGCTGTAGTAGATCATCATCACCAGCGAGCCGATCAGCGTGATCACCGCCGAAAACAGGGAAGCGATGGATTGGGAGACGGCATTGGAAATGTTTTCCACGTCGTTGGTCATGCGGCTCATGATGTCGCCGTGACGATGGGTGTCGGTATAGCGGATGGGCAGATAGCTGATTTTGGCGAACAGATCGGCGCGCATGGAGCTTACCGTGTTCTGGGACAGCTTCGCCGCCGTGATGCCCTGAATGTAGGTCAGGATGGACGAGATCACATAGACCACCGCCATGGCGATGACCACGTTGATCAGCTTATCGAAGTCCACGCTCAGCTGGAAGTCGTCGATGGTGATGGCGCTGATGGCTTCCGCCTGAAGCGCCGGGCCGGCCAGATTGCAGACCGCGATCAGCGAGACCACGATCAGCAGCATGATCAGCTGGTACTTGTTCCTGCCGATGTACCGGAAGAGCTTGCCCAGCGTTGCCTTCATGTTCTTCGGCTTCTCGCGAACCATCGGACCGCCGGGACCGCCGCGTCTGCCGCCCGGGCCCGGACCCATATGTACAATCGGGGCGTTGGTATTTTTGTTTTCAGCCATTCTCGTTCCCTCCGTTCTTCATCTGCGAGCTGTAAATATCGCGGTAGGTTTCACAGGTTTTCATCAGCTCGTCGTGGGGTGCGAAGGCGATGATTGTGCCGTTTTCAATGACCGCGATCCGGTCGCAGCTCTTGATGCTGGCGATTCGCTGGGCGATCATGATGATGGTGGTGTCCTGGATGTTCTCGCGTAGCGCCTTATGCAGCCTTGCCTCGGTACCCAGATCAAGCGCCGACGTGGAGTCGTCGAAGATCAGAATCTCCGGGCGGCGGATCAGGGCGCGGTCGATGGCGATGCGCTGCTTCTGACCGCCGGACAGGGAAGCGCCCTTCTCGGCGATCACGGTGTTGTAGTCGTCGGCGAAGGAGCGGATAAAGTCGTCGGCCTGTGCGATTTTCGCGGCCTGTTCCACTTCCTCGTTGGTGGCGTCGGGATAGCCCCAGCGGATGTTCTGCGCGACCGTGCCGGAGAACAGCTCGGTCTTCTGGAGCACGAAGGCGATTTTATGGCGCAGGGTGTCCAGATTGTAGTCCTTCACGCTGCGTCCGTCGATGAGCACCTCGCCCTCGTCCGCGTCGTAGAAGCGGGGAATCAGGTTGACCAGCGAGGATTTGCCCGAACCGGTGGCGCCGATAACTGCCACGGTCTCGCCCTTTTTAATATCGAGGTTGATGTCGTGCAGAACCGGACGTCCCGCCGAGTTGGGATAGCGGAAGCTGACGTTTTTGAAGGTGACGCTGCCGGTCTCGCCGGTGGGAGAAGCGTTCTCGCCGTCTTTGATGACCGGCTCGCTGTCAAGCACCTCAATGATACGCTTCGCCGAAGCCGAAGCGCGGGTCAGGGACTGGAACATCATGCTTACCATCATCATGGACATGAGAATCTGGGTGACATAGGTGATTGCCGACATGACGTCGCCCACCTGAATGCCGCCGATAACGCCGATGGAGTCCTGCACCTCCTGTCCGCCGATGAGAAGAATGGCGATGACGGAGGCGTTCATGATGATCATCAGAATGGGGCTGAGGGTTGCCATCAGCTTTTGAACGGTCAGGTTTATGTCGCGCAGGTTGGTGTTGGCTTCGTTGAAGCGTCCGATTTCATGCTGCTCCTTCACGTAAGCCTTGACAACGCGGGCGCCGGTGACGTTTTCCTGAACCACCGAGTTCACCCGGTCGAGCTTTTCCTGCACCTGGGCGTAGAGAGGGCTTGCTTTTTTCAGCATCAGGAAGATGAGGAAAAGCTGGATGGGCAGAGCGATGAGCAGGATGATGCCAAAGCTGCCGGAGATGCGCAGGGCGCAGTAAATGCCGCCCACAAACTGCATCGTGGCGCGGACAAACATACGGATGATCTGGGACACGATGTCCTGCACCGCCGTGATATTGTTGGTCAGACGAGTGACCAGCGAACCGGTGGTGAACTTGTCGGTCTGCTGGAGGGAGAGGCTCATGACCTTCCGGAACACGTCGTTGCGCAGATCGTTGCCGAAGCGCTGCGCCGCGTTGGACGCGAAGGCCGCCGACAGGATGCCCGCCAGACCGCCTACCGCAACCAGTGCCAGCATGGTAAGACCCGTGGTGATGATCAGCTCCAGATTTTTGCCCAGCACGCCTTCGTCCACGATTTTTGCCATCAGGCGGGGCTGAATCAGGTCAACTATCACCTCGCCAATCATGGTAAGCGGAGCCAGCAGAACGAAGAACCAGTAGGGCTTCAGATATTTTGCCAGTTTCATGTTGCTATGTAATTCCTTTCGTTATCGTGCGGCGATCAGATTGTCGATCACCTTGTTGAGCAGCCCGGAGAGGGTATCGATCTCGTCGTCTGTGAGACCGGCCAGCGCGATGCGGTCGCCTTCCACGTGGGAATGGTGAATCCGCTCGTTGATGGCTTTGCCCTTTTCGGACAGATAGACCAGCGTCTGGCGAAGGTCGTGCTCGTTGTCCCGGCGGATAACCAGACCGTCCCGCTCCATCTTCTGGAGGGTAACGCTGACCGTGGGGGGCTTGAGATGGGAGACCCGAACCAGCTCCAGCTGGGTGCTGCCCGGCGGCAGCTTGCTCAGGTGAAAGAGCAGGGGGCGATAGCTGGCGGGCAGACCGTCCAGCTCGGACTGGCGGCGCATTCTGTCGTGATAGAGCTTGGAAGCGTCGCAGATGCGCATCATGGCGTTATAGTTCTTATTGGCGCGCATGGTTGACAGCTGTTCAATGAAATCGTCGGATAGCGGTTTTTGCTGCATGGTATACTCCTTCCCGCGAGATTCCATGGAAAATCCCGTCCATGAGAACCCGCTAAAATTAGTTAGAAAACTAATAATATTATACTCGCATTCCGTCCACCTGTCAAGACCGCGTCGAGATTTTTCGCCACGAAATTGTTAATTTTTTATGTATTCGCGCCCGGAACATCTGCGGACGTGCTATAATATAAGAACGAAGACTAACCTCCGGAGGTTCCCCATGGCATCCAAATCCTCACTGGACTATCTGCCCGAATCGATCAGCGGCAATTATAACCGCGTCACCGGTCCCGGCATGAAAAGCGCTCATCACCATACCCAGTACGAAATGTCCATCGTCACTCAGGGACGGCTGACCATCTACAACAACGACGATGTGATCAAAACCGACGCTCCCTGCGTTATCCTGCATTTTCCCGGCACCTATCACTACATTGCCACCGACCCGGAAATATGCTACGAGCGTTATAATATCAACTATTCGGCAGAAATCTTCGGCTCCCATCCCGCCGTGCTGAACGATACCGAGCTGCTTTATACCGCCAATGTTTCGGTGATCCAGATTTCCCCCGACACGCTGGAGGAGCTGCTTTACTATGTCCATCCCTTCATGCGCGCAAAGTTCGATTACGGACGGCAGACAGCGCTCCTCTGCGTGATTCTCAATATTCTGAAAAGCAGCCGGCCTTTGGGAGGCTTCGCCGGGCATAGCAGCGCTAACTACGTCAACAGCGTCATTCGATACATATCCGATAACCTGTCGCCCACCATGACCGCCGATCAGATCGCCGCCGATTTCTACATCAGCCGCGCCAAGCTGGCGGGGGATTTCAAACGGGAGACGGGGATGACCCTCAAGCAGTATATCGAGCTGCAATGCGTGGAGCGGGCGAAGATGGAGCTGGCGGCGGGGAAGAACGTACACACCGTGTCCGCCGACATCGGCTGGGCGAACGTGGGCACGTTTATCCGGGCGTTCAAGAAGCTGACCGGCTCCACGCCCGGTTCTTACGGCACGCCGCATGAGCCGAAGGGCAAATAGAAGGTTTGTTTGCGGTCGGTTGTGATCTTTTCTCCAGAATAACAAAATATCAGTTTGTGTTATTTTTCTGACCAAATTTAGCGGATTTAATCTGTAAAAATACAAAAAAGTATGATATAATGGTATTGCTACGGTACCAGAGCACTTAAAACAAAAACAGTGAATGGAGAGAAACCATCATGAAAAAACTCATCGCGACCATTCTCAGCGTGGCCAGCATCGCCACCGCGGCTATTCTGCCCGCTTCTGCGATCACCATGTCCGATAAGCCCATCACCGGCGGCAACACCATCTTCACTCAGGAAGAGCTGATGTACACCGGCGAGCCGGCTGCCGCTTCCAAGTGGAGCAATGCGTTCTGCAACGAAGACTGGACTGGCTGCACGTGGACTGCTGCTACCGAAGACGGCATCGACTGCATCAAGGTCGTTCCCGCCGCAGGCAAGAGCAAGTTCTACATGGACTTCAACTACTATCAGTGGAACAACGATAAGTACTATCCGTCGCTGGACTGCTCCGAGTACAAGTTCATCAAGGTTAAGTATAAGCTGAACGATGCAGGCGCTTCCATGGCTACCGCTGACAAGACCCACTTCTGGGCTTCTCAGGATTCCCCTGAGCTGTCCAAGACGCTGGCTACCGCTGAAGCTGATTTTACCGGCTTCTCCAACAAGGCAAACGTTTGGCAGACCGTTACCCTCGATCTGTCCGGTCTGAACTTCGCCAGCACCAAGTGGTCTGACGCTACCGTTCGTCAGTTCCGTTACTATCCTTTCGGCAACGCTTCCGCCGCAGTTGACGGTGCAGTTTGCTACATCGAGTACATCGCATTCTTCAAGACCAAGGCCGAGGCTGACGCTTACCAGGGACCCGCAGCTGAAGCAGCCGCAGCAGCAGCCGCTGCCGCAGCAGCAAACGAAAAGGCAGCACAGACTGCTGACCCCATCGCTCTGACCGTTCTCGCAGGCGCGGCAGCTCTGGGCATGGCAGTTGTCATCGGCAAAAAGCGCGCAAGATAAGCAGTAGATTTTAAGGGGAAAAACTTTTTCATAGGTACATATAACAATGATCGCTGCTTCGGCAGCGATCATTGTTGTGTGTATTATAATTAATATAAGGAAGGGGCGGCAGAATGAAAACAATTTTCTATCATTTCAAGGATGAGCTGTATTCCACTCATACTGTCACCGACGGCTATAAGCCCGACTCGGTGCATTTCCATACCTATTATGAAGTAACCTTCGTTAAGAGCGGCGAACTGACGGTCATATGCAACGGCTCGGCGATGAAGGTCGATCAGCCCTGCGTTGTGCTGCTGCGCCCTTACACCTTCCATGAAATTATGGCCGAACAGGGGAAAACCTTCGACCGCTACAGCTTCTATTTCGCCAAGCAATACGCCGGGCTTTTCCACACCGATCTGCTGGATATCCTGCCGCTCTTTTGCAGCAATCTGACCATCATCCCCATCGATGAGGAAATGGCGGGGCAGCTTTATCCGCTGCTGGACACTTACAAATCCGAGACATATTACGCCTCTTACCGCCGGATGCTGCTGGGGCTGCTGCTGGAGATCACCGGGCGCTATATTGGACAGGCGCTGGATCTGGCGTCCATGGGCAATGTGGGAAGCATGGATTCCAAGCTGCGCTATGTGCAGGAGGTGGCCGATTATATCAACGATAATTTCAAAGAGCAGCTTACCACCGAGCGGATTGCCAAATATTTCTACATCAGCCGCCAGAAGCTGGACAACGATTTCAAGCAGGTTATGAACACCACGGTCAAGCAGTATCTGCTGGGCATCCGCATTGCCAACGCCGCGCAGATGCTGTCCAGCGGCGTGAGCGTTTCCGAAGTGACCGAGCAGTGCGGCTTTTCCAACGACAGCCATTTCATTCGAACCTTCCGCAAGCGGTTTGACGTTTCGCCCTACCAGTATCAGAAGCACTGCGGCTATCTGGTCGCCGAACAGGGAAGCGCCGCCAACTGTCTGGAGCCGATGATTGGAGGACCGGGCAGTTCTCTGATCCGTTCCAACCATCCGATTGCCGGGGGAAGCACCTTCTTTTCGCAGACCGAATTCATGTACCGGGGCGAGCCGACCGCCCGGAAACCGTGGTGCAACGCCTTCTGCAAGGCGGGCTGGACGGGGGTTACATGGCACGCTGCCACCGAAGATGGGGTGAAGTGCATCTGCGTCATGCCGGTGCGCGGCAAGGACGATGTAAACCATATTCTGGATTTCAACTATTATCAGTGGGATAACGACGTCTACTATCCGTCGCTGGACTGCTCGGAATATCGGGTGCTCAAGGTTCGCTACAAGCTGAACAAAGCGGCAGCGGAGACCTGCGGCGAGTCGAAATTCTACGTCTCGCCCGACATGAAAAAGCTCTCCACCACGCTGGACAAAAAGAGGCAGGCCTTTTCCAGCTGGCTGAGCTACACCATGCCGAACAAACCGGATGTCTGGCATACGCTGATTCTCGATCTGTCCCAGATGAAGGTGGGCGGTATGCCGTGGGAGAAAACCACCATCCGCCAGTTCCGCTATCTGCCCTTCGGCGAGCGGGAACCGTCCCCGGACGCGGTCTGCTTTATCGAATATATCGCCTTCTACCCAAGCCTCGAGGAAGCGGAGAAAAAAGCATAGAAAAATCCCGTGTCGGGCATTTCCGACACGGGATTTTGATGATCGAAGTAGAAACTTACTTCAGCTCGACAGAAGCGCCAGCCTCGGTGAGCTTTGCCTTGATAGCCTCGGCATCTTCCTTGGAAGCGCCTTCCTTAACGGTCTTGGGAGCACCCTCAACCAGATCCTTCGCGTCCTTCAGACCCAGACCGGTCAGTTCGCGAACAACCTTGATAACAGCCAGCTTGTTAGCGCCAGCGCCGGTGAGAACGACGTCAAACTCGGTCTTCTCTTCCTCAGCGGGAGCAGCAGCTGCAGCGGCGCCGCCAGCAACAGCGACGGGAGCGGCGGAAACGCCGAATTCCTCTTCCAGAGCCTTCACCAGGTCAGCCAGCTCGAGGATGGTAAGAGCTTTAATTTCTTCTAAGATAGCGGTAGTCTTTTCGGTAGCCATTTTGAAATACCTCCTGAATTATAAAAAATAATGTGATGGATAAGTCTGAGACTTATGCCTCGGCGGGAGCTTCTGCGCCGCCGTTTTCCTTGTCGATCTTCGCCTGAAGTACATAAGCGAGACCATAGAGCGATTTCTGGAGCGAGCCCAGCATCTTGCCCACCAGAATGGGCTTCGAGGGGATTGCGGCCAGAGCTTCAACACCCTTCTGATCGAGAACGCCTCCGTCAACGAAGCCGCCCTTGAGTTCGAAGGTTTCGATCTTCTCGGCGTATTCCTTCAGAATCTTCGCCGGAGCGACCGGATCATCATTGCTGATTGCGATTGCGGTCATGCCTTCAAGAACGTTCTTGAGTTCACCGTAACCTGCATTCTCGCAGGCTCTGCCGGTTGTGGAGTTCTTGTAGACGGAGTACTCGACGCCAGCCTTACGAAGGGCAGCGCGCAGAGCAGTGTCGTCTGCAACCGTGATACCGGAGTAGTTTACGATGACGCCCGAAGAAGCGGACTTGATCTTTTCAGTGAGCTCAGCAACAACCTGCTGCTTCTGAGCTAAAATCTTCTCACTTGGCATATATTTCACCTCCCGGGGATAAATAAAAAATCCTTCGTCCCGAGACACAGACCCGAGCGAAAGACTTGACAAAACAATCCCATAAGGGAGAATATTCTGAAAAATCATCCTCGACAGGAAAGACGAGCTTTTACCCGCTGATCAACGATCAGCTAACCTGTGGTCTTAGGACTTAACATATGATATTATAGCACACAATCTCGCAAATGTCAAGAGGACTTGCAAAAAATCCGCGAAATTGGCGTTTTTCACAAGTCCCCGCTTTGCTTTCATCAAATGTTCCGTCAATTTAACACAAACGTCCGGATTTCCTCCAGCCTTGCCAGCGCGTCCTCGCGACCGAGGTTGTACAGCGCCCGCAGCTTGGCGGGATCGCGCTCCACACGCTTGACGCCCGGTGCGCGGCTGGGACGGAGCAGCAGCGTGTTGCCCGATTTGTCGCTTTCCACCAGTTCCACGGCGGCGTTGTAGTCGTTGTGGCGGTTGGCCATCCGCTCAACCAGCTTCGGATAGCGGTGAAGCGCCAGCTTCATCAGCGGAAGCGCGGAGGTCGGCTCCTTGCGGTAGCCTTCGGGGCGGGTGAGAATGACGATGTTGCGTTCGTAACCCTGAGCGCGGAACCAGGCTAGCGGAATCGAATCGGACACGCCGCCATCCAACAGTTCATAGCCGCCCGCCTTCACCACCCGGGATGCCAGCGGCATGGACGCGGACGCCCGCATCCACTGCAAATCCTCCGCGCCGCAGTCGGTGCAGAGATGATAGACCGGTTCACCGGTGTTCACGTCGGTGCAGACCACCCAGAAGGGGGTGGGATTTTTGATGAAAGCGTCGTTGTCGAAGGGGTCGAGGGTCTCGGGAATGTCATGATAGCAGAATTTTTCGTTGTAGAGGTCGCCGGTGAAAAGCAGCGAGCGGACGCTGCAATAGCGGGGATCGCGGCAGTATTTCTCGTTGTAGCGGATTGAACGCCCGATCTGCCCGGATTTGTAGTTGCAGCCGAAAACCGCGCCCGCCGATACGCCGATTACGCCGTCCACACGGATGTCGTTTTCGATCATCACGTCCAGCACGCCCGCCGTGTACATACCGCGCATGGCGCCGCCTTCCAATACCAGTCCTGTTTTCATGAATCCATCGCTCCTGTGATCTTTTTTTACAATATTATATATTATAGCACAGGCACGGTGGGATTGTCAAGTCAGAATTCGACGATTTTTCCTTCCCATTCGTCGGCGGGCGTCGCGCCTGTGATGGACGCGATGGTGGGCGCGATGTCCTTGATCGAAACCTCGCCCAGCTCTCTGCCGCTGACGCCAGCGCCCCGGAAGACCACCGGAATGGTCATGTCCTCCGCCATATCCGAGCCGTGTCCGCGTCCGTGTCCGCCGTGGTCGGCGATGAGAATCAGCGTGTACTCGTCGGCGAAGGCTTCATCCAGCGCCAGTACGTTGTCCACTGCGCTGCTGATTTTCGCCAGATATTCCGGGCTCATCCAGCCGTACTTGTGACCGACCTCGTCGGTCTCGCCCATGTAGAGGAACATGAAGTCGGGGGACTCCGCCTTGATGTACTCGACAGCGCGGGCGGTGAGGGTTTTGTCGGTGTCGGGCTGCTGGTGCAGGTTCTTGAGCAGCGATTCGTTCAGCGTATCGAACCGCGCCAGATCGCGCAGCTGCTCCCAGCTGTAGTAGAAGCCGGATTTCTTGCCTGCCGCCTTCAAACGCTCGAACAGACCCTCCATCGGGCGCACCATGGGGGTGTAGGTGTTGCAGATGATGCCGTGGCGGTCGGGATCGACGCTGTGAAAGAGGGACATATGGCAGGGCAGGGTGACGGAGGGCATGACCGTCCGCGCGCCGAGGGTGTAGGAACTGCCCTCAAGCAGCTTTTCAAGGCGGGGATTGCCGCACTGCATCAGACCGTCCGGACGCATACCGTCCACGAGAATGAGGATAACTTTTCCCATAATGATAATCTCCTTTGGATTTCATTCAGAATTATTCGGTCGGGATTCAAACAAAACCCAACCAATCGCACACGCCTATTATAGCACGCCGGATTCCTGATGTCAAGGGATTTTCAGAAAAAATCGTTCGAAAAATTCTTCGCCAACCCCTTGACATGGGAGGGTTTCTGTGGTATACTGTTGTGTGTTTATGTGGAGGTATGTTTGAATGTTTGCGAACGAACGATACAAAGCGATATTAACCCTGCTGGAGGCCCAGCAGTCGGTGACGGTCACTGAGCTGACGGAGCGGTTCGGCGTTTCCACCGAGACGGTGCGGCGGGATTTAGCCCATCTGGAGGCGTACAATAAGCTGCTGCGCGTCCATGGCGGCGCCATGGCGATTGGCGACCCGGAGCACGCCTTCGCGGCGCTGGCACAGCGTGTGGACGAGAATGTGGACAAAAAGCGGGAACTGTGCGAAACGGCTATGCGCCTGATTCGGGAGAAGGACGTGATCGCCGTGGACACGGGCAGTACAGCCATTGAATTTGCCACGATTCTGGCAAAGCACTTTCAGGAGCTGACGGTAGTCACCTATTCCAAAGACGTGCTGGACATCCTTGCCGAAAAGAGCGGGTTCTGCCTGCGGGCGGTGGGCGGCGATTATGTGGCGGCGGAGCATTATTACGGCGGATTTATCGCGGAGGAAACCCTGCGCCGCCTTCATGTGAGCAAATGCTTCATCTTTCCGTCCACGCTGTCGCTGCGATGCGGCGTGGCGATCACCATCGGCGAGCTGTACAATATGTACCGGGGGATGATCGGCATCTCCGACCACACCTACGTGCTGGCGGACAGCAGCAAATTCGAGAGCAACGCGCCCATCCGCATTTGCGAACTGGATGAGGTGGACGCGGTAGTCACCGACAGCGCCCTCGACCGACGGGTCGCCAATCTGTGGCGGGAAAAAGGCATCGAACTGATTATGGGAGAGGAATAATGACAACATTAATGAAGACAAAGGAAGGGCGCAGAATCTTCCTGTTTATGTCGCTCTGCACGATGGTATATTTCACCAGCTACCTGACCCGCATCAATTACGGCGCGGTTATCACCGAAATCATCGACGACATGACCGTTACCAAGCGCCAGGCGGGCATGGTCAGCACCGCCGCTTTCTTCACCTACGGCGTGGGACAGTTGATCAGCGGCTTCATCGGCGATAAGGTCAAGCCCCGCCTGTTGATCATCATCGGCATGACCGCCACCGCCGTCTGCAATATCCTGATGCCCTTCATGGGAAGCATCGCCGCCATGACCCTGCTTTGGGGCGTGAACGGCTTCTGTCAGGCGATGTTCTGGCCGCCGCTGGTGCGGATGATGGTCACGCACCTGGACAAGGAAAACTACAACCGCGCCTGCGTATGGGTTTCTGCGGCAAGCTCGGCGGCGACGATCGTGGTTTATCTGCTTGCGCCGGTCTGCATCGAGCTGTCGGGCTGGAAGACGATTTTCTTTATCGGCGCGGTCGGCGCGCTGCTGATGGCGCTGGCGTGGCATTTGCTTGCGCCGAAGGGCGACGCTCAGCCGAAGAAGCCTTCTGCGGACGATGACAGCCCGTCCATCCTGCGCAACCGGACAATCATGCTGATGCTGATTCCCATGGCGGTTGTGATCATCCTTCAGGGCATTCTCCGGGACGGCGTGACCACGTGGATGCCAACCCTTATCGCGGACACCTTCAGCTTCTCGTCCTCCGTGTCGATTCTCACGGGCATCGTTCTGCCGATCTTCGGCGTGTTCAGCTACAACGCCGCCGCAGCGATTCAAAGAAAGCTGAACAACGAGGTCGTAACCGCCGCCGTCCTGTTCGGCACCGGCGCGGCGGCAGCGCTGGCGCTGATTCCGCTGTTCGACAAAAGCCCCGCCGCCGCAGTGGTTATGATGGCGCTGATTACCGGCTGTATGCACGGCGTGAACCTGATGCTGATCAGCCGCGTTCCGCCGTATTTCCGAAAGTACGGCAAGGTTTCCACGATTTCCGGTCTGCTCAACGCATTTACATATGTAGGAAGCAGCATTTCCACTTACTTTGTGGCGGTGCTGGAGGAGAGCTTCGGCTGGCACTTCACGATTGTGACGTGGTTTGTCGTGGCCGCCGTCGGAACGGCGGTATGCGTGTACTGCGTCATGCGCTGGAAGCGGTTTCTGGCGGAGAATGAGGAATAAAATGGACACGCCCATGCGTTCGCATGGGCGTGTTTTTTTACTCCGGATATTTCATATACCATCGCTTGCGATATTGCAGCGGGCTGACGCCCACTTCCTTCCGGAAGGTATAATTGAAGTACGACTGCGACGTGAATCCCAGCCCCAGCGCGATGTCCAAACAGGATTTGCTGGTCATCAGCAGCTGATTCTTCGCGATGGAGAGCTTTTTGTCCAAAATAAAGCGGTAAGGCGTGACGCCGACGGCATTCTTGAACAGGCGGTGGAAATAGACCGGGCTGACGTGCTGGCTGGCGGCCAGCGATTCCAGCGTGATGGGCTGATCGATGTGCCGGTCGATGTAATCGAGGGCGGCGGCGATCAGCTCGCTGTCGGGGAAACTGGTGACGGAGGTGCGGCGGCTGTCGGCGCGAATGAGCCAAATCAGCTCCAAAAGACGGCTGTGAATGATCAGCTTGTCTTCATCGCTTCCTCCGGCGGCGTTGATGATGTCGTGGAAGAGCCGCTCGGCGTGCTTCACGTCCGACATCTGAATGCGGGGCGGCAGATTGTCCAGCATCCCGCAGAGTTCGCCCTCCGCCGAAAAATGAACGTAATAGCACCGGAAAGGGAAGCGGGTGTACCGCTCCTGCCCCGGATGGATGCAGAGCAGGTGATCCCGTCGGATGGGAAACTCCGCGCCGTCGATGAAGGAGGTGCCGCCGTCGTCGGTGGGAAGCTCCAGCTCGTACCACACGGTGGTGCGCGGGTTGGAGACGCTTCCCCGGGCGCGGGAAATGCTGTCGGAATTGTAGATGCCAAGCCCGGTCAGGGTCGGCAGGGGAAAAGTCAGATTCATGATAAGATTTCTAAAGTTTTTTGCTAAGATTCTGTATAGCAATCGGGCGGAAATCGTGGTATAATACCATTGTATCACAAGCGAGACGGATTGTCAAGCGATAATTTTTCGATAACGGAGGCAAACGATATGCAGAAATACGAAGTGGAAGGTCATGTCCCCAGCTGGCTCCCCGACGGGAAGCAATGGAAGCTGATCTGGAACGACGAGTTCGACGGAACCGAGCTGGACATGACAAAATGGGACTACCGCCTGTGCATGATGGGCAAGCGCCACATCACATGGGGCACGGAGGGCGTCGCGCTGGATGGCAGCTCCAACGCGGTATTCACCGTCTACGAAAAGGACGGCGAAATCTGTTCGTCCCAGCTTCAGACGGGGTACAACTTCATGGACGCGGCGGTGTCGGATAAGCCCACCTTCGGAGGCGGTCTGGTCTGGCCCATCGGCAAGCTGAATCAGCACAAATTCCTGAAAAAATACGGCTATTTCGAGTGCCGTTGCAAATTACAGAAGAAGGACGGCTGGTGGTCGGCGTTCTGGCTCCAGTCGCCGGTCATCGGCAGCAGCCTTGACCCGGAATTCTCCGGCATCGAGAACGACATTATGGAGTCTTTCAGCCCGGGAAACTGCATCCATCACTGCAACCATTACGGCGGCTACGGTCCCGACCATGTGCGCGTCGATACCGGTAAGGGCGCGTCCGGGCTGAATCTGGACGAATACCACACCTTCGCCATGCTCTGGAATGAGGACGGCTACACCTATTACATCGACGGCGTGGAGGACGGTCACGTGGACGGTCCGGTGTCGCAGATTCCGCAGTTCATCCTGATTTCCACCGAGGTGCAGGGTTATCGCGGCGCAAACCATTGCGCCAGCGACGCCGCAAAGCTGGCCGTGGGCGACACCTTTGTGGTGGATTATGTGCGTGTGTTCGACGAAGTAAAGGGTTGAATATGAATGAGACAGGTGCCGAAAGGCACCTGTCTCATATGGTACGAGCCTGCTTTGCGGCTTGCAGGCGGATTTTCGCCGGGGTCATGTGATAGGCTTTCTGAATGAGCTTGCAGAAGTGGCTGAAGCTGGAGAAGCCAACCGTTTCGCAGATCGTCTCATAATCCAGCTCAGAGTAGGCGATCATCTCGTAAGCATGGCGCAGGCGGACGTCGTTGACATACTGCCCGGGCGTCATGTTCAGCCAGCGCCGGGTCAGGCGGCATAGCTGGGAGTGGCTGAAATTGGAGATTCGCAGAAAGGCGTCGATTCCCTCCGCCGCGTTTTCCAGCGTGTTCATCTGCGCGAGAATGCGGGTGAAGCCGGCGGGCATCTGTTCCCGTCCGTCATCCTGCTCCAGACCAATGGACAGCAGCTGTCCAAGCATCAGCCGCATACGCTGCGGAAACGCAGCTTCATCCACCGTCAGCCCTTCCCGGGACAGGCGGTTCAGCCGGGGGCGCTCGTCCGGGCGCACCGTCAAAGACAGCATCCCGCCGGGCAGATCGTCAAACCCGTAGGGCATGAGAAATTTCCGCATTTCTTCCACCGTCACCGAAAGAACGGCTAAGTTGGTATTGTCCGCCTGCGACAGGGAACGATGCACCCGGGGCGGCGACAGCAGCAGAAGGCTCCCCTCCTGCAATTGCAGCAGCGTTCCGTCCACCTCATGAACACAGCTGCCGCTGACAAAATACAGAATTTCATAAAATTCGTGGTTGTGTCTGCCGGAATAAAGCTCCCGTCCCAGCGTAAGCTGAAAATAATAGCTGGTTTCGCGGAAGTCGTCAAATTGATCAATCCACTTGGTTTCCACGTTCATGATGAATCCCCCCCTGATAATAGGATACCGCATTTTTGCGCGCTTGTCAACCTTTTTTTGAAACGAATGCGAAAATAGCGCAGTTTTATGCCAAGTAAGCGACTTGATGGGTGGGGCGCGATGTGCTATACTATTGTTGAATTAAATAATGGAGGTACATCATGAAACGCAAAATTTCTCTAATACTGCTGTTTACCACTTTGCTGACCACAGCCCTTTCCTGTTCTGACACGCCGTCGCAGTCTACGGATACCACCGTATCCGGCGGCACGACAGCCCAGCCCGTCGATACCAAGGAGCTGAGTTTCTTCGACGCCCACGCGGCGGCGCAGGATGATCTGCCCGAGGCGGACTTCGGCGGCGAGGAATTCCTCATCGGCATCAACACCTACTGCGAAACTGGCTTCTACACCGAGGAAACCACCGGCGAAAGCCTCAGCGACGCCATTTACGACCGCAACAAGGCGGTGGAGGATCGCTTCAATGTGAAGCTGGTCTTCGATTCTCAGGACTGGCAGGCAATGGCCAGCGACGTGCTCCGCTCGGTAACGGCGGGTGACGACACTTACCAGCTGCTTTGCGAACACACCATCGAAGCCAACAAGTGGGTCATGGGCGAGGTGCTTTACAACCTGCACGATATCCCGTACATCAACTTCGACCAGCCCTGGTGGTCGCCGTCCAATACCGAATGTCTGACCTATAACGGCAAGCATTTCCAGGCGGTGGGCGATTTCTGCCTGACCACCATCGGACGTACCTATTCGATCTATTTCGATAAGGTTGAAGCCGAATCCTACAAGATTCCCGATCTGTACGAGCTGGTTTACGACGGAAAATGGACCATCGATGCGCTGCACACCTATACCAAGGATATTTACCGCGACCTGAACATGAACAATGAGGTTGACACGGTGGAGGACTTCTTCGGATACACCACCTCCGTTGCCAGCAACATCGGCGCGTATCTCTGGAGCTTCGGCGGCATGATCATCGAAGACGGCGAGGTCGTGATGAACGTGGAAAAGACCAACGACACCATCCAGAAGCTCATCGACGTCTGCGTCAACTCCGACGGCACTTGCTACGATACCACCTACTACAACAGCGCCGGAAACCGCAACTACATCGGCGTTGAAAAGCTGGCGGAGGGCACGACGCTGTTTGCCAGCGCTATGCTGGAATCGGGCATCAACTACCTGCGCGACGTGGATCACGACTACGGCATCATCCCCTATCCGAAGTGGGATGAGGAGCAGGAAGATTACATCACCATCGTGGACGGTGGCTTCACCACCATGTCCATCCCCAAGACCGTGGTGAATACCGAGCGCGCCGGCATCATCACCGAGGCGCTGAACGCCGAGACCTACCGCAATGTAATCCCGATCTACTACGAAATCGCCCTCAAGCAGAAGGGCGCCCGTGACGATGAATCCATCGCCATGATCGACTATGTCATGAGCAAGCGTGTCTACGACTTCGGTTACATCTACGACAACTGGAAGGGCTTCGGCTTCGTCATCGAAACGCTGGTGCAGAAAGGGGAAGCTACCTTCGCCTCCTACTACGCTTCCAACATCGAGGCAGTGAAGGCACACTACGAAAGCGTGTTTGAAACCTTCGACAACTACGACCAGTAATCGCATAAAGCAGGGCAGGGCGCCGCGTAAGCGGCGCCCTGCCTTTTTCTCTATTCATCCCACGTAAAGCATCCGACCAGCAGCGTGGTGCCGTCGGCGGAAACGTTCAGCAGCCCGCCGTCCGAGCTGCCCCGGCGAACGCTGCCGTCCCCGTCCATTACCCGGCAGACGCCCGGCTTTACCGCCGTCATGAACGGAATATGCCCCGCCATGACCGCCAGCTCGCCGCCGACGCCCCGAAGATCCAGCTTCGCCGTCTGGCCGTCAAACACATTGCCGTCCGGCGTGGAGATTTTCAGACGGAAGGTGTTCATGACCGCTTCGCTTTCTCCACCGCTTCGTCAATCGTTCCCACAAACAGGAACGCCGACTCGGGCAGGTCGTCGTGCTTGCCGTCGATGATTTCCGCAAAACCGCGAATCGTCTCGGACAGCGGCACGTAAACGCCGGGAAAGCCGTTGAACTTCTCCGAAACGTGCATCGGCTGGGACAGAAAACGCTGTACCTTGCGCGCACGCGATACCAGACGCTTGTCCTCGTCCGACAGCTCGTCCATGCCCATGATGGCAATGATGTCCATCAGCTCGTTGTAACGCTGGAGAATGCGCTGTACCTCCCGAGCGACCCGGTAATGCTCCGCTCCCAGAATGTCCGGACTCAGAATGCGGCTCGTGGATTCCAACGGGTCAACCGCCGGATAAATGCCCAGCGATGCAATCGAACGCGCCAGCACCGTCGTCGCATCCAGGTGGGCGAAGGTGGTGGCAGGCGCCGGGTCGGTCAGGTCGTCCGCAGGCACATAAACCGCCTGTACCGACGTGATCGAACCCCGCTTGGTGGAGGTGATCCGCTCCTGAAGCGCACCCATCTCCGTCGCCAGCGTGGGCTGATATCCCACCGCCGAGGGCATACGTCCCAGCAGCGCGGAAACCTCCGAGCCTGCCTGGGTGAAGCGGAAAATGTTGTCTATGAAAAGCAGCACATCCTGTCCTTCCGTGTCGCGGAAATATTCCGCCATCGTCAGACCGGACAGCGCCACGCGCATACGTGCTCCGGGCGGCTCGTTCATCTGACCGTAAACCAGCGAGGTCTTGTTCAGAACCCCCGATTCCAACATCTCATTGTAAAGATCGTTGCCCTCACGGGTGCGCTCGCCCACACCGGTGAATACCGATAAACCACCGTGCTCCTTGGCAATGTTGTTGATCAGTTCCATGATCAGTACCGTCTTGCCTACACCCGCACCGCCGAATAAACCAATCTTGCCGCCCTTGGAGTAGGGACAAATCAGGTCGATAACCTTGATGCCGGTCTCGAGAATCTCGGTGGAGGTGGAAAGCTCATCGTAGCCGGGCGCGGGACGATGGATGTTCCAGCGCTCGCAGTCTGTGGGCGCGGGCTTGTTGTCCACCGCATCGCCCAGTACGTTGAAGATGCGCCCCAGCGTCTGCTCACCCACGGGAACGCTGATGGCAGCGCCCGTGTCCGTAACCTCAACCCCACGGGCAAGACCGTCCGTGGAAGCCATGGCGATGCAGCGTGCGGTGTTGTCACCAATGTGCTGCGCCACTTCAACCGTCAGCGTCCGATCACCCATAGGAATGGTCAGCGCGTTGTATATGGACGGCAGTCCGCCCTCATCAAAGCGGACATCGACAACAGGTCCCATAACCTGTGCCACAATGCCTTTTTTTGTGTTTGCCAAACTTCATCCTCCTTCGGAAAATAACGAAAGAAAAAATGTTAAAAATAAACTAACTTAAAAAAACAAACAAATCTACGCAATCTAAGCCGACGTAATGGTGCGGGGCCATGCGACCTACGGTCGCGTGGAGCCGGCGCATCCAGAGTGCTCAAGCGCATAGCACCAACGAGCGGCGGGTACAAAAGCGTTCTGCGAAGGGAGCAATGACTTCCGAGACGGTAAACCGTCTCGTGGGTAATACAAGTATCCCTCTCCATAAAGCTTTTGCGGAGCCTTTTCTACGCCCTCGCAGGGCGAGGGCATGAAAGCGACCGTAACCCCCCGCGGTCAACTGCCAAGTGCGCTATCGCTTCCCCCAGACAGCCCGCCATACTCCAACTAATTTCCAGCCCCCGCCACAATCTCAGTAATCTCCTGAGTGATAGCACCCTGGCGGGCGCGGTTGTATTGGAGCTGGAGACGGTCGATCATTTCGGCGGCGTTTTTGCCGGCGGAATCCATGGCGGTGCGGCGGGCGGCGACCTCGGAGGTAAAGCTTTCGCGGACGGCGCCTACGATTAGACCGGTCACGTAGGTTGGGACGGCGGCGTTCAGGATGTCGATTTCGTCCGGCTCAAAGAGGATTGTGCCGGAGGAGGGAACGCCGTCTGCTTTTGTAAGCGGGAGAAGCCATTGGATGAACGGCTCCTGAGACAGCATCGATACATAGCGCGTGGAGATGATGCCCAGACGGTCGAATTCGCCGGAGGCGAATTCGGCGCAGAGACGGTGGGAAAGCGTTGAGATGTCGGCGGCGGTGCAGTGCTCCGCACTGAGGATGCCTTCGCCGAATTTGTCGCAGGCGCGTTTGCCGATCGGGATGAACTGCGCGCCCGCGTAGGCTGCCGTGAAGCGGAAGATGTTCGCGTTGTAGCCGCCCGCAAGACCTCGGTCGCCCGCGATCACGATAATCCGCGTCCGAGAGAGTTCGCTGCTGCGAACCTGCATATACGGACTGCGCATACACTCGCGGGAGGACGCCAGACGCTCGATGACCGACTGCACCGACGCAACGTATTCACGGCTCTTTACCATGGCTTCCGTGGCGCGGCGGATCTTCGACGACGCCACCAGACCCATGGCCTTGGTCAGATGCAGCGTGGAGTCTACGCTTCTAATGCGGCTGCGTAAGGCTTTGGTATCAGCTCCCACGGTTCATCAGCCTTTCTCCGCCGGAGCGGTGTACTCGGCGGTCGGCTCGCCCAGCGCCTGTTTTAAGCCGGCGATGTCCTCGTCCGACCAGCTGCCCGATTCGATGGACGCCAGCAGATCGGCATAGCCCGCCTCCAGCTTGTCGCAGAGCCGCTGCTCGTACTCGTGTACCCGCGAAACCGGAACCGGATCGAGCCAGCCGTTCGTTACGGCGAACACAATCGCCACCTGACAGCCTACCCGCACAGGAGAATTCCGCCCCTGTTTCAGCACTTCCACGATCCGTTCGCCCAGCGCAAGACGCGCCTTGGTGTCCGCGTCCAAATCGCTGCCAAACTGGGCGAAGGACTGAAGCTCCCGGTACTGCGAATAAAGCAGCTTCAGCGGACCGGAAACCTTCTTCATGCCTTTGAGCTGCGCCGAGCCGCCCACACGGCTCACAGAAATGCCCGGGTTGATTGCCGGCATGACGCCCGAGTGGAAAAGCTCGGTCTCAAGGAAAATCTGTCCGTCCGTGATGGAAATCACGTTGGTCGGAATATACGCCGAAACGTCGCCCGCCTGGGTCTCGATGATCGGCAGAGCGGTGATGCTGCCTCCGCCGTATTCCGGCGCAACGCAGGCTGCACGTTCCAAAAGCCGGCTGTGCAGGTAGAAAACGTCGCCCGGGAAAGCCTCGCGTCCCGGCGGGCGGCGGATCAGCAGCGACAGCGCACGGTAAGCCACCGCGTGCTTGGACAAATCGTCGTAAACGATCAGCACGTCCTTGCCCTGTTCGCGGAAATATTCCGCCATGGCGCAGCCCGAATAGGGCGCGATATACTGTAAAGGCGCGCTCTGGGACGCGGACGCCGATACGATGATTGTGTAGCTCATCGCGCCCGCACGTTCCAGCTCGTTCGCAATCTGCACCACCGACGTGCTTTTCTGACCGATGGCTACGTAGATGCAGAGCACGTTCTGCCCCTTCTGATTGATGATCGTGTCCAGCGCGATCTCCGTCTTACCCGTCTGGCGGTCGCCGATGATTAGCTCACGCTGACCGCGTCCGATGGGAATCATGCTGTCGATGGCCTTGATGCCGGTCTGAAGCGGCACAGAAACGCTCTTGCGCTCGATGATGCCCGGGGCTTCCGATTCAATGGGACGGGTCGCCGACGTCTCAATCGGCCCCCTGCCGTCAATAGGTTGCCCCAGCGCGTCAACGACGCGTCCCAGCATGGCTTCGCCCACCGGAACCGACAGAACCCGCCCGGTGCGCTTCACAATCGTGCCTTCGCGGATGCTGTTTTTGTCCGACAGAACCGCCACCGAAACCGTCTCGTTTTCCAGATTCTGTGCCATGCCGTAGCTGCCGTCCTCAAACTCCAGCAGCTCGTTTGACATACAGCTGCGCAGACCGTAGACCCGCGCGATGCCGTCGCCCACCAGAATGACCGTACCCGTTTCGGTCATCTCAATGCGGGAATTGTAGTTTTTAATCTGATCTTTGATGATATTGCTGATTTCTTCGGGTCGAAGACTCATTTTGTTATCACTTCCTTAATGTTGGACAGCTTGTGCCGCAGGCTGCCGTCCATGACCTTGCCGTCCACCCGCACGATTACGCCGCCCAGCAGACTTTCGTCCACCACGCAGTCCAGCCGTACCCGGTGTCCCAGCTTCTTCTCAAGGCTTGCTTGCAGCGATTCCTTCTCCCCGTCGGAGAGGGGGACCGCGCTTTTCACCAGAGCTGTGGAAATCCCGTCCGCGAAGGCTTTCAGCCGCTCGTACTCGTCGATGCAGCCAAAGACCTCCCGAATATGCCCCCGCTCGCAGAGCAGCTTTACGAAGGATACCACATACTCGTGCAGCCCTCCGCCAAGCGCCTTCTCCGCCGCCTCGCAGCGCTCCGACGCCGGAATGCTGGGCGTTGCGAGAAAATCCACATAAGCGGGATTTTCAAGAAGCACCGCCCTCAGCGTGCCAAGATCGCCCGACAGCGTGTCGGCGAGGTTTTCCTCCGATGCGAGCGCCCATAAGGCAGCCGCGTATTCGCTTGCCACGCCGTTCATGACCGCTCTCCGATCTTGTCGATGAACGAATCGATCAGCTCACGGTGATCGTTCTCGTCGATCTCACGCTCCAGCAGCTTGCCCGCGATCTGCGTGGAAACCTCGGCGATTTCCTTTTTGATATCGTCCGTCGCCTTCTGACGCTCCAGCGCAATCTCGTTTTCGGCGGCGCGAACCATGCTGTCCGCCTTTTCCTTCGCCTCGGCGAGGATTTTGTCCGAACGGTGCTCCGCGTCGGCGACGGCGCGCTTGCGCATTTCATCGGCCTCCGCCTGTGCGGCGGACAGCTTTTCGGCGTAGGCGGCGCGGTCGGATTCGGCGGCGCGGCGGGCTTCATCGGCGGCGGCGTAATCGCTGTCGATCTCAGCCTGACGGGCTGCCAGCATCTTTTTCACCGGGGCGTAGAGAAATTTCTTCAATATTAAAAAAATAATCAGCAGGTTGCAGAGCGAAATCAGAATCTGCCACAGATTTACCGAAATAACTTCCAGGTTCTGCATACCGTTCCCCCGAACTTACCGGATGGATTCCAGCAGAATATTCACGAAGCGGCCGGGAGCCAGGAAGATCAGCAGGATGGCGATAACCAGCGCGTACAGACCTGTGGTCTCGGCGATGGCGCAGCCCATCAGCATAGTGGTTGTGACCGCGCCCTTGCACTCAGGCTGGCGTCCAATGGCCTCACAGGCCTTTGCAACCGCGTTTCCTTCACCGATACCGGGGCCGATACCGGCGATCATTGCCATGCCCGCGCCCAGCGCGCAGCAGCCTAAGATAATACCAATTGCGAGTTCCAGCATTTTTTATTCCTCCAGAATTTTATTGTTGGGTTTGAAGTTTCTGTTTCTTTTTCGCCTGAAGCAGCTCCCAGTCGTCGATGGCGAAGCCGCCGGACACGTAGAGCATGGTCAGCATGGCGAAGATGAACGCCTGCAAAAGGCTTCCGAAAATGTCGAAGTAGAGCGACAGAATCGCCGGAATGCCGATTTGCAGAAAGGGAATGTCGCCGAGAAAGCCCGGCAGCCAGCCCAGCAGCATACTGGACAGTCCCTGAAGCGCCGACGCCACCAGCACCGAAATGACCGAGCCGGACAGGATGTTGCCGTAGTGACGGAACGCCATGGACACGGGGGTTGCGACTTCGCTGATCACGTTCAGCGGCGTCAGGAACGCCACCGGCTCGGCGAAGCTCTTCAGGTAATGGGGAAGACCGCACTTCATCTTATAATAAGTGATCAGAATGAAGACGAGCAAAGCCCAGCCCGCCGAAACGTTGATGTCCGAGGTGGGCGCGTACAGTCCCAGCAGGGACAGCAGGCTCGAGAACGCCGACAGCGCCATGATGCCCGCCACAAAGGGTGCGAAGGCGCCCCGCGCGACCTTGATAAAATAGTCGCCCATGTTGCCGCTTATCATGTTTTCGGTGGTTTTTACAATCCACTCGGCCAGCAGCTGGCGTTTTGTAACTGCCTTCACGGCAAGCCCGTGGGTGAGATATAGACATAAGAAGAAAATTGAGATGACGACCAGCCAGGAGTTCACCTGCGCCTCGGTGATGGGCAGGGACTGGAAGGGAAGGTCGAGGGTGAAGTAAATCCGTGCGCCCGAAATTTCAATGCCGCCAGATGGCGAATTGGTGAGGATTTTGATTACCATACCGAGAACGGGCGGCAGGATTACGCCGCAGAGCAGGAGAATGTCAACCACCCGGAAGCGGTGGCTGCGTATTTCCATAAAAAATTACACCTCCTTGGAATTGTCAGCGCTCTTTTTGTCAAAGAGCGGGCGGAACGCGATGGCGATCCGAGGGAAAAACAGGGGAATCAGCGTCGCCGGAATGGAGAAGCAGGGAAGCGCCACACCCAGCACCGCCGCCAGAAACTGCATCAATGTGCGCAGAGTCTGGGAGGTTCGCATAAAATCTTTAGATTCTTTTTCCTCCTTTTCCAATGCCTGCTGTACAGTCATTCCCATCAGCAGGAAGTTGAACGTCGCCACACTGCCGCCGAGCAGATTGCCCAGCAGGACGGTATAATCCCACTGTCCGATCACCAGAAACACCGCCTCCATCACAAGGCTCAGCACAAGCACCCAGCCCGCGATGTAGCGCGATTCCCGGCGAACGGTTGCGTCAAGTTTAATCATGGATGTCCGACACACCTCCATATAAATATTTACCATTTAATTATATCATAAAAGCGAAGTGCCGTCAATAGTCAACTTAGGGGGCGATGAAATTTTTCCCACAACTTTATTGTGCACGCTGCTATTGCGTTAGCGTGATACCGCGGTGAATCCGATACGTAAAATTGAAAACAACTTTTTTGTGCAGAACGGCGAAAACGCTTTTTTGGGGGGATTTTTGAAAAAAATATCGCAGAAATTTATGACTAAAGTATTGACATTTCGGTTTTTTTATGTTATAGTATTACCGTAAGCATTCAAAGTATGCGGAAACATATTTTGTAGGCTTAAATAAATTTCACATTTGGAGGATAACCAGATGAAAAAGCTTCTTTCCCTTTCCCTGGCAATGCTCCTTATCGTTGCAGCTTTTGCTATGCCCACCTCGGCCGCTGGCACTTCTGCATTCGACAAGGAGACCTTCCGCGTAACCGACAAGACCACTATTATGTGGGATAACAACGGTTACAATTCTAACAAGGGTCAGGGTGGCAACGCATTCTGCTACGCTGGTAACTATGGTACCGGTCGTAACGGTTACGGTGACACCGCTGGCTACAAGGACGTGGACTTCGGTTCCAAGGGTGCTAAGCAGGTAATCGTAAACTTCGGTTACCATCTTCAGGACCCCGCTACGGATGAACCCACCACCTTCGCGATCTACGTTGACAACATCTTCGGTAACCCCGTTGCAGAGTTCTCTGTAAAGGCTGGTACTACCAAGGGTTCTGAGATCGTGAACCATCAGGAGTTCAAGGCTGACGTCCAGGTTTCCGCAGGTAAGCACAACGTTTACTTCATCGCTACCAACGATAAGTCCGGTTCTTATGACTGGATTCAGTTCGTTGAGGCTGACAAGGAAATCAAGACCACCAAGACTGTTGCTAGCACCATGAAGGATCTGCCCTCCTACAACGCATTCGAGGGCTGCGTTCTGACCAACAACGGTTCTCTGATCCTGGACTACATCTGGTCCGGTTCCAACCCCATTAAGTGGGTTGACAACCACGGCTGCGGTTATTCCTACCAGGACGACATGATCGTTTATTCGAACGTTGACTTCGGTTCCAAGGGCGCTAAGAAGGTTACCATTTCTTACGCTAACGGTGGCGACGCTGCAGCTACTCTGGGCATCTTCATCGACGACCCGCTGGGCGAGCCTGCTGCTACCATCTCGGCTGGTTCTACTGGTGGTTGGACTCTCGACAAGGCTAAGGACTTCACTGCTGACATCGAAGTTCCCAACGGCAAGCACACCGTCATCGTTAAGTGGCTGACCACTGTGTCTGGTTCCTTCACCACCGTGAAGTTCACCGAGTCTGACACTGTTATCAAGTCCGCTGAGCAGATCGCTGCTGAGGCTGAGGCTGCTGCTAACGCATCCGCTTCCACCGGCGACGAGACCATCGGTTTCGCAATCCTGGCTGTAGTTTCCGCTGCTGCTATCGTGGTTGCTTCCAAGAAGAGAGCTCACTAATCTGAGTCATACTTAATTGGATTAAAAGAATCCGCGCTTTGCGCGGATTCTTTTTTGCGGTGGGGAAGGGGATGAGGAGGGGCTGGGGAAGGTTGGTTCTGCTCGCACGTTTGGCGGGCGACCGATGGTCGCCCGGAACGAACAACCACAATCAAACAAAAACCAGAGGCGCCCAACCGAGCGCCTCTGGTTTTCAATTACTGCTCACGAAACTGCTGTGAATACAGCTTCGCATAAACGCCATTTTTCTCAATCAGCTCGTCGTGACTGCCCTGTTCGATGATCGAACCGTCGGAGATCACGGCGATCTCGTCCGCGTTCTTCACGGTCGAGAGACGGTGGGCAACCACCAGCGTGGTGCGCCCCTTGCAAAGCTCGTCCAGCGCCTGCTGAATCATAATCTCGGTGGTGTTGTCCAGCGCGCTGGTCGCTTCATCGAGAATGAGAATCGGGGGATTTTTAAGGAATACGCGGGCGATGGAGAGACGCTGCTTCTGTCCGCCGGACAGCCGCACGCCCCGCTCGCCAATCTGGGTTTCGTAGCCTTCGGGAAGGCTCATGATGTAGTCGTGGATGTTGGCGCGCTTGGCGGCTTCCACAACCTCCTCGTCGGTGGCGTCCAGCCGACCGTAGAGGATGTTTTCCCGGATGCTTGCGTTGAAAAGGTAAATGTCCTGCTGCACGATGCCGATGCTTCGCCGCAGGGATTCGGCGGTCAGGGTGTGGATTTCCTTTCCGTCGATGAGGATTTCTCCGTCCGTTACGTCATAAAAGTGGGGAATCAGATGGCAGATCGTGGTCTTGCCGCCGCCCGACGGTCCCACCAGCGCGAAGGTCTCGCCCTTCGGAATGTTCAGGCTGATGTCCTTGAGAACATCGCTCGAATCGTTGTAAGCGTAGGTCACGTGGCGGAACTCGATGTGTCCCTCCACACGTCCTGCGTCCACCGCGTCCGGCGCGTCGCGTTCCGGCTCGGCGTCCATGATTTCAAGGAAGCGCTCGAAGCCGGTGACGCCGTTCTGGTATTGCTCCATGAAGTTGATCAGCGTCATGACCGGCGTGATGAACATACTCACCGACACGATGAACGCCGAGTAGTCGCCCAGCTGAATCGCCCCGTTGTACAGGAACAATCCGCCCGCGATGAGCACCACCACGTTGAACACGTCGGTGACAAACGCCGTGCCGGAGTGGAACTGTCCCATCGCCTGATAGGCTTCGCGGCGAGCCTGAACGAACTCCTTGTTGCCCTCCTCGAATTTGTCCTGCTCCTTCTTCGCGTTGTTGAACGCCTTCGTCACGCGGATGCCCGATACGCTGCTTTCCAGCGCCGCGTTGATCTGCGCCACCGACTGGCGGCTTTTCATAAATGCGTTGCGCATCTTCTTACGAAGCGCCACGGCGATGATGATCAAAAACGGCACACAGGCGAAGATAATCAGCGTCAGCCAGAAGTTAATCGAACTAAGGTAGATGAACGCGGTAATTACCGAAATGGAAGAAATCAGCACGTTTTCCGGACCGTGGTGTGCAAGTTCGCTGATGTCCATCAGGTCGTTGGTCATGCGGGACATGATTTTGCCGGTTTCGTGATCGTCGTAGAAGCTATAGGGCAGCCGTTCCAGCTGGCGGAACATATCCGAGCGCATCTCGGCCTGCATCCGTACGCCCATCACGTGACCGTAATACTGGATGAAGTAGTTCAGCAGCATTTTCATGAAATACAGCCCCAGCAGTGTCAATCCGAACAGCACCACCATCCGGTAGTTGCGGTTGGGAATCAGGTCGTTGAGCATTTTCCGCGTGACCATGGGGTAGACGATGCCGATGAGCGCCACCAGCAGCGACGCGCCCATGTCTGCCAGAAAAATGCGCATATGGGGTTTATAGTAAGCAAAGAAGCGTTTCAGCATATGTCGATGTCCTCCACGCCTTGACCAACATGGAAGTGAAGCGCTTCGAAGCTGTCGATTCTTTTGCCGTTGACCGTGATATTTTCAAAATGTACGCCCTTCACATGGGTGTCAGCCGCCAGCGCGTCGGCGCGGGACGGCGGAATCCGCCCGTCCTCGGTGACAACCGAAATATCGCGGAACCGCACATTGTCAATGTTGCCGGTGCGATCGTCCGTTGACCACATGGTGTGAACCGTCTGCACGATGAACAGCGCGGGCATATGAGCGGGATTGCGGTTGACGTAGACCTCGCCGGGCGCCTGCTGGAGAACGGGCGCGTCGGCTGTAGCCGTGTACTCGCAGCGGATGTTCTCAAAATCGATGTCCGAAATGTTGGCAATGTCGCCGTGCTGAAGATCCATCATCACCGAGTCGCCGTGGATGATGTCGCAGTCGGTGAACCGCACGCCCCGGAAGGTTGGCGCGCAGGTTTCCGCACCGATTTCCAGCGCCCGACCCCAGTCGCACCAAAGGACGCATTTTTCCGCCTGTACGTTGCGGACGGGCAGATGGCGGTTGCCTTTCAAACCCTTGACGACCACGCAGTCGTCGTAATTGCGCAGATAGCTTCCCGTCAACAGGGTGTTGGTGCAGTTGGTGAAATCGCAGCCGTCGGAATTGTAGCGCCACATACCAATGAGCTTGATGTTGTCCACCTTCACGTTGGTGCAGCCCGCGAAGTGCATACTCCAAGCGGCGGAGTTGACGACGGTGATGCCTTCAACCAGTACGTTTTCGCAGAGGGAGAAGCCGATGGGCGAGCCTTTGCCGCGCTCGACCTCCGAGTTGTCCAGAATGCCGTAGCCCAGCACGCGGAGATTTTTCTTCCCGGACGCGCTGAACCCGCCGTAAACCACGGCGTCATGGTCGATGTAAACGGTCTGATTGTCCTCCAGCGCGATCATGCCCGGTCTGTGTACGCCGGGACTAAAGTAAAGCACGCCGCCTCCTTCGCTGACGCCGAAATCCTTCTCGGGATTGGCAAAAACGGTGAGCACATGGTGCCTGCCGTCCAGCTCAACGGAATACTGTCCCACGCCGGGAAAAGCAATGTTGATGCTGCCGCCTTCAATGACCGGCGTGATTTTCCTGGACAGCGGGCGGACGATGACCTCGCGGAAAGGCTTGGTCGGCGTAATAGTCAGTGTAAACTCACCCTCCACCCCAAGCGAGGTGTACCATGACGGTTCGGTCTGTTCAAAGGGGCGCTGATAGCCCGGCCAGACCTGATTGATAGGCGCAGCGGAGACATCACATCGGAGCACATCCAGCCGAGTATCGCCGCAGCGCACATCGAACGCATCCGACAGCTTGTCATAGCCGCGGGAAATGTTGTAAAATGTTGGCATTATTTTTCTTCCTTTCATATGGAAATAAAATCAGTATGTTAATTATAACACAAAATCGCCCGTTCGTCAACCGATGACGAATCAAAATCCCCACCGCCCGATATACAAATTTCCAATCAACAAATATATCAAAATCCTATGTCCGCTTGTCACTTCAAACTGGGCGCAGCCCAATATCACTCGCCGCAGGCGAATATCACTGCGCAGCAATAGAACTCGGCGTCAGCCGAATATAACTGAAAACCACCGGCATAGCCGGTGGTTTTCTGGTGCACTTGAGCAATCCAAATCCGAATGAATATTCCCCGCGAAAGAGACCACCGATCCACGGAAGGATACCGGTAGTCCACGGAAGCGTACCGGGGGTAGAAACAGCGCAAATTCCGTATAAATCTGCCCAAAGATACCACTTTGTTGTATAATAAAAGCGAAGCAGTCGCTTCGAATACAACAAAGGAGGGCCAAATATATGGCCAGAAAAATTGAGGTGAAACTCATACTCCTGTTACGGAGTACCGGGATGTCGCAGCGTGCAATCTGCAAATCCCGCCACATGTCCCGCAGCT
>JAFUQU010000018.1 GCA_017472255.1 Clostridia bacterium | reverse complement strand
GGAGGATTTGCCGACCATGGTGGCGATGTAGTAATCGGTGGTCATGTAGGGCAGCTCGCCCTTGCTGTTTTCAAACGGCTCCAGCACACAGGGGATGAAATCCGACTTCGTATACCGACCGCCCGCTTCCATCAAAGGATATAGATCGGCAAGAGCGTCGATTTTCACGAAGGTTTCGGGGGTGATGGAGGAACCGAACAGGATGAGGTCAGGTGCATTGCCGGTAAGGATATCGTTGACCAGCTTTTCACTGGCAGATTTGCCGGTGGCGTCGGAGGAATAGGGCACAAAGTCGATGCGATAGTCCTCGTTTGTGCTGTTGAAATCCTGAATGCAGGAGACGATATCGGACATCTTCACGCCCGATCCGTTTTCGTCGTAAGCCAAGCGGATAGCCTGTCGCTCGTCGGTTTCGGCGGCTTCGTTGGTGATGAGGTAGAAGGTCAGAGGGTTGGCTGTTGCTATAATTATATCATTAGACGAAACAACAGAAATTTGTCCAATACTAGAGAAATCTATTTCCGTATCATACCATGTAAATAATTTCACACTATTATTATTATCATCTATGGCCATAAATCCTTCGATAGCTTCGTAATAACAAACATATCCTTTGCCAAAATATGGTTGTGTAGTTACATTAAAATAAGTTTCTGCCTCAGATGATAATGATTTTGTAATGTCATCAATGAGAATTTTTTGTGCATCACCCAATTTATCATTTGCCGTCTTCTTTTTATAAACGCAAAAGACTACATTACCATCCTCATCGTGAGTTAATTTTGGCAGCCCATTCACGGTGTAAGGGGAAATATATTCATTGGGTAACTCAATAGTATATAACTTTTCGCCTTCAGCAGATATTACTATGATATATTCATCATAATAAAAATATATATTTCCATTGGTAGAAATTTCAAATGAATTGATGCTGTTAATATTAGGTAATATATCATCAACAGGCACACTGAACTTTAATCTACCTTCAGAATCCCAGCTATTCAAACGGTAAGTTATTTCAGTTTTTGGTTGATTCCTAATAAAATTCTCTAATTCATCAAGAGTCATATTACTATTATTGATTGCGGTATCCTGTTCTCTGCTATATAACATAACAATCGCTACAAATTCACCCTGAGGTGAAGATTTGAACTTAAAAAAGTCATCGAATGAAGTGTCTACTACCCAAGTAAGGGTGTCTGGATCCTTGCAGGTAAATATTATTTTTTTTACAGTATTGCTTTTTGGATCAAACAAAGCAAGTGCTGGAACCACACATACATTCGAAGATTCACTACTATTAGAAGATGGAACTTGTACCTCTATCTTAATTAACTTAGCGATTTGATTATCAAATGTGATATTATAATGCTTGTCTAAGATAATATCACCTTGCGGTTCGTAAATGTCTTCAACTATTGTTGGAAACTCAATAGTCTGAACAGTGTATGTATCATTTTCAATTGTATCATAAATCGTGTCATACGTATTAGTAGTATCGCTAGTCTCTATCTCGTTATTGTCATTACACGAAATTATGCATAGCCCCAATATAAATAGAATTGATATTAATATTTTTTTTAACATAGAAAAACCTCATTTAGTAAATTCCCCGCGTAAATATATACGCGGGGAATACATTACTTAGTGGCGACCACAGCCACAGTTGGCACCGCTTTCATATTCTTCGGTGTAATAGCACCGAGTGCAATAATAGCGTTCATACCAAAACGAACCATCACAATAGAACTCATAGTCCATAATGTGCTCATATACCTCTAAAACCTCGGTATATGTATAGGTGCGAATATCAAGACACCCATTACAAACTGTTGTATATACAGTATCTTGACGTAATTCACAGCCGGCTTCATAAGATTCACCAACTTCAATGTTAGTGACAGTCCAGCTGCTATGCTCGCAGACGTTCTCAGCTGCCTGAACCCCAACTGTGAGCACAAGTGTGAAGAGCAGACACAACGCGATTGATAAATATCGTTTCATGACCGTTCTCCTTGTGGCAATTGTTTCAGGTTTCATTTCGCGGCCGCTGATACATTCAAGGCTGTCCTCGCGGTATGCTCCGTGATATCGCTGTACACTCAATATCCCGTCGCATCGAAATTACAGCGTTATGTAAAGTTGTGATCATCAACTTTTCATCCCTGTGATTGCCGACTTGTTGAATGCTTCTAATCATATTGTATCATATACATTGGAATATGTCAATACCTCCTCGGAATATTTATCCAAATGCAAGAATAATTTGACTATTTTCACAAAATCAAGCGCTCTTTTTGTAGAATCCTCCAAGCAGCGAACGACAAAAGGGTGACAAGCCGGACGGCTTGTCACCCTTTAAAATTGTTAAATCAGCATAACTGCGGAGCAGCTTACTTCTTCATGCCTTCCTCAACTGCAACAGCGCAGGCGACGGTAGCGCCGACCATGGGGTTGTTGCCCATGCCGATCAGACCCATCATCTCAACGTGTGCGGGAACGGAGGAGGAACCAGCGAACTGTGCGTCACCGTGCATACGACCCATGGTGTCGGTCAGACCGTAGGAAGCGGGACCTGCTGCCATGTTGTCGGGATGCAGAGTACGACCTGTACCACCGCCCGATGCGACGGAGAAGTACTTCTTGCCGTTCTCGATAGCCCACTTCTTGTAGGTGCCGGCAACGGGATGCTGGAAACGGGTGGGGTTGGTGGAGTTACCGGTGATGGAAACGTCAACACCCTCGTGCTTCATGATGGCAACGCCCTCGAGCACGTCGTTTGCGCCGTAGCATCTTACCTTTGCCTTGTCGCCGTCGGAATATGCCTTCTCGTAAACGATCTTCAGATCGTCGTTGTAGAAGTCATAGTCGGTACACACATAGGTGAAGCCGTTGATTCTGGAGATAATGAACGCGGCATCCTTGCCCAGACCGTTCAGGATAACGCGGAGAGGCTCCTTACGAACCTTGTTTGCGGTTCTTGCGATACCGATAGCACCCTCTGCGGCTGCGAAGGACTCGTGACCTGCCAGGAAGCAGAAGCACTTGGTCTCCTCGCGGAGCAGCATGGCGCCCAGATTACCGTGACCCAGACCAACCTTACGGTTCATGGCAACAGAACCGGGTACGCAGAATGCCTGCAGACCGATACCGATTGCTTCAGCAGCGTCAGCGGCGTTGGTGCAGCCCTTCTTAATGGCGATGGCGCAGCCGAGGGTGTAAGCCCAGGCAGCGTTCTCAAATGCGATGGGCTGTACGCCCTTTACGATCGCGTCAGCGTCAACACCCTTGGAGAGGCAGATTTCTCTTGCTTCCTCGAGATCCTTGATGCCGTACTCAGCCAGACACTTTTCGATGCCGGCGATTCTTCTTTCTTTACCTTCAAACTTTACGTTGTTAGACATTTCGGTGCTCCTCCTCTCTTACTGCTTTCTGGGGTCAATATACTTGACCGCCTCGTCGTAACGACCATAGGTCTTGATGTTGGACTCATAGGCTGCCTTGGGATCGGTGCCGGCCTTGATGGCGTCCATCATCTTGCCCAGGTTTACGAACTTGTAGCCGATAACCTCATTGTCAGCGTCCAGGCCCAGCTCGAGGATATAGCCCTCAGCCATTTCCAGATAACGTACACCCTTCTCCTTGGTGGCGAAGATGGTACCGATCTGCGAACGCAGACCCTTACCAAGGTCTTCCAGAGAAGCACCTACAGGCAGACCATTCTCAGAGAATGCAGTCTGGGTGCGACCGTATGCCAGCTGTTTGAAGATTTCGCGCATAGCAACGTTGATGGCGTCGCAGACAAGGTCGGTGTTCAGAGCCTCAAGCAGGGTCTTGCCCTGGAGGATTTCGCCTGCCATAGCGGCGGAGTGGGTCATACCCGAGCAGCCACAGGTCTCAACGAGAGCTTCCTCGATGATGCCTTCCTTGACGTTGAGGGTCAGCTTGCACATACCCTGCTGGGGTGCGCACCAGCCGATACCGTGGGACAGACCGGAGATGTCCTTAATTTCGTAGGCTTTTACCCACTTGCCCTCTTCGGGGATGGGTGCGGGACCGTGCTTCGGACCCTTTGCTACACAACACATCTGTTCAACTTCGTGCGTATAGTTCATGTTTTTTACTCCTTTGTTTTAGATTAACATTATTTTTATCGGAATGAATAAAAATTATGCCGTTGTTAAAAGAAATTGATGAAGATCAGACTTATTTAATGATCTCGCCGTAAACCTTACCGAAGGCGCAGGCAGCGTTGGCTTCGTCGGTATCGATGTGCATGGCGGCAGCGAACTTGGGGCTGACGCGACATACAACGTCGCCGAAGATGGTGGAGCGGCTGTCGTTGGTGATCTTCACGGAAACGACCTGCTTGTCCTCAACGCCGAACTTTGCGGCATCGTCGGGAGTGAGGTGGATGTGACGCTTAGCGACGATCACGCCCTCTGCAATTTCAATCTCGCCTGCGGGGCCGACGATTTTGCAGCCGGCAGAGCCTGCCACATCGCCCGACTCACGGACGGGAGCGTCAACGCCGAGGGTTCTGGCGTCGGTGAAGGAGACTTCAACCTGGGTAGCGGGGCGAGCCGGACCGAGGATGATGACATTGGGAATCGACTTCTTGGGGCCGACGAGAGTGACACGCTCCTCGCAGGCGAACTGGCCGGGCTGGCTCAGATCCTTCTTGTGAGTGAGGGTTGCGCCCTTACCGAACAGAACTTCAATGTGCTCTGCGGTCAGGTGTACGTGTCTTGCGGAGGTTTCAACAAGTACCATGTTTTCCATTTTACATAGTTCCTTTCCATAAAATATATATGTACCGCCGCGAGAAACGACGGTTTTAACTCATACATTAATATTATACTATATTTTCTGCGAAAAGTAAATGATTAAATAATGAATTTTTGTAAAAACTAAAAGATGATTTATAGATAAAATGCAAAAACGGAGGAAAAACATGAGCGAAAACGAAAAAAAATCGTCCGAGGATAAGCTGGAGGAGATCGAACGGCTTGGCGTATCGGTAACGAAATCCGGGAAGGGAACGATTCAGTGCCTGACTATTATCGGGCAGATCGAAGGGCACTACCTGTTGGGAGATAACGCTAAAGCTACCAAATACGAGCATATCATTCCGCTGCTCTGTTCCATCGAGGAGAGCGGCGAGATCGACGGGCTGCTGGTAATTCTGAACACGGTGGGCGGGGATGTGGAAGCGGGGCTGGCGATTGCCGAGTTGATTGCCAGTATGAAGAAGCCCACCGTTTCTATCGTGCTGGGCGGGGGGCATTCCATCGGTGTGCCGCTGGCGGTGGCGGCGAAGCGTTCCTTCATCGTGCCCAGCGCGACCATGACCATCCATCCGGTGCGTACCAACGGACTGGTGGTTGGCGTGCCCCAAAGCTTCGAATACCTGCGCCGGATGCAGGGGCGGATCAGCGATTTCATCGCGCGCAACAGCAAGGTGGAGCCGGCCAAGCTGACCGAGCTGATGATGCGCACCGACGAGATTGCAACGGATGTGGGCTCGATCATTGATGGCGCGGAAGCGGTGAAGCTGGGGCTGATCGATGAGGTGGGCGGTCTCGACGCGGCGCTGGATGCGCTTCACGGAATGGTGAAAGCGAAATAATATGGAGATGGGATGCCGCAGCGCGGCATCCCATCTGTAGTCTTACTCACGCTTAATCGAGCTTGGCGGTTCCATGTTCAGCAGATCGCCGGGACGGATTTCCAGCGCGTCCGCGATGTTGAAGAAAACCTCCATCGAAAAAGCACAAGCCATGTTAGGCGCCTCAATCACAGACAGATGCGTTCTGCTGATATTGGCGCGTTCAGCCAGTTGTTCCTGCGACATTCCACGCAAGCGGCGGACATATCCGATTGTTATACCCAGCTCCATGAAGCGATCTCTATTTATTTAAGCTGACTTCCTTACGCATTCAATCATCAGCCCCATGCTGCATTTGTTCGCTTTTCGTAATATCCGGCAGCTTCATTTTTAATAATTCAGCTGCATCCATACCAAGCGCGTCCGCTATGTTATAAAGTACATCCAACGTAAATGAGCAAACCGTGTTCGGCGCCTCAATCATGGAAAGATAAGTGCGGCTGATATCGGCCCGTTCTGCCAGCTGTTCCTGAGACATTCCGCGCATTCTCCGGACAAGTCCGATTTTGATGCCCAGCTCCAGCAAACGATCTCGATTCTTAAATCCGATCTCCTTTGTCACATAACCACCCCGTATTTCTATATTAGCCTTACATTTATATTATAATCGGTAACAAAAAAATTTACAGCAAATAAAATTTCACTATTGCAAAATATATTTAACAATAATATAATATACATTGTAAACGCAAATTAATCTTTTCAAAATACGAGGTGCAATATGAACAAAAATCTTCGTCAATACACAGTCTGCTTTACCGGACACCGCTTCATCCTCTCGTACTTCCGTGCAGCAATCAGACCGCGCGGTGGCGACCCGCCGATGTAAGCGTCTATCAGGATATCCTGCACCGCAGCGACAAAGTGGTCTGCCCGGCGGAAACTTACACGCCCGGCTGTATGAGTAAACGCAACCGTCATTTGGTGGAGTGCAGTTCGATGTGCGTGTGCTATCTGACGCAGAAGTCGGGCGGAACGGCGTACACGGTCGCATTTGCCAGGGAACAGGGTGTTCCGGTAATCAATCTGGCTTGACAATCCCTCCGACGTGTGCTATAATTAAACAAAAATAATCTGCCGCCGGACGGAGAAAAAATAAAAATTCACCTGTTCTGCTTGAAAAAAGTCGTAGTATGTGATATAATGTTAATATTGCCCTTGATGTCAGGGAAATTTACAGATAACAGCGAGGTTCCATGAACAAGGAATATATCGGGCAGAATGTCTATGATGCCCTTCAGGAGCGGCTGCATTATATCTTTACGGAGTTCGACAATATTTTTGTCTCCTTCTCCGGCGGTAAGGACAGCGGGCTGCTGCTCAATCTGACGCTGGATTTTCAGCGCAAATATTACCCGGATAAGAAAATCGGCGTCTTTCATCAGGATTTTGAAGCCCAGTATTCGGTGACAACCGAATACGTGGAGCGCACCTTCGCGCGGATTGAACATGAGGTGGAGCCGTACTGGGTCTGCCTGCCCATGGCAACCCGCACGGCGCTGAGCAGCTATGAAATGTACTGGTATCCGTGGGATGATACGAAGGAGGACGCTTGGGTGCGCCCCATGCCGAAGCATCCCTACGTGATCAACCTGAAAAACAATCCGATGACCACCTATCATTATCGAATGCATCAGGAGGATCTGGCCAAGCAGTTCGGACGCTGGTACCGAATATCGCACGGCGGCGGAAAAACGGTCTGCCTGCTGGGCATCCGCACCGACGAGTCGCTCCAGCGCTACAGCGGCATCTTGAATAAGAAATACGGTTACAAGGGAGAAGCGTGGATTTCCCGGCAGTTTAAGAATGTCTGGGCGGCCTCGCCCATGTACGACTGGGCGGTCAGCGACGTCTGGCACGCCAATTCGCTGTTCGGCTACGATTACAACCGGCTGTACGACCTCTATTACATGGCCGGGCTGAAGCCCGATCAGATGCGGGTGGCGTCGCCCTTCAACGATTACGCCAAGGACAGCCTGCACCTCTACCGGGTGCTCGACCCGGAAATCTGGGCAAAGCTGGTGGGACGGGTGCGGGGCGCGAACTTCGGCGCGATCTACGGTCGGACGAAGGCGCTGGCTTACCGCAGCCTGACGCTGCCCGAAGGCCACACTTGGGAATCCTACACGAAATTCCTGCTTGATACGCTCCCCGCCCGGCTGCGCAGCAACTATATCAAAAAATTCCGTACATCCATTGATTTCTGGCATACTACCGGCGGTGGTCTGGAGGAGTCCGTCATTCAGGAGCTGATCGACCACGGCTACAACATCCGGCGCAACGGCGTGTCCAATTATACGGTGATGCGCAATTCCCGGGTGGTTTTCGTGGGGAAAATCCCCGATCATACCGATGATATCAAATCCTCCAAGGATATTCCCAGCTGGAAGCGGATGTGCTACTGCATCCTGCGCAACGATCATATCTGCCGCTTCATGGGCTTCGGAATGACCCGGGAACAGCAGCGGCGGATTGATATCCTGAAGCGCAAATACAGCAAGGTTGGTGAGTAAATGGCATTTATCAGTCCCGTATACAACGTGATCGCCGTGCCGATCGAAAAAATCGTTCCCAATACCTACAATCCCAACTCCGTGGCGCCCCCTGAGATGAAGCTGCTGTATGAAAGCATCCGCGAGGACGGTTATACCATGCCCATCGTCTGCTATTATGTCAAAAGCAAGGATGCTTACGTCATCGTGGACGGCTTCCACCGCTACCGGGTGATGCTGGATTACCCCGACATTTACGAACGGGAGGGCGGCAAGCTGCCGGTTTCGGTTATCGACAAGCAGCTGGATCAGCGGATGGCAAGCACCATCCGACACAATCGTGCCCGGGGCAGCCATGATGTTGACCTGATGAGCAACATCATCAAGGAGCTGCACGAGCTGGGAAGGTCGGACGAGTGGATTTCGAGAAATCTGGGCATGGACATGGATGAGATTCTCCGACTTAAACAGATTACAGGTCTGACGGCGCTGTTTCGTGACGTGAAATTCGGCATGGCGTGGCGTCCCGCAGAGGAAGCTGTCTCGGAAGAAGACGAGGAAGAACTGAACATAGAGGAAGAAGATGAGGATGTGATCGCGGCTTCGGCGGATGTCGAGCCGGAGGACACCTTTATATAAAATTTGTGGAGGAATACTGCAATGATTATCGATTCAATCAAAAATAAGGCATTCTATGAGAACGCGTACCCACTTCTGGCGGAAGCCTTCGCTTTCGTGGAGGAGTACAACAAAAATCCGCTTCCCGCAGGAAAATATGAGCTGCGCGGCACCGACCTGTTCGCCATGGTGCAGGAGTACAACACCAGAACGGAAGGCGTTTTTGAAGCGCACGACAAGTATATTGACCTGCAATATGTGGCGTCGGGCGAGGAGAAAATGGTTTACGCTTCGCGGGCGGAGCTTGCCGAGAAAACGCCCTACAACCCGGATATCGAGGCGGCCTTCTACGAGAACGGCGACCGCGATGTGTCGATGGTGTTCCGTGCCGGGGATTTCGCCGTGTTCTATCCGCAGGACGCGCATAAGCCCGGTCAGGCGGTGGGCGAATCCGCGCCTGTGACGAAGATCGTCGTGAAAATCCGCGTAAGAGCATGAGGGCGTGAGACAGAATGAAACTGACTGAACTTTTTCGCCGGGACGCCATGAGCCTGTCCTTCGAGGTATTCCCGCCCAAAACCTCCACCGCCTTCGACAGCGTAAAGGCGGCAGTTGAGGAAATTGCCGGACTGCATCCGTCGTTCATGAGCGTTACCTACGGCGCGGGCGGCGGAACCAGCCGCTATACGCTGGACATCGCCAAAAACATCCACGATCTTTACGGTGTACCGACGCTGGCGCACCTGACCTGCGTGTCCTCCACCCGGGAGACGGTTCGGGAGAAAATCGCCCAAATCCGTGCGGCGGGTATTGAAAACGTGATGGCGCTGCGGGGCGATCTGACGCCCGAGCTGGAAGTCGGCGACCGCAGCAGCTGGGCGTACCGCCATGCCATCGATTTAATCCGCGACATCAAGGAAAGCGGCGCCGATTTCTGCATCGGCGGCGCCTGCTATCCCGAAATTCACCCGGAGAGCGCAAATCAGGCGGAGGATATCAAACATTTGAAAGAAAAGGTGGACGCGGGTTGTGAGTTCCTGACGACGCAGATGTTTTTTGACAACAATCTGCTTTACAATTTCCTCTATAAGATTCGGGAAGCGGGCATCACGGTGCCGATTATTCCGGGCATTATGCCGATCACGAACGCCAATCAGGTGGAGCGTGCCGTCAAGCTGTCCGGCTCCTTCATGCCCCAGCGCTTCAAGAGCCTGGTGGATAAGTTTGGTTCGTCTCCGGCGGCGATGAAGCAGGCGGGCATCGCTTACGCCACCGACCAGATTATCGATCTCTACGCCAACGGGATTAAAAATGTTCATGTTTACTCAATGAACAAGCCCGATGTGGCGGCGAAGATTCAGGCGAATCTGTCGGATATCATTGGCTGACAGGGTTGGACTGACGCGGATGCGTCAGTCCATTTCTATTTTTTATTTACAGTGCCGAGCCGCCCTTCCGAAGGGCTTCGGTGACTCGCCGTCCGTCCAGCGCCTGAAGCGGTGTGCCGCTGTCCAGACAAAGGGCGGCGGCAGTACCGGCAGCCTCGCCCAGCTGGTTCAGGTTAACCATAACCCGCAGCGCACCGTAAGCGCTCATGTCGGCGTTAAGCATTCGTCCGGCTGCGATGAAGTTGGCGTATTCCTCGCCCACCAGCAGATCGAAGGGCACCTGATAGAACTTTGCCGGTTCGCCGGTGATGCCCAGTTCTTCCCGCCAGTTGCCCCGCTCGGTGCGCGTACCCTTGCCCCAGACGGTGTGGCGGGAGCCGTCCAGATATTTGAAGGAAATTCCGCCGCCGCTGGCGTGATGGATGTCCACCGGATAGGTGCCGTTCATGATCGGCGCGTCATAGCGTTCGCCGGTGAGCAGGGGAAGCTCGCTGGCGGTGAAGCGGGTGCGGTAGTGTACCGTTTCCCGAAGACCCAGAGAGGAGCAGAGATTGGTCAGCGCGTAATTGGTGTCGTCCCGCCCATACTTTTGCAGCATGGCGACGAAGGCGCGCGCCTGACGGCGTCCTTCCATCTCCGCTGCGGTAAGATCGTCCGCCCGATCGCAGCGAAGTCCGAAAATATGCTGATCCGCCCGCATGGTAATGCCTTCGCAGCCTGCCACGTGGGTGCTCCAGCCCCAGTCGTCGTCCAGCCCAAATTCACTGCCGTGCTCCCGAACCAGCTCGCCCAGCTTTACGCCGTCCATACAGCCCTGTAAATGGAAGCAGGCGGTTGGCGGCTGGATGTATTCGTTGGTGTAGGAGGGAATCGCCAGATCCCGGGCGACGAAGCCGTCGCCGCTGGCGTCGATGAAGAATTTCGCCCGGATAGCCTGTCTGCCGTCCTTGTTCTCGATGATGATCGACTGCACTACGCTGCCCTCGGCGATGACGGCGGCGTAGGAAGTGTGGAGCTTCAATTGAATTTTGTTCTCCTTCACCAGCTCATCCAGAAGGATTGCAAGCTCGCTGGGATTGAAGTTGTAGCTGGTGCTACGGTTGTTCCGGTCGGTCAGCGCGCCGCGGACGCGAAGCAGCGCCAGCACTTCCTCGGTGAGTCCGGCAATAATTTGCTGGCGATCGTCCGTGTCCAACAGCGTGTGCCAGATGTTCACCAGCCCCAGCGTAGCGGCGCCGCCCAGCATATTCATCCGCTCGACGAGCACCACGCGCAGACCCATTCTTGCCGCGCGGACGGCGGCAAAAACGCCGGTGCAGCTTCCTCCGACCACGCAGAGGTCGGCTTCGGCTGTGACCGGGATTTTCCTTTGCGGTTCAACGATGTAGTTGTCCATAGTGGCTCTCCTTTGTTTGGTTTCCTCTATGATATCACATCTGCTCCCGGATTGTCAAGTCGGAATTGACCGGATTTCTCCCCTTTTGTTCCCGATCGGTCTTCAAAAGCAGGGGATGCGGCAAGCATCCCCTGAGATTTTATTCGATAATCTTTGCGTCTTCAAAATCGATTTTGCCGCAGTTGGTGATTTTCACACCGCTGTCACCGTAGCTGCCCTTGTCGGGGTAGCGAGGCTCGAAGCGGAAGGTGTTGCCCCGGAAGACCAGTTCCTGGGTCAAGTCGGCGATCATCATACGCTTGCCCGACTGCACAAAGCGGTTGTTTTCGATGACCACACGTCCGTGGAAGTAGCCGTTGGGAACCTCGGCGCGCAGATGGGGCTTGACGACGATGGCGGCGCCGCCCGCGTAGGCGCTGTTGTCGAAGTCGTTGTCCCGGATGGTTACGTCGGTGACGGCGCCGGACTCGTACCAGTCTTTCATCTCGCCGCCCAGCTGGATGCCCTGATTCATGTTGTAGAATCTGCATTTTTCTACCAGAACCTTGCCCGCGGAGCTGATCAGGAAGCCGCGTGGACGGTTGTTTCCGGACTCGCAGTCCACGATATGCACATCCGGCGCGGTGGACAGATTCTCCACCACCCAGTGTTCGCCGGGGGCGGCGACAGTGCCGTCCACGCGCAGCTCAACCTCGTCCGGCGTGCGGAGAACCGCCGATACCACGCGGCGGGTTGCGATGGTTTCGTTGGTATTGCTGTCGATGATGGCCACGCGGTCGCCGGGACGGTAGATCTGGATGCCCCTCTGCTGATGGTGACCGAAGCCGAGAATCAGTGTGTCCTCCGACTCGCGGCGGTTATAGAGGTTGTAAATACCGTGGATATTGCAGGCGTCGTCCATCATGCTGACGAATTTGCAGCCGCGCATGGTGATTTTGCCTCGGCAGTTGACAAAATGGGTAGCGTCGGCGTTGACGCTCAGCACGCGGCTGGTGCCCTTGCGCAGGACGGCGCGGACGCGCTCCAGCGTGATGGTGTCTGTGAGCTGTGCGATGATGCCCATGGCAAGCGTGTGGTGCAGGGTGATGTCCGAGAGGGTGACATTCTTCGATTCGTTGATGAAGATGCCGGGATATTCGCGGGTGCAGTGGGTCATGATCAGGTAGTTGCCGGGGGTGTGGACGATTCCGCTGCCGTGCATGGCAATCAGGTTGTCGCCCAGCTGCTCCAGCATTACGTCGCGGTACATATTGCGCAGGAAGCCATGGTCACGCGGTTCGCCGCAGTAAGGGAAGTAGGGGGGCGTCTTAGAAGTGGGTGCGCCGGTGGACTTTTCAAACTCCAGCGTCAGGCATTTTTCCACCGGATGCTCCCAGTCATCCTCCTCGTTGTAGAAGCAGAAGCGGTCGTTTTCCACGCGGCAGAAGAAGTCCTTGCCGTCGAAGCGGAGCACGGTTTTGTAGCGGTCGGATTCGACGACTTCTGACTGGGCGTAGATGGGGCAGGCGTAATCGATGCTCAGGTTTTTGATAGTCACGTTGCTGCTGTCGTCGATGACGAAGGGGAGCAGTTCGCCGTGGAAGATCAGATCAGCACCTTCGCCGTCGATGGTGACGTTCTTTTTGCCGATGAGGGGGAATGCGATGGGCTTTTTGCCGTAGTCGTTGTTGGAGATGTAGTATTGCTTGATGAACGCGCCCTCGAAGAAGAGCTCACGCCGTCCGCCGCCCAGGCACAGGGTATCGCCTTCCTGCAGGGCGTCCACAGCCGCTACAATGGCGGGGGTGATATTATCGCCGCAGGCGTGATCGAGATAGTCGTTAAGATAGAGGATCATAGAGGGACTCCTTTTTGGGTTTTGTAACATTGATATACGGTGGTATATGTTGCTTTTTATTATATCATATAGTTTAACCGCTGTCAACTGAATGTGTGAGCAGAAAAATAAATTTCTTAAAAAATGCAAAACCCTCTTGACAAACGGTTTCTGTTGTGATATAATATTATACGTTCAAATGATGCTGGTGTGGCTCAATGGCAGAGCAGCTGATTTGTAATCAGCAGGTTGATGGTTCGACTCCGTTCACCAGCTCCAGTTATATGGGAGCGTTCCCGAGCGGCCAAAGGGGGCAGACTGTAAATCTGTTGTCAGTGACTT
>JAFUQU010000004.1 GCA_017472255.1 Clostridia bacterium | reverse complement strand
GATTTCGCGGATGAAATACTCGCCCGGTACAACCTTGATCGTCTGCGGTTCCGGTGCGGCAATGTAGCCGTCCGGGGCTTCAACCTCGGTTACAACGTAGGTGTCAGGCTTCAAGCCGCGGATGCGAATCACGCCGTTCGCGTCGGTGACATAGCGTCCGTTCGCCTTACCAACGACCGCGCCGGAGCTGTCCGTCACCTCGAATACTGCACCGTACAGCGGCTCTTTGGTGATGCTGTCGAGCTTCGTGATGAGGATGCCGCTACTGGGGTGGTTTGTTTGGGTATCGTTGGCGTCGATTTTTACTGTTTTGGAAGCAGTATCAAGCACATATGAGGTCCGATTTCGCAATTTCCGACGGGAGCTGCGTGTCGCGCTGTTGGAAATTGGTGACGATCATGATGCGGTTGGCGAGCTCGTCGTCGACTTCCACGACGATGGCTTTGATCTCGGTGTCGCCGTTCAGCTGACACGCGCGGGTGCGGCGGTGTCCGGACAGGATTTCGTAAGACTTGTCCGAAGTCGCGCGCACGATGATCGGCTGCATGAGCCCGTTTTCGCGGATGCTTTCGGCGAGGGTATGGAGCTTGTCGTCTTCGGTGACTTTGAAGGGATGATTGGATTTCTCCCTCAACTGCGCGATCGGGAGCAGCATGACGCGGACGTTCTCGGTCAGCCCGAACATTTCCGCAAGACCGCTGACTGCCGCGGTTTCGGTTCGCGCCGATTTTTGCGACAATGCGGCAAATACGTCTTTACCTGCCATCTGCAATCAGCTCCTTTGTGATGTTCATGTATGCTGCGGACACGGGATGGTTCGGCTCAAGGTCGATCAGGCTCCTGCCGTAAAGCTTCTGCTCGGCGGCCTTGATGGAGTAGGGGATCCAGTCTGCGAAAACGTGGGTGTCATCGCCATAAATCTCGCAGATTTTGTCCTTGATTCCCTTACTGAGCTTTTTCCGCACCATTTCGATGGTACCGAGCATCACTTTCAGGCTCTCGAAGCTGAGATACTGCGCTTCCACCGATATGAGTACGCGGTCGGATGCGGTGAGTGCATTGGTGACGATAAGTCCTAATGAGGGCGGGCAGTCGATGATGCTTTTCAGCACACTTTCGCGGTTGTAAGCGTTCATGAGCTTGTAGTCGATCTTCGCCAGCGCGAAGTTGGACGGCAGGATGTCCACCGCACCTGCGGCGTAGATGCATTCGCGGATACGCTCTGGTGTAATCTCGCCGTCGATGGCTTCCGTCATGAGATCGACGAGAGTGTTCGGCTCGGCATCGAAGTTCATACCGAGGAACGTGGCGATGTTGATGGATGAGACAGTCTTGCCAACGCCGCCTTTCAGATTGATGAGGGCAATAGTTTGTGACATGGTGGGAGCCTCCTTTATTTGATAATTATATTTTATATCAATTCACAAATTTTTGCTAACGGATTGAAGTCACAGAGCAACTTCCGGACAAAATGTCCGGAAGTTGTCGTATATAGAAAAGGGATCCCGCAAGCTGCGTGGATCCCTGTCATTGACATATCTGCTTTTTCATTAAAATTCATCTTAGATTGTGCCACCCATGTGCATGGGGCTGGGCTGCAACGCGGCGGGCGTGGTGGGATGCCGAATCATCGATTCCCCAAGGGAACGGCGGATTGCTATCCTTACCAACAGCTTTATGCCCTGCAACGGACGCTTCCCCATTCTGATCACCATGGCGGCGCTCTGCTGCGGCGCGGCGGAATCGTCATCGCTGGCGGCGGCGGGAATCATGACCCTGTTGCTTCTGCTGGGCGTCATTGCCACGCTGGGAGTGTCGAAGCTGCTTTCCTTAACCATACTGCGGGGCGAACCGTCCTCCTTCACGCTGGAGCTGCCTCCCTACCGCAAGCCGAAAATCGGCCAGCTCATCGTCCGCTCGGTCTTTGACCGAACGCTCTATGTGCTGGGACGCGCCGCCGCTGTCGCCGCACCGGCGGGGCTAGTGATCTGGCTGCTGGCCAACATCCGGGCGGGGGATATGAGCCTGCTGTCCTATGCCGCCGCATTCTTTGAACCGGCGGGACGGCTGATTGGGCTGGACGGCGTGGTGATTTGTGCCTTTCTTCTGGGCTTCCCGGCAAATGAAATCGTCCTGCCGCTGATTCTCATGGGCTACAGCGCCGCTTCCGGCGGCTTCATGGCTCTGGGCAGCGACGCCGGGCTGGCGGAACAGCTTACCGCCAACGGCTGGAGCACCCTCTCCTTTGTCAACATGATGCTGCTCACCCTCTTTCACTTTCCCTGCTCGACTACCGTCCTCACCATCCGCAGGGAAAGCGGCAGTCTGCGCGATACCCTGCTGGCTATGACAATCCCCACGGTACTGGGGTATGGACTGTGCATGATCACGACGTTTATCTGGAATCTGCTTACATAGGAAAACGGGGCTGACGCATGATGATGTGTCAGCCCCGAAAACAGTTCAGCATCAGGAGATATCTGCAACAAAAAAATCCTGTTTCCCGGTGGGCAAAATCGCTTGACGGCGGCGGGAATCTATGGTATAATAATGCCGAACGTTCCATTGAAAGCGAGAAAACCATGCCAGACCTCGAACCCTTTGACACAATTCAGCGAAGGATCATCACCTCCGAGCACGAACGGTGCGGCATCGGAACGCTGGGAGAGCGCACGCTGCACGTGATTCTCAAGCATTTCTACGAGCCGGACACCGCGCTGCATGAGCAGAAGGTGGGACGCTATGTGGCTGACATCCGCCGGGATGGGGAGATCGTGGAAATCCAGACCCGCGGTTTCCGTGCTCTGCGCGCCAAGCTGACGGCGTTCACCCCGGAATACCGGGTGAAGGTGGTCTATCCCATCGCCGCAGTAAAGCACCTGACTTGGCTCAATCCCGAGACCGGCGAACTTTCCAACCGGCGCAAATCCCCCAAGCGTGGAAGTGTGTACGATTTTCTGTACGAGCTGTACGCTCTGCGCCCCATCCTGCCGCTGGATGGCGTGAGCTTCGATCTGGTTTTTCTGGATATGGATGAATTCAAAACCCTCACCGGCTGGGGCAAGGATAAAAAGCACGGCGCGCCCCGTTATGAGCGCATCCCTACCGCACTGCGGGAAATTGTCACGCTGGAGACGCCCGCCGATTTCATGCGTCTGGTGCCCGAATCGCTGCCCGAGACCTTCACCACCGCCGAATTTTCCAAGGCGGCAAAGCTCTCCTACACCGTCGCCGGATACGGCGTGCGGACGCTGGTAACGCTGGGGGTTATCGAACCGACGGATAAGCGCAAAAACGCGATTATATACAAAAGAAAGGATCTAAATCAATGAAACCATTCGATATGCATGAAGATTATGTCCGCCCCTACTGGCAGGGCGGCGTCATCACCGACGAAAGCATCCTGCCCCTTTATAAAAAGGGCGAGTCGGGCGAGCTTTCCATCCGCCTGATGAACGACATCAAGCGCGTCCTCCGCGTGCAGAAGGCTACGCGGGACGTCGTTTACACCGAGGGAAAGGACTACTTCGTCCGGGACGGTCTGCTGGTCATTCCCGAAGGCTCCGCCATCCCGGTCATGAGCTGGGAGACCTACAATCCCGCCGAGCCGCCGGACGCCCACAGTTTCAAATGCAAAGACGGCGGCTACCTGATCTTCGGAGAGGGCAACTACTTCCACAGCCAGCAATACGTCGTCACCTACGAATCGGCGTCCAACTGCTTTGACGGACACTATGTGCCGGAGAAATCGCCGCTGCTGGAAAAATCCATCGCAAAGCTGGGACATGACACGCTGAAGCTGGCCTTCTACGGCGACAGCATCACTTTCGGCTGCAACGCCAGCGGGCTGCTCCAGGGTCTGCCGCCCTATATGCCGATCTATCCCAAGCTAACGGCTGAGGTGCTGGAGCGGCGCGGCTATTCCATCCACTACTACAACCCCTCCATCGGCGGCAAATCCACCCCTTGGGGACGGGATGAGGCGACCTTCTATTTCGATGAATTCCAGCCCGATCTGACGGTCATCGCCTTCGGCATGAACGACGGCACCGGACGTCTGCCGGTGGAGGATTACATCGCCAACACCCGCTCGATCATCCACACCATCCGTGCAAAGCGTCCCGACGCGGAGTTCATTCTGGTCACTACCACGCTGCCCAACGCCATCTCCACCTTTGTGGGTTTGCAGGAAGCGTATCAGGCTCCGCTGACCGCGCTGGCTGCCGAGGAAGGCTGCGCACTGCTGGATATGACCGAGCTGCACCGCACCATTCTCACCCGCAAGCCCTATCACGATATGACAGGCAACAACATCAATCATCCCAGTGATTTCCTTGCGCGCGTCTACGCGCAGGGCGTGCTGGCTCTGCTTGGACAGTAAGCGGTAAATAGACGAAAAAACGTCTGCTGTGGCAGACGTTTTTTCGTTTGGTTCATCGATTAAAAATTATCCAGCAGGGTTTTGTAGAACTCCGAGTAATCGCCGCGCTTTGCGTTGGTGAACTCAATGGCCTCGCGGGGATGGCGGTTCAGCAGACCGGTGAACATATACTGGAGATCGTAGCCCCACATAACGCCCTGCTCCTTGAGCGGGATCATGTGCTTTTCAATAAAGTTCAGCAGACCGAACAGATTGTACTTCGGATTCTTCAGGAAGCCGATCAGCAGCTCCATGGCGCAGTTGCCGGCGCCTCTGCCCATACCCTGAACCGTGGCGTCCAGATACGAAATGCCGTAGGACATGGTTTCAATCGTGTTGGCGAAGGCCAGATTCTGGTTGTTGTGCGCATGGAAGCCAATCTTCTTGCCGGTGTTTTCCACAGCGGACAGATACTTCTGCGCGTAAGCGGATGCGTTTTCGGGGTAGAGTGAACCGTAGCTGTCCACCAGATAAATTACATCCACGCTGGTTTCGGCCAGCATAGCCAGCGCCTGATCGATCTGCTCAGTATTGACCTGCGAAATCGCCATGATGTTGCAGGTGGTCTCATAGCCCAGCGAGTGGAACCATTCGATCATTTCGATAGCGGTGGGAATTTGATGAATATAGCAGGCGACGCGCACCATATCAATGACGCTCTCGCTCTTGGGCAGGAAGTCGGTCTTGTAGTCGCATCTTCCCACGTCAGCCATAACGGCGATCTTCATGTCGGAAGGATTGTCTCCGACGATAGCGCGGATGTCTTCCTCGTTGCAGAACTTCCACTTGCCGTAGTCGCTCTCCTTGAACATGGTCTTGCTGGCCTTGTAGCCGAACTCCATGTAATCCACGCCGCATTTTACGTTGGTTTTATAAAGCTCGTAAACGAACTCATCCGTGAACTCAAAATTATTGCAAAGTCCTCCGTCCCGGATGGTGGCATCGAGGACTTTGATATCATCGCGAACAGCCATTAAATTTCCTTTTCTTGGAACCATTTTTACACCTCAATATTTTGCTTTAGCGCTCTAAAATGTTAAACCTTATTAATTATAACACATTGTCATCTGTTTGTCAAGATAAATTATAAAAATACGCTGCACACCAAATGGACTTTGGTATGCAGCGTATTTCTGGAGCTGGTGGAGGGGATTGAACCCTCGACCTGCTGATTACGAATCAGCTGCTCTACCACTGAGCCACACCAGCAATTTTACATTTCCCTGTTGATTTCATGCCCAAACTGTGGTATAATGAATACAACAGTAATATTATACTCGATTTTTATCGATTTGTCAAGAGCTTATCGAAAAATATTTATCTTTCTTTTGGAGAATGCAATGAAACTTACCGACCTGTCCACCGTGCGCGATATCATGTCCCGCCACGGCGTCACCTTCCGTAAGCAGTACGGGCAGAATTTTCTCATCAATCCCACCGTCCCCGAGCGCATCGCCGAAGCGGCAGTGGCTTCCGACGGCACGAAGCTGGGCGTTCTCGAAATCGGTCCCGGCATCGGCACGCTGACCCGGGAACTGGCCGTCCGCGCCGACAAAGTGGTAGCGCTGGAGATCGACACCGCCCTTATGCCCATCCTCGCCGAAACGCTGGAGGATTGTTCGAACGTCACCGTCATCAATCAGGACGTGATGAAAACCGATCTCGCCGAGCTGTGCCAGCGCGAGTTCACCGATCAGGGCTACAGCCTGTCGGTGGCGGCGAACCTTCCTTATTATATCACCACCCCCATTCTGATGAAGCTGGTCGAATCCAGGCTTCCCCTCGACACCATCACGGTTATGATCCAGAAAGAGGTTGCCGCCCGGCTCTGCGCACCGGCGGGAGATTCGGAGTATGGCGCAATCACTGCGTCGCTGGCTTATTACGGTAAGGTGGAGCGGCTGTTTAACGTGCCTGCGGGCTGCTTCATTCCGGCGCCCAAGGTGGATTCCACCGTGATCCGCATTACGCTGCACAAACAGCCGCCGGTGCAGGTGCGCGACGAACAGACCCTCTTTCGGACGATACGCGGCGCCTTCGCTCAGCGGCGCAAAACGCTGGCAAACTCGCTGACCAGCGAATTCGCTGCCCTCGGTCGTGAAGCCATCGCAAAAGCCATCGAGAAGGCGGGACTGGAGCCGTCGGTTCGCGGCGAGCGGCTGGGACTGGAGGACTTCGCACGTCTTGCCGACGCGCTAGATGAAATGCAGGCGTAATTGCAAGTTGAAAAAGCAAATCCTGCATTTTTGATGTGACGAATGTGGGTGAAATATATTAACAATGTGTAAAAAAGAAAAAAAGTGAAGAAAACGACTTGCAAAATTTCAGATAATGATGTATAATATATGCTGGCGGAGAAATGGTAAACTCTTACGCATATCCCCGCAAAGCAACCGTTAAAAATTATAATTATATAGATAGGAGAACCAATTATGGCACTTACTACCAACAAGTTTGTCACATCCTGGGTTGACGAGATGGCCGCAATGACCAAGCCGGACAATATCGTCTGGATCGACGGCAGCGAGGAACAGCTCGCAGCTCTGCGCGATCAGGCCTGCTCCACCGGCGAAATCATCAAGCTCAATCAGGAGCTGCTTCCCAACTGTTACCTGCACAGAACCGCTGTCAACGACGTTGCACGCGTTGAAGGCAGAACCTTCATCTGCACCTCCAAGAAGGAGGACGCCGGCAACATCAACAACTGGATGGATCCCAAGGAATGCTACGCAAAGCTGACCAAGCTCTTCACCGGCTCCATGACCGGTCGCACCATGTACGTTATTCCCTACTCCATGTCTGTTGTAGGCTCTCCCTTCGCAAAGTACGGCATTGAGCTGACCGACTCCATCTACGTCGTTCTGAACATGGCTATCATGACCAGAGTCGGCGTGGCTGTTCTGGAAGCCCTCGGCGACGATGCTGGCTTCATCAAGGGTCTGCACTCCAAAGCACAGCTGGACGAGGAGAACCGCTACATCGTTCACTTCCCCGAGGACAACACCATCTGGTCGGTCAACTCCGGCTACGGCGGAAACGTTCTGCTGGGCAAGAAGTGCTTCGCACTCCGCATTGCTTCCTACCTCGGTAAGAAGGAAGGCTGGATGGCTGAGCATATGCTCATCCTCGGCATCGAGAATCCTCAGGGTGAGATCAAGTACGTGACCGCAGCATTCCCCTCCGCCTGCGGCAAGACCAACCTGGCAATGCTCATCCCGCCGGAAGTTTACAAGAAGCAGGGTTACAAGGCTTGGTGCGTCGGCGACGATATCGCATGGCTGCGTGTCGGTGAGGACGGCGGTCTGTGGGCTGTCAACCCCGAGAACGGCTTCTTCGGCGTGGCTCCCGGTACCAACGAAAAGTCCAACCCCAACGCACTGCATACCTGCCTGAAGGATACCATCTATACCAACGTTGTACACAACCTGGACAACAACACCGTATGGTGGGAAGGTCTGGACAACAATCCTCCCGCAAACGCCATCGACTGGAAGGGCAACAAGTGGGATTACACCAAGTACGACAAGAAGGATAAGTCCACCTGCGGCGCTCATCCCAACTCCCGCTTCACCGCATCGGCTGCAAACTGCCCCTGCCTGTCCTCCGAGTTCAACAACCCGAAGGGCGTACCGGTAACGGCAATCATCTTCGGCGGTCGCCGTGCAAAGACCGCTCCCCTGGTATATCAGGCACGCAGCTGGCAGCACGGTGTATTCGTAGGCTCCATCATGGCTTCCGAGACCACCGCAGCAGCTACCGGCGCAGTCGGCGTTGTAAGACGTGACCCGATGGCTATGCGTCCCTTCGCAGGCTACGATATGGGCGACTACTTCGGACACTGGCTGGAGATGGGCAAGAAGATCGCCAAGAAGCCTCTGATCTTCAACGTAAACTGGTTCCGCACCGACGACGAAGGTCACTTCATCTGGCCGGGCTTCGGCGACAATATGCGTGTTGTTATGTGGATTCTCGCCCGCTGCGAGGGCAAGGTTGACGCTGTTGAGACTCCTATCGGTTTCGTTCCGAAGCCCGAGGACATCAACATCGAAGGTCTCGACATCACCACCGACACCATCAAGGAGCTGCTCAACGTTGACGTTGACCTCTGGAAGGAAGAGGCTGCCGGCATCGATGAGTTCTACGCTCAGATCGGCGACCGCGTTCCGAAGGAACTGTACGACGAGCTGGCTGCACTGAAGGCAAGACTTGGCTGAGTTTAACTGAACAGCAATCCGGCAGGGATAAATCCCTGCCGGATTTTGTTATTCATAGGATGTCAGTTCAATAGAATAATAGCGCGACTGTTCCGAAGTTCCACCCCACAACTTCTTATCTTCCAGCTGTACCAGTTTCAGCGTGGCAGTCACAATTGGCCATTCGTCTCCCGGATTCTTGTATACCTTTACCGTTATATCATATTCCTTTCCCGGATATCCAGCTTCCTGGCTGCTCAACGAAGGTATCTTTATGTCGTCAATCTCATGATATCCGTAGCATCCGCCTGTCGGATAAAAAGCCATATAGCCGCTGTCATTGATATATTTACTATATCCATAAGAACGTCCCTTGTGCCCTTCCTCCGTATCATAAAACGGTCTTGCATTTGCTCCAACTGATATCTGTACATCCTCTGATGTTACCTCAATCACACCATCCTCATACTCAAACAGAATATTCAGATTCCACATACCTGCACCAGACGTAGGTGCCATTAACCGAGCTTCATTCAATTCGAGCGGTTCAAAACTGAACTGCGTATTGTCATCCCATTCATTCGGGTCGGTGACACCTTCTTCGAATACATAGGGGCTGATTATCAGTTTCCGTTCAACATCTTCGGATGTATCTATGAAAAAGTTGAGTGATATGATACATATTATGGAACACAGGAATAATATAAAGTATCTCATGACATTTTCCTATCGCATATATAAATCAGGCGATATTTTCCTTTTTGTTTTATATTTATTCATATGATATTAGCTCAATGGAAAAAAAGCGAGACATGTCTGATTTTCTATTGAACAACGTTTTATCTTCCAGCTGTATAAGCTCCAGCGTGGCAGTCACAATCGGCCATTCGTCTCCGGCATTCTTGTACACCTTCACCGTGATATAATATTTCTTTCCCGGATATCCAGGATCCGGTTTTTCAAAATAAGGTATGGTTATATCGTCTTTTTCAACAAATCCATATCCTCCAGTCGGATGAAAAGCCATATAACCGCTGTCATTGATGTATTTACTATATCCAAATGAACGTCCCTTGTGTCCTTCCTCCGTATTATAAAATGGTCTCGCATTAGCGCCAACTGATATCTGCACATCCTCCGCTGTCGCTTCGATCACGCCGCCCTCATATTCAAAAAAAATATTCAAGTTCCACATATCCGCACCGGATGTCGGTGCCATCAGTCGCACTTCGTTTAATTCAAGCGGCTCAAAACTGAACTTCGTATTGTCATCCCATTCATTGGGGTCCATAACGCCTTCATCAAATACATAGGGGCTGATGATCAATTTACGTTCAACATCTTCGGGTGCATCTATGAAAAAGTTGAGTGATAAGATGCATATTACGGAACACAGAAATAGAACAAAATATCTCATGAACATCTCCATATTGCTGTATATGAAACAGGCAATGTTTTCATTGCCTGTTTCATGTTCTCAATTAATGTTTGTCAACCCGGCCACTTGGGAAGGCTGCAGAAGTTTCCACAACCACCAATAGCAATTCCCTCAAAATGATATTCCCAATCACAATTTGTACACACACGTACCAGTGGAGTATAGTGATCTGTCCTCATATAGTTATGAGGACCATCTCTAGTATAATCCTCATACACAGGGTTGGAACAACCACAGGTGGCAGCCTCTAACGATAACGAGTACACAACCGAACCGTCAGCAAGCGTAAGGACATACATACAGCTTACAGCATCATCAGCCTCTACATGATCATGAGCGGCAGCAGGCACAGCAAACAGCGTGCTGGCAGCAACTGCCAAGGCAGCTACGAGAGACAGAGTTCTTGCTTTCTTTCCGTTTTTCAACATAATATTTATCCCTTTCCATATTGTTATATTTTATTTCATATCCGATAAATTACACACAAGTAGTTATTCTATTGATCTACCTGTGTGCATACAAATACATTTAATCGGATATGATGGCACAGGGCGAATACAATAGAGCACGTCTCGCATTGTCATGCGCGAATCGATGTTCAGTTCTATCATCATGTTCCACTCACCTCATTTCTTCTTATCGAACCAACTTTTTCCTCACTGTAATTATATTATATACTATTTTTTAGTATTTGTCAATGTGTTTCTTCCATAAATATCATATTCTGCTTATTCTACAAATCGTGACATCTACTTTTGCGCAATATACATATGTAAAGCAAAAAATAATAACGCAGTAGGCTATATATCATAACCTACTGCGTAAATAATTTCAGAACCGTACCTCAGGTGCCGGCATAAATACGATTGTCGGCTCCTCCTCGTTGATCAGCTTCAATGTCTCCTTCGCGCTGTCGTCGAACCGATAATCCTGATCGTACAGGTGGGCGAACTTCGCGCCCTTCGGATTCACGTAAACGTTGTTGCGCACCACAATCTTCTTCACGCCCGGATCGTTCTCAAAGCGCACCAGGAAGCCCAGCGACTGATAGAACACATTCCGCTCAGCCACAAAGTTCGTGATATCCTCGCAGACATGGGAGCCGCAGAACATGGGCGCGCCGCCCTCTCTGCCCTTGCAGCCCCAGCCGTAGCCACCCATCCGACAGAAGTTGTTCGTCATGTAGACATTCTTGATATTCCGCTTCGTGCCGGGACGTTCGCCGTCGTAGAACTCGATGAACCAGAAGCAGTATTCCATCAGGTTATCGCGGTAAAGCACGTCGTGCTGGATGCAGTCGCCCTCGGAATAATGTCCGTACTGATGGGTAACGGCGGTATCGTAAATCTGATACATCCAGTTGTTCTCCACGGTGTAGCCCTCGCAGCCGCCGTAAATTTCCACAGCGTTGCCAAAGCGGGTGGTGTTGTAGGAGCCGTCCGCACGACGGGCGCCGCCCAGCATGGAACCGCCCAGCCACGAGAATACGCAGTTGCGCACCACGCGGTTCACCGTCGTTCCCGAGCCGATACCATGGCATCCGGTGTGCATAATCCACAGTCCGTCAAAGGTCACGTTGTGCGCCCAGCCGCCGAAGGTATTGCCCGCCGCGCCGATTTCGATATCCACGAAGCGCTCACCCGGATTGCCCTTTTCCGAGTAAAGATACAGCTTGTTTGTCTCTCTGTCCGAGAAGAAATCCAGATCGCCGGTCAGATTTTTGTAGCCAAAGCCATCCTCATGGCGGAGCTTCATATGACCGTACAGCTCGTTGTACTGTCCGTAGGTGTATTCGGGGTCAAAATGAATCAGACCCACGTTGTTCAGCTCCTCGGTACAGACGTAGACGTTGGGAGCGTCGGTCTCCTGCCAGAGGGCGGGGTCTGCGTAGTTGCGGGCGGAGGAGTCGATGATCGGCTTCACGCCCTCGCCGTAGGATGCGTAGGTCACGCCGTCCTTGTCAACCTGGATATTTCCTCTGAAATGGTCGCCGCGCTTGAACAGGATGGTATCTCCCGGCTGGGTGATCTCCTGCACCTTCGCCAGAGTCCGAATGGGCTTTTCCATGGACAGACCGTCGTTGCAGTCGCATCCGCTGTTGGAAACGTAAATCACCCGCTCGCCCTTTGGCTGATAGTTGGGTGTGCAGATCACGGCGTTCTTCATTTCCTGCGCCTTCAGGTCGAGCGCTCTTTTCGCGTCCGCCGGAGCCAGCTTTTCCAGCTCGGGCATAAATTGCTTGTCTGACATAGCAGTTATTTCCTTCCCGTTGGTAAAGTTTTGGGGACAAATTGTCCGCCTTGCTGCCATTATACCATAAATCTCCGCGTTTTGCAACGGTTGCGGGAAAATTTATTTGACTATTTTGCGAGCCACGCCAGCGCCGTGTCCCGATCGGGAACGAAGCAGACGTCCCGCCCCTTGTTGCTCTCATAGATGAAGTCGTGCAGAGGCTTGCTGGTATAGCGGGTGAAATCGCCGTAGATGGCGATGCGGCCGCCGTAATTGACAAACTTTTGCAGCACTTCACCGGCAAGCCCCCGGGACAGGATAAAAAAGTCCTCGCAGATCAGCCGCTTGTCGATGAGGATAGTCTTCGTGCCCAGCTCGTAGGACGCGCTCATCAGCAGATCGAGCGCCGAGCCTGCGTCTGTAATCACCGGGGTATCAGATATCACCTCGGCGATGTCCATGCTGTTGTATGTGAGTTTATTCAGTGTCATTGTTCTTTCTCCATTTTGATTTATCTGAAATCGAATCGCTTCCCTGTCAGCTCGGCTCTGACCCGTCCGCCGAACATCTCAGCCACCTTGTCAGCGAATTCGTCAAACCGGGCAGCCTTGATCGCCAGCCGCAGGGTCACATCGCCGCCGAAATCGCTTCCGTCCACGAGGACGCCGTACTTCGGCAGCTCATAGTCCAGCTTCTGATAGGCGGCGTAATCACAGACAATGCCGAATTCGGCGTATTCCTCGTAGGTCACGATATGCGCCGCCTCCAACGCGATTTTCGCGCCGTTGGCATAGGCGCGCACCAGTCCCCCCGCGCCCAGCAGAATTCCGCCGAAGTAACGGGTCACTACTACGCAGCAGTCGTCCACGCCGCTTTTTTTGATCACATCCAGAATCGGAACGCCCGCCGTTCCCTGAGGCTCGCCGTCGTCCGAATAGCGGGCGGTTCCGCCTCCGTGGAGCTGATAGGCATAGCAGTTATGCCGGGCATCGGTATGCTTTGCACGGATTCGCCGGATGAATTCGACGGCTTCTTCCTCGGTCTTCACCGGGGCGGCATAACCGATGAATTCCGACTTTTTCTCGATGAAAGAGGCGGACGCCTCACGCTCCAGCGTGGTGTAGAGCTTCGGAGCCTCCTCGGCGGGAGGGGAGGATTTAGTATTCTTCTTCGCCATCGTCCACCTCGTCCTCCGACTTCACGCGGTATTTGTCATATTGTCCCCGGGTTTTGGCATCCACCGTGGCGCGGACGGTCACAGCTTCGCTGCCATAGTCGATGTCGATGATCTTCGCCGACGCATACAAACGGTTGACAATTCCCTGTTCGGCGTTGGGAATGATGAAGGTCTCGTCGGTTTTACCGTTCTGCACCATATATTCCAGCTTTGCCACCAGCTCATCCAAGCCCTCGCCAGTCAGCGCGGAAACCGCCACCGCGTTCTCCCGGGTCAGCGTAATATGATCGAAGCTCCCCGCCTTATCGCACTTGTTGCAGACGTAAAGCGTGGGCTTACCGGACGCGCCCAGCTCATCCAGCAGCTTCTCAGTGACGGCCAGCTGGCTCATGGCTTCCGGGTCGGAGGCGTCCAGCAGGATGATCAGGATGTCCGAATAAGCCGCCTCGTCCAGCGTGGATTTGAAAGCCTTGATCAGATGGTGGGGCAGATTGCGGATGAAGCCTACCGTGTCGGTAAGCAGAATCTCCACGCCGCAGGGCAGCGTGAACTTGCGGGTGGTGGGATCGAGGGTGGCGAACAGCTTGTCCTCCGCAAGAATGCCCGCGTCGGTGAGACGATTGAGCAGCGTGGACTTGCCCGCGTTGGTGTAGCCCACAATCGAAACCTTGGTGATGCCTGAACGCTCTCTTGCCTTGCGCTGAGTCATCCGCCCCCGCTCCAGATCCTCCAGCTCGGCCATCAGCGTTTCCTCGCGGCGTTTCAGGTGACGGCGGTCGGTCTCTAGCTTGGACTCGCCCGGACCGCGCGTACCAATGCCGCCGCCCAGACGAGAAAGCTCCGCGCCCTTGCCGATCAGACGGGGGGCAGTGTATTTCAGCTGCGCCAGCTCCACCTGCAATTTACCCTCGCGGGTGGTGGCGTGCAAAGCGAAGATATCCAGAATCAGCATGGAGCGATCGAGGACGCGGACATCGCAGTCGATGCCGTCCTCGATGTTGCGAATCTGCGCCGGGGACAGCTCCAGATCGAAGACCACCAGCTTGATATCGTTGGCGCAGCAAAGCTCGGACAGCTCCTTCAGCTTGCCGCTGCCGATACAGGTTTTATGGTTGGGGTATTCCAGCGACTGCACCACCTTGGCAAAGACGCTCCCCCCCGCCGTATCCAGCAGCCGCTCCAGCTCGGCAAGCGAAACCTCGCACTCGCCGTCCTTCATGTTATCGGTATCCACCGCCACAAGGACGGCGCGTTCAAATTCAGTGTTCATAAAAATCCTCCTGTTTTGTCGGAAAATCTGATACGAAAAAGGGGTTCAGCCCGCCGAACGACGCTCTGAACCCCGAATCTCTGAAAGCAGCAATGATTACTTGTTATTGCTCAGCTCAAGACGCTTCTTGAACTTATCCACACGACCGCCAGCATCGACCAGCTTCTGCTTGCCGGTGAAGAACGGATGGCACTTGGAGCAGATTTCAACTCTCATATCGCCCTTGGTGGACTTGGTTACGACGGTTTCGCCGCAAGCGCACTTGATGGTAACTTCCTTGTACTCGGGATGGATTCCTTCCTTCATGATAGACACCTCACAAATTTATTTGCATGGATTTTGCCATGCAGATTATCATAGATACATCTTAGTATAGCATATTTTCGCGCGGATTGCAAGAGGTTTCGCAATAATTCAAAGATTATTCACATATATTCTCGGAACCCGCTGGGAAACCGCGCAGATCAATTCATAGGGAATCGTCCCCATTATCGCCGCCAGACGGTCGGCGCGGACGCGCTCGTCGGCGCCCATGATGGTTGCCACCGAATCGATGTGAGCGGACGGAATATCGGTCACATCCACCATCATCTGATCCATGCAGACCCGACCCAAAATCGGCGCGAACTTCCCGTCGATCAGCACGCCTGCCCTGTTCGACAGCAGCCGCGGATAACCGTCCGCATAGCCGTAGGGAATCGTCGCCACCCGGGTTTCGCGGCTGGTGACATAGGTGTGACCGTAGCTGATGCCCTGTCCTGCCGGGAGAGTCTTTATGTTGGTCACGCGGGCCTTGACCTCCATCGCGGGGCGGATGGGCAGGCGGTTTTCGATCTCGTCCGAGGGCTGGAGACCGTATAAAATGATTCCCTCCCGCACAAGGTCATATTTGTCCGCAAACGCTTTCTCCACCAGCGCCGCGCTGTTGCAAAGACTGCGCAGCGGCGGATCCACACCCCGCTCATGCAGCCGGGCGATGAAATCGTCGAACCGCGCCTGCTGGGCAAGGGCGGACGCCTTGTCGGTTTCGTCTGCCCGGGCGAGATGGCTGAAAATTCCGGCGCAGCGCAGATTGGGCAGCGACGCGATCTTGACGATGGCATCGATGCTGGCATCCCGCTTTTCGGGCGTGCTGCATTCAAAGCCGATGCGCGACATACCGGTATCCACCGCCAGAAAGCAGTCCACCGGCGTATGGTGCGCCGCCGCGGCTTCGGACAGGGCGCGGGCGCTTTCCAAACGAAAAATGCTGGGGATAATCGTGGGCGCGCGTCCAGCCTTGTGATGCGATACCAGCTCGCCGTACAGCGATTCGTGTACTTCGGACAGCACCACAATGCTTGCCGTCACGCCGGCTTCCACCAGTTCCAGCGCCTCCATAAAGGTAGCGACGGCAAAATAAGACGCGCCACATTCCTGAAGCGTCCGCGCGATCTGCTTTGCACCGTGACCGTAGGCGTCTGCCTTGACCACCGCCATGGTCTTTGCTCCATGAGCGGCGGCGATGGCGTCGGCGATACGGAAGTTGTCACGGATGGCGTCCAGGCTGATCTCCGCCCAGGCGCGGGTCATATTTTGATCAAGCATTGCCATAACGATCCGGGATGACCGAGTATTCATTCTTCACGCCCTTGAGGACGAAATGGGTCTCGGTCGCGCTGACTCCTTCCATACTTTTGATGCGCCGGTGAATCATTTCCAAACTGTCGGACGAATCGGTGACAATGCGCAGCATGAAATCGTAGTCGCCGGTCATGTAATAGCAGGTGACAATGCTGTCAATGCTGGCAATCAGCTCGCAGAAGGCGTCGTAATAGCGGGGATGCTCCAGACTGACCTCCATCAGGGCCGTCATGTCGTTGCCCAGCTGCTTCTGGTCGAAAATGGCAGTGTAGCCAGTGATCACACCCGCCGATTCCAGCTTGCGGATGCGTTCAATCACCGCCGACACGGACAGCGAGATTTCCTCGCTGATCGCCGACGCCTTGACGCGGGCGTTGGCCTTCAGGCAGCGCATAATCTTATAGTCGAGTTCATCGAGTATCATTCGTCAGATCCTTTCGGATTACGTTTATTTATTGAAAATATCGTTCCACTGCCGCTCGGCGAACCAGCGGTGCGCGTCGGGCGTGTAGTGGATGCCGTCGTTCTGGAAGATGCCGTGGGTCTTGGGCGTATCGTTGTACAGCCCCGATTCGCGCAGGTCGAGAATGCGGCAGTCGGCATAGGTTGAAGCGAAGCCGTCGAACAGGGCGCTCATCTTCTCAAGCCGGTTCGGCTCATAGTTTTCGGTGAGGGGACGATAGAGGTAAAGCGGGATGCCCTTGCCGGTCTGATCGCTGCCCAGCGCGGTGAAAAAGCCCCAGAACAGGTTTTTATAGTTTTCCTCCGCCTGATTCAGCGCACGGGAGCCGGTGTGGCATTCCGTCTCGAAATGGTTCCAGTGCAGACCGATGACGCGGGGACGCTTGCCTGCCGCGATCAGATTGATCATGGCCAGCGACAGGATGTTGGTGGTCAGCGGATAGAGGGAGATGTCCGCTTCCGGGAACGGTCCCGGTTTCAGCTTCGGCTCCCGCATGGCGTACCACATATTCCAGCCGTGTACCTCAAACTCCGCGATGCCCTGCCCGCCGATGGATACCTGAATCACATACAGGTCGGGCAGCTGTTCTCCCGCGTCGATGGCAGCCTGCCATTTCGCCGCGAAAACGTTGGCAAGGCAGCAGGTGTGATCCTGCGTCTCACCCAGATTCATGCCGCCGGACGTAAAGCCGCTCCAGGTTACATCGTCGATATCGTAATACTGATTGAACTCCCGGGAAAGACCGTGAACATTTTTCAGCGGCGTTTCAATCCGCTCGCCAGCCGGAAGCTGCGTAGCGTGAGCGTGGGCGTTGGACTGACCGAGGACAATCAGAATGGGCGCGTCGTTTTTATCAAACGTCATCATGGTTTACGCTTTCTTCGCGTCGTTCTGACGGATTTCCACACGGCGGATTTTGCCGCTGGTGGTCTTGGGAAGCTCATCCACGAATTCAACCACGCGGGGGTATTTGTAGGGCGCGGTCGTCACCTTCACATGATTCTGAAGCTCTTTCTTCAGCTCGTCGCCGGCTTTGTCCTTCCAACCCTTTGCCAGCACGACGGTGGCCTTGACCACCTGACCGCGAATCGGGTCGGGAACGGCGGTAACAGCGCACTCCAGCACCGAAGGATGGGTCAGCAGGGCGCTCTCCACCTCGAACGGACCGATGCGGTAGCCGGAACATTTGATAACGTCGTCGTTGCGTCCCTCAAACCAGAAGTAGCCCTCGGAATCGCGCCATGCCATGTCGCCGGTATTGTAAACGCCGACCTTCCAGGAGCGCTCCATAGCCTCGGGCGCGTGGAGATACTCCATGAACAGACCTGCGGGGTGCTGTCCGGCGTTTTTCACCACAATGGAACCGACGATACCGTCTTCACAGGATTTTCCGTTTTCGTCCACAATGTCAATATCATACAGGGGATTGGGCTTGCCGGTGGAACCGACCTTGACCGGATCCCAGCCGTAGTTTGCCAGCAGAACGGGAGACTCGGACTGACCGAAGCCCTCGTAGATGGTGTGACCGGTGGCTTCCCGGAAACGCTTAACGACCTCGGGATTCAGCGGCTCACCCGCCGTGCCGCAGTGATGCAGCGTGGAGAAATCGCAGCCCGACAGGTCTTCCTTGATCAGGAAGCGGTAAATGGTGGGCGGCGCGCAGAAGGTGGTCAGCTTGAGGTGATCGATAGCGGCCAGCAGCTTGGCGGGTACGAACTTGTCGGTGTCGTAAGCCACGTTCACCGCGCCGCAAATCCACTGACCGTAGATTTTGCCCCAGGCGAACTTCGCCCAGCCCGAGTCGGATACGGTGAGATGACGTCCCTCGTCCTCGACCTTCTGCCAGTAGTGGGCGGTAGTGATATGACCAAGGGGATAGACATAGTTGTGGGTGATCATCTTGGGCATACCGGAGGTGCCGGAGGTGAAGTACATAAGCATGACGTCCATGTTCTGGGTAGCGTCGTCGCCGGTGGGACGGATGTAATCGGCGGAGGCCTCGCGGGTCAGCTTGCGCATATCGAGGAATTCATCGCCGAAGCGCTCGGTGATGTCGTCGCCCACCAGACCGACATGGTTGACAGTGGTACATTTTTCCCGGGAATTGCGGATGTGACCGATGATGTTGTCATCCTCGGCGGCGATGATCATCTTGACGTCGGCGGAATCGCAGCGGTAGATCAGGTCTTTCTCGGTGAGCTGGAAGGACGCGGGGATGGACACGGCGCCCATCTTGCAGAGCGCAACCAGCGTGAACCAGACTTCGGGGCGCTGCTTGAGAATCAGCAGGACACGGTCGCCCTTTTTGATGCCCAGCGAAGTGAGCAGGTTGGCGATGCGGTCGGACTGCTCCTTCACGTCGGAGAAGGTGAAGTGCTTCTCGTCGCCGTCGTCGTTGAGCCAGATCAGCGCGGGCTTATCCGGGTCGAGGCGGGCGTACTCATCGATGACGTCGTAACCGAAGTTGAAGTTTTCAGGGATGTTCAGCTTGTAGTTGGCCTTGAAATCCTCGTAGCTGTCGAAATCGATACGGGGAAGGTATTTTGACAGAAAGTTCATGTTTTTAATTTCCTTTAATTTTTCATGTTTTCGTTGATGACGGTAAGGAACTTCGAAACCGTGCCGATGGCGCGCTGACCGTGGGGGATGGACGGGTTAAAATACATAGAATCGCCCGCTTTGAGCACATACTCCCTGTCGCCGAGGTTGACGGCGATGGTTCCTTCCAGCACCAGATTGAATTCCTGCCCGTCGTGAGTAACCAGCTCAGGCATGGTGTCGGTGGGATCAAGGGTGACGATCATCGGCTCCATCTCGCGGTCGATATAATTATATGCCAGCGAGGTGAATTTGTAGCCTTTGTAGCGTTCCACATCCAGACCGTTGCCCTGGCGGATGATGGTGTAGTCCACCATGCGAGGCTCGTCGCCGAGGAGCAGAACGGTGGGGTCCACCTTCAGCTCACCCGCGATCAGGTACAGCTTGCCTACCGGGATATCGGTGACGGCGTTTTCGTAATCATCGTATACCTCACGGCTCACGCCGATCCGCTCGGCGACCGTGTCGGCATCAATTTCAAGTATGGTGCGCAGCTCGCGCACTCGTGCGGCAATTTGTTCTACCTGTGGCAGCATATTGTTTTCCTCCATAATTTCGCCAATGCAGCATAAACCGCAGAAGCTATATTCTATTTATTATACCATATTATCGTGTGAATTACAAGTGATATTTTACACAAATACGGCAGTACGAAACGGCATATCATTTGAAGCACATTATAATGATCCGCCGCCCGGCAATCTCTTGCCATCATGAAATTCCGTCTTGCAATTTCATCGCAATCGTGCTATAATAGATTTATGAAAATATCATCGCGAATCATCGCGGAAAGGATATATCATGCTGAATGAAAGCGACATCAAAAAAGTCAAAGCTCAGGGTTTCCTGCGCAACCGTGGCACGGAGAACTTCTCCGGCCGCGTTATAACGGAAAACGGCGTGCTCACCGCCGCTGAGGTACGGACGATCTGCGAGGCCGCGCAATTATACGGCAACGGCAACGTGAGCTTCACCTCCCGTCTGACCGTGGAGGTGCCAGGCATTCCCTTTGAAAAAATCCCCGAATTTCAGGCTTATATCGCCAAAGCCGGGCTTGTCACCGGCGGCACCGGCCCGAAGGTTCGTCCCGTAGTTGCCTGCAAGGGTACCACCTGCGTCTTCGGTCTGTACGATACCCAGGCGCTGGCAAAGGAGATTCACGACCGCTTCTATGTGGGCTATCACGACGTCACGCTGCCTCACAAGTTCAAAATCGCCTGCGGCGGATGTCCCAACAACTGCGTGAAGCCCGATCTCAACGATCTTGGCATTATCGGTCAGCGCCCGCCGAAATTCGACGAAGCCGCCTGCCGTTCCTGCAAAAAGTGTATCGTCGCTGAAAAATGTCCCATGAAAGCCATCACCAGAGAGAACGGCGGGATGCCGGTTATCCACCCCGATATCTGCAACAATTGCGGACGCTGCGCGGATAAATGTCCCTTCCACGCTTTTGGCGAGGGCGAAGTCCGCTACCGCGTTTACGTGGGCGGGCGCTGGGGCAAAAAGGTACACATCGGCGAACCTCTCTCCCGCCTGTTTACGAAGGACGAGCTGCTGGATATCGTGGAAAATCCATTCTGCTCTTTAAGCGCGAAGGAGCTGCCGGCGAGCGCTTTTCCGACACACTGGGACGCATCGGCATGACGCGGGTTGAGGAACTGCTCTTTTCGGACGAGCTGCCCGCGCAGAAGGGTGAGATTTTATCCAAGTGAGTATCCCGCTGCGCAAACGTCTGGTGATCGGCATTCTCGCCCATGTGGACGCGGGGAAGACCACCCTGTCCGAGGGGCTTCTCTACCTGTCAGGTAAAATTCGGAAGCTGGGGCGGGTGGATCACCGTGACACCTATCTCGATACCAATCCCATGGAGCGGGAACGTGGGATCACAATTTTTTCCAAGCAGGCCCGCTTCTCCACCGACGGCATGGACGTGGTGCTGCTGGACACCCCCGGTCACACCGATTTTTCCGCCGAAGCCGAGCGCACCTTACAGGTGCTGGACTACGCGATTCTGGTCATCAGCGGCACCGACGGCGTGCAGAATCACACGCTGACCCTCTGGCAGCTGCTTCGCACCTACCGCGTGCCCACCTTCCTTTTCATCAACAAAACCGACCTGCCCAATGACGGTGAAGCCGCCCTCGCCGAACAGCTTCAAAAGAAGCTGGACACCGCCTGCTTCCCCTTCTTTACCGGCGAAGACCGCGCCGCCCGGGATGAGCGGCTGGCGATGGCGGACGAAACGCTGCTGGACGCTTATCTGTCCGACGGCGCGGTTCCGGACGATGCCATCGCCGGACTTGTCGCGTCAAGGCGGCTGTTTCCCTGCTTCTTCGGCTCGGCGCTTCGGCTGACAGGCGTGACGGAATTTCTCGCGGCGCTGGAGACGCTTACCCTCTCCCCCGATTATCCCGCCGGATTCGGCGCGCGGGTCTATAAAATCGCCTACGACAGCGGCAGCCGCCTGACCTACATGAAGATCACCGGCGGCAGCCTGCGCGTGCGTGAGGAAATCCTTCCCGGCGAGAAGGCAGCGCAGATACGGCTCTACTCAGGCGATAAGTTCACACAGGCTGACGAAGTGTCTGCCGGAGACGTTTGTGCGGTCATCGGACTTTCCGCGACCTACGCCGGGCAGGGACTGGGCTGCGAAGCCGACGCCGAGCGCCCATTGCTGGAGCCGGTGCTAACCTACCGCCTGCTGCTGCCCGATGACTGCGATGTGCGGCTGTTTTACCCGAAGCTCAAGCAGCTTGAGGAGGAAGACCCGGCGCTTCATCTGGTCTGGCAGGAGGAGCTTCGGGAAATTCACGCCCAGCTCATGGGCGACGTGCAGATCGACGTGCTGAAACGGCTGATTCACGAGCGTTTCGGCATCGATATCGAAGTGGACGCGGGACAGATTCTGTACAAGGAAACGATCGCCGAAGCCGTGGAGGGCGTGGGACACTTTGAACCGCTGCGGCATTATGCGGAGGTACACCTTGCCATCGAACCGCTGCCCGAGGGAAGCGGCATCATCCTCGATTCCCGCTGCTCCGAAAATTCGCTGGACGGAAGCTGGCAGCGGCTGATTTTGGGCAGCCTCGGGGAAAAGGTGCATCGCGGTGTGCTTACCGGCGCGCCGCTGACCGACGTAAAGCTGACCCTGCTTGCCGGGCGCGCCAGCCTGAAGCATACCGACGGCGGCGACTTCCGGGAAGCCGCGTGGCGTGCGGTTCGGCAGGGGCTGATGAGCACGAAATCCATCCTGCTGGAACCATACTACCGCTACCGTCTGGAAGTGCCCACCGCCTGCACAGGACGCGCCATCAGTGATCTCCAGACCCGCTTTGCCGACTTCACGCTGTCAAACAGCGACGACGGTGAGACCGCGTTTCTCGCCGGACGGGCGCCGGTGTCCGAAATGCGGGACTATATGCGGGAGGTTATCGCCTACACCCGAGGCGCGGGACGGCTGTTCTGCACCTTTGACGGTTATTCGCCCTGCCACAATCAGGACGAAATCGTCGCCGCCGCCGGATATATGCCCGAACGGGACGTGGAAAACACGCCGCACTCGGTTTTCTGCGCCCATGGCGCGGGATTTGTCGTGCCGTGGGACAAGGTGCGGGATTATATGCACATCGACAGCGGCTACGGCAAGCCCTCCGCCGACAGCGAGAACGAGCTTCTCCCTTCGCCGAAGGCCATCGCCCACACCTATCATCTGGACGACAACGAGCTGGAAGCCATCATGCTGCGGGAATTCGGCCCCATGCGCCGCCGTCAGTACAAGGAGCCGGTGCGAGTAGAGGCAAACCGCAAGGACAAGCCCATGAAGCACCGCCGCCGGATGCTTCTGGTGGACGGCTACAACGTGATCTTCCAGTGGGATTCACTGAAACGGATTGCCGAGGGTAATCTGGAGCACGCCCGAGATCAGCTGATGGATATGCTCAGCAATTATGTCGCCTTCACGAAAACCGAGGTGACGCTGGTCTTCGACGCCTACGGTCAGGAGGACAGCCTCGCCCGGGAAATCCAGCGGGACGGGTACAAGGTGGTCTATACCGCCAAAAACGAGACGGCGGACGCCTATATCGAGCGGGTTATGCACGAGCTTGGTCCCGACCACGACATCCGGGTTGTGACCTCCGACCGGCTGATACAGCTTTCCGCCGTCCACGCGGGCATTTCGCGGATGTCGGCGCGGGAATTTGAGATCGAGGTAACACGCATCAGCGCCGAAATTACCGACTTTATTCTGAAATGGAACGAGAAAAAATGACAGCAAAACCTTACCGCATCATGTTCGTCTGCCACGGCAACATCTGCCGAAGCCCCATGGCGGAGATTATTCTGCGCGCCATGCTGAAGGAGCGCCGCATCACCGGCTGGACGGTGGCGTCTTCAGCCACGAGCACCGAGGAAATCTGGAACGGACGGGGCAATCCGGTTTATCCGCCCGCTGCTGCCGAGCTGTCCGCCCACGGTCTCTCCTGCGGCGGCAAGCGCGCCGTCCAGTTAAAGCGGGACGATTATGAGGATTACGACCTGTTTGTCGGCATGGACAGTGCCAACATCCGCAATATGCATCGCATTCTGGGCGGCGATCCCGACGGAAAAATCCGCCGCCTGATGGACTACACCGATCGGGGCGGCGATGTCGCCGACCCATGGTACAGCGAGCGGTTTGATATCGCTTACAGGGACATCCGTGACGGCTGCGAAGGACTGCTGGACGCGCTGATCCCCCAATAACAAAACTGCTGCACAGCTTCGGGTGTGCAGCAGTTTTTCTTATGGTTTCAATCCGATGGCGGTCAGCACCTGCGTGCTGGTTATTTCTCTATCCGACCACGCCATTTCCTCCGCCGGAATGGGCAGCGGACATCCGCCGTCCAGCGTGATCAGCCGGCGGTTCAGCTGCAAACGATCCGCATGGGTGCGAATCGCTTCGCGCAGTGTCGGGCGGGAGATGTCGTCCATGCGGGTGAGCAGCTCATCCAGACTGCCAAACTGACGCAGCAGTCTGGCCGCCGTCACCGATCCGATTCCCGGCACGCCCGGAATGTTGTCCGAGCCATCCCCGGTCAGCGACTTGAAGTCTGCGTATTGTTCGGGGCGGACGCCGTATTTCTCGTTCAGCCATTCTTCGCCGCAGAGCCGGGAAAGCTCGCCGCGATAGCGCAGCACCTGCACATTCGGGCGGATAAGCTGGAAGAAATCGCTGTCCTGGGACGCGATGACAATTTCCGCCTTATCCCGCAGCGTATGCACATAGGCGGCCATGGCGTCATCGGTTTCTCCTTCGGCAACCTCGGTATGGCGGATGCCCAGATAATCCAGCGCCTCGCAGATATCGGGCAGCTGATCGAAGGGCGATTCCTCCGCGTCCCGGAAATCCTCCCGATTCGCTTTATAGCCCGCGTCCAGCTGTGCGCGGGGATTCTCATGCTCCCCGTCGAAAAGCACCGCCGCGTGGGTTGGCGAGGTCATGCGTATCATGCGCAGCAGCGCGCCCACAAAGCCCAGCGTTCCCTGAATCGCCTGTCCGCTTTTGTTGACAATCCGCGACGGCATACCGAAATACATCTGAAACAACAGGTTGTGCCCGTCAACAAGCAATACTTTCATACGTCTTCACCCGCGCCGCAGCAGCTTCATGCAGCCCCGCAGAATCGGTCCGGCATTAATGGCAAAAATCACCGCAATCCCCGCCGCCTGCACGACAATCCAGCCGGGCAGCTCCAGCACCATAAACACCGTCTGCGCGGCGATAACCAGCGTATTCACCGTCAGCTTGGGAATGTGCAGATCAAAGCGCAGATAACGCCGTGTGTTCACCGCGCGGATGATAAAGACCACGAAATAGCTGAGGAAGGTGGCCAGCGCCGCACCGTTTGCCCCCAGCACCGTGGGAATCAGCAGAAGGTTGAAGACAATATTCACCAGCGCGCCGATCATGGCGGTGATGAAGGACTGTATGCTCTTTTTGTCCACCAGATAGACGCTGCCCATAAAGGTGACAAGGCTGGAATACACGGTGGCGAAAATCAGCAGCGGCATATACTGCCAGGCGGGATAGAATTCGTCGGAAAAGAGCAGCAGCGAGAAAATCTTTGAAAAAGCGATCAGCCCCGCCGCCGATATGAACAGCATTCCCTGAAAGCTGTCAAAAACCTGCCCGAAGAAATGCTCATGCGCCTTCTTGGACTCGCCATCCCGCTCGGTCACTGCCGAAAACTGCCACGCTTCGATGAAAATGCCGGACAGCAGAATCAGCATCGTCGGAATCTTGAAGGCGGCGGCGTACAGACCGTTCACATCGTCGCCGAGCATACCCTTGACCATGTAGCGGTCGGACACATTGGTAATCCACCAGAAGATGGTGGTGGGAATCATCGGAATGCTGAATTTCAGCATATCCCTTGCCAGCTTCCCGTTCCAGTGGAAGAAACGGATTTCCCGCCAGAGCTTTGAGCGCAAGAAGATAATCAGCGACACCACGGCGTCGGCGATAACCACCGACAGCACATAGCCCAGCACCGCCCAATCGAACACCAGCAGGAACAGCAGGTTCAGAAGAATCGTCACCGCCGTGGCGATAATGCCCTGCAAGGCGAAAAAGGCGGTCATGCCCTGCGCCCGTATATACTGGGCAAACAGCGAGTGCAGGCAGGCCATCACCGTGTAAAGGATGATGAGCCACATATAGCCCTCAAAGTAGTCGATGGCGTTCAGCGCCGGGAACAGCGCCAGCATCACCGCTGCGCCTGCCAGAATCACGGCGAATCCGGTGGTCAGCACCTGCCGCCGATCAATGGTCTTATCCAGCGTGAAGCGGAAAACCGCGTCCACAATGCCCAGCGATAGAATGGGCATGAGCAGATTGGCGCTTTGGGAGATGATGTCGGCGGTGGAATATTCGGCTTTGGTCAGGCAGCTGGTGTACAGCGGCATCAGCAGGAAGACCAGAATCTTCGAGCCGAAGGTGCCCAGACCCAGTATCGCCGTATTGGAGAGCAATCGTTTGTATTTCTTATCGATCATAGCAGTTTCCTGTGTTGTGTTAAAATCAGAGCAGCGGGGCGAACAGCTTGAGGATGGACATGACCGACCCACTGCGGCGAACGATCATCTTGTAGCGCTCCCGGGTGATCTCCTCGGAGACCTTCAGCGTGTCGAGGAAATCCCGTTTCACGTCCATCACCGCCGGGTTATCATAAATCAGCGCCGCGCACTCGAAATGGAGATACAGGCTTCGGTAGTCGAAGTTGATCGAGCCGACCACGGCAATGCTGTCGTCGCTGACTACGGTCTTGGAATGGATAAAGCCGGGGGTGTATTCGTAGATGCGCACGCCGCTGTCCATCAGCTGACCGTAGAAGGAGCGGGTAACAGCGAAAGCGTACCATTTATCGGGGATATGCGGCGTCAGGATGCGCACATCGATGCCGCTCTTGGCGGCAAAGCAGAGCGCCGTGACCAGCTCGTTGTCGGGAATCAGATAGGGCGTTGTGATATAGACGTAATCCTTCGCCTTGTTGATCAGATTGAAGTAAACCAGCTCACCCACGCATTCGCCGTCCAGCGGCGTGTCGGCGTAGGGCTGCACATAGCCGCTGCGGGCGGGATCGGCGACCACAAATTCGCCGGGCGCGGGATGGTAGAGGAAGGCGTCGATGTTTTTGTCCACCGGATGGTTCATGTACCAGGTTTCGAGGAACATCATCGTGAAGCTGCACACTGCGTCGCCGGTAATCATGACCGCCGCGTCCTTCCAGTGTCCGAAACGCTCATAGGCGTTAATATATTCGTCCGCCAGATTGACGCCGCCGGTGAAGGCGGTATGCCCGTCGATGACCACGATCTTACGGTGGTCGCGGTTGTTCTGGATGACGGTGGCCAGCGGGATAAAGGGGTTAAAGATCATGACCTTGATGCCCAGTCCCGTGAGAATTTTATCATAATCGGGCGGGAGCGTGCTCATGCAGCCCATGCCGTCCCAGATCAGGCGAACCTCCACGCCCTCTTTAACCTTCGCGATGAGGATTTTCAGGATGGAGTCCCACATGAAGCCCTCCTGAATGATGAAATACTCCAGAAAGATGAACTTTTTCGCTTTGGAAAGCTCGGCAAGCAGCCGTTCGAACTTGGTCTCGCCGCTGGGCAGATAAAGGGCGGCGGTGTTTTTGTAGACCGGAAACTTCGCCTGATTGGCAAGATAGGAGGCATGCGCCGCCTTGGTGCGCGACCGGTCGTAAAGCTCGTCGGTGATATGACGATCCTGCTTCCGATAGGGAGCCACCACAGCAGACGCAGCCGCGGCCTTTTTCTTAAAGCGGTGGGTGGAGGATTGAAGCCCGGCAGCGAGATACATCAATCCGCCAAAGATCGGGAAGGCGAGAATCAAGATCGACCATGTGAGCTTGAACGCGGGATTCTGCTTACGGTTTACGATCAGGATCACCATCAGCACGCTGATGGCTGTGAGCGCGAACAGGATCGGGATGGCATAGGAGCTGAGCAGCACCAGCGTCACGATAAATGCGATGATCTGCAAAACGGCAAAGAACGCCGTGATGATCAGTCTGCCGGTAAAATTTTTCAGGTATTTTTTGTGCATTTCAGCCCTCTCCTTCCGCAAAACGGTATATGGAAAATATTATACCATAAATGCGCGGCTGAATCAAGTAAATTTTTGTTACAAAAAAAATTTCTGAAATTTTGGAAAAGCGGTTGACTTTTGGTCAGAATTATGTGATAATATAAGATAAGGTATCCATTATTATACCCGAAATTTCTGCAAGCGAAAAGAGGATAACATCATGTCCGAAAAAATCAAGGTCACGGTCTGGAACGAGGGCCGTCATGAAAAATCCAACAAAGCCGCACAGGCTATGTATCCCGAAGGAATCGACGGCGCCGTCAAGGCGTTTCTCGATAAGGATCCCACGCTGGAAGTCCGCGCCGTCCGTCTGGACGATCCCGATCAGGGTCTGCCGGATGAGCTGCTCAACGACACCGACGTGCTCCTGTGGTGGGGTCATATGGCTCATCAGTGCGTTGAGGACGCTCTGGTTGAAAAGATCAAGAACCGCGTTTACAACGAAGGTATGGGCTTCATCGGTATGCACTCCGCACATATGAGCAAGCCCTTCCGCGCCATCGTCGGCACCTCCGGTCAGCTGTCCTGGGGCGACAATCAGCAGGAACTGGTCTGGAACCTGATGCCCCAGCATCCCATTGCCGCAGGTATCCCCGAGTACTTCGAAATCGAAACCGAGGAAATGTACGGCGAGCCTTTCCGCATCCCTCAGCCCGATGAACTGATCTTCACCAGCTGGTACAAGGGCGGCAACATCTTCCGTTCCGGTCTTACTTATTACCGCGGCATCGGCAAGGTGTTCTACTTCCAGCCCGGTCACGAGACCTGCGCTTCCTTCTACAATCCCTATGTGCAGCGCATTCTCACCAACGCCGTTCACTGGGCTAAGCCGAACGAGTTCGTCATCGATCGTCCCACCACCTGCCCGCACAGAAAGAATCCGGTCATCGAGCTGGAAGAAGCAAAGGCAGCAAAGGCTGAATAATCTATCCAACCACGCAGGGCGGCGGCTTTGTCCGCCGCCCATGTTTTATTGAGAGGTATTCTATGATCAGACTCCCCAATTATCACAAATCCACGGAGGTTCTCCATTATAACTGCGAGAAGCCCCGTGCTTACTTTGTTCCCGCCGACACGAAAGCCAACGCCATCGATAACCGCGCCGCTTCGCCCTATTTCAAGAGCCTCTGCGGCGACTGGGATTTCAAGTTCTACAAGTCTGTCGCCGACGTGCCGGACTTCACCGCCGCCGGCTTTGCCGCTGACTGGGACAAGCTCACCGTCCCGATGAACTGGCAGAACGCGCTGGGACGTGGCTACGATGTACCCAACTACACCAACATCAACTATCCCTTCCCTCTCGATCCGCCCCACGTTCCGGCAGAGAATCCCTGCGGACTCTATTCCCGGGACTTCACCGTTCCCGCCGCGCTGCTTGACAGCAAGCGGGTGTACATCAACTTTGAGGGTGTGGATTCCTGCTTCTATCTCTATGTCAACAACCGTTTCGCAGCCTACAGCCAGGTTTCGCACATGACCAGCGAAATCGACATCACCGATTACCTGACCGCCGGACGAAACAACATCAAGGTGCTTGTCCTCAAGTGGTGCGACGGCTCCTATATGGAAGATCAGGATATGTGGCGTCTGTCTGGCATTTTCCGCGAGGTCTATCTGCTCTACCGCGACCCGGTTCATATCGTGGATGTGTTCGTCAAGCCCACGCTGAACGACGACTTCACCGCCGGTGACGTCCGCGTGGAGATCGAAACCAACGGCGATGCCGACATTTCCTACAGCTTTGAGTGCTTCTGCGGCAAGGTGCTGTCCGAGGGCAGCGCCGCAGACGGCGTCATCGAATTCCATGTGGATTCCCCCGCCCTCTGGAGCGACGAGGAGCCGAATCTCTACGCACTCTATCTGAACTGCGGCAATGAAGTGCTGCGCTTCGATGTGGGCTTCCGCCGCATCGAGGTCAAGAACAAGGTCATCTACATTAACGGCAAAAAGGTCAAGGCGCGCGGCGTCAACCGTCACGACAGCCATCCGGTTCTGGGTCACGCAACGCCCCTTGATCACATGATCGACGACCTGTACATCATGAAGGCGCACAATGTAAACATGGTGCGTACCTCCCATTATCCCAACGATCCCCGGTTCACCGCCCTCTGCGACAAGCTGGGTCTGTATGTATGCGACGAAACCGATTTTGAAGGTCATGGCATGACCTTCGGTGTCGGCTATAATCAGCCTCTTTCCAACGCGCTCTGCGATGGCGAGGAGTGGAAGGAAGCCGCCGTTGACCGTGCGCAGCGCATGGTGGAGCGGGATAAGAACCATCCCTGCATCATCTTCTGGTCGCTGGGCAACGAATCCGGCTACGGACGCAACCACAAGGCCATGTCCGCCTGGATTAAGTCCCGCGACACCTCCCGTCTGGTACACTACGAGGGTGCGCACACCGGCTATACCAAGGGTGAACAGCAGGTTGGCGTCGTGGACGTGGAGAGCCATATGTACCCCCCTGCTTCCTGGTGTGACGATTACTGCAAGAACGAAACCTATCAGCAGCCCCTCTTCCTCTGTGAATACTGCCACGCCATGGGCAACGGTCCCGGCGACCTGAAGGAATACTGGGATGTCATCCGCGCCAACGATGCGTTCTTCGGCGGCTGCGTATGGGAGTTCATCGACCACTCGGTGGTCATCCCCACCGAATCGGGCAAGGTGGGCTACACCTACGGCGGCGACTTCGGCGACCATCCCAACGACGGCAACTTCTGCGTAGATGGTCTGGTCTACCCCGACCGCCGTCCTCACACCGGTCTGCTGGAGCTGAAGCAGATCATTCAGCCGGTGGACGCATCGCTGACCGACGCCGCAAACGGCACCATCACCGTGACAAACCGCCGTTATTTCACCGCGCTTGACGACATCAACCTCGTCTGGTCGCTGGAGAAGAACGGTAAGGAAGTGGACGGCGGCACCATCCGCTCTCTGGGCATCGCACCGCAGGAAAGCGCAGACTTCACGCTGGGCTGCGCACCGAAGGGCGAGGGCTGGTATTACCTGAACCTGTCCTTCCGCCAGAACCGCGCCACCCCGTGGGCTGAAGTCGGTCATGAGGTCGGCTTCGTGCAGATCAAGCTGGACGCTCTCGTTCCCTCTGCTGCCTGCACCTGCCAGTCGATTCCCGCATACATTACCCTTACCGCATCCGAGTGCGACCGCTACATCACCGTTGCCGCCGACGAAACCGTTTACCGCTTCGACAAGGTGAACGGCTGGATTGACAGCATCGAGGACAATGGTCGTGCGCTGATCACCAAGCCCGCCAAGCTGACCGTATGGCGCGCCCCCATGGACAACGACCGCAACATCAGAAATCAGTGGAAGCAGCACGGCTTCGAGCGTGCCATCGTCAACTGCTATTCGATGAAGCTGGGCAAAGTGGATGACAAGGTGGCTGAAATCACCTCCGAGATTTCGCTGGGCGGACATACCGCGCGTCCGATTCTCAAGGCAAGCGTGACCTATCTGGTCTTCGCCACCGGCGAGCTGCGGGTGAAATACGACGTGAAGGTCGCACAGGAAGTGCCCTTCCTGCCCCGCTTCGGGCTGGAGCTGACCATGCCCGAGCAGAGCGAAAACCTGCGCTACTTCGGCTACGGTCCTATGGAAAGTTATCAGGACAAGCATCTTGCCAGCCGCATGGGCGAGTTTGCTTCCACCGTCACCGAGAACTTTGAGCCTTATGTGCGTCCGCAGGAGAACAGCGCGCACTGGGGTACCAAGTGGGCAATGGTTTCTTCGATTGCGGGTCAGGGTCTGCTAGCTACGGCAGGCGGCGAGGACTTCTCCTTCAACGCCTCCCATTACAGCTCTAAGCAGCTCACGAAGACCGCGCACGATTACGAGCTGATTCCGCAGAAGGAAACGATCTTCAACATCGATTACACCCAGAGCGGCAGCGGCTCCAACTCCTGCGGCCCCGGTTTGAACCCCAAATATCAGCTGAACGCCAAGGAATTCAGCTTTACCGTCCGCATCAAGCCGGTCTTCGCCAACAACGTTGACCCCTACGGCGAGATGCTGAAAAAGTAAGATGAAGCTCCGTCTTCTCGGACAGACCTGCGCCAAATTCGGCGCAGGTCTGGTTATCATCGGGCTGCTGCTCTTTCTTCCGGCGGGGACGCTGGCTTACGCGAACGGCTGGCTGCTGCTGGGATTGTTCTTCGTGCCTATGCTTCTGCTGGGGACGGTGCTGTTTGTTAAAGCGCCGGAGCTGCTGAAAAAACGGCTGAGCACGAAGGAAAAGCAATCGACCCAGAAGCGTGTGGTCGCTCTGTCCGGGCTGATGTTCGCAGCCGGATTCATCGCTGCGGGGCTGGATTTCCGCTTCGGCTGGACGCACCTGCCGTTGTGGCTGGTGATTGGGGCGGCGGCGCTCTTCCTCGTCGGCTATACGCTTTACGCCGAGGTCATGCGCGAGAACGCCTATCTCTCCCGCACCGTAGAGGTTCAGCAGGGACAGCGCGTGATCGACACCGGGCTGTACGGCGTGGTGCGGCATCCGATGTACGCCGCTACGCTGCTGCTGTTTTTGTCGATGCCGCTGGTGCTGGGATCGCTGGTATCGTTCGTGATTTTTCTGGCGTATCCCCTGCTTATTGCCCGCCGCATCGTGAGCGAGGAGGCTCTGCTGCGCCAGCAGCTGAGCGGGTACAGCGAATACTGCGCGAAGGTTCGCTGGCGGCTGATTCCGCTGGTGTGGTGAAATTTGTAAAATAAGATTGTAGAGCAGGGGGTGGTTCCTGCTCTACAATCTTATTTTCTGTTTTCATCAATGATTTGTCAAGCAAAACTCAAAAAATAGCGAACAATATCAAGAGCAGCCGCGCAAAAACGCGGCTGCTCTCATGTCATCCCATGGTGCTCTCCCGTGCAGTCAGCGACGAGGACACCTTGTACCGCCCGATCACATGGGCGGGATTGTTCATATAATCCAGCATAATCGACACCGAGCGGCGGGCGATGGATTCATAGCGATAGGATACCGTGGTCAGCGCGGGCGTCACCTGCGAGGCGATGGGCAGATCGTCGAAGCCCACGATGGAAATATCATCGGGAATCAGCAGCTTGCGGGTGCTGACGCTGTTCCGGTGCTTGATCAGGCGCACCGTCTCTACCGCCAGCAGATCGTGATAACAGAATATCCCCAGCCGACAGTCAGCCGCAAGATTGTGCAGCCGGCTGTTCAGAAGCCCCGAAATCGAATCGAAGTCCAGCCGCCCGTTTTCCAGCGTATCCACAGCCACAATATCCCCGTCCATCAGTGGACAGCCCAGCTTCGCCAGCTGATCGGCAAAGCCCCGCCGCCGCTGGTCGTTGTCCAGATACCGGCTCATGCCGATGTAGGCAAAGCTGCGGCATCCCCTCTCAAAAAGATGCTTCGCCACCTGCGTTCCCGCAGCGTAGTTGTCCACCAGCACCGTATCGCAGCCGGGCAGGTTCAGATCCCGTCCCAGCGATACCAGCGGCAGCGGACAACGGCTGTATACCGCCAGATTCACCGCCAGATTTGGCGATGTAAAAACACCACATACGCCAAGTTCAATAAAATCGTCCATAATCATCACTTCCCGCTGCGGATCGTCACCGCTCTCGGTTATAAGCAGGCGATATCCTTCCCCGGCAGCCACACGGCTCAGTTCTCTGGCCAGCGATGAGAAAAACGGCGTGTCCACCGTATGAAGGTGCAGTCCCAGCAAAGGGCGGCGGGATTTTTTAAGCAGCTCGCCCAGCGGCGTTTCCGGCGATACAAAACCTGTGGTGATGTAGTAGTGCTTCCCCCACAGCCGCACCAACCGCTCCTCGCTCAGCATCCGCATCACAACGCAGGCCAGCTCCAGCGATATCCCGCAGCGCCCGGACAACTCACGAATTGTGAGAAACCGTTCCCCCGAGCCACCGTACTTCCCCGCACGGATATCCTCCGCAACCGCTGCGACCAAACTGCCCCGCTTCATCAGAGCGTCACAACATCGCCGGACGCGATGCTGTCATAGATGGCGTTCATCACGCGAATGGTTTCACGGTGACGGCGGAGGTTGATCTTCGGTGTGCGATCAAGCCGGATGTTGTCCACAAACTCGTCGATCAAACCTACCCATTCGTCAAAATAGGTGTAGTTGACGGTGTAGCGGTCGTTGGGCGCGCCGTTGTGATAGGTGTTGGGGCCGAAGCAGTCGCTCATCAGCGTGCCTTTTTCACCGTTGATAATCAGGTTCACCTCCATGCGCTTGGGCGCAACCTCCCAGCCCGGGCCGGGAACGGTCAGCCGCTCCTCCATGTTCGACCAGGAGGGGTCAAGGGAGAAGATTACGCCATTTTTCATTCGTCCGATGACGTTCAGCATATCCTCTTCCTCGATATCCGGGCGGATGTTGGGCGCCACGGAAGCATAAACGCTCTCGAATTCGCTGCCGGTCATTTCGCGGATTAAATCGAAAATATGCGGGTGATCGCAGAGCGCGCCGCCGCGGAAGCGGGAATCGCCCTCTCTGATGGGCACGCGCTTACCATAGCTTTTCTCGGGTACGCCCTGCCACGGGAAGGCCCAGACCGGCGACAGCGTGGTGTTGGTCGCTTTGAAGGACAGCACCTCGCCTAACTTGCCCGACGCAAGAATCTCTTTCATGCGCGCGACAACAGGGTTATAGTGCAGCTCCAGTTCGATCTGGCAGACTACGTGATTCTTCTCACACAGCTCAATCATCTGGTCGTACTCGTCCATATCGAAGGTGGGGATTTTCATCGACAGAATATGGATGCCCCGTTCGGCGCATAGCTTCATCTGACGCAGGTGCTCGCAGTTTTCGCTGGCAAGCACCACCGCCTCAATTTCGGGATGGGCGTCCAGCATGGCTTCGTCCGAATCGTAGCAGGGGATGCCGTCCACCTTGTCGAGGAAATTCTTCTTCACCTCGTCGTTGGCGGTGGAAACGGCAATCCATTTCAGCTTGGGGTTCTCCTTGAGAACCTGATAATATTTGCGGGTATGTCCGTGGGTCATGGACATCATGGCGATTTTTAACTGTTCCATCTCTTTCACCTCACAGCTTTACATTTTTACCGGTGGCTGCGGACTGTTTTACCGCGTCCATCATCCGATCAAGCACGGCGCTGTCAGCCAGCGTCTGCTCGCGCAGCGCGGCGTCCTTCGCCAGCGCGAAGGCGGCGCGAACCGCGGCAACCGCATCGGCGTCCAGCCCGTACAGCTCAAAATCCACGTCGGTGTAGGTCTCGGCGTCCCCGGCAAAGAGGTAGATCGAGCTTTGCTGCGCCTGCGTGTCCACCACCTTGTCGCAGACGAAGCCCTGAGAGCCGATGCCTTCGTGCTTATCCACAGGTTGTGCATAAGCCGGCAGCGTGTTGGCAACCTCAATGGAGCAAACCACTCCGCTTGCCATGTTGACAATCAGGTTCGCCGCCCGGTTATCCCGGACATAGGCGGTCAGCGAAACCGCCTCGCTGCCGGTAAGATACCGGCAGATATCCAGCTCCCGGCGGACGAGCTTTTCCAGCGGAACGTCGGGATGATCGACCCGTCCGGCGCGCAGGGCGCTCAAACCGTTGACTGTGCCATCGGTAAGCATTTTGCGCATTTCGGTGAAACGGCGTTCCACGCGATGGGGGAGCAACGGGTAAACAGTGCCGTCGATGGCGACGGTCTCGCCGCTCCCGTCGATAGCGGCGGCGGTGCCGACCGCGTATTTGGTCAGCAGTAGATTAAGTTTTTCCTGTAACATGATATTCTTCCTTTCCACATTTGCATAGACCGCGTGCGGTCGCCCGAAATCAAGCCCATACAGATGTCCTATCAGTCTCAATTAAAGCATCTTCACGCGTGGACGGTATTTTTCAATCAGCGCAGCATTCTTTTCATCGCCGCCGGGAACGTTGGCGCTGGACCATACCGGAGGCGTAATTCCCCGGCGAACGCATTCGGCCACCGTCTTAATTTCCAGCATATGGGCAATGTAAAAGTCAACGATATTGGAAATGGGCGCGATAGGCGTGCCGAAGCTTTCGATGGTCACGGCAGCGTCGCCAACGGGATTGAAGTCGTCGATGCAGACGTCCGCCAGATCAAACAAATTCTTGCCCGAGGGATGGCGGATAAAGTGATCCTTCGGCATTTCCTCCTGCCAGTAGGAGCTGGACACGGCGATAATCTTCGCGCCCGCCTTTTTGGCTTCTTCCGCCGCGTCAATGGTGGCGGGGTTGATGCCGATGTTGTGGAAGATGATCAGCACGTCATCCTTTTTCAGCTGATAATACTTCATGATGGACGCGCCGAAGTTTACGGTACGTTCCAGCTCCAGATATTTCAGCGCCTGATTGAACACCGATAGCGCCGGCTCCATCACCGGGTCGATGTTGGCCAGTCCGCCCGCCCGGAAGAACATCTCACCCACCGGAAGGGTGGTGTGACCGCCGCCGCCGTAGATATGAATCAGCCGGTCGTCGGCGATGGCATCCGCCATCAGCTTTGCCGCCGCGTCGATGTTAGGCTCCTGTGTGGCGTTGACCTGCTCCAGGTTCGCCAGAATTTTTGCGTAGTATCCGAAATCCTGCATGGTAAAATCCTCCTTATTTCTTCAGAACCCGTCTGTAATTCTCGCCGATTTTCTCCCACAGTGCGATGGGATCCTTCGCCGCCACCGACGTGCCGTAGCCGCCGCGATAGGTCCATGTGCCGAGGCGATCCACGCCCAGCGAATCGTAGAGATCGACAATCCGGTCGATCTGGTTCCAGTCGGCGGGACGCTTGTTGTAGCCCATGAGCCAGCGCTCCGACTCCTTGCCGTACTTCTTCGCGATATTCACGGTGCGCTCGGTGATGTCGCGGAAGAAGGATTCCGGCAGCTCCCAGTTGATGATCGTGGTGGAAAAGACATCGAAATACGGGCAGGCAGCGACGGCATCCCAATTGTCGTAGCCCCGCAGCTCGGTGACGTAGTATGTATTCAGCGTGGCATGGACGCAGCAGGTGATTTCCAGCTTCGGGTTGACTTCCTTGATCGCCTTCGAGGTATCCACAAGAATGTTCAGCGCCTCCCGCCAGCGAAACTGCTTCACGTCGTCGGTCATCAGCTTTGGCATTTCGTAGCCATAGTAATCGGCAAACTTTTTCTGGCAGACCGGGCAGCGGCAGGCCCAGTCTTCGCCCGCGCCGCCGGTAATGGAGGCGTAGGATTTGGGCAGCGCGTAGTGCGGCTCGTCCCAGAAGAAGCCGTCGATCTCGGTGTTCTCGGCGATTTTCACCGCCAGCCGCTTGAAATAGTCGCGGAAGGACGCCGTGTTGAAGCAGGCGGCATTCAGCGGCTCACCGGTGAAGGCGGAAACCTGACGGTTGTGGATGTTATTCTGCAAAAACAGGCTGACCTGTTCGCCGCCGAAATATTTGCCGATGCCCCACAGGTCGGCAATGCAGCGCAAACCTACGTCGTGGGCAGCCTTGATGATGTTGTTCAGGTTGGGAAACCAGAAATCCATGTCGAATTCGGTGATAGCGAGAATAACGGTGTCGCAGCCGTGCTCCAGCATCTCCTTGAAGTCGGCGCGGGCGTGCTCCTCGTAGTTCATGCCGTAATAGCTGACGGCGGTGTGTTTGATGGACATTTGTGTTGCTCCTTATATAAATTTGATTTTTTCGATGATCTCCGCCGCGTCGGAAAGCACCTGACGCAGGGCGGGCTTATCGGCTTGATTCATAACTGCCAGCGGCGTACTCCAGAACCGCTCCCGGTTCGCTTCCATCCGTGAATTCACGGCGCCCCGGTGGATGTCAGCCCCGGACGCAGCGGCTTTCTTCACCTCGTCGAAAAGAATTTCCATCTCTGGCAGGTAGAGATAAGCGGCGTTTTCGTAGATGTACGAGCGGCAGTAGTTGTTCTCGGCATTGCGTTTGAGGGTGATTTCGAAGTTCGGATTGGTGTCGGTAACGGCGCGCAGGCGGTTCAGGCTGTCAAGCAGCGAGTAATCCTCATGAGCCGCCAGCAGGTCGCGCAGTGCCTTCATCAGGCTGACAGCGGCGTCCATGGCGTCGGACAGATACGAATCCTTTTTCCCGTACAGCACCTCGCATAGACGGATGGCACAGTCCACATAGCGTCCCAGCACCGTCCGGGCGATGTCGCATACATCCCGGCGCAGGAACTCGTCGGACACCTCCAGCGCCGCCAGCCCGTTCAGCACACGTACCGCTTCCGCCTGATGAGCGGCGGCTTCTTCGGGGCTTCTGCCGGTATAAGGGCTGGGCTTGCCGTCGAACTTCGCACGCTCCCGAAGCACCGCAAAGGTATCGCTGCCATGATGCCATATGGTCTCGTCCACGCTCCACGCCCGCATCTGCACAATCGGCATGAAATCCCGCCAGATCGCCGCCATCCTATCATAATCGTCGGCGGCATAACGATCGCGGCAGTAGGTGTCTACCGTGTCGGCGATGGACAGCGTGTCCGCGTCCCAAGCGTTCCGCGCCAAATACTCGGTAATCAGCGTATCGCCGTGGGACAGCTCCGGCCAGAGGATGACGCCCTTACACATCGGATCGTTCTTAGCAATTTGAATCCGCTCGTTGGTCAACTCGTAATAGCCACGAATCTCGCTGTTCGGCTCGTAGCCGCTGAAAATGCCGAAAATCCACGGGAATTTGCCGAGAACACCCCAGTTTGTAAAGTTGCTCTCCCGGGTCGTATCGGAGGTGTAGTCGAGGATGATCGACTGGGACGGGTCAAGCTCAGCCACCAGCCGCTGCACCTCCTCCGGGGTATAGAACATCCACAAATCCCAGCTGGCAATCAGAAGGGGCGCGTTCGGATACTTCTCTTTCAGGTGGGACGCGATGCGGCGGTAGACATTCAGCTTCAACCGCATATTTTCTTCCCGGTCGCTGGAATAGCTGCGTTCCGCAAGACCGATGGTGTGGAACAGCTCGGGCTTGCCGTATTCCTTCACGTGGGTGTCGGTCAGTTTGAAATAATTGTCCAGATTTTCATCCTTTCGGATATCCCAGACCATGCCGGTCTTCTCACGATAGGGGCCGCCCTGCTGACCGGACAGCAGCTCGGGCTTCATACGATCCAGAAAATCGATGGGCGTGCGGGAATACCAGTGGGTCATGGTGCCGCAGTCCTCCGGGTGCATCAGGTCGCGCTCGAAGGCGTAAGCCAGCAGCTTTTTTCGAAGCTCGCCGCGATATTCCAGCGACCAGAAAAGCGTGCGGTCATCGTAACCCGGGCCAGCCTCCGGTAGGGGGTTGTCCCGATCGGGATAGGACACGATATCCGGGAACGCCTTCTGAAAGATGTCGTCCAGACCGATGCGCAGCATGAACAGGTTCAGCCGCTTTTTCAGGATCCAGTCGATTTCATGCTGCCAGTCCTCCAGACTCCAATGTTCCGCCTGAAAGCGGTGGAGGCTTCGGTGGGCGAAATAGCGCAGTCCGCGATATTCGAAGCGGGGGGATTCAACCAGATCAACACCCGCCAGCGGCAGCTCGCAGGACGGAATCCGGTCGCCGTCCCAGAACCAGCGACAGCCGCAGAATTTCTCGAAGTAGCGGTAGACCGCGTAAATCTGCGAACGGGGACGCCCGCCTGCAAGAAAGAGGACGGGGCGCCCGTCGATTTCCTGCGTGCGGATGCAGTAATCGTCGGTGCAGTAACGGATGCTGAAGCCGTCGATTCTACGCGAAAAATAGAGGTCGGCGGCAAAATGATTCACCGCGTCGCTGCCTATGACGACCAGCGGTGTATCGGCGGGAATCGGGTCGAGGTCGGTGATCACCGACACCTCTGCCCCGCCGACCTGCGCTGCCAGCGCTGCGAAGGTGTCAGCGGCGATGGCATAGGCGTTATGTGCATGGGAGGGACGGATCAGTGTGAGTTTCATGGGAATGCCTCCTTTGAAAATCAGGTTCTGTATAAATTATATCGTACATAAATCCCCATTGCAATAGGTTTCAAAAATTCGTACCAGAACATTTAGACCAATATTCTGCTTTTTATTCTATCGTTAAAGTCTTCATGGAAATGTTAAAAATAATTATAGAAAATTCACTTTCTCTCCCATGAGTATACACATCTGTGTGTTATAATTTTACTTATTCACTACACATCAAATCTTCTGAGTACATAACAAAATCATAAAACAAACCTGAAAGAAAGGAACATTCACCTCTCCATGCTTGAATTGAAACACATACGGAAGGACTATCCCGCCGGCGACGGCACTGTCCATGCGCTGAAAGGCATCGACCTGCAATTCCGCGCCAGCGAATTCGTGTCGATCCTAGGTCCCTCAGGCTGCGGCAAAACCACCATGCTGAACATCATCGGCGGTCTCGATCAGTACACCGACGGCGATCTGATCATCAACGGTCGTTCCACCAAGGATTTCCGCGACCGGGACTGGGACACCTACCGCAATCATTCCATCGGCTTCGTTTTCCAGAGCTACAACCTGATTCCCCATCAGACCGTGCTCCAGAACGTGGAGCTGGCGCTCACCCTTTCCGGCGTCTCCAAGTCGGAGCGCCGCAGACGCGCGAAGGAAGCGCTGGAACGTGTGGGACTGGAAACCCAGCTGAACAAACGTCCCGGCGAAATGTCCGGCGGACAGATGCAGCGCGTAGCCATCGCCCGCGCTATCGTCAACAACCCGGACATCATCCTTGCCGACGAACCTACCGGCGCGCTGGACACCGAAACCAGCGTTCAGGTCATGGAAATCCTCAAGGAAATCGCCAAAGACCGTCTGGTTATCATGGTTACACACAATCCCGAGCTGGCCGAGCGCTATTCCACCCGCATCATCCGTATGCTGGATGGCGAGCTGGTGAACGACAGCGCCCCGCTGACCGCCGACGAACTGGAAGCGGCACATTCGCTGGATCGCGCCGCCGAATCCTCTGCCGGGAAGAAGCCCTCCATGTCGCCCATCACCTCCTTCGGTCTGTCGCTGAAGAATCTGTTCACCAAGAAAGGACGCACCCTGCTGACCTCCTTCGCGGGAAGCATCGGCATCATCGGCATCGCGCTGATCTTCGCCGTCTCCCAGGGTATGACGACCTATATCAACACCGTGCAGGAGGACACCCTCTCCTCCTACCCGCTGACTTTGCAGGCGAAGCATCTGGATATGGGCAGTCTGCTGACCACCTTCATGGGCAAGGCGGAATCGCTGGGCAGCCATGAGAACGACGCGGTTTACCAGAAGGCTATGCTTTACGAAATGCTGAACGCTCTGAATTCGCTGGAAACCACCGAGAACGATCTGGCGGCATTCAAGACCTACATCGAAGCCCAGCGTGCCGATGAGGAAAGCAAATCCGGGCTGCATGAAGCAGTCAGCGGCGTGCAGTACACCTATGATCTGGATTTGCTGGTCTATACGAAGAATGTGGACGGCAGCATCATTCCCTCTGACTCCCAGTCGCTGATGCAGGAGCTGATGACCGATTACTTCGGCATGAGCATGGCCTCCATGATGGAGACCGCCTCGGGCAGCTCATCCATGATGTCGAGTATGTCTTCCATGGGAGGCAGCCGTTCCACGTGGCAGGAGATGCTTTCCGGCGATAACGGCAGCCTGATCAGCCCGCTGCTGGAAAAGCAGTATGACGTGATCTACGGCTCCTGGCCGAACGCTTACAACGAAATCGTGCTGGTGCTTGACGAGAACAACGAGCTGGACGATATGTCGCTGTACGCTCTGGGTCTGAAATCCAAGGAGGATATTGACAAGCTGGCCGACGCCGCGCTGAACGGAACCGAGCTGGAAATCGAGCAGAACAAATGGACATACGAAGAAATCTGCGATATGGAGTTCCGCGTCATCCTCAATTCGGACTGCTACACGCTGGACGAGAAGACCGGTCTCTACACCGATCTGCGGGACAGCGACGCGGGCATCCGTTATCTGTATGACAACGGCATTCCGCTGAAGGTAGTGGGAATCATCCGTCCCAACGAGGACGCCGTCTCCGCCATGCTCACCGGCTCCATCGGATATACAAGCAAGCTGACCGAGTATGTCATCGAAAACGCCAAGAATTCCGCTGCCATTCAGGCGCAGCTGGACGATCCCGCCACCGATATCTTCACCGGCCTGCCCTTCCAGGAGACCACCGGCAGCCTGTCCGATGAAGAAAAAGAGAACGAGTTCCGCGCCTACATCGATAATCTGGATACCGCCGGAAAGGCGCAGACCTATATCGACATCATGAGTATTCCCAGTGAGGAGCAGCTGTCCGCCGCCGTTGCACAGACCATGGGCGGCATGACCCGCGAGAATATGAACACCACCATGATTGCGGCGCTGGTACAGCAGACCGGCATGAACGAAGGCGAGATTTCATCCTACATCACCGCCATGACCGACGAGGAAATGAACGAGCTGTTCGGTCAGATGGTGGGCGAACAGGTAAAGGCGCAGTTCGCCGCTCAGGTCGCGCAGCAGATGGCCGCCATGACCACCGAACAGCTGTCCGCCGCGCTGGATATGGCGATGAAGACCTACACCACCGAGCAGTGCGCGCTCTATCACGATGAAGTGCTGTCCTTCTCCAGCTCGACTTACGAGGATAATCTGACAAAGATGGGATATGTGGATCTGGACTCCCCCACGTCCATCAACATCTATGCGTCCTCCTTTGAAAACAAGGACGTGATCGAGGATGCCATCGCCGCCTATAATGAAACGGTGGACGATCTGTCGCGCATCAGCTACACCGATTATGTGGGGCTGATGATGTCCTCGGTGACGACGATCATCAACGCGATTACCTATGTGCTCATCGCGTTCGTAGCCATTTCGCTGGTGGTATCGTCGATTATGATCGGTGTGATCACGCTGATCTCGGTGCAGGAGCGCACCAAGGAAATCGGCATCCTGCGCGCCATCGGTGCGTCCAAGCGGGATGTATCGGGGCTGTTCAACGCGGAGACGGTGATCATCGGCTTCACGTCTGGTCTGTTGGGCGTGGTAGTGACGGCGCTGCTCTGCTTCCCGATTAACGCGATTATCCACTATCTTACCGGCATTCCCAATCTGAGCGCTTATCTGCCGCCTGTGGTAGGTGTGGTGTTGGTGGCGATCAGCGTAATTCTCACGCTTTTCGCGGGCATCATTCCGTCGAGAAGCGCCGCCAAAAAGGATCCCGTCGTCGCTCTGCGCAGCGAGTAATTCGCATCAATGTACGAAAAAATCCCGTCCCGGAAAAGGGGACGGGATTTTTCACGTCGTGGGCTATTTGTTATTGCGCTTGCAGTTCTGCCCGTAGTCGTAGGACGGGTTGATCGCGAAAAAATTCTTCGAATCCATGTCGTCCGTGACCTTGCGCAGCAGCTCACCGAAGCGCTGATAGTGTACGATCTCCCGCTGACGCAGGAAGCGGATGGCGTCGTTCACATCCGGGTCGTCCGACAGGCGCAGGATGTTGTCGTAAGTCGTCCGAGCTTTCATTTCTGGTGCAATCATATAAGAACAAACTTTTCAGAAATTCCAATGAATTTCTATGGGAACATTCCTTGTTCCGGGGATTCGCTTGCCGATAGATATGTAATCAATCAGCGTTTCCACGATTTCGCGGTTAAGGTGTTCCAAG
>JAFUQU010000017.1 GCA_017472255.1 Clostridia bacterium | reverse complement strand
CTTGGTAGTGGCAGCGGCGGCGGTGGAACCGGCGGCTACCGATACGCTGGGAGCAACGGCTGTCACGGGAGGCGCGGCTGTGGTTTCGGGAGCTGTGGTTTCCGGGGCGGTGGTAACAGCCTCTGTGACGGCTTCCGTCACAGGCTCAGTGACCGCTTCTGTCACCGGCTCCGTCACGGCTTCGGTGACGGGGGCAGTGGTCTCGGCGACCGTTTCGGGCGACGAGTAAGTAGTGACCGAATTGTAAACCACTTCGCTTATTTCGTTTACATCCTCGCTCTCTGTGTCCGGCTTATCAGCGGGGGGGAGCAGGGAGGTGTCCGCTTCCAGCGTGGGTGCGCAGATGCGTGTGACCTCGGTGAGAACAGGCTCTGCGTTCTGCTCGCTCTTCATGGGCGCGGCGGCGATGATGCAGGCGACGATAGCGCCGCAGACCGCGACCGAACCGATTGTGACCGCCAGTGAGCGGTCGGGGCGAAGGAAAGGATGACCGCCCGGACATTGTCGTGGGGAGCCATGCCCTTGCCTGGGCGAATGGGTAAGCCTTGATTTGATCGGTTTCATAAAATTGCTTCCTTTCGTAATGCCTTGCCGCCCTGAGGGTCCGATGGGGCCGAAAGAGAAACCCTTCGGAAAGGCGGGCTGACGGGATCGATCCGGGGGAGAATCCATGTCATACGATCATACATGGAAGTATATGCGCCGGGAGTGGATATTAGAACCGGGCGCGTATCAAAATGGCATAATTATCCTGTCTGCTTCAGGCAATACTATTATACCGCAAAATCGTTATAATTTCAAGGGGTTTTTGTGAAAATGGTCGGTTTACTTAAAAACATTATGCAAAACCTTCGTCGATTATACGAAATATACAAGAATTTGGAAGATTTTTTACCACAATATTCCTCGTAATGGATATTATTCATTTTCGAACGAATAATTATGCGCGCATACGCGCATACGGGAAGCACGATTCACGAATGCGCACGTATCGTTGAAATGCAAAATGAGCGAATGAATTCGCGATGCAATATGCAGCGAACAGCACAAATTTCGACAGAAATGCCGGAAGCCCTTGACTTCCGGCAGATTTGTGATATAATATAATCATATGAACAATCATTCAAATGAAGGAGGCAAGACCGTGGAACCGATCATCAATCATCCTTGTGAGGAGCACGAGGCGCTGGTCAACGAGCTGACCGAATCACTGCCGGACGAGGATACGCTGGATGAGCTGGAGACGCTGTTCAAAATCTTCGGCGACAGCACGCGGATAAAGATATTGTACGTGCTGCACTGCGGCGAGATGTGCGTGTGCGACATCGCGACGGTGCTGGGCATGACCCAGTCGGCGATTTCCCATCAGCTGCGCGTGCTGCGCCAGACGCGGCTGGTCAAATCCCGCCGGGCGGGGAAGACGATTTACTATTCGCTGGCGGACGAACACGTGAAAACCATTATCTCGATGGGCATCGAGCACATTGAGGAATGAAACGGAGAAGCCGCTTCAACCCATGCAATAAAATTAAACTTCAATTAAAGAAAGGATTACCCACCATGAAGAAAACCTACAAACTGATCGACCTTGACTGCGCAAACTGCGCCGCAAAGATGGAAGAACGCATTAAGAAATTAGAAGGCGTTACCGACGCCACCGTCAGCTTCATGACCCAGCGCATGACCGTCGTCACCGAAAGCGACGATCAAATCGAGATTATGAAGGAAATTGTCCGCGTTATCCGCAAGGTTGAGCCGGACTGCACCGTGGTCTTGTAATCTTTTAATAAATTAAAGGAGTACCCTATGACACGCAAGCAGAAACGCAGTCTATATAAAATCATCGCCGCCGCCGTTCTCTACATCGCAGGACTGCTCGCCGAGCACCTTGCGGGCGGCACGATTGGATTCGTGACCTCGCTGATCTTTTTCGCCGCGGCGTACATACTGGTGGGGCTGGAGGTGCTCATCGACGCCGTGAAAGGCATTCTGCGGGGCGAGTGGCTGGACGAGAACTTCCTCATGGCCATCGCTACCGTGGGCGCCGTTCTCATCGGTCAGTACGACGAGGGCGTGGCGGTTATGCTGTTTTATCAGGTGGGCGAGCTGTTCCAGAGCTGCGCGGTCAGCCGTTCCCGGGAATCGATCACCGCGTTGATGGATCTGCGCGCCGATTATGCCGACGTGGAGCGGGACGGGCAGGTTGTCCGTCTCGACCCGGAGGACGTGGAGGTGGGCGAAATCATCGTCGTCCGCCCCGGCGAAAAGCTGCCGCTGGACGGCGTGATCATCGAGGGCGCCACGTCGGTCAACACGGCGGCGCTTACCGGCGAAAGTCTGCCCCGCGTGCTTCGCGAAGGGGACGAGGTGCTGTCCGGCTGCGTCAACGGCGAGGGGCTGATCCGCGTCCGCGTGACCAAGCCCTTCGGCGAGTCAACGGCGGCGAAGATTCTGGAGCTGGTCGAAAATTCCAGCGCCCGGAAGTCGCGCAGCGAGGCGTTTATTACGAAGTTCGCCCGGGTTTACACGCCGCTGGTGGTGCTGGCGGCGGCGCTGATCGCCGTGATTCCGCCTTTCTTCACCGGATTTGATACCTTCCCGAAGTGGATTTTCCAAGGGTTGACCTTCCTTGTTATATCCTGTCCCTGTGCGCTGGTGATTTCGGTGCCGCTGGCATTCTTCGGCGGCATCGGCGCGGCGTCGCGTCAGGGCATTTTGGTGAAGGGCGGCAACTATCTGGAAGCGCTGGCGGGGCTTGAGACGGTGGTTTTCGACAAGACGGGCACGCTGACGAAGGGCAGCTTCCGCGTGGAACAGGTGCGCCCTTCCGAAACGTGCGACGCGGACACGCTGCTTCGGCTTGCGGCGAAATGCGAGGCCGCCAGCAGCCATCCCATCGCCCGCTCGATTCTGGACGAGCACCGCGCCCGCTTCGGCGGGGAACCGGACGTTTCGGACGTGAGCCATGTGACGGAAATGGCGGGCGGCGGCGTGACTTGTATGATCGGCGGCGAAACGGTAGCGGTGGGCGGACGGCGGCTGATGAAGTCGCTGGGCATCGATTGCGAGACGCCGGCTTCGGCGGGAACGGTGGTACACGCGGCGTCCACGGATGGGCAGTCGGCGGACGGTACGCCCACCCGAAGCCGCTGGCTTGGCTGCATGGTCATCGCCGACGAGGTGAAGCCCACCTCCGCTGATGCTATCTCCCGTCTGCGCAAGCTGGGCGTAAAGCGGACGGTGATGCTGACCGGCGACGCGAAGCCGGTAGCGGCGGCGGTAGCGGAATCCGTCGGCGTGGACGAATACGAAGCCGAGCTGCTTCCCGCAGGCAAGGTTGACGCAGTGGAGCGTCTGCTTGAGAATAAAAAAGGCACGCTGGCGTTTGTGGGCGATGGCTTGAACGACGCGCCGGTGCTTTCCCGGGCTGATGTAGGCATCGCCATGGGCGGCATCGGCTCCGACGCAGCCATCGAAGCTGCGGACGTCGTCCTGATGGACGACGACCCCTCCAAAATCGCCTCCGCCGTCTCCATCGCCCGCCGCACCATCCTTATCTCCAAGCAAAACATCATCTTCGCCCTCACCATCAAAGCCCTCATCCTCCTAATGGGTCTATTCGGTCACGCCAATATGTGGCTTGCCGTCTTCGCAGATGTAGGCGTTAGTGTGATAGCGATATTGAATGCGATGAGGTGTTTGAAAGGGGAGACGCGCTTTTACGACCTCGCGTCGCGAGGTCGTTGAAAAGGCTGTGCAAAAGCTTTAGAAGAGGGTAATTTTAATTTTCCTCCGGGACGGTTTACCGTCTCGGAGGTTTCTGCACCCACGGAGGGACGCTTTCAAACTTGTTTGCGAGTGCAGCGCAGACGAAGTATGCGCGAACACAGCGAAAGCGCTCTGGGGCGATTTGTCCTCCTTGCCGGTGCGTAGCAACGGCTGGGGCCGTACTACCCTCTACGGCAAATCGGGTCTGTACAGACTTGTTTTGCGCGCTGAAGAATCTTTGCTTATGGCTGGGTACGCAATTTGTTTGCTTATCGGTAATTCGCTCGCTGATCCCGTCCGTAGGGAGCGACGCCATGCGACCTACGGTCGCTTTGTCGCCGCCCCCCTTTTATGCGTTCGATCTCTCTGTCATCCAACCTTACCGCTCCCCCAATTGCACCGGGGAAGATTTCTCCACAAAGATATTGCAAAACGCGCCCGGCTGTGGTATAATGAAACCACAACCGGGCGTTTTTGCTTTTATATAGATACGCACAAACCCCGTAGGGGCGACCATCGGTCGCCAGATCGCTTGGTTTGCCCGATGACATTATCTATTCCCCCCACAGAAAGGACACCACCCATGAACCACCTTGCCAACTTCATCACCCCGCATACCGTCACCGAGCGCTTCACCTTCGAAATTCCGCCCGCATCGCAGCCGACGATCCTGCGCGCTGAAGCGCGCTGCGAGGGCGGGGAAGCCTTGCTCACCTATGAGATGACCCACTTTGGCGAAGGCGTCGTCTACCGCTCCATGGCATACACCGTGGGCGGCGGCGAGTTTACGCGGCAGGAGTGGCGGCTTCCGCCATCGCTGCACGGCACTACGATTACGGCGTGCATCGCGGTTCCCGAAGGCTGCCGCTTGATTCTGCGTTCGCTGGAAAGCGCGCCCTCCGATCTTCGTGTTCCATGGAACGGCGGGCTGCGTCTGAACGCGCATTTAGGGTTCTGGGGGCTGTGTCCGGACAATACGATGCCCGCCTTTGAACTGGCGGCGCAGTGCGGCTATCCGGCGTGCATCGTTGTCCCAAAGCCCACGGCGGACGGCGATCTGGTCTGTATCCACGATGACACCATCAACCGCACCGCCCGGGACGCGGCGGGCAATCCACCCGACCATCCGATGACGGTCTGGGAGATGACTTTGGACGAGCTGTGCCGCTGGGAGGTGGGCAGCTACAAGCATCCGATCTGGCGGGGCGTGAAAATTCCCCGGCTGGAGGAATTTTTCGCCCTCTGTGCGCGCACGGGAATGCGCCCCATGTTCAGCACGCATCCGGCGCTGACCGACGGTCAGTGGGCGCAGGTGAAGGAACTGCTGCGGCGCTATGGGCTGACCGGGCAGTTCCACGTGAAGTCCTTTGGCGCGGATGTGTTGGCGAAGGCGTGGGAGGTTTTTGGCGATACCATTGAGGGCTACACCTACGATGTGAACAGCAGAAGCCTTGATATTCCGGCGCGGATTGCCGATCTTGCCGGGACGGGCATCGAACGCGGGAAGGTGCGGGTGGGCATCGAGCTTCCCCAGGCGGATATGACGGAGGAGCGTGCGCGGATGATACTGGACGCGGGATGTTTTGCGTCGGTGTGGAACGTGGGGCGGATTCCGGCGGCGCGCTATCGGGAGCTGATGGCGATGGGCGTTACCGAGGTGACGGACGATTTCAACTGCTCCTACGGGCTGAACTGGTAATCAGCCGCCAGGAGTTCGGGTTTCGAAGGCGGTGCGGACGTTCTCGACGGTGTCCGCGTCCGCGATGCCACGGTATTTGAAATCCAGGCAGTCGGAGGCGTCGGTGTAATCGAAATTATCGTAGGAGACGTAGACGGTTTCATCGCCGCATTGAAGCTCCAGCAGGAAGATACACTCGCCGCTGCCTCCGCCGTTTCCGGCGCAGAATGGCGAAGCGGAGGTGAACTCGATGTCGTCGGGCAGGGGAACGTTGAAACGGCGCGGAGACTGGCTTCCGTCGGTATACCAGACGTCGAAGCTGTCCGCGTCCGGGTCGATGGGAACGAAATAGAGACAGGTGCTGCTGGCGAAGACCTGCCAGCGAAAGAGCGGCTCGGGGCGTGCAGCTGAGGTGGCGATAAGCGCTGCCGCCGTCAGCCCGGCGATGATGGCGTGAACGAACATGGGGAATGCCTCCTTTATGTTGTTGGTGGGTTAGACGTGCGGCGGCGGGGAAAAGTTCCTAGGGATGGGGCAAAAATGTAACAATTAGCTGTTGAATAATCCTCCGGCGTGTGGTATAATAGAAACAAGGAAGTGATCGTATGGAAATTGTCAAGGTTAAGTTGGATGTTATATTCAAGAAAATATTCGCAGATAAGGAAAATGAGGATATCCTTCATTGTTTTCTTGCCGACATGATGCAGATACCCAAGGAATCGATCACCAGCATTGTTTTGGAGGATCCGGGTCTGCTGCCGGACGATATGAGCGGCAAGTTCAGCCGGATGGATTTGCGGCTGACGGTGAACGATGAGCTGGTGAACGTGGAGCTTCAGGTTAAGCCCGAGCCGAATTACCGGGATCGTTCGCTGTATTACTGGTCGCGGATGTACACATCCGATCTGAAATCGGGCGAGGGATACGGGAAGCTGAAGCGGAGTATCGCGCTGAATATCATCAGTTTCAATCTGTTTGACACGCCGGCATATTGTTCGGAATTTGGGCTTTATGAGAAAAATCGGCGTGAGCTGCTGACCGATAAGCTGAGCATCTGCTTTTTCGAGCTGCGCAAGCTGGGGAAGACGGTGGATGCCGGAGACGCCCGCCAGCAGTGGCTGCAATTTATCAATTCGGAGAGCGAGGAGGAGCTTGGTATGGTAGAAAAGAACACCGACAGATCGGAGCTGAAAAAAGCAGTAATGATCGTCCGCGAGATGAGCGCGGATGAACGCACGCGGGAAATCGCGCGCCTTCGCGAAAAGGCGCTGCACGACGAAGCCAACGCCCTCGGCGCGGCGAGAGAGGAAGGTAAAGCAGCAGAACGGGAACGTGCTATTGCGTATATGCGTATGCTGGGTATTTCTCAGGAACAGATTGATCATTACAGAAGCGCGTCTATATGAAAAAATAAGAAGGTCGTCGTTGACTTTGCCGACAAAGAATCCGATTTTAATCGCATCCCCCCTTGACAAACGCCGGATTTTGTGCTATACTATACCTACAGGCAGAGACGGGAAGGAGTACAGCCCCGAGGATGCGCAGAGAGCCGCCGGCTGGTGTAAGGCGGTCATCCGGAGTGCCGGAAGGTAGTCCCCGAGCCGCGAAGGTGAACAATCCCTTTGGATTCAGTAGCCGACGCCGTGTTTCTCACGTTACAGAGAGGGAAGAGTGCCCGCTCTTTCACTGAGTTAAAAATATCAGGTGGTACCGCGCGATATCGCGCCCTGACGAGCTTCGTCGGGGCGCTTTTTGTCGTCCCGGCAGATCATATTCACGAAAGGAAGTCAATCATGAACACCGAAATCAACCTGCCCAAAAACTACGCGCCGGGTGAGTTCGAGGACCGCATCTACAAAAACTGGTGCGACAAGGGCTACTTCACCCCCGAACGCGACCCCGCAAAGAAACCCTTCACCATCGTCATTCCGCCTCCAAACGTCACCGGACAGCTTCACATGGGTCACGCGCTGGACGAAACCCTACAGGATATCCTCATCCGCTACAAACGGATGCAGGGCTTTGCCACCCTTTGGGTTCCCGGCACCGACCACGCGGGCATCGCAACCCAGATCAAGGTCGAAGAACAGCTTCGCGTCAAGGAGGGGCTGACCCGCTATGACCTCGGCCGCGAGAAGTTCCTCGAGCGGGTTTGGGATTGGAAAAAGCAGTACGGCGACCGCATCATCAGCCAGCT
>JAFUQU010000016.1 GCA_017472255.1 Clostridia bacterium | reverse complement strand
GTTTTGCCCGCGCCGACGATGGTGTGCAGCTCATCGATGAACAGAATGATTTTACCCTCGGAGGACCGAACCTCCTTCAGAACGGCTTTCAAACGCTCCTCGAATTCGCCGCGGTACTTCGCGCCGGCGATAAGCGCGCCCATATCGAGGGAGAAGATGGTCTTGTCCTTCAATCCTTCGGGAACATCGCCCCGGACGATACGCTGCGCCAGTCCTTCGGCAATGGCGGTTTTGCCCACGCCGGGTTCGCCGATAAGCACGGGATTGTTCTTGGTTTTACGGGACAGAATACGAATCACATTTCGAATCTCGTAGTCACGTCCGATAACCGGGTCCAGCTTCTGTTCCCGGGCGCGCTCCACCAGATCGGTGCCGTATTTTTTCAGCACGTCGTAGGTGTCCTCGGGATTGTCGCTGGTGACGGGAGCTGTCTTGACCTTGGCAAGCTCGGCGGTGAAGGCGTCACGGCGGATGCCGTGGCTGTCCAGCAGCTGCTTAACCGCCCGTCCGCCCTCGGAAAAGATGCCCAGCATTAAATGCTCCACGGAGATGTATTCGTCCTTCATTCCCCCCGCCGCCTTCTCGGCGAAGCGGAGCACGGCAGAAGTTTCGTTTGACGGATAGAGATCGCCGTTTCCGCTGACCTTGGGCAGCTTGGAAATCAGCGTGTCCAGTTCGGACAGCAGCTTGTCGCAGTCCACGCCCATTTTGGTGAGCAGCGACTCGATCAGCCCGCCGTTCTGATCGACCAGCGCGTAGAGCAGATGCTCCGGCGTCAGGGTCTGGTTGCCGTTTTCACGGGCGATATTCTGGGCGGTGTTGATGGTTTCAACGGATTTTTGTGTAAATTTTTCTGCGTTCATTTTAGTAATCATGACTTTCGCGTAGCGAAAGTTTCCTTTCTTGGGAATTGGGGCTGGTTTTGCGTAGCAAAATCGCTGCTGCAAAGCAGCGAAAGCCACAAAACCATGTGTGAAAAAGTATTTTTCACACTATTCCTCCTTATATAAGAATTTCACGCTGTGATAGATCGTTCTGATATTCAAGCGCTACGGCTTCGGCGGACATACCGCCGCTGATATAAGCCTTGAGCAGACTGTCGAAGCACTGCACGTAGCCGGAAATCGCCGACGCCAGCTCCCGCGAATCGAGATCGCGCTGACGTCCCCGCACCGTGGGGTACGCGATGGTGCGCACGAAGCGTCCGTCGTACAGGGCGAATTCGGGCGCGCTTCCAATAAGCGGCGTGAGTGTCTGTTCCTCGATCCGCTTCCACAAGCGGAAGAATGCGGTCATCGCGTCGATCAGCGCCGCCGACTGGGTGCGGAAGATTACCGACAGGCTTCCCATGGGCGCTTCTTCGCTGATGACCCGGGACAGCTCCACCTCGTAGCGGACGGTGGGGCGGTATTTGTACTCCAGGCAGGATTTCATCGACATGGTGGGTGCGCCCTGTTCGAAGAAGGGCACCAGCTCACGGGACGGGCTGATCATTTCCTCCATGGCGCGGAAGATGTCGTTAATCTGCTGCTCGGGCGTGCGGATGGAAACGTGCTCGGCGAGAATCTGGTTCACCAGCGCCGATCGGCTTGTTCCCATGCGGTGGGCGAGGATATCGATTTCCCGGATGACCTCATCCGAGAGCATCAGGCTGTATAAGGTTTTCTTCATGTCTGCCTCCTCACAAAGCATTGCTTTGGAATTTTTCTTTGTGATATTATTATACCACGTTCCATATAATTTGTCAATGAATTTATATAATTTCTTTTACGAATTTTATGTGAACAACGCAAGAGTTTTTCTCGCATTTCTCTTGACACCGCCCGGATTCCGTGTTATAATGGTACGAAATCAACAGTATGCTTCCCCCGCAAACGCAAAATATCCGCAAATTCCGCAGATATCGAAATCATTACAACGCAAAGGAGAATCCATCATGCTGCCTGCAACCAATGAAATCCTGCACGAAATCGACACCGCTGCCGAAGCGCGCAAAGCCGCCATCCGCGCCGCCGCGTCCAGCTATCCCACCGACGGAACCGTTTACTACGTCGCTGAAACCGGCAGCGACGAGGCCGACGGCAAATCCCCCGAAACCGCTATCCGCTCCCTTGACGCGGTGAACGCGCTGGAGCTTACGGAGGGCGACACCGTTCTGTTCAAGCGGGGCGACACCTTCCGGGGCAAGCTCTCCGCAAAGGGAGGCGTAACCTACTCCGCCTGGGGCGAGGGCGCCAAGCCCATTCTGTCCGGCTCCCCCGAAAACTGCGCCAAGCCCGAGTGCTGGACAAAGCTGGAAGGAAGCGAAAACGTCTGGGTCTACCGCACGCCTCTGCTGGATGTGGGCGGCATCGTTTTCGACAACGGAAAGACGGCGGGCTTCAAGATCATCCCAATCTGGGCGGGCGGTCATTACCGCAGCCGCGGCGACGAGAGCGTCTTTGACGAGCGCCGCGACCTGAAGCACAATCTGGGCTTCTTCTCCCGCATCAACGCCGCGCCCATGGACAGCATTCCCGACCTCTGGCATACGACCGGCTACCTCTATCTGCGCTGCGACGAGGGTAATCCCGGCGAAGTCTTCCAGTCCATCGAGCTTTTCACCCGTGGCAACAACATCGCCGTGGCGGGCGACAACGTAACCATCGACAATCTCTGCATCATGCATTGCGGCTGTCACGGCATCGGCACCGGCAACCGAAACAGGCTGACCGTCCGTAACTGCGAGCTGGGCTGGATCGGCGGCTGCTTACAGGGTTACGCCAACAACGACGGACGCAAGCCCTTCCGCTATGGCAACGGCATCGAAATCTACGTCTCCTGCAAGGATTTCACCGTGGAAAACTGTTACATCTATCAGGTCTACGACGCGGGCGTCACCCATCAGTTCAAGGGCAATGCGGGCGAGCGCACTGTTTCCATGGAGAATGTGCTTTACAAGGACAACCTGATCGAAAACTGCATCTACTCCATCGAATATTTCCTGGAGCAGGACAACAACGATGAGCAGTTCATGAAAAATATTTTGATGACCGGCAACATCTGCCGCTTCTGCGGCTACGGCTGGGGCTCCTTCTACAGCCGCGCCGCCCACATTAAGGGCTGGGATCACCGCAACATCGCGGAGAATTTCGTCATCGAGAACAACATCTTCGACCGCAGCCGCTCCATGCTGATTCACTGCGGCGTTCAGGAGGAAAAGCACCTCCCCGTCATGCGCGGCAACACTTACATCAACCGCGCCGACGATCCCACCCGCACGCTGGGACGCTATTGTGAGCGCGGCGGCAGCACCTTCGGTCACTTCACCGAGCGGGTTCCCTACAGCGACGCGGAGAAGTTCAACGCCGAGGTTATGCACGACGAGAGCGGAAAGTTCTACTGTGTGACCGAGGAGCCGGTCTTCGACGGACGCTGGCCCTCCGGCGAGGAGAAATAAATAAAATATCAGAACGCCGGTTTTTTACGGCGTTCTGATATTTTACGCTTGACAAATATCTATTGATGTAGTATAATATAGATAGAGAACAACCAAAATCAGGAGGTAGCTATATGTTCAGAGTCATCCTCACCGCGATTCTTTACGCCGTCATCGTGTTTGCCGCACAATCGATGCTGTTTGGGAAAACGGCGCGAACGATATTGCAGCTGATTCCGCTTTTTTTCGTCGGCATGGTTTACATCGCCTGCGCGTGTTTGATTGTTTATGATTTGAACACCGGAAGCGGATATCTGTTTATCACGGAAATGACCCTCTGTGCCATACTTATCAACACCGCAGGTTTGGCGGCGGTCGGTGTGGCATGGCTGATCGAGAAGGTTTGATCTGCCGCCCGATATACTATTAAAAAGGAAAAGAATTATGACTGAACCGAACAATAACAAAATCTGCTGGAAGGGCGGCACACTGCTCGCCCCGGTGCCCGCCGTCATGGTAAGCTGCGGCAGCATGGAGAAGCCCAACATCCTCACCATCGGATGGACGGGTATCCTCAACACCGACCCGCCTAAAACCTATATCTCCGTCCGCCCGGGACGCTATTCCTACCCGCTGATTAAGGAAAGCGGCAGCTTTGTCATTAATCTGACCACCGAAGCATTGGTGCGCGCCGCCGACTTCTGCGGCGTGCGCTCGGGCAGGGACGTGAACAAATTCGAAGCCTGCCATCTCACCGCCGCACCGTCGCTGACCCTGCCCGACACCCCGTCCATCGCCGAAAGCCCGGTGTCCATCGAATGCAAGGTTTGCGATATCGTACCGCTGGGAACCCACGATATGTTCATCGCCGACATCGTATCGGTGGCAGTCTCGCCCTCTCTGGTGGACGAAAACGGGCGGCTCTGCCTTGAAAAAGCCGCGCTGACCGCTTATGCTCACGGAGACTACTTCGCGCTGGGCAGGAAGCTGGGCGACTTCGGCTTCTCGGTACGCAAAAAATCCACGCAGAAAAAAAGAAACGCGGCGAAAAAATCACCGCGCAAGGGCAAATAAACGCACGATACCTGTGCCATTGTTCACACTACCCCAAATCAAAGGAGGATTATCCATGACGCGCGCAGAAATGAAAAAGATTTACAAATACGCTTTCCTTGGTGTGCTCATCTTTTTCGCGGCGGTCGGGGTGATCTTCCTTGTGGGGCACATTCTGAACCTGCTCAAGCCCGACAATCAGAACCTTTACACCGCCCCCGAACCCAAGCAGCTGCTGCGGATTTACGCCGTCGTCAACGAGCGGGAGGGCGATGAAGAAGACCTGCTGTCCTCCTACGAGGTCTCGTCGATGACCAAGCTGGAGCCTTACACCACCTACCGTTACGGCACACCCAAGAAGGTTCAGGTAAGCAGCAAAGGGACGATCACTGTTACCGGTATGCCGCGGCTCGATCCGAGCAGCGCGGTCAGCATCGTCACGCCCAGCTCCAACGCCCGCATCCGGCTGGAATGCGACACCGGCGTCATCGAAATCACCGAATCCTACGTCAACAGATATAGCACCGGCACGCTGGACAGTGAGTATAAATTCACCCAGGACAAATTTACTTACGAACATAAAAATTATGAGCTGTCCCTGTCGGTGGACCACCGCATCCGATATAATTTTCCTTTGGGTACCGTCCGGCGGGAGGACTACAACTGGCGTGATGTGGACATGATGAAGCGATATTACAACGAAAAGCTGGACAAAATCTTCCCCGAGTCCCCGCCCGCCTATTATCAGCAGTACCGGGTGGTTAAAGTTGGGCATCTCGTCATCACCGTCTACGACATGAACGACCCGGAGAAGTTCCTCGCCACCGCCACCATCCAGTTCCGCGATTACTCCCCCTTCGGCGCGAATATGTACGGCTTCGACACCGAGGGAGAATCCGATATGCTGAAAAACGAGCTGGAGGATGTAAATCCGCTGGATTACTTTGCTCACAGCGAGATTGAAATCGTCCACTACGAGCAGACGGACGTCTGGGAGGAATAGCGCCCGCCATAGGTTAGACCTCCCCGTCCCGCTCGATCAGAATCACTTCCAGCCGATTTCCCTCCACCGTGAATTTCACCTCAAAGCCGGCGAACTTCACACCGTATACCCGCGTGGGATCGTCCTTATAGGACGGACGGGGATCCTGCGCCAGAATTTCACACAGCGAACCTCTTTTTTCCTCCGGCAGCCGACAAAGCAGCGCCGGGGGAATTTTTACGTCCAGACGATGGTCGAACACATCGGCGGCAAAGCCGCCCGTGGCGTCCGGATGGGAATCGGTGTAGGGCAGATACGGCTTGATGTCATAGATCGGCGTGCCGTTCATCAGGTCGGCGCCGGTGACATAAAGCACCCGCCACAGCCCTTCCTCGTCGGCAATCCGAACCAGCTTCACCGACGAAAGACCAATGGGATTCGGTCGGAAGGGCGAGCGCGTGGCAAACACGCCTACCCTCGTATTTCCGCCAAGCCTGGGCGGGCGCACCGTAGGCGACCAACGCTCGACGATAGATTCGGAAAACTGCCAGATCAGCCAGAGGTGCGACCAGCCTTCCAGCCCCCTTAGCGCGTTGGGGTCGCGGAATTCCGGCTCAAAGATGATCTTCGCCTCGGAGGGCACCAACCCGCTCTGGCGCGGAATGCCGAATTTGTCCGTGTAATCGCTGACAATGCGGGCGATGATTTTCATGCTCGGTTCCCCCATCACAAAACCCCGCTCTTCAGAAATTCCAGCGTTCCCGCCGTCGGCGCGGGAAGCAGCGGAGAGGCGGGTGAAATAATGGCAATGGTATCGCCGGGCTTCAGGCGGGGCGGCTTGATGATCTGGTTCATGGAAAAAACCTCCGTGGCAAATTTCATACAATTATTATACACCATTCTCCGCCCCAATGCAACCAAAATCGCGAAATTCCCTTGTAAAAACGCCCGGTTTATGATATAATGAAGGTATCTATATCCCCACGAAAGGAACTCCGCCATGGACAATCCCGCCTCCCTCGCAATCCGGCTGCTGCCCGTCGTCAACTTCGCCCTGCACCAGAATTCCGCCTCCTTCCTCCACGAGGTAACGATCACCAATCACACCGACGCCCCCATCGAGGACGCGCGCCTGCATATCACCTTCGACCCCGCCTTCGCCGATCCCATCGAGCTGCCCATCGAACAGATTCCCGCCGGACGGGAATTTTCCACCGGCGAGCTGTCCCCTGCCCTCTCCACTGAACTGTTGTTGGGGCTGACCGAGCGGCTGACCGGGCATATCACCTTCACCCTCACCGCCGCCGATCAGGAACTTGCGCGGGAGGTGCGGGAAATTTCGCTGCTGGCTTACGACGAATGGCACGGAAGCTCCTGCCTGCCCGATCTGATCTGCGCCTTCGTCACGCCGAACCATCCGCAGATTTCCGCCGTCCTCGTCCGCGCCGCCGATCTGCTGGGCGAATGGACGGGCGATCCCGCCTTCGACGCCTACCAGTCGGGAGACGCCAACCGGATATTGAAGCAGGCCGCCGCCATCTACGGCGCGCTTCAGGAGCTGAACATCGTCTACGCCGTGTCGCCCGCTCACTTCGGCAGCGTGGGACAGCGGGTTCGGCTCTGCGACACCATCGTGTCCGGCAAGCTGGCTAACTGTCTGGACATGACCCTGTTCTACTGCTCCTGCCTGGAAGCGGCGGGGCTTCATCCGATCATTTTGCTGACCGAAAATCACGCCTTCGCCGGACTCTGGCTGGAGGATCACACCTTCCCCGAATCGGTGGTCTACGACAAATCGCTGGTGGTCAAGCGCCTTGCCGACGGCGTAACCGAAATGGCGGTGGTGGAATGCACCCTTCCGCTTGCCGGACATAACGCCGGATTCGACGACGCCATGCGTTCCGCCGCCGAAAAGCTGAGCGGCGAAATCGAGATGATCATCGACGTCCGCCGCGCCCGTCTGTCCGGCATCTATCCCATTCCCCAGCGCATCCAGACCGAGACGGGCTGGACGATTCAGCGCCCGAAGCGGGACGGGGAGCAGCTTACCGACGCCCCCGCCGCCCTCGGCGAAAACGTGGTGGTAAACGAGGTCGAATCCCTTCCGCTGGGCAAGGTTGCGCTGTGGGAGCGCAAGCTGCTCGACCTGGGGCTGCGCAACGCTCTGATCAATCTTCGTCCCACCAAAGGGCTGATTCCGCTGCTCACCGCTTCTCTGTCCGGGCTGGAGGATGGGCTGGCGGACGGCGTGGAATACGGAATCTCCCCCTGTCCGCAGGAGATGAAGCTGCCGGAAGACGAGCCGGTCTTCGAGGTCTGCGGCAAGCTGGGCGACAGCTCGCCGCTGATCGCGTCGGAAATGTCCAACCGCCGCCTGCGCGCCGCCCTTTCCGAGGGGGAGCTTGCGCGGTCGGTGAAGGAGCTTTACCGCTCGGCGAAGTCCTCCATCGAGGAAAACGGCGCGAACACCCTCTTTTTGGCGTTGGGTCTGCTTCGCTGGTACGAGACGAAATCCAGCAAAAAGCCCCGTTACGCTCCGCTGATTCTGCTGCCCGTGGACATCGTGCGCAAATCGGCGCTAAAGGGCTACGTCATCCGTCTGCGGGACGAGGAACCGCAGATGAACATCACGCTGCTGGAAATGCTGCGGCAGGATTTCGGCATCACCATCGGCGGGCTGGATACCCTCACCCGGGACGAACACGGCATCGCCGTCCGGGAGATTTTGGCGGTCATCCGCCGGGCTGTCATGGATCAGCCCCGCTGGGACGTGCTGGAATCGGCGCATCTCGGCATCTTCTCGTTCTCCCAGTTCGTCATGTGGAACGACCTGCACGACCGTCTGGACGACATCCGCAAAAACAAAATCGTCTCCAGCCTGATCGACGGAAAGCTGGCGTGGAACGCCGAACCCATGGAAGTGGGGGAGCGCGTCCCCGAGGACGGCGTGCTTCTGCCCATGTCCGCCGACGCTTCCCAGCTCTACGCCATCGAAGCGGCGGCGGGCGGCAAATCCTTTGTGCTCCACGGACCGCCCGGTACCGGAAAATCCCAGACCATCACCGTTCTGATTGCTAACGCCCTGGCGCAGGGCAAAACCATTCTGTTCGTCGCCGAGAAGCTGGCCGCCCTGCAGGTGGTGGAAAAGCGGCTGAATTCGCTGGGCATCGGCGCGTTCTGTCTGGAGCTTCACTCCAACAAATCCCGCAAACGGGACGTGCTGGAACAGCTGAAAGCCGCTTCCGAAGCGGCTGCCGGAACGTCGGACGGCGCCTTTGCACGCCGAGCCGAAACCGCCGCCGCCCGCCGCGCCGAGCTGGATGCTTACGCCGCCGCGCTTCACACGCCCCGCCGCTCGGGGCGGACGCTCTATCAGCTCATCAGCCTGTACGAAGGCTGCAATCCGTCCGTTCCCGTCGTTTCGCTGGGACGGGGCTTTGCCGCCGGATGCGGCGAACGTCTGCTGGAGGACATTCCTGCGCTGGTCGGCAGTCTCATCGCCGCCGGACGGGAAATCGGTCATCCGCAGAAGCATCCGCTGACCCCGGTTCGGGTGAGCGGCTATTCCCAGGAGCTTCGCGAACAGGCTCCCGCCGCCGTGGAAGCCTACCGCGCCGCGTTGGACGAGTACGCCGAAGCCGCAGCCGATTTTATCGCCGCCGAGGGCTGGCGCACTCCCGCCGCCTTCGACGAATACAATACCCTCTACGAAACCGCCAAGCTGCTGGGCTTCTGGCAGGAGGTTCCCGCCGCATGGGCGAAATCCGACGATCTTCCCGCCCTCACCGCCCGCATCCGCGACCTCTGCGCCCATGCATCCGAAGCCGGGCGTCTGGCGGGCGAGCTGACCGCCGCCTTCCGGGAAAGCGTCTTCACGCTGGACGCGGCTTCGCTTCAGGCGCAGTGGAACGAGGCGTCCGCCCAGTGGCTGCTGCCCCGGGCGATGGGTCAGGGCAAGGTGAAAAAAGCGCTGTCCGCCCATGCGTCGGGCAAGCTGGACACCGATAAAATCCCCGCTATCCTCACCTCGCTCATCCGTTATCAAAACGAATCCAACACCACAAAATCCCAGCTCGACCGTCTGGTAGACAGCCTGGGCGCGCTCTACTCCGATCGAAGCACCAACTGGGCGAAGGTTTCCGCGCTGGCCGACGCCGCCGATCAAAACAACGCCGCCCTTGACGTTCTGGGTACCGACGAGCTTCGCCGCAACGGCGTCAACGGCGCGCTGATGGCGAAAATCAGCCGTTTCATCGCCGCTCACGAAAGGCTGCTTCCCTGCCGCCAGCGACTGCACGATCTGCTCGCCATCGAGGATTCCCCCGCCGCCGATTGGCTTGCCGGGGAACGCTCGCTCTGCGATGCCATCGCTTCCAACATGAGCCGGCTTAAGGCATGGTGCGGCTGGAACGCCGCCCGCGCCGCCATGCTGGACGCCGGTTTCGCCAAGCTGGTGGAAGCGTATGAAGGCGGAATCGCCCACGAACAGGTGGAAGCGGTCTGCGAGAAATCGGTCTGGGCAGCGCTGGTCAATTACACCATCGACACGGACGCCGTGCTGTCCGCCTTCTCGGGCGCGCAGTTCAACGACAAAATTGCCCGCTTCCGGGAGCTGGACGAGGAACTGACCGCCCTCGCCAAGGAAGAAATTTACTGCCGCATCAGCGCGAACGTTCCCAACATGGCGCGGGAAGCCTCCCAAAGCTCCGAGGTGGGCATTCTACAGCGCGCCATCCGCAGCGGCGGACGGGGCGTAAGCCTTCGCCGCCTGTTCGAGCAGATTCCCAATCTCCTGCCAAGGCTCTGCCCCTGTATGCTGATGAGCCCGATTTCGGCAGCGCAGTATCTCGACCCCAAGCGCAAGCCCTTCGATCTGGTGGTCTTCGACGAAGCGTCCCAGCTTCCCACCTGCAAGGCGGTGGGCGCCATCGCCCGGGCGGAGAACGCGGTCATCGTGGGCGACCCCAAGCAGATGCCGCCGACCGCCTTCTTCACCGGAACCACCACCGACGAGGACGCCCCCGAAACCGACGATCTGGAAAGCATTCTCGACGACTGCCTGGCGCTGAACCTGCCCCAGACCCATCTGACGTGGCATTACCGCAGCCGCCACGAGAGCCTGATCGCCTTCTCCAACCACCGCTTCTACGAGAATCGGCTGTACACCTTCCCGTCGGTGAACGACCGGACGGCGAAGGTGACGCTGGTGAAGGTGAACGGCAGCTTCGACCGGGGAAAATCCCGCACCAACCGCGCCGAAGCCGAAGCCATCATTGCCGAGCTGAAACGGCGCGCCCATGATCCGTCGGCGAAAAAGCTGAGCGTGGGCGTTGTTACCTTCAACATCTCCCAGCAGGCGCTGATCGAGGATCTGCTGGAGGAAGCCTGCGCCGCCGATACTCAGCTGGAAGCCTGGGCTTACGGCGGCGAGGAGCCGGTGTTCGTCAAAAATCTGGAGAACGTGCAGGGCGACGAGCGGGATGTGATTCTTTTCTCCGTAGCCTTCGCGCCCGATACGGACGGCAGCTTCTACATGAACTTCGGTCCGCTGAACCGGGACGGCGGCTGGCGGCGTTTGAACGTGGCCGTCACCCGTTCCAAGCATGAGATGATGGTCTTTTCGTCCATCAATCCCGAGCAGATCGACCTTTCCCGCACCTCCTCCGAGGGCGTTGCGGCACTGCGCGCCTTCCTTGAATATGCGTCGGGGCGGGAGCTTGCCGAGAACGCCGCCACGGTGCGTACCGGTAAGCGCGCCCACGGGACGGCTGACGCCATCTGTGCCGCCCTGGCGGAAAAGGGCTGGGAAGCCCGTCAGTCCATCGGACATTCGGCGTACAAAATCGACATCGGCATCCTTGACCCGGACGACGAGGGACGCTATCTGCTGGGCATCATGCTGGACGGAGAAACCTACGCCGAGGCAAAAACCACCCGCGACCGTGAGCTGGCACAGATTTCGGTGCTGCGAGGGCTGGGCTGGTCGATTCACCGGGTGTGGTCGCCCGACTGGTGGGAAAATCCCGAGCGGGAGCTTGAACGGATTCTCGCCGCCATCCGCGACGCCATCGACGCAGCGAAAGCCGCGCGGGAAGCCGCATCGGCTCAGGTAGTCGAGGAGGAATCCGTCCCCGAAGCCGAACCTTTGCGGGAAGCCGCCGCTCCCGTCAAAGAAAAGGAATCGCCCGTTACCCCCTATCGGGCGGCAAAGCTGTCCGCGCCGACGCTGACCTCCGAGCAGTTCAGCATGGCGGAAAACGGCGGGCTGCTTACGTCGCTGATGCGGGAAATCATCGCGGTGGAAGCGCCGATCTGCCAGTCGCTGGCCACCAAACGTCTGCTTCAGGCCTGCGGAATTTCCCGCGCCGGATCGCGTATGCAGGCGCAGCTGGACGCGCTCTATCAGTCGCTGAACCTGCAAACCACCACGCAGAACGACGAGCGGGTCTTCTGGGCGGACAGACAGTCGCCGGAGGAATATACGCTCATCCGCTCGTCGGGCGAGGGCGATTGCCGCCGGGACGCCGATCAGGTGCCTCAGCGTGAGATTGTCAACGCCGCGCTGCTCATTCTGCGGGAACAGATCGGGCTGCCAAAGGACGAGCTGGTGCGGGAGTCAGCGAAGCTGCTGGGTTACACCCGTCTTGGAAGCGTAGTGCTCCCCGCCATGGAAGCGGGCATCGGAGCCGCCGACGGACGCATCGCCGTGGACGAGCACGGCTACTGCACGCTGGGGTGATTTTCGGCGATTGTGTCTGATGGGCGGAGTGAGCGGGCTGAAAATTTCTGCGATTTGAACAAAAGACATTTTTAGGTTCCTCTTGACTGAAATGTCCATAAAAAATGCGGATAAATACATAAAGCGCCCGCTTGCGTTCACTGTTCATTCATAATTACATGATATAATGAACATAGCAGTGACATCCTGCACATTTTTAACTGAAAAGGAGCATGAAACCATGAACAAACTGCAAGTACAGTCCCTGATCCTCGCGCTTCTCATGACCGGCACCACCCTTGCTTCCTGTGGCAGCAGCAGCACTCCTTCCGACACCACCGCCCCCTCCGACGATACCACCGCCGCCGATACCGGCTACCAGTTTCCGAAATATGACGGGTACGAATTCAAGGTGCTGAACATCGACGACATATTCAGTATGCGCGGTGTCATCGACCCCGGCGAAACCAACGGCGATTATCTTAACGACGCGCAGTACGAATGCGTGCGCAAGCTGGAGGAAGAAACCGGCGTTACCTTCGTAGAAACCAACATTGAGCTGCAAAACGATTTCGTTCCCTACTTCCAGAACTTCATTCTGGCGGGCGACGACGCCTTCGACATCGCCTACATGAACCAGCGCGACTACTACACCTTCGCCTCTGAGGGCTACCTGACCAACCTGCTGGACACGGACGGCTTTAACTTCGGCGAGGAATGGTGGCTCAACGACTTCAACGACGCAATCACCTTCAACGATGAGCTGCTGATGGCGCGCGGCTATGCACAGCTGATGATGTGTGACGCCATCACGATTATGATCTTTAACAAATCCATGATGGACACCCTGAATCTGGAGGCTCCCTACCAGCTGGTCAAGGACGGCAAGTGGACCTTTGACGCGCTGGAAACCTACCTGAAAGCGGCGGCCAACCTGAACGGCGACGAGGCGTTCAAATGGACAGAAAGCGGTCAGTGCGTATGGGGCATGGTGCTTCCGAACAACACCGCGGGCTTCTTCCCGGGCACCGGCGAGCGCTATGTGGAATTCGTCAACGGTGAGCTGGTCATCACCTGCGAAAACGAGCGCTTCTACAATGTGGCAGAGAAAAACGCGGCTCTGATCAGCCAGACTGCGGACGGTCTCTTCTGCCACGCGCATTTCAGCGGCGACGATAAGCCCGACTCCTATGTGGGCATCTTCGAAAACCAGCGCGCCATGTTCGGTCAGAGTGAAATCGCCAAGACCGGACGTCTGCGCAGCGCGGACTTCACCTTCGGCGTCCTTCCCCACCCCAAGTTTGACGAAAATCAGGATCGCTATTATTCGTCCTCCTCTTACCCGGCATCGGGCGTAACCATTCCGGTTACGGTTCAGAACCCCACCCGCTCGGCTGAGCTGGCGGACGCGCTGAACTATCTGGCCAAGGAAATGGTATGGCCGGTTTACCGCGAGGTAACGCTGGATCAGAAGAATCTGCGCGACGAGGAATCCATCGAAATGCTGGACATCATTCTGGAAGCCTCCCTCCCCAACTACACCAGCATCTTCAGCCTGACCGGCGGCTCGCTCTTCACAGAAATCGCAGCCAAGATGCGCACCGGCGACGGCGCAATTGCCTCCACCGTGGCGGCCAACATCTCCACCCTCAAGGAGGAGGTTGCCAAGGTCAACGGCAAGGACTAATCTTAAACTTAAAATGGGCTGACACCACGTGTCAGCCCATTTTTCATTGCTGTTCTTTTCTCACCATCTCCAACATATGCTCCTTCGCCCAGCGGCAGTACGACGCCCATTCGCTGGGATCGATGAACGCCCGACTGTCGCCGTCCAACAGGCGGCGGTATTTCTCCGGCGTATGATTGTGCTGCATATGATTGCCCAGAAAGATGTCCGCCCGCTCGCCCGCCAGCCGATCCATGGCGGCGGCGAACTGCTCGCGGCAGTCGTAGGAGAGGTGATGCGCCTCCAAATAGGCGCGGCACATGGTGTTCGTGCCCATACCCCCATGAAGCGCACAGCGGAACGTCTCCGCCCCGCCGCTCACATCGAAGAACCAGGACATGGCTCCCGCCGTGTGCCCGGGAGTCGCCATACAGCCGAAAGTGGTGTTCCCCAGCCGAATTTCGGCACCGTCGTCCACCAGAATGTCTGGTTCGAAGGGAAGATCGGTCATGCCAAGCTCCCGGGCGTAGGAAAGATCGTTCATGCCGTTGGCGGCGTCCCGGTCGGCGCGTCCGATGACGGATTTCGCCCCGGTCAGCCGGGTCAGCGCGGCGGTGGCGCCCATATGGTCGATATGACCGTGAGTGTGCAGGATATAGCGCAGCTTCATCGGGTCAAGCCCCAGGCTGTACATCCCGTGCAGCACCAGATAAAGGGATTGCTGATAGCCGCTGTCCAGCATTACCAGCCCGTCGCCGGTGTCCACGATGTGGGTGGAAGCCCCCTCCGTTCCGACGAAATAGAGATTGCCAAAAATTCGAAAGGGCGGAAACGCCCCTTTCCATGGTTCGTTCATGATTGTTCATTCCTTTCAATAAAATTAACCGAATATGCCGCCGATGAGCAGGATGGACGCTACGCCAAGCAGGAAGCCCGCCAGCTGACGGCGGCTGCATTTCTCGCGGAAGAAGAGCATCCCCACCAGTCCGGACAGCATGATCACGCCGCCGTTCACCAGCGGAAAGAAGATCACCGCCGGTATTACGCCCGACAAATAGAGGTTAAGCATATGATTCGCGCCGTTGCAGCAGCCCGTGGCAAGTCCGCTGACCGAGCGCCGGAGGTTCGGGCTGTGCCCGCGCAGGCAGAACGCCGCCATGCCGCCGTTCATGAGAAACGCCACGGCGAAGGATACCAGCAGAAAGCCGCCCCGCTGTTCTGGATACGCCGAGCTTTGCTGCACCTTCTGCAATATGCTGATGAAGCCGGTGCAGAGGAACGCCCCAAAGCTGAGCAGACACCACTTTACCGACAGCTTGCCGTCCACGCCCACGTTCATGATCAGTACCAGCGCCAGAATCATCAGCGCCACGCCGATTCCCTGGGGCAGACTGACACTCTCCTGCCAGAAGATCACTCCGGCGAAGGTGGGAATCAGCATACCACAGCTGGCGATGAGCAGGGTCAGGGACATGGGTCCCTCCGCCAGCGCGAAGGTACGGGAGATCATCGAAAAACCGTTGCACAGCCCAAACAGCACGCCCAGCCCCAGCGTCACCGGGGAAACTGCCAGCGAACCGCCGAAAAACGCTACCACCAGCATAGCCGCTGCCGAAGCAAAGACATTGTAGAGAAACTTTCCCCCCGCCGCCTGCGTTTTGGTGAGTTCAATGTCCGGCGGCTCTTTGGAAAAATGATTGTTGACGCTGCTGCCGAGAACGCTCACCGATACCGACAGCACAAGCAGGAGATAATTGCCGATCATACCCGCTCCACAGTATAGGTCAGCACCCGGGACATCCGCTTTTCGGGAATAGTCAGCGTAAAGCCGCCCGCCAGTTCATCGCCGTTCACCGTCCAGCGCTCGCCGCTGTCGATGTCGGTGAAGGTGTAGACGCCCGGCTGAACCTTGCCGAAGTCCATAGTCATGGACGCGATGCCCGATTCCGCGCGGCGGAACGCCATCACAACGCCGTCGTTCTCCTCGGGGCGATCGTAGCGCCAAACCACCCACGAGGATTTGTCCCAGCCCAGCGACGCCAGCGAATAATAGTCGCAGGAGAAATAGGGCTGGAGCCGTTTGTATTCGGCGGTAATCTTCGCCGCCCACGCAAGATCGTCTTCGTCCATGGTCTGGAAGGAGCAGTTCCAGAACGCGCCGCCCCACGCGGACGAATAGGTGGAACGCGCCGCGTAGGTGTCGCTCTTGACCTTGGTGGTACAGCCGTTGTAAGGCAGATATTCGGAGAGATTGTTGTGGCACTGGGTCACGTCCGGGTCGGGATAGAAGTTGCACTGATAATCGCTGCGGAAGAAGGGCACGGCCCGCTTCACGCTTTCCAGATCGAACCGACGTCCGCCGGACGCGCAGTTGTCGATGAGCAGATCGGGGTATTTCTCAAGCAGCGCGTCCCACAAGCGGTAAAGCCCGTTGATATGCCGCAGTTCGGCCAGCGCTGCCTGCTCGGGCGTGCGATCACAGCGCCAGAAGCGGTCAGGCTCGGTGTTGAAATCCTGCCGGTAGCAGCCCAGATGCAGCGTGTCGATCAGATGGCAAAGCAAGTCATAGGTATACTGCCACGCCTCGGGATTGCCGTAGTCGATCAGGCAGTCGCCGCCAAGCCGCGTGAACCAGTCGGGATGCGCCAGCGTAACCGGCGTGCCATGGACGTTGCGTTCCGGCTCCACCCACAGTTCAAAGCGCATTCCGGCATCTTCGATGTGGCGGAGTACATTCTGCAAATCGTCGGGATGGAAGGTTTTGTTGATCTCCCAGTTGCCGGTGTGAGCGCTCCACGCGCTGTGATAGGGGCTGGGGCATTCGGCGGTGAAGCTGCCGTACCACGCGGCGTCCAGCCATGTGTAGTCGAAGGTGACGCCATGTTCCTTCAAAATGTCCAGACGGCGGCACATTTCGTCGGTGTGAAGCCCGCCCCACAGCTCATAACTGGACATGGCCTGCGCCGGACGTCCGGGCTGCCCGACGGTGGAAAAGTGCTCCTTGATCAGGCGGCGGAAACGGTTGCGCGCGTCCTTCTGGGAACCGCTGTAGCGCATCAGCAGCAGAGACAAGGTTTGCAGCCGTTCGTGAGGCGGCAGGGAGAAGCGGTTGTTCGCCAGCTGCAATTTCGCGTGAACGCCGCCCTCGGCCAGCGTGAACTCCGCCTTCCAGCTTCCCGTCCAGCCGAGGAAAAGGATGTAACCGCCGTCCGAACCGTTCACGTCGAAGATGGGCATGGTGCCGTCGGAGGAGCGTCCGCCCACGCTGGCATAGCGGCGGACAGGCTTGCTGCCGTCGTTCGTGCTGAAAAAATCGTTGGTCATGGCATATTCCAGCGCGGAACGGGCGTCGTCGTCAGAATACCGCGGACCGGGCACCATGCCCTGCATCCGCACGACCTTGAGCGGGCAGCCTGCGGTGATCTCCCGCTGACCGACGGAGGACGGCGGATCAAAGGGGAGCATACCCTCAAAGTCCACGATTTCCACGACGGGGCTGTCGGTGTCAGCGGTATTTTCGAGGAAGTGGCGCTCGTAGACAGCGTCAAAGGCGGGATAGGTTTCGGTGGCGGTGTCGAGGGTGACGGTGCTGCACGCAGTGAAGTTGGGTTTGAGGGTAAGCATAGAAATCTCTCCTTATTTCAGATTGTTTGCGGCTTCCACCGCCTCGTCGATCAGCGCTTCCACCTGCGGACGGATGGATTCGTTGAGCGACGCAAAATTGACCGTCTGCTTATACAGCAGGTCGCTGGAATATCTGCGGCGAACGGTTTCAAACCAAGGGCATTCGCCCAGATCGATGACGCGGGTCGTGCGGATCAAATCCAGCATCTCGGCGGATTCCTCATCCCGCAGAACCTTCATCGTCATTGCCTTTTCGTAATATGCCGGGAAGACATACCGCGCCGAGCCGGACGCCAGCGCCTCCATGATGACGGATGTGCGCTCCGGACCGGGATTGGTAATCGGAACCACGTGCAGCCATGCGTCAACCACGCGGGTTACGTAATTATCCTGATTCTCGTCATACTTCGGGAAGGGCAGCATACCGAAATCATCCTCCATATCGCGGAAAGCCGTCAGACGTCCGACAACCGTACCGAGGAACAGAGACTGTCCGGCGGAAAACATATCGTTGGCCGTCGCGACATCGGAATCGCCATTGACATAAATGTGCTGATCGCCGTTCAGCTCGGACAGAATCCGGTCTATGACAGTGGAGAATTTTTCACTGGTCTGCGCCGCGAAATAGGGGATATCGTTCCCATCCTTATCGATGGTCAGCTCATCACAGCCGTTGTAAATCGACGCAAACAGATAATCGGCAACACCGATAATGCCGTACTGGTCGCTGGAATCCATCGTATCATTGCCGTCCAGATCACGCGCGGCAATCTTCGCATCGCCGAAGAAACGGTCGAGTGTCCATTCGCCGTCGCGTACAACCTGATAATAGTCACCCAGATTATATTCTTCCGCAAGTTGCTTGTTGAACGCCACCACGCCCGCACGCTCGAAGGTATATACGGATTCCTCACTGTAGAGGAAGAAGGATTTTCCGGCAATGGTCAGCTGTTCGTTCACATCCTGGATGTAATACTCCTTTTCCGGATTCAGCCAGGTCAGCTCGCTGACCGGCTTCAGATAACCGTTCAGCGCGGCTGAAAAGGCGTGGCGGTTGATAAGCATGATCATATCATAGGCATCCTCGCCAGCGGCAACCAGGTTCGTCAGGATTTTATTGCAGTCTTCCCAGTACGCTTCCTCCGCCTTGAACACGATATGGAAGCGTTCCTCAATTTCCCGGTTGCGGATGTAGACCGAATCGTTCAACACCTCGCCGTTTTCCTCGGTATCGAACAGCGTAAAGGTGCCGTTGGGGTCATACGCCGCGCTCAGCACACGGAATTCATAGCCCTCGAAGTCAAATTCGCCCAGGTCGTCCATCAATGGATCGGCGGTCTCTGTCAAAGTAGTCGCTTCAGTCCCGGAATTGGCGGTATCCTCTGAAATTGCGCTGCTGCTGCCGCACCCAGCAAGCGCGGCCTGTGCGGCAAGCGCCGCAATGAGTATGCTGCTGATGATGTGTCTTTTCATAATCCATTCTCCAAAATATTTTTTCACAGAATCGTGTAACCGATTACACTTTTTCGTACAGAATCACGGCATCGATATTTTCGTCAATGCCGTTTCGTGTACAGCTCCAGATTGCTCCGAAGCACCGCCTGCGGACGCGCCAGAATCCGCTCGGGGATGGGCGTGCCTTCGGCGGCGGCGCGGTACAGCGCTTCAAACGCCGCGCGCGCCTGCATAAAGGGATCCTGATAAATCGTCGCGAACACCGTGCCGTCCATGATACAGCCGTTCAACTCGTCGAACACGTCCGATGTCACCACAGCCAGCTTCCCTGCCAGCCCTCGCGCGCGGAGCCGATGGCAGATCGGCATGGAGTTGGCGGAGGAAATGTAGATGCCGCCCAGATCGGGATGATCGGCAAGCAGCCCCTCCAGAAGCTCTTCCGCCAGATCGGTACGGTTCTCCGTATCACAGATCCGCACAACCTCCAGCCCATATTCAGCCGCCCCCGCCCGGAACGAGTCGGTCAGGCTGACCTGGCTCAGGTTGCCGGCGTCCGCAGGGAAGACCGCCGTCTTTTTCGTGGAAGCGCCGCACACCGCCATGCCGCAGGAAAGCAGCTGCGCCGCCATCCGTCCGGCTGTGGCCGTGTCGTTCATGGACACGCCGCTTCGCAGACTGTCTGGAACATCGCTGTCCAGTAGGATAAAAGGAATGCCCGCGTCGGCAAGCCGTCTCAGCGGCTCGGTATGCTCGGAACTTGAAAGTCCGTTGATCACTACGCCGTCTACGCCCGCCGCAATGAACTCATCCAGCACAGCGTAGGCAGCCTCCAAGGCATCACGGCTTCTGTCCAGCAGCCGCAGATCGCAGTCCACCTTGTAGTCGACGAACTCTGCGTGCGCGTCCCGGATGCCCGCCACATACTCGCGGTAGTAGACTTCCAGCGTACCATAAATAAGCACGCCGATCTTCATGGCGTCGCCGGACAGACGGGACGCCATCTTATTCTGAACGTACCCCAGCCGTTTGGCGGTGTCAAGGATGAGCTGCCGCTTTTCGGGCTTGAGCCGGGAATGCGGGTCAAAGGCACGGCTCACCGCCGCGATGGACAGGCCTGTTTCCGCCGCGATGGTGTACATGGTGACTTTTCTGCTGCTCATGATGGGCGCTCCTTTTTGTGAAATCGGTTACACTTTTATGTGATGGGTAAAGTATAGCACACTCCACCGCGTTTGTCAAGAGGTTTGCCAAAAAATTTCCGCCGCACAATCGCAGAAAAATTTTTTCAAAAAAATTTGCGCAAACCTCTTGACAAATCATTGGTTGTATGGTATACTGGTTACACATTCAGATAGGTAACTAATATACAGCATTACACACTGAATGAATTCAAACCTTCAAAGGAGAACCCACCATGAAAAAACTGTTCGCTCTTCTCACTCTTGTCTGCATCTGCGTTACGATGCTAGTCGTTCCCATCAGCGCAGCAGATTCCGTTTCAGTTACATATAACTTCCACCAGCAGAACGTGGGCTGGTGCGGCGAGGCGAAGAACGGCGCTTCTTGCGGTCGAACCGGGCAGTCCCTGCGCGGCGAAGCCTTCACCGTCAAGGTCAGCGGTATGTCCGGCGGCATCCAGTACCGCGCCCACTGCCAGAACTACGGCTGGCGAAGCTGGGTCAGCAACGGCTCCGTCGCAGGAACCACCGGTAAATCCCTCCGCCTTGAGGCTCTCCAGATCAAGCTGACCGGCGAAATCGCCAACCATTTCGACGTGCTCTACAGGGTTCACGTATCCACCATCGGCTGGATGGACTGGGTGAAGAACGGTGAAACCGCCGGCACCACCGGTCGCTCCCTCCAGATCGAGTCCCTCGAAATCAAGCTGGTGGCAAAATCCACCGGTCGCGCAGGCTATGTCAACACCAGCAGCGCTTCCCTCAACCTCCGCAAATCCGCTTCCACCAGCTCCTCTGTCATCGCAAAAATGCCCAAGGGTTCGCAAGTGACCGTCTACGGCAGCGCAGTCAACGGCTTCTACAAAGTCAGCTACAACGGCATCGTGGGCTATGCATCCGCCCAGTATATCGCATTCAGCTCCACTCCCACCCCGTCGAACAACGCCACGCTTGAATTCGACTGGCCGGTTAACGACGTAACGTGCACCTGGAGCTCCTATAAGAGCAGCACCATGTCCTGGGGCGAATATGAGGGCAACTTCTCCGATGGCAGAAACTATCACCTGGGTCTTGACCTCCGTTCCTCCAAATACGATAAATCCCTCTCCCCCGACAAGCAGACTGCCAGCGTCCGCGAAGTCAAGGCTGCGGCAGACGGCACCGTCGTCTATGTGGGCGGCACAACCTCCGGCAACGGCTACCGCGTCGTCATCGAGCATAAGGTCGGCGATAAAACCGTCCGCACCCTCTACGCACATCTCTCCACTGCCAGCGAGCAGTTCTGGAAGGACAACGGCATCAAAGCCGGTACTACCGTAAAGCGCGGTCAGCAGATCGGCTATCTGGGCAACACCGGACTGTCCAGCGGCGCCCACCTCCACTTCGCCATCTACGAGGGCAATACCACCAACCCCAAGGGACGCTGCAACTATGAAGTCACCGCCAACAAGACAACTTACGACGGCATGACCTTCTACAATCCCAAGTACGTCATCGAAAACGATATGCTTCCGTAAACATTCATCGGGCACCGCTCACGCGGTGCCCGACATTTTGTTTACTTCATCATTTCTTCCAGTTCTCGCGCGCATCCATACACAAAGCGCAGCATCTCCGGCTTCAGCGACTCGGGGAAGCGTCCGTAAACCAGCTCCAGCGAGAGGTTGCCGTCGTAGCCCGCATCCTTCAGGATGGACATGGAAGCCGTCCAATCAATATCGCCGCAGAAGGGAAACTGGTGCAGATCCTTGCCATAGTGATTGTCGTGTACATGGGTGCAGACCGCACGCCCGGCAACCTTTTTCAGGGCTTCCACATCCTGCTTGCCGTAGGACACATGACCGTGCCCGAAGTCCCAGCAGCAGCCCGCGCCGTACTCGGCATAGGCATCCATGACGGCGATAACCTCCTCCACCAGCGAAGTGTAGCGGTCGCGCTCGGGACGTCCGTCCTCGAACAGATTCTCAATGGCGGCGGTGATTCCCAGCGTCTTCGCGTACTCCACCAGCGGGCGGAAATAGTCCACGTTATATGTAAGCGCCTTCTCCTGCGTCCATTCCTCCCCCGCCGGGAACTCGTCAGCATGGATAACCACATACTTCGCGCCCATCATCGCCGACGCTTTGATGACGCGGCGAACCTGCTCCTGATGCTCCTCGACCGGGGCTTTTTTGTAGCGGTTGAAGGGAGCGTGGGTCTGATGAACGACGCAGCCCAGCTTTGCCAGTTCATCGGCATAAGCGGCGGTCTTCGCTTCCCAATCGTCGGAGGTCACGTCGGGCGTGAAGTCGAACTCGGTGAAACCGGCGTCAAGGCAGAGCTTGAAGGCGTCCTTCATTTCGATGCGCTCCGTGCCGCCCATGCGAAAGGCAGCGAAAGTGGGATTGATGGCAAGTTTCATGATAAGTCTCCTTTGCAGAATGAAAGAATATCCCTTACAACCTGCTCACGGCAGGCATCGTTCAAAATTTCGTGACGTCCGTCGTACAGCCTCATGCGCACATCCGCACCGGCTTTTTGCAGGCGGTCGAAGACCGCCGTAACGCCCTTTCCCTCGCTGCCTACCGGATCGTCCTTCCCCGAAACCAGCAGCATGGGAAGCGTTTTGTCCACGCCGTCGAACCACGCGCGGCTGTTGGCGATATCGTTCAGCTTCACCAGATCGTGCAGGGCGCTGACCGTGAAATGGAAGGTGCAGAAGGGATCGGCGCGGTAGACATCCCGCACCCCGCGTTCGGTGGTAAGCCAGGCATACCGGTCGTTTTCATCGGCAAAGCGGCGGTTGTACGCGCCGAAGATCAATCCCTCCAGCCCCTCGGACACATAACGCTCACCCTTCAGCAAAGCCGCACTCCGCAGCAGCGCCAGTCCCAGCCCGGACGCCGGATTGGGACCGCCGGTTCCCATGATGATCAGCCGGTCAGGGCGAAGCCCTTCCGTCACGGCGCAGCGGACGATGAAGCTGCCCATGCTGTGCCCCAGCAGAACGTAAGGGAACGCGCCGAAGCGCTTTTCCACTTCGCTGTGGAAAATTCCCACATCCCGCACCAGATACCGCCAGCCGTCCCGGTGGGCAATATAGCCCAGCTCCCGCTCATGGCGGGCGGTGTTACCGTGCCCCAGATTATCATAGCCGAAGCAGATATATCCGGCGTCCGCCATCGCCCGCATAAAGGACTCGTACCGCCCGATATGCTCGGTCATGCCGTGAACGACCTGAAAGCAGCCGACGGGATTGTCCGGCATATACAGCTTTCCCGCCAGCGTATGGATTCCGTCCGACGACGGCACCCGCAGCGTGATCACGTCCATATCAGAACCCCCGGCAGGCGTTCACCGCCCGATGCCAGCCCTCCAGCAGCTTTTCCCGCTGCTGGAGCAGCATAGCCGGCGCGAAGGTTGTTCCCTCTCCGGCAAGCGAGGCGATTTCCGCGCGGCTTTCAAAGAAGCCCACCGCCAGTCCGGCGAGAAACGCCGCTCCCGCCGCCGTAGCCTCGGTCATGGACGGGCGGAAGACCTCCACGTCCGAAATATCCGCCTGAAACTGCATCAGAAAGCCGTTCGCCGACGCGCCGCCGTCCACGCGCAGACGGTTCAGCCGCCGCCCGAAGTCCGCTTCCATGGCGGCAATCAGATCGGCGGATTGGTAGGCGATGGACTCCAGCGCCGCCCGGATGATATGCTCCCGTCCGGTTCCCCGGGTAATGCCCAGAATGCTTCCTCTGGCGTGCATATCCCAATAGGGCGAGCCAAGACCGTTGAAGGCGGGTACGACGTAAACGCCGCCGGTATCAGCTGTCTTCCGGGCAAAATATTCGCTGTCCTTGGATTCGGAGATGAAGCGCAGCTCGTCCCGCAGCCATTGAATCACCGCGCCGCCGGTAAAAACGCTTCCCTCCAGCACATATTCGGCGGGACGTCCCTTTTCGGTGGCGGCGACGGTGGTGAGCAGCCCGTGGGCGCTGCGGATTCGCTTGCTTCCGGTATTGGCAAGCAGAAAGCAGCCGGTGCCGTAGGTATTCTTCACGTCCCCCGGCTCGAAGCAGCACTGTCCGAACAGCGCCGCCTGCTGATCGCCCGCCATGCCGCAGACCGGAATGCACGCGCCCATGATCTCCGCTTCGCCGTAAACCTCGCTGCTGCTGCGAACCTCGGGCAGCATACAGCGGGGAATGTCCAGCAGCCCAAGCAGCTTTTCGTCCCAAGAGCCTGTTTCAATATTATAAAGCATCGTCCGGGAGGCGTTGGAGGCGTCGGTGACATGAACGCCGGTCAGCTTCCAGACAAGCCATGTGTCCACGGTGCCGAAAAGCAGTTCCCCCGCTTCGGCACGCTGACGCGCGCCTTCCACGTGGTCGAGAATCCATTTCAGCTTGGTGCCGCTGAAATAGGCGTCGGGGCGAAGTCCCGTGACCGCCTCGATATAATCGCCGTAACCGTCCGCGATCAGCTTCTCGCAAAGGTCGGCGGTGCGTCTGCACTGCCAGACGATGGCGTTGCAGATCGGACGTCCAGTGGCTTTCTCCCAAACGATGGTGGTTTCACGCTGGTTGGTGATGCCGATGCCCGCGATTTCGCCGGGGTTGACGCCGCTTTGTGCGACACACTCGGTAAGCGCCGCGTACTGGTTGGCGTAGATTTCCATGGGATCGTGCTCCACCCAGCCGGGCTGAGGGTAAATCTGCGTGAACTCGTGCTGCGCCATGCTGACTATGCGGCAGTCCCGATCGAACAGGATGGCGCGTGCGCTGGTTGTGCCCTCATCGAGAGCGAGGATGTATTTTTTCATTCCGACACCTCCGTTTTGGTAACATTATATCACAGATTGCGCGGGATTGCAAGGAATTTTCATTTTTCTATTGCAATCGGAATTCTTTTGTGCTATAATGAATTTACCTCATATACAGAAAGGACACCATCCCATGAAAAAGGTCATTCTCATCTCCATCGACGGTATGCGCCCCGACGGCGTCACCGGCTGCGGCAATCCTTTTGTGAAGCGGATGATGGAGCTTGGCTCCTTTACGCTGGACGCAAAAACCGTCCTGCCTTCCGTCACCCTTCCCTGCCATATGTCCATGTTTCACAGCGTTCCGCCGGAACGTCACGGCATTATCACCAACACCTACACCCCCATGGTGCGCCCGCTGAACGGTCTGTTCGAGCAGGCGAAAAAAGTGGAAGGCGGCTGCGCGATGTATTACGGCTGGGAACCGCTTCGCGATGTCTCCCGCCCCGGTTCGCTGCGCTATTCGGGTTATATCCACTCCTACGCCGCCGAAGCCACGGACGGTCTGCTCACCGATCTTGCCCTGGCCCGCATGGAGGAATCCCATCCCGGTTTTGTCTTCCTCTACATGGTTGAAACCGACGAGAAGGGCGGTCACGACAACGGCTGGATGACCCAGCCCTACCTCGACCGCATCTCCGCCGCCATCGACAACGTGAAGCGGGTCTGGGAACGGTTCGGCGACGAGTACACGATCATCGTCACCGCCGATCATGGCGGACACGACCGCGCCCACGGTACGGCAATGCCTGAGGACACCACCATCCCGATGTTCTTCATCGGCGAGGATTTCACGCCCGGTCGCGAGCTGCACGGGGTCAGCATCCTCGATCTGACGCCGACCATCGCGTCCCTGCTGGGCGTCGAAGCCGCGCCCGAGTGGGAAGGAAACGTGCTGGCATGAGTATAAAAATCGGGGCAGTTCACAATACAATGTCATTCACCCAAGGAATAGATTAAATTTCCAGTTCCCCTTGGAGCTTTTGAAAAGGGACGTGGGGAGGGACTTTTTTCAAAAAGTCCCTCCCCACGTTCGTCAAGCTAATGACGTTATGATTATTCATCGCAGAAAGTGTGCAATTCTGTCCGTTCCCGCACCAAATCTTGTGATATGCACACGCGAATCCTTCACCGAAAAGACATCGAAGGCCGTCTCGGTTTCCTCGCGAAACCATCGCTTTTGAAAGCATTGGAGGTCGAGATAGGATGACATCGTTGTGATGGACACAAGATGATCAAAATCTTCTAAATAATGGATATTATCGTAGTGAACGTGCCCAGCAATGAGGGCTTTGACGTTTTTATGCGTTCGGATCAGATGCAGCATCTCGCTGTTGTTTCGCACATTGTCATAGGGCATGATTCCGCCGCTGACGCTGCCGAACATTCCACGATTGGTAAGCGGGCCGTGGCTGACCACAAGCACCTTTTTATCGGTACTGAGCGCTTCTTCGGCAAACCACTTAATCTGCTTTGCCGAAATTTCAAGTCGATAGCCATGGGTGTACTGTCCTGATGCATCCGTTAACCATGGGTTGTCGCTCGTATTGAGAAACACAAGCCGCGTGCCGGACGCTTCATGATCAATGAAATAGTAATTTTCCGCCGTCGGATTTGATTTCATGCAGAGATCGTGCAGCTCATCGGGCTTGATGGCATACCGCGTCGTGTCGTATCCGCGCAGCATGGCGGTTCCCACCGCGTCATCGTGATTGCCGATGACACAGTGTACGGGAACCGGCAACGTATACATGGCGTTCGCAATTTCATGCAGTGAGTCACGGATCTGTTGGGGATCGTGGAAATAATCGTTGCCGATGTCTCCGCCGCTGATCACGCAATCGATTTTCGGACAGCGCTCAACAACATAGCGGATAGCTTCGACGGCATTTACCGCCAGCTCGTAATCGTCAGGCGTTCGAGTTTTGCTGTACTTCGCCGACAGCTGATTGAGGCGGTTGTGCTGATCGGTGATAAACACGAAATTGAGCGGCGCGTCAAGCTCGACGATGCGGCAGATTTTTTCGTCATAATTTTTCGTGAGATAGGAAATGTCGGTCATAGCTCAGCTGATTTGTTTCAGAATGGTTTCGATCGCGGCTTCGGCGGCGGGGAGATGAGACGCGACGATGGAAGCGATACTGCCGTCGCCGCTCAGGATCTTGTTGTTAATCTCATTGCGGAGAGCAATCGTCCAGCCATAGACTTCGGCGACGTTGTGATAGCGCGTCTCGCGGATGATATCCAGCATTTCGATGGAATCCTCGTTGCGCAGACCCTTCTGCGCCACGTTTTTCTCATAATAAACCGGAAGTACGTCAGTGAAGGATACATAAGAAATTGCGTCCATCAGCTGTGCGGATTCGGCGACGTTAACGTTCGTCACTGGCATACATAAAACAAACTGCGTGTTGCTGATCAGATTTATATAATTTTCCTGCTGTTCGTCATACTTCGGCATGGGCAGGATTCCGTAGTTGTCCGCCATATCGCGGTACTGCGTAGCAGCGCATATCTGCCCAATATACATGAGCGCGCGGCCAGCCTTGAAGAATTCGCGATGCCAGAGATCACCCTCCGGGTAGATGAATTCTCCTGCCACGCTGGTCAGATTCTTCGCCAGTCTGTCTGCAACCTCGAGAAAATGCTCCGAACCGGCGGTAATGTGCGGAATGCCGTCGGAACCCGTCTCGCTGTAATACGCCTCCATGCCCGACATCAGTCCGAGAATGCCGGTCGGCCATGTAACAACGCCGTAGGTCGCATTGCCATCTCCCGTGCGATTGAAGCCGCTGTCGCCGTTCAGATTCGCACCAAGCGCGGCATATTCACACATCTTGTCAAACGTCCATTTGCCCTCGCGCACCAGATCATATGGCGCCTCGACGTTCAGATTTTCGAGTGTCGTTTCATTGATAAACATACACAGCGTCGCGTCGAAGCCCATGAGCGAGAAATAGTTGGCGGCAATGAACAGCTCGCGATTCTCACCGATGCGGGCATTTTCGCAGGTCGTCGCTTCCCACCACGGCTGGTCAAGCTGAAGTTCCTTTATGGAGCTGAGCTCGGCAAGACATCCATCCGGGATGAGCGTGCGGCAGTTCAATGCCTGAATGTACATAAAATCCCACACATCATCACCTGCCATGATGGTCGAAAGCGCAGTCTTATGAGCGGTTTCGATCGCTTCTTCCGTGATATCAAACGTAAAGTGGAAGCGTTCCTCCATCGCGCGGTTGCGATTATACACCGCGTCATCAAGAATGTCACCGGTGGCTTCCTCAAGATCGAGCGTGGTGTACTGTCCGTAGGTGTTCGTCGAGTTGAGAATCGAGAATTTTCCGCCCTCAAGATTCAGTGAGGGGAAAGCATATCCGACTGCGGCAGCAACCGTTGTGGTGTCTGTCGATGGTGTCTGCGTGCCATCGATAGGCTTGTCGGAGCCGCATCCGACAGTCTGAGCTGTAAGTACGGCGAACAGAAGGGCGGCAGTGAAGCGGTTGAAGTGTTTCATAGGTTACCTCCAAAAAAAATTTTCTGCATTTATTATAGCATAAATAATTGACTTTTGTGCTCTTTTACGATATAATAATATCCAATTAGAATCATTTTTCAGAGGTGAGCTCTATGTCGGTGCTGTTTACCAATTCCGGAAAGCAATATGTCTCGTGGATGCGGGAGGACATCGGATTCGGTGTGCTGTTTCATATGCACGACAGCTATGAGATTGCGTTTCTCCAGACAGAGTCGTTTCATGTCGTCAACGGCACGACGGAGATCGATATTGAATCCCCCTGCCTGATCCTCCACCGCCCGTTTACGATTCACACAATCTACCCTCAGCCGCGTGTTAAATACCGTCGGTGCATCGTCAATTTCAGTCAGGATTTTCTCGCGGGAATCAACGCAGAACTCATTGACCCCAGCCGCATCTTTACCCAGGATATGCGCGTGTTCCGGCTGACTAACGAACAATGCGTCAGAATCACAGCGATCATGGATCTGCTGATCCCGACAGAAAATCAGCAGCTTCGCCTGTTTTACCTATGCGGCCTGCTGACGGAAATTGAAAGCATTGACTCCATTCCGCTGGAGCTTGTCCACAGCAAATGCATCCGCTATATATCCGACGTCGTTCGCTATATAGCTGATCATTATATGGAGGATATCAGCGCCGAGCAGCTGGCGGCGATGCATTACATCAGCGTGCCGAAGCTCAACCGCGACTTCCGCCGGTACACACAGATCACGATCCACGAGATGCTCATGCGCGTCCGGATGCAGAAGGCGGCGGAATATCTCATCGGCGGCACATCCGTTGTCGATACTGCATACAAATGCGGCTTTATGAACGAATCCTACTTCATCCGCGTATTCAAAAAATTCTACCACATCACGCCGCATCAATACGGCAAGACGGCGCGCGGCGAAAAATCGCCCCCCTGATGAACCGCCGGTGATCGTAAAACCGTAATTTGATTTTTGTCCGATAGCATCCATAAATAGCACAAGGCACACCCGAATGGGTGTGCCTTGCCTTTTTGATCCGCTGTTTTTACAGCCCCAATTTTATTCAAGAAAATCGCATGAAACTGCCGCGCCGCCGCGAATGCGGAAGCTGGCGATGCCATACGGCTCCATGTCCGCCTCCATCGGTACGCCCTGCACCGACGCCGTTACACGACCGCCCATTCCGGCGGTCTCCGCAATGCGGACGATGATGCCCTCTCCATCCTCGGCAGGCTTGATGGCGGTAATGGCGGCATTGTCCGACACAGAGGCGTGGGACGCGGTCTGCGGCAGGCTGCCCTTGTGGTAGGTTTCGGTGATCACCGGGAAGACGGCGTTCAGCCGCTCTGCCTCGGCGCTGACCGCCGCCATATCGCCGCGGAAGGGGCTGAGCACATAGCGGAATTCCTGCTCGCCAATATCCTGGGGCAGCTCCCTGCCATCCCGTCTGCCGAAGTGATCGCCATAGTAGCAGCTGCGGGCGATGACCATGCGCAGCTCGCCGTCCGACGCGCTGGCGGAATACTTGCTGTCGTTGCAGACGGCAAGACCTGCCCCAGCCCGCTCCATCAACATCCAGCGCAGCATGGGCAGCTCCCGTCCGTCCGGCTGGCCGGATACGATGCCGCCCGGCACCTCGCGGACAAATCGTCCGTCCAATCCCGTATCGAAGGCCAGCTTCACCATGACCAGCTCCTCGTTCAGAATCAGCCTTGCGGCGACGTGCAGCGATTCATCGCCGGAATAGAGGGTGTAGGTCTGCTCCAGCCGGCTGTTTTTGTAAGTCTGCGTAACCTTCAGGGACACCTGTGCGGAGCCGGACTCCAGCACCTGGAAGACGGGCGCGCCGAATTCGCCGATTCCGTTGTCGAACACAAAATGGTTGTGCGCCCAGGTATCGTTGGCGCTGTCGTCGATGACCAGCACGCGGGTAGGCGACGCCAGCAGGGAACGCCCGTCGGCGGTGACCATGGACACGATGCCGCCGGTGGCTTCGTCGAAGGTGACGGTGATTCGATCGTTGGCAAGACGGTGCGGCTCCGCAATGAGCGCGGGCGCGGACAGCTCACCGAAGCTGCGGGTCTTGTAGACCCAGTAGGTACGCCAGCCGCAGGGCGGCAGCTCAGCGATAAAGCAGACGGCGGTGAGATCGTGTCCGCCGTTTGTGTAACCGGCGCGGATGAGCTGATACGGGATAGGCGTATCGTTTTCGTCGGTGACGGCGGCGCAGTAATTCAGGCGCACGCTCACCGGAACCCGTACCGGATGGGACAGCGGATTGAATACCACCACCGGCGTGCCCAGATTGTCGGTCTCCCAGACGCGCCAGTCGTTATCCTTGGACAGTACGGTCACGCCCTTGGACGTATCAATGCTCCAGGAAATCCGCTGGGCGGCGGCGTTGATGACCTCCAGCCCGTGGGCGGCAGCAGCAGAGCCGAAGGCATAGGCGTCGTCGTAGGCGGCCTTCATCGAACAGCCGCAGATGATGTCGTGGAATTGGTTGAACAGCACCTTCTGCCACGCCTCGGCAAATCTCCTGGCATCCGGCACATATCCGGCGCAGGATGCCAGCACACTCAGCCGCTCCGCCTCGTTCAGCCGGTTCTCGCAGACCCGGTTCAGCGCCTTCATGCGGGAGTTGGCGGAATAACAGCCGCTGGCGTGATTTTGAAGCTCACCCTCATAGACGGGCAGCCGATCGGCGGCGCCATCCCGCAGTCCGTCGAAGAAGCGGTCGGGGTCGGAGAAAGCGAAGCGATTTTCCGGCTCATAGGCTTTGATGGTGCGGATATTGGTCACAGTGGGTCCGCCGCCGTGATTACCTACGCCGTAGAACAGCATGGTATCGTAATCGATGCTGCCTGCGTACGCATCATATTGTTTCAGCAGGCTGTCGTCCGTAGGCTTCAGGCAGTAGGCGTCGGGAATGCGGAAGGCCAGCACCTCATTCTCCCCGCATTTCCAGCGGAAGGCGCGGTCGGCAAAGGGATAGCGCTTCTCATCCCCCTCGGACGGACGCATATAGACGTAATTCTCGATGCCGCCCGCCGCCAGCAGACGGGGCAGTCCGCCGCTGTGACCGAAGGAATCCACGTTGTATCCGGTGCGAACCCGCACGCCGAGCTTTTCTTCAAAGTAACGCTGGGAGTAGAGCAGATGCCGGGCAATGCTCTCCGCACTGGGGATGTTGCAGTCCGGCTGCACCCACATGGCGCCGACAACGCACCATTTTCCCGCCTTGACGGCGGCGCGGATCTCCTCAAACATGGACGGGCAGTTTTCCTCCACCCACTTGTAATAGAACGCACAGGCGGAGGTGAAGATGAAATCGTCGAACTGGGCAATGCGGTCCAGCGCCGAACGGAAGGTGGCCTTGATTTCGGCCAGGCCGTCCGGGAAGCGCCAGAGCCAGACGGGATCCACATGGGCGTTTCCAATGAGATGTACGGTGTTTTTCATAATGATCTCTCTTTCAGCAGCTTTTTTCTTTCTTTTGCCGGAATTGGGTCGGGCTGACGTGATAGGTTCGCCTAAAGCTGCGGCTGAAATTGGAATAGGAGTCAAAACCGCACGCATAACAGATTTCAGTCACCGATTGTTCGGTATTGGCAAGCAATCGGCAGGCGTGGCGGAGACGCAGCGCGGTCAGATACTGCTTGAAGGTCTGCCCCGTGGCTTCATGGAAAAGCCGGGACAGATAGTTGGGATTCAAGTGCAGCTCGGCAGCCAGTCCGGGCAGCGTGACATTCTCGGTATAATGCCGGTGCAGCCAGAGGATGACGCGCCGCATGGTTTCCCCGGCGGCGACACCGCCATCGCTGTCCAGCGCCCGCAGCAGCTCGATCAGAACACAGTCCAGCAGTCTGCTGACATACGTTTCGGAAAACGTCCCGGTGAAGCGGTTGTCCACCTCCTGGAGAATGGCTTCCAGATAGCCGCGCACCTTTCCGAATACCGGCTCCTCCAGATGGACGATCAGATTCTGCCCCAGCTGTTCCAGCGTCAGGAACTGTCCGTACAGCTCATCGGACACCAGCTTGTCCTCGAACATGACGCCGATCACCTCGCCCGGCTCATCCGTATGGACAACGTGACAGTCGGCAGGCGTGAGCAGATAGAGATACCCTTCGCCGAACGGGTGGGTAACATCGTTGACGATATGCCTTCCCTTACCCGACAGCACAAGCTCCACCTCACAGCAGTCATGCCAGTGCAGCGGACAGTCTATCCATTTCCGTTCAGCCGCGACGCAGCAGTCGGTATAATTGCGTAATAAATAAGTTTTCTGCACAACGGCGGCTCCTCTCAGCGGTTTCTTTCATTATACCGCATTTTAAGGGTGCTGTCTACTCTTTTTACGGAAAAAACCTTGCATTTTTTAAGGTTAAGCCCAAAAGAGCGCCCAATGGGCGCTCTTTTGGACTATCAAAATTTCAGCTGCTCATAAGCGGTGAGCTTCTCAATGCAACGCCGCAGCGTGCGGGCATCCACCCGTTCAAAAGGCTGCTTCGCCCGCGCCATGGCTTCTTCGCAGAAATCGGTACGGTAATAGGTCAGCTCCACCGTCAGCGGCTCGGGCGGTGTCAGCGGACGGATATCCCGCCAGCCTTCCAGTGCCCGACGCACGCCACCTGCCATCATGGCGTCCGCATCAACGTTAGCGATGCAGTGATTGCGGCAGTCGGCAAACTTCACCGGGGCGGTGACGATATCGGGGATATACTCCCTTGCCTGATCGCAGGACGCCGCATCTCCGATGCAAAGCACCACCGGCACTCGATATGCCCCGCATACCAGCGCGTGCAGGGACAGCTCGCTCTGCTCGACGCCATTGACACGGTAAGCGAAGAACTGGCGGGAATTGATCGTATGATCGAGAAAGCCGCCAATTGTTCCGGCTCTTGCATGAGCGCCCAGTTCAATCTGACAGTCGATTACGCCCTCCCGCAGCAGACGCTGCCATCCGGCGATATCTGTTTTTTCGATCCGTCCGTCCACGTCGGCTTCGATCACATTTCCCCCGCCACCGTGTCCGTCCAGATACCATACCCGTTCCGCGCCGTTTTCGCAGCAGAGCGCGCCCACCCGGTTGATGGTGTCGGTAAGCATCCGGCGGGATTTTTCATAAGCGGGCGTTCCCCGGGCGATATCGTCGATGGACGTGACGCCCGGGACGCCCTCCAGATCGGTCAGCAAAAAGACATTCATGACAGCTTCTCCAACTCAATCAGCATTGTGCCGTTGCAGACCATGTCCACATTCAGACACAACTCGCCGTCAGCGGTTACTTCGCGGACTTCGCAAGGCTTCATCTCGCCCTCCTCACGCAGGATTGCCAGCTGTTCGGCGGTAGGCTTATCCGCCCAGCCCTCCCGCTTCCACCTGCTGTAGGGATTGGTGTGGGTCTGATCGATTCGCCATGTGGTCACGCGGTAGCGTCCGGTCAAATCAAAGCTCAGCCGCTCATGCAGATCGGGCAGCCCCCAGTCAAACTCGGGCGCCGCGTAAGTCATCATCACCGCCAGATTTTCGCCGTCGGTGGTGGGCAGAATGGTAAAATTCTCCGCTTTGGTTTCGCAGCCGAGGATGCCGGATTTCAGCTTCGCGCCCATGCGATAGGCATTGAATATCGGCTTTGCGATGCCGTGCTCGGTGAAAAAGCTGCGGAAGCCGGAGAATTCCGGGAAGCGTCCGGGACACTGATGAGGCTGATGCGAGCCGGACAGGCAGATCATCGTCTTTGACAGCGGAATATTCTCGGCGATGTAACGGGCGATCAGCTGGGTGTAGAAGGCGGCGAAGGTTTCGTCCTCCCGGTAGATCAGTCCGGGGCTGATGTCGAGATCGCAAAAGCCTCCGCTTGCCGCGCACCACTCGTCGATGATCAGCTCCTTGCCGCCGAAGCCGTGGCGCTCCATCAGATCGACGTACTTTTTCAGCTTGACATAGTTGTGCTCTACGCTGATTTTCGTACCATCCTTCATAGCTCCCGGGTTGGTGCCGTAGGTATGGGCGCAGAAGAAGTCCACCTTGCACGGATGCTTCTCCAACCAACCGAGGAAATAGTCGAACATCGGCCAGAGTGCCGCCGTAGGACCGCCGATTTTCAGCTCGTCGCTGACCCGGCGGGTACCCGCTTCAAAAGCGGCGTAGAGCTTGCAGTATTCCTCGCAGCGTTTCTGCTTTGCCTCGGGGGTGCCGCCCAGCGGCGAAAGGAAGAATCCGGCGATGTCCGGTTCGTTGTAGCAGTGCAGATACCAGTTCTTCACCCGCTCAAGGCCGTAGCGCTCCACGATATGCGCGGTGTAAGCATAGCAGACCTCCTCCCAAAGCGAATAATCCCGGGGCGGCATGGTGCAAAGGGTTTTGCCCTTGTATCGGGTGGCGGTTGTCTTTTCGGTATTGCTGCGGTCGTTTTCCACAGCGATGCAGGGCGGGATGAAGTTATAGCAGACCAGCAGATTGAAGCCCTTCGACACCATGTAATCCATGCGCACGTCGTTCTCGGAGAAGTCGTAGCGGAGGTTCCCCGCCTGGTCCATGGTCACGATATCCTCAAACATGGTGTACATACGAACGGTATCCGCCGCATGATGTGCCGCTACGGCGTCCAGATATTCCCGCCCCCAGTCGTCCTCAATGCCATCTGTCGGATGGAAGTGGATGTTGTTCCAGAAGTTATACTGCTGCTTGCGAATATTCTGCGTATCGACGCGGATCATAATTATCCCTCCCTGATTATGGAAGCCAGCTTCAAAGCGGCGTTTTTCATGCGTTTCAGCGAAACCTTATTGCATTCGGCATACCAGCCCGTCCAGTCGGACAGATAGGGCGCTTCGTTTTTATAGCAGTTCTCCGCCATGGCGGCTTCGGCGTCCTCCAGCCGAAGCACCGCCTGATCGGCATAAGCGGCGTCCCGCTCAATCACCGTCTGACAAACCGCGTGCCCCCATTGCCAGAGCCCCAGAATAATCCGGGGCTGATACAGATACTGACTGCGGAAATACCGGTCGTCCTTCTCAGGCACCGAAGCACGCTTCGTTACCGAAGCGAGAAATTCCTCCATCGCCGCGATGCCGCGTTTGAAGAATCCGTCCACCCACTCTGCCGCGTCGGCGGGAGACTGGAAGTCGGGGTGGGCGTACAGATCACGCTCGGCATAGTAGTGGATGCTGAATTTATTCTGCGGCTTCTCGAAAAACTGGGTCAGCCGTATGCCGAAATGCTCGGTCATGCCGTCCAGCATCACCGCGCCGCCGGGAATCTCCGGGTAAGCGGCATAGAAGCGCTTCGACAACTCCGCATTTTCGCCCCATACCCGATTCACATCCACATCCCCGCCCTCCCGGGTGATGGCGGCAAAGAGATCAATATTCTCGCAGAATTCGCGGATGTTGGACACGTTCATGATGGCGTAATCGTCACAGCCCTTCGCCAGCGCCAGCCGCATATTGGCGAGCATTTTTTCCGCCGACGTGCCGCGCACAAGATGAGGTCCCGCGCCGATGAACGCGCAGTGATAGTAAACGCCCCTTCCCTCATCGCTGACAGCGGCGGACGTCAGATCGCCGCCGAACTGCTGGCTGTAGCCGATGTCCGAGAAAACGCGGATGGTGGAATCCGGGAAGGTCAGGCAGCCCTTTTCCATCAGCGGTCCCGCCTCAAGCCACAGGGTTGACGTGGAGACAAAATTCTCATGTCCCAGCGCTTCGCGCACAATCTCATACTGCTCGGCGATGGCGCGGGAGATAATCGCCCCACGCTCGGCATCGCTGACCGGGAAATCGCGATCCAGCGTCCAAACCTGCTTATCGCCCCGTCCCCGCAATCCGAGCTGCCAGATTACGTTGGGATAGCGCGCCCAGAGCTTCGCGTAATACCGCCAGATTTCGTGGTAGCGCTCGGGACAGCGGAAATAGGACTGCTCGGGCGCTTCGCCCTTCTTTGCCCAGTAGGTATCCCACGTAAAGCTGCTGACACCCAGCGGCTCGATGTGATGCATGGAAAGGTACAGCCCCCGTCCGGCGCAGATATCACAGAGGGTGCGCTCGTCGGGATTGTCGATGTTCATCAGCGACGCGGGGATGATCAGGTTCATCTTCGAGCGAAGCGCCGCCTCGGCAATCCTTTTCATCAGCCGGTCGGAGACTACCGTATGGTAGAAGGGATAGTCCACGTCGCGGCGCTTTTCGGTTTTCTCAAAGCCGGTGAGCAGATCCTCGTCGTTGATGAACCAGCCCCGGTATTTCACGGCAAAGGGGGCGGAGACATAATCCCGCACCTCCAGCTCGTCAAGATGGGGCTTCACCCGATCCGCCCAGAAGTAAAGGGGATAAACGCCCAGATATTCGCCGCAGAGGGTGTAAATCGCCCACATCAGACCCCGCTCGTCGCTGCCGGAAAGACAGATTCTGTCCCCTTCCACACGAATCGCGTGTCCCTCAAACTGACCTTTCAACTCCTCGGGCAGCGTGGTTCCGATGAGCAGCTTCGCGTCCGCCTCGCTGCTTTCAGCGAGGGTCACGCCCATCACGTCGGCAAAGTCGGCGCGCAGATCGTCAATCGCCAGCGCCACCGCCGCCGAATGGCTCAAATCGCAGTAAGTCAGTGTTTCGCCCGCATAAATCTTCATAGCGCTCACCTCATATGCCCGGATGGGCGGAGAATCCGCCGTCCACCGGAATGGTCACGCCGGTGACAAAGCCCGCACGCTCATCGTCCAGCAGCCAGTCCACGCAGCCCCACAGCTCGGGCGCTTCACCGAAGCGCTTCAGCGGCGTATGTGCCTGCACGTTGATGCCCCGCTGGGACAAACCGCCGTCGGGAGTCATGAGAATTTTCCGGCTGCGGTCGTTGACGAAGAAGCCCGGCGCGACGGCGTTGACACGGATGCCCGCCGGCGCGAGGTAGGTTGCCAGCCATTCGGTGAAGTTGACGATGGCCGCCTTGCTCATGGCATAAGCAGGCACCTTGGTCAGGGGCTTGTAGCTGTTCATCGAGCCGAAATTGAGGATCGCGCCCTTCCCCGCTTCCGCCATCTGCCGACCAAAGACCCGGGAGGGAATCAGCGTACCCATGGTGTTGATGTTGATCACGGAAGACAGCACATCGCAGTCCAGATCGAAGAAGCCGGTGCCCTCATGCTCGGACAGCTCGTCCGGCTCAAAGGTGTTGCGGGTTGTGACCGCTTTATTATTGTTGCCGCCCGCGCCGTTGATCAGATAGCGGCAGGACCCAAATTCCGCCTTCACACGCTGACCGATGGCTTCCATCGCCGCCTCGTCGGTGACATCGCCGGGGCAGATTATGCAGACACCGCCCGCCGCTTCGATTCTGTCGGCGACCACGCGCAGCTTTTCCTCCGTGCGGCCGATGAGGGCCACCTTCGCGCCCTCCGACGCCAGCTTTTCGGCAATAACCGAGCAAAGCGTTCCGCCCGCTCCGGTGACAACGGCAACCTGATTTTCATATTTGTTCATGATAAATTCCTACCTTATATAATATTGCGCGCGTTTTCATAGCATACCTTCCGCGCGATGGACGCAAGATCGTCCGGACGGTCGGGGAACTCGCCCCGCTCCACCTTGTCTGCCAGCCAGCCGCAGAGAATGCGGCGGAAATAGTCGTGCCGGACAAAGGACAGCACGCTTCGCGAATCGGTGGTCATGCCGATGAAGGTTGACAGCACCGAATAAGCGGACAGACTGTCGAACACCTGACGGATGCCCTCCTTATGGTCGCACCACCACCACGCGGGACCCTGCGAAACGATGGCGGGTTCGCCGTCCTTGGAAAAGGAGCCGGACAGAATGGACAGCGCCTCGTTGTACGCCGGATTCAGCGTAAAGAGCATCGTCCGGGGAAGTTCGCCGCTCTGCTCGATATCGTCCAGCAGCTTAACGATGCCCGATACATCCACGCTGCCGATGGCGGCATAGCCTCCCGCCGCACCGACCAGTTCCCGCAGACGGCTGCTGGTTCGACGGGTCGCGCCCATATGCAGCTGCATGGTCAGCCCCCGCCGACCGTACTCGCGCCCAAGATGCCGCAGAACAGCGCAGGACAGCGCGGCTTGATCGTGTTCGTCCAGCTGCTTCCCCGCCAGCAGATTGGCGTAGCGGGCGTCGTTCCTTCCATCCTCATGCAGATAGGCGAAGCCGTCGTCCAGCGCATGGTCGGCGAACCGGCATCCCGCCTGCACAAAAGCGTCCAGACGGCTGTCCAGCGCGGCGAGATATTCGTCGAACGTTCCGGTGGCGAGCCCGCTCGACGCCGCCAGCTTCGCCGCGAAGTCAGCATTAGGCGACGCCGCGTCATCCCCGCGAAGGGAGGGGGCGTACTGGGGCTGGCTCTCGTACCAGCTCACGTCGTCCAGCACCGACGCCACCGGGGACATATACGCCACGTTGAAGCGTTCCAGCAGCGTGTGAATGGTCAGCGTTTTCAGCTGCTCATTGGCATTTGACCAGATTTCGTCCGCGGTGTCATCGCTGGGGAAAAGCTCGATGCTAAAGACCCGCCAAAGCTCCATCAGGCTCCAGTCGTAAACCGGCGTGCCCATCAGCGACGGGAAGATATGGCTCCACGCGCGGAATTTCTCATAATCGGACGCGCCGCCGGTGATTTTTTCCTCGGGAACGCCGCAGATACGCATGAGACGGTGTTTGTATGGGTCGGCGGAAATCCACAGGTCTGTGAGGTTTTCATAACGCCGTCCGTCCCGCAGATCGGTCAGCGGGATATGGTTGTGGTAATCGATGACCGGCAGACCGCGCACCTCGCCGTAAAGCCGCCGGGCGAGTTCGGAATACAGCAAAAAATTGTCGTTCATCTGCCGCCCTCCGCTGCCTCAATAATGCCCTTCATGTAGCCGATGGCGAACAGCCGTCCCAGCACGTCGTAGCCCGCGTTGCCGATGGCTTCGCCCGCCAGCGTGGGCACATGATCAACCCGAATCGGCACGTCTACACCGTTTTCAAGGTACAGCCGCATGGCCGCCGCCATGTCGATTTCGCCGTTGTCGTGGAAGGTTTCGCGGAAGCAGGTTTTGTTGCCGCAGACGTTGCGGAAGTGGATGAAGAAAATCTTATCCGCCAGTGCCGGGATAGCGTCCTCCAGCCGCTCGCCCATCAGACGATAGCACGCCTGACAGAAGGTTACACCCAGATTCGGCGATTCCACCGTGTGAATTCCCTGCTGTATCGCGTCAAGGCTGGTGAAGATTCTTGCCACGCCGCCGAGGGTCGGCAGCGGTGGATCGTCGGGATGGAGGGCTAATTGGATGTTGTACTTTTCAGCGTAGGGGACGGCGGCTTTGACGAAGTATGTAAAGTTGTCCCACATCTGCTCGTGGGTAAGCGTGAAATCGTCGGGCTGGAAATCGTTCAGGGAAAAGCCCGTAACCTTTGCGCCGCCGCGCTCGGGAAGATCGTGGGCGGTGCGCGTCCAGCCGTAGTGCGCCATGAAATTGAAGCAGACGGTGGTAATGCCCACCTCATGCAAATTTTTCATCAATGTAATAAATTTATCGATGCATTCGTCCCGCTTCTCATCGCCGGACTTAATGTGGTCATGCAGTTCGTTGGGCAGAGGCTCGACAATCAGCGGCGTAATGCCGTGAGATTGAAAGCGCTCGGTGACGGCGCGCAGATGCGTAAGGGAGGTCACGTCGAATTCGTCGTCCTCAGGCAGGCGTATCGTGCCATGCCGGACGCCGCACTGGAGCGCAATATCCCAGGTCAGATCGGGCGCGGAACGAAAATAATCGGTCAGCAGCATATATATCATCCTTTCGGTAACTTTTCTTTTCCATTATACTTCAAACAAGTGCCATTTGCAATACACGTTTCCGTTAAAATGTTGCACTTTTCGCTCAAAACGCTTGCCATATCCATACGTTTGTGTTATAATTGAGGCAGGAGGTGATTCCATGAAAGAATACTTTTCCATCGGCGACCTGAACCGCTACCGGGGCTTCTCGGTGTTCAGCATCCGCTACGCCGCCGGACATACGGCGCATATGGCGCACGGAACCCCCGCCGATACCCTGATCGTCATGCTTAAAGGCAGCGTCCGCTGTTCCATGCCGGGACAGGAGGATATTCTTCTGACCCCGGACAAAATCACCTGGTTCGCACGCAATTGTGCGCGAACGTCGGTCTACCTCACCGAAACGCACCTGCTGTCCATCCATATCGACTGCGAAGCCGCCGTCTTCCGCCATTCCTACGGTCAGCTTCCGGTGAGCGATATGGACGCCCACGCCGCCGACTGCTTCCAGACGCTCATTGCCGCCGCGAACGGAGATACCCGGTTCAGCGAGCTGACGGCGGCGTCCTGTCTCTACGGTCTGCTGGACTACTGCGTCAGCTCCTCGCCCCCCGAAATTCCCGTGAAATACCGCGCCATCCACGACGCCAAGTGCGCCATCGACGCTGATTTCACCTCCGAGCGTCCCATCAGCGATTACGCCCGCGCCGCCGCCATGAGCGAGAGTACCTTCCGGCGCCTGTTCACCGAATACACCGGACAGCCGCCCATCCGCTACCGCCTGACGCTCCGGCTGGAGTATGTGAAGCTGCTGGTGCGCTCGGGCGAATGCAGCCTGAGCGAAGCAGCCGTCCGCGCGGGCTTCAACAGCTTGCCCTACCTCTGCCGCAAGTTCCGGCAGATTTACGGGCAGTCGGTCAGCGAATTTCTGCGCCAGACCGAACGATAATCCACGCTTGCATCCGGGAAATCCTCATAAAAACGGGACATTTCAAACATCATTGCGAAAATGACTTGACAAACGGCGCTTCATCCTGTAAAATGGAGTAAAAACAACAGGTGATGCACATGATTTATAAGCGTACTCTCGATACCAAATATACCGTTGACGTGTTCGTAGCGGGCGGCGGTCCGGCGGGCGTCTCCGCTGCTATCGCGGCGGCGCGTCAGGGAAAGAGCGTCTTTCTCGCCGAATCTCAAGGCAGCTTTGGCGGCGTGGCGGCAGCAGGTCTCGTCCCCGCCTTCGCCCCCTTCGACGACGGCGTGAACGTCCTCGCCTCGGGCATCGGCTGGGAGCTGCGGAAGCTGGTCTCCCGCGACGTTCCGCTGAACAGCTACTGGACGCCCATCAAGGTGGAAGAACTGAAAAAAGCCTACGATAAAATGATGACCCAGTCGGGCGTGAAATTCTCTTTCTTTACGACCGTTTGCGACGTGGTGGCATCCGGCGATCATATCGATTATGTGGTGCTTTCGGCCAAGAGCGGGCTGTTCGCTGTCAAAGCCGACGTTTACGTGGACTGCACCGGCGACGGCGATCTCTGTGCCTTCGGCGGCGGCAGATACGAAAAGGGCGATAAGGACGGAAACGTCATGCCCTCTACCCTTTGCTCCCTCTGGGCGAACATCGACTTCTCCCGCCGCACAAAGGGGGATTCCTCCATGCTGGAGCAAGCCTTCGCCGACGGCGTGTTCACAAAGCACGACCGACACCTGCCCGGCTTCTTCGCCGTAGACAGCAAGAACGGCATCGGCGGCGGCAACATCGGTCACGCTTTCGGCGTGGATACCACCGACGAGACCTCGCTGACCGGAGCTATGATCTACAGCCGAAGTCTGCTGGAGGAATATGAGACTTACTATAGAAAATACCTGCCCGGCTACGAAAACATGACGCTGGTCTATACCGGAACTATGCTGGGCGTGCGCGAATCGCGGCGTATTGTCTGCGACTACACGCTGAACGTGAACGACTTTATCTCCCGCGCTGTCTTCGACGACGAAATCGGACGCTACTGTTACCCGGTGGACATCCATGTCATGTCCACCGACAAGGCGGAATACGAGCGCTTCCTGAAGGAGTATCAACAGGATCTGCATTATAAAAGGGGCGAATCCTACGGCATTCCCTACCGTTCGCTGATTCCCGTGTCCTTCTCCAACCTGCTCATCGCCGGACGCTGCATCGGCACCGACCGTCAGATGCAGGCGTCGGTGCGGGTCATGCCCGGCTGCTTCATCACCGGTCAGGCTGCCGGAACGGCGGCGGCGCTGTCCTGCGGCTGTGGCGGCGACGTGCGCGGTGTGAAGATTCCCGCGCTGCATGAAAGTCTGCGCAAGCTGGGCGCGTATCTTCCAAATGCAAAATAAATTGTGGGGTGATCTGCCATGGTTGCAATCGACCGTTATCAGCCGCTCACCGGCGAGCTGGAGGAATTCTACGACAGCTTTGATCCAAAATGCGGGCAAATGAAGCAGACGCTGGACGCCATGTACGAAGTGTACCGAGACGCCCATCCCGAGGTTCAGAAAACAGAACAGCTGCGGACTCTGGTTCAAAATAGCAACGTCCATATTTTCCGGCATTATCCGTTCTGGTTCCAGTTTGACGGCGGACGTCCCCGCAAAATCTGGGGCGGACTGGATTGTCCCAGCGGCGGCGCCTTTCTATACAACGTCAAAGGCGGCGCAATGGCGGACACCTACGGAAAATATTTCGAGAACGATCGCTGGGAGGGCTTCATCCATAACTGGAATAACCCGGTGGGACACGATCATCACGCGCTGAACTATGACGATATTCTGAAGCTGGGGCTGTCCGGTCTGCGCGCCCGCGCCGAAGCGTACCGCGCGTCCTGTACCGATCCCGATAAGCTGCCCTTCTATAACGCCGCCGTCGAATCGCTGGGCATCCTGCGGGAGCTTTCCCTCCGCTTCTCCGCCGAAGCCGCACGTCTCGCCGCACAAGCACAGGATAAGGCTGACCGCGCCTATTACAGCCATATCGCCGACTCTGCCGCCCGGGTGCCGGAAAATCCGCCCGAAACCTTTTATGAAGCGCTGGCCGCCATCGTCTTCTGCCGGGAAGCGGTGGGCACGCTGGAGGGCATCGGCATCAGTACTTACGGACATCTGGATCGGATGCTCTATCCTTACTACGAACGCGATCTGGAGGCAGGCAGAATCACGGAGAACGAGGCTCTCGACCTGTTCTGCTCCCTGCTTTATTACACCGCCGTCCGCTTTGAGGAAAACACCAATCCCCGGGAAACCTCCACCACCATCGTTCTGGGCGGCTGTGATATGGACGGAAATGTGGTGTACAACGCCGTCACCGACCTGATTCTTCGCGCCGAGCTGATCACCCGCACCGCCAATGTGAAATTCGACTGCCGGGTGTCGAAGGCACATCCCAAAGCCTATTTTGACCGGATGATTGAAATCCAGCTGTCCGGACTGCCGGTGTTGGTTCTCATGAACGACGAAACCCATATCGCCGCCCGGGTAAAGCATGGGCAGGATGTACGGGACGCCCGTCTTTATGTGGCGGGCGGCTGTCACGAGATCGTGCTGGGCGGTACGGAGGTCTGCACGCGCGCGGACACATGGATCGGTCTGCCCCGGATTCTGCTGGAAACCCTGCGCCGAGGGAATTACGCCGATTTCGACAGCCTGTATACCGCCGCCATCGCCGATGTGAAGGCTTATCACGAAAGGTGGTCGCCGCCAAGAACGAGGTGGAGCAGCATTGGGCCAAGTTTAATCCCCTGCCCCTGTACAGCACCATGCTCACCGGCTGCGTGGAATCGGGTCGGGATGCTGCGGCTGGCGGGTCGAAATACGCCTCCACCGCCCTGTCCATGGTGGCGCCCGCCACCTTCATCGACTCTCTTTGGGCGGTGAAGGTACTCTGCTTCGATGAGGGGAGGGTGACTGTCCCAGCACTTGTGGAAATTCTCGACAAGGACTTTGAGGGCAACGAGCCGCTGCGCCAGTATATCATCAACCGCATTCCCAAGCACTGCACTGGCGACGAAACGTTAGATGCCTTCTCCGCGAAAGTGCTGCACGATCTGTCCGGCGTGTCCGGTCAGACAAACGGCCGGGGCGGACGCTATTATCCCGCGTTCTACGCCCATGAAATCTTCCGCCCGTTAGGCGAGCGCACGTCCGCCACGCCGGATGGACGAAAAGCGGGCTATCCCCTCTCCCGCGGTCTGTCGCCCAGCGAATTTCTCACGGGCATCACGCCGCTGCATATGCTTCACAGCACCGCGCGGCTGGATCTGACCGAATTCACCGATTCCTTTGCGCTGGAAATGACGCTGCCGAAGCTGGACGGCGAGCGCGGTCAGACGGTGCTTGCCAGCATTGTGAGGCAGTTTTTGGAAGCGGGCGGCTCCACATTGCAGTTTAACCTGCTTGATGCGGCGGCGCTGCGGGATGCGCAGGTTCACCCCGATCAGCACCGCGACCTCCTTGTCCGCGTCTGCGGCTACAGCTTCTACTTCGTGAAGCTTTCCCGTACACAGCAGAATGAGGTCATTGCCCGCGCCGCTCGGATATAGGGCAGGAGGAGAAGGAAGTGCTTCACCTAATGGCGGCACTTTCTTCTCCCCTGAATTTTCCATTGCAATTTTCAGTTTTTTTGAAAAACCACTTGACAAGCGGTCAAAGTTATGGTATAATATCAATGTTGCATCAAGCAGCACCGATTGAACCCGGAGGGATGTCCGAGCGGTTTAAGGAGCCGGTCTTGAAAACCGGTGACTCTCGTGAGGGAGCCGTGAGTTCGAATCTCACTCCCTCCGCCAAACGCTTTCCCTCTTCAATTGAATATTCGGTTCGGAACCACATGGAGAAGTACTCAAGTTGGCCGAAGAGGCGCCCCTGCTAAGGGTGTAGGCCGGGGATTCCCGGCGCGAGAGTTCAAATCTCTCCTTCTCCGCCAGAGCATCTGAGAAATCAGATGCTCTTTTTCTTTGCAAAAAGCCGAAAAATCCAGTATTTAAGCCACTTTTTCGCATGATGGCAGATGAGAATGATTCATATCAGGAGAGTCGTGATTCCACTTTTACCCCACCTTTATACCTCCTTTTTGTCGTCAAACTGTCGTCAAAAAATGACGGGTGCGGGACGTTTCGCCGTTTTTAATTGTAAATTAATTATTAACGAATTTGAAGACTGCTGCGCAAGGATTCTGTGTCTGAGTGGATATAATATTTTGTTGTGATTTCAATTGATGAATGCCCTAAATACCTCGACACAGCGTATATGTCATGAGTTTTCTGGTACAAATGTGCCGTAATTCGTGTGGCGTCAGGACTATGCCAAAGATGCTGTTCAAAATGCACTGGATGCCGATCGCAGATTAACTCTGTAAGATAAAAGCGCTTTCGGAAAATATCCCGAATTAACAAAACGCAAACATTTCTTAATCAAAACGCAAACAACGCTGCGGTAAAATAATATCACAAAAACAGAAACACATCTATAATAAGGAGATAGAATCATGGAAAAGAAAACCACCGAAAAGACCGTCCGCGAGGGACTGAAGAAAATCGAAGAAGGCGTCGTCGCCGGCTACAAGAAGATCGAGGAGGGCGTCGTCGCCGGCTATAAAAAAATCGAAACCGGCGCAGTCGAGGGTTACAAGAAGATCGAAACCGGTGCAGTGGAAGGGTTCAACAAGGTCAACGACAAGATGATCGAAAAGCTGTTCGCCAAGGAAGGCGAGTCTGTCGAGGATGCCAAAAAGCGTTTGTCCGGCGAAAGCGACGAATCCGAGAAAGACGAAAAATAAAATCAGGATTAACAAAACGCAAACATTTCCGAATCAAAACCCAAACATCCATCCGTTATAATTATCTCAACAAAACAAAAACAAATTTGAAGAGGTAATTACAATGAACAAGAACGATCAGGCATTCATCGCCCAGAAAATTCGCACCCAGTATATGGAACAGCAGCCCTCCGAACTTGATGCGCTCCGCGAGCTTGACGCGAAAGTAAAACGCCCCGCCAATGTATTCGCCTATACCTTCGGCGGCATCAGCGCGATTGTTATGGGCGCTGGTATGAGCCTTGTCATGACTGAGATCGGCGCAGCCATCGGTCTGGCCAGCGCGATGGCTCCCGGCATCGTCATCGGTGTTGTCGGCATGGGCATGGCTCTCGTGAATTATCCGATCTACAAGGGTATCCTCGCTTCCCGCAAGGCAAAGTATGCGGATCAGATTCTCGCTCTCAGCGAAAAGATCATGAACCGATAATCTACATTCAATACATCTATCAGAACAGGAGAACCGACAATGGCAAACTTTCTTAAAAAGGCATTCAGCGACATGAAGGAATCCGCAAAGGCGCAGCACGAGGTTGACAAAGCGAACTTCGCCGCAGCAAAGGCAGAATCCAAGGCGCAGTGGGAAGAAGCAAAGGCAATGGGCAATCCCGAAACCGCCAAAAAGATTATGCAGGAACAGCGCGACGCGCAGATTAAGGAAGCAAACGAACGCATCGCCGCTGCACAAAAGCGTACCAATGACGCAAAGAACAGATAAATTAAATCCGAAAGCGAGGCACGTCACAGACTGGCGCGCTTCGCTTTTGCGTCTTTATGCAAGGAAAGGTGAATTGGCATGAAACGAAAATTCAGCTATCAGGCGGGAGATAAAACCGTCGAGCGGGAATACAACTACATTCCCGTGCGGTATATCATCGCTATCCTTATCACGATATTTGAAGTGGCCGCCATCATCGGTATTGTGATCGCGCTGTGCTATTATGTGCCGTATTTCTATCTGTTGGCATGGCTTACCGAAATTGCCTGCGTGGTCAAGATTGTTTCGTCCGACGATAACCCGGATTACAAGATTCCGTGGCTGTTGTTTGTCCTGATTTTGCCCATCGCTGGATTCATGCTGTACTTCATCTTTTATTCCCGGAAATTGCAAAAACGCTTCATCAAGCGGCTGAACGCAATGAAAGACCGCGGGTACAAAAAGAATGACGATGCGCTGTTTGAGAAAATGAAGGAAGAAAATTCGGTAGCGTGCAGTCAGGCGAAAATGCTTTGCAATATCTCTGATGCGCACTTGTTTACCGATACCAAACAGACCTACTTTCCGCTGGGTGAAACTATGCACGCCGCGATGCTTAACGACCTCGCACGCGCTGAAAAGTTCATCTACATGGAATACTTCATTATCGAGGAAGGAAAGTTCTGGAACTCCATTCTTGAGATTCTGAAGGAAAAAGCGGCGGCGGGTGTGGAAGTACGCGTTCTCTACGACGATGTGGGCTGTATGTGTACATTGCCCGGGGACTACCATAAGATTCTGCGCTCCTACGGCATTCAGGCGACGCCGTTCTCCCGGCTGAAAGGTGCCGCCGACAGCGAATTCAACAACCGTTCTCACCGGAAAATCTGTGTCATCGACGGTAAGATCGGTTATACCGGCGGCATCAATCTGGCGGATGAATATATCAACGAAATCGTGAAGCACGGGCACTGGAAGGATACCGCCGTCCGTTTGGAAGGTGAGGCCGTCTGGGAACTGACCAAGCTGTTCCTGACTGATTACGGCATCAACGTATGGAAGCTGCCGGAGATACGCAGCGATCTGTATCCGAACTGTTCGCAGACAGACAGCGGTTATGTCATCCCCTTCGGCGATGGACCTTACCCCATCTATGAGCGGAACGTGGGCAAGAGTGTCATTCAGAATATGCTCTACGGCGCGACGAAATCCGTGTATATGACCACGCCTTACCTGATCATCGACAACGATCTGTGTCAGGATATCGAAAACACCGCGCTCCGTGGGGTGGATGTGAAGATCATCGTGCCGCATATTCCCGATAAGAAAATCGTATTCGGCATGACGCGCAGCTTCTACAAGCGCCTGATGGACGCGGGGGTGGAGATTTATGAATACGAACCCGGCTTCATCCACGCAAAAAGCTATGTCGCCGACGACGAAATCGCCATGATCGGCACCATCAATCTCGACTACCGTTCGCTGGTGCATCATTTCGAAAACGGCGTGTGGATGTACAATTGCAAGGCTGTGGGTAACCTTCGCGCAGACTTCGACGTTACGCTGGCGAAATCCATTCGAATGACGCCAGATATGCTGAAAACGAATATTTTCCAGAGTGCTGTCCGCTCGGTTGTGCGGATTTTTGCACCGATGTTGTAATTAACAGGAGGTAAAACATGAACGCAATCGAAATCCGGGGGCTGTCCAAGAGCTTCCGCGGAATGTACGCGGTGGACAGCCTGAACATGACCGTTCCCGTGGGCGCCATCTACGGCTTCATCGGCGAGAACGGCTCCGGCAAATCCACCACCGAGAAGCTGATCTGCGGACACCTCGTCCCCGATAAGGGCGAAATCAAGCTGTTCGGGAGAGATTACACCGATCCCGGCGTGCGCGTCCGCGTCGGCGCGCTGATTGAAAACGCCGGATGCTTCCCCAACTCCAGCGTCTGGGATAATCTGATGATGCAGGCAATCAATCTGGGGCTGGAAAACCGCGACGAGGAAATCCACCGCGTGCTGGCTATCGTCCGCATGGAGGATTCCGCGCAGATCAAGTTTAAGAGCTGCTCCCTCGGTATGAAGCAGCGCATCGGCATTGCGATGGCGCTGCTGGGCGACCCTGCCCTGCTGATTCTCGACGAGCCGATCAATGGTCTGGATACCGATGGTATGCGCATCATGCGGGAGATTTTAGTGGATATCACGCAGAAATACGGCTGTACCGTGCTGATTTCCTCCCACATCCTCGGCGAACTGGAGAAAATCGCCACGCACTATGGCATCATCCGTCAGGGCAAGATGATCATGGAGCTTTCCGCAAAGGAGATGGACAGCCGCGCGCAGGTGTTTGTGTCGCTGAAAACGAAGGATATGCGCGGCGCGATGGCAGTCCTGCGGCAGAAATTCGCCGATGTGCGCGCGGAAGGCGATTACCTCCGCGTGTATGACGTGGATGTGCCAGAAGTTATCGTAGAGCATCTGCTGAAAAACGGTCACGTAGTCAGCGAAATTCGCAAGAACAAGATTGGCCTGGAAGAATATTACATTGAGCTAATGAGCAAAAAGGAGGAAAAGTGACATGACCCGCGAACTGAAATTTGAATCCCCCAGCTTTTCCAAACGGCTGAAAGGGATGCTTGGCGTGGATTTCTACCGCCTGTTCCATACGCCGATGTTTTACATCTTCCTCGCCATTTCCGCGCTCATCTCCGCGATGGTGCTGAGCATGACCAGTATGCCGTCTCCCGACGGAACAATTAACGAGCCGCTGTATACCAACGCATGGCAGATCGTTGCCGCAAGCACGCCGCTGTATGTTGTAAATAATATTGCCGATTACGCCAATATGAACATGGTCTTTATCTTCGGCGGCATCATGGTGTCGATTTTCATCGGCCACGACTACAAGAGCGGCTACGTCAAGCAGCTGTTCACCACCCATGCCAAAAAGCAGGACTATATGCTGTCGAAAACCATCGTCAGCGCGTTCGCTATGGCTTGTATGTGCATCACTTACCTGATTGGCGGCATCGCCGCAGGTCTGCTGGTTGGGATGTCGTTTGAAGTCAACGTCGGCTCGCTGATCTGCGCACTGCTGGGCAAAATCATCATGAGCCTCGGCTGGGCAAGCCTATACACCTTCCTGAACATCATTTTCCGCCGGTATTTCGGCGTTTCCATCGCGTCCAGCTTCTTTTTCGGCACGGGCATCCTCATCATCGGCGCGGCGGCAATTCTCGGCAACAATTCCATTCTGAACATCTTCCTCTACGGCTCGTCGGTCTACGCCTGCCTGTCCGCGAATATCGTGACGGTGCTGGTGTGCCTGATTTGTTCGCTTGCGTGGACGGTGATCTACAATGTGCTGGGAACGAAGATTCTCTCAAAGTGCGACGTATATTAAGGAGGTGCGGACATGAATGCAGTTGAAATCAAAGGCTTAACAAAAAATTTCGGTCCCAAGCAGGCATTGCAGGGACTGAACATGACCGTTCCGCAGGGCGCGATTTACGGCTTCATCGGCGAGAACGGCTCGGGCAAATCCACCACGGAGAAGATTGTCTGCGGGCTGATTCATCCCGACGGCGGCAGTGTGAAGCTGTTCGGAAGAGACTACACCGACGCGGACGTTCGCGCGAAGGTGGGCGTGCTGATTGAAGCGCCCGGATGCTTCCCCAACTACAGCGTGTGGAACAACATGATGCTCCAAGCGGCGAACCTGCGGATTTCCAACGCGGAGCAAGAGGTCGTCAAAGTGCTGAAAATGGTTCGTATGGAAGGCGCGGCGGGCAACAAATACAAAAACTGCTCCCTTGGCATGAAGCAGCGCATCGGCATCGCGATGGCGCTGCTGGGCAATCCTGTTCTGCTTGTCCTCGACGAACCGATCAACGGTCTGGACGCGGACGGTATGCGCATCATGCGCGAGGTGCTTACCGATCTGGCGCAGAACCACGGCGTCACCATCGTAATTTCCTCCCACATCCTCGGCGAGCTGGAGAAAATCGCCACCCATTACGGCATCGTCCGCGGCGGAAAGATGCTCTGCGAAATGACGGCGCAGGAGCTGGAAGCAAGCTGCCGAACCTATACGGCGCTTCAGACCAAGGATATGAACCGCACAAAGATGCTGCTGGGATGCAAATTCTCCCGCGTGGAGGAGGACGAAGCCGGATACATCCGCGTGTACGACATGGTTCAGCCGGAGGATATCGTCACATATCTCTACGAAAACGGCATTCTCGTGAGTGAGATTAAAACCGACAAAATCAGTCTGGAAGAATACTACATCGACCTGATGAAGGAGGGCAGATGAGATGGAAATGAAATTTGAGAAAAACACCTTCGGCGCGCGGCTTTCCAGTATGCTGAAGGTTGACTTCCGCCGGATGTTCACCATGCGGCTGGTGTACATTATGCTGGGAATCTGCCTTGTGGCGCCGATTCTCATTCTCGTCATGACCACCATGATGGACGGCACGGTGACGGTTGACCCGCAGACCGGCGTGGAAACCACCATCGAAGCCTTTGACAGCACGTGGCAGGCAATCAGTTCCTACAGCGATGCGGGGATGTCAATGGACATGACGGGAATGTGCAACCTGAATCTGGTGTACTTCGGCGCGGCGGTGTTGGTCTGCCTGTTTGTCACGGAGGATTTTCGCAGCGGCTACGCCAAAAATCTGTTCACCGTCCGGGCGAAAAAAGCGGATTACGTGATTTCCAAAACCATCGTTGGCATCGTCGGCGGAATGTTGATGATTCTCGCCTTTTTCCTTGGCGCGATGCTCGGCGGCGTGATCTCCGGACTGCCCTTTGATACGGGCACGGCGGGAGTCAGCGGCATTGTCATGTGCGTAATCTCCAAGCTCCTGCTGATCGCGGTATTCGTGCCGATTTATGTGCTTGCAAGCGTTGTCGCAAAGTCGAAAACATGGATGTCGCTGGTAGGTTCGCTGGCGGTCGGTATGCTTTTGTTCATGATGATTCCCGCGCTGACGCCGCTGGATTCCACCATCATGAACGTAGTTCTGTGTCTGGCAGGCGGTGTCCTGTTCAGCGCGGGACTGGGCGCGGTCAGCGGTGCGGTGCTGAAAAAATCAAGTTTGGTATAGAGTGATATACAAGCAAGTCATTACCCGGGAGGAAAATAAATGTTCAAAATCTTAGTAGTGAAAGATGATCGTGAGTTGAACCGGTCGGTCTGTTCCTTTTTGGATAACAGCGGTTACGAAGCCACCGGATGCCTGAGTGCAAACGAGGCTTACTACGCCATGTATGATACGATGTTTGACCTGATCGTTTCGGACATCATGATGCCGGGGATTGACGGCTATGAATAAATAGCAGAACACCTCACTACCATGACGGCGGTGAGGTGTTTTTGCGTTAATCTTTGTCGTCGAAAAGGGAGTGAATTTTCAAGCCAGTATAGTTTCTTCGGCATAATGTACCTCCAATATATACGTTATTGTTTATGCGGCATATTTCGTGTAAGGGTCTACCAGAGTCTGATTCGGCAGCAATTGAATATCCAATGCGGCGGCTTCTGCGACTTTGGCTACCGAATGGCATCTCCCATCAGGCAGATTGCGAATATGCAGGGGAATATCTACCGGGGACTGTGGCAAGGTGTATGAACGAGTAGTGATCAATTGAGCATGGTAACGGTCAACTTGTCAAAATTCTCGTATTTGTCAATCAGAGCGATAAAACGGTCTGCGTGCTTCTCATAGCTCTTGATTGCATTCTCCAAAGCAGAGATTTCAGCGGTAAGCTCGGACTATTCCTTTTCGTATTGAGCGTCCAATGTGGCGTAGCGGCTGTCAGACAGCTTTCCCAGAATGTTGTCCTCGTAGATTTTACAGCGCAGGACTTCCAGCTCGGAAACTCTCTGTTTGGCGGCGGCAAGGCGTGTCCGCTGTTTCTTGACCTCTGCTGTCTGCTGGCTGGACTGCGCTTCCTGTACCACTCGGACAAACTCGGCTCGGTCATGTTATTTTGACTGAGGGGTGTACGTACGAGAGGCTTATCTAAATGACATTGCTTCTTTCCCCCCCTTTTGTCGTCAAAAAATGATAGGTACGAGACGTCTCGTCGTTTTTAAGAGTGGACATAATATTTTGTTGTACCTCCGGCCATTCGTATACAATGCTTTTGCTGTACCAAAACCCATAAACGACCAAAGCATGATCACTGAAAGACTTGATCGCTTCGCTGCGCTTATAAATTGAAAAACACCGCTCCGAAATAATGTACACTACCTTGCCTGCCCATATATTCCATATCGGCAGCTTCCGCCATTTTTGCTACATTAATCCCGTATGCTTCCAGAGATGGCATTGCTTTTTTCGGGTGACAGCATGGCTGCCCGAGCTTTTTGGCACAGATCGAGCACAGTCGGCATCCACCTGCTCCGATATGTAGAGCATTTTGAATACCTGCTTCAACGAAAACAGAGCGCAGCTTCTGAGCAATCCGGTTGTGGATGTCCCCGGCTTGCAGCATCTCATCATAATCATTGGATTTTTTCATTTCCTGAATCGTCTGATACACGAGTACCAAATTATAACCCTCGAGACGATTCATCAAAATATCAATATCCCCTACGTCCGGCGGACACATCCAACACCGTCCGTAGTTTCCGCAAACATTGGAAGCGCACATTTCCCGAAAGGAACGGTCAAGTACAATTTCATGAGACGAAATTATCCCCGCCTTGTCCGCGCCTGACAACAGCACGGACTGGATTAAAGCATCTGCTCTCGATTTCCAATCAATATCCCACATCAGAATTCAATTCCTTTCCGAGCAGCAATCCCACGGTCAAAGGGATGCTTTACCTTACGCATATCGGTTACATAATCGGCAAGCTCGATCAGCTCCGGCTTCGGCTCGCGTCCTGTCAGAACAATCTCACGGTTCTGTCCCTCGTTCCGGAGAAATTCCAGCAAGGTATCGTTGTCGATCATCTCATACCTATACGCGGATACCGCTTCGTCTAAAATGATCATATCAAATTCCCCACAGCGGCGTATCACATCCCGCAGCAGCTCATTGTAACTTCCTCGAATTTCGGCTTTCTGATCGTCCGTCATTGTCTTGAACCGTCCATAATGCAGCGCAGGATGGGCAGTTTCAACGCCGTCTATCGTGGACAGCGCCTTCATCTCCGAGGAATTTCCGTTCTTAAAAAACTGCACAAACAACACCCGCAGCCCGCTGCCCGCCGCACGAACGCAAAGTCCGCACGCCGCCGTCGTTTTTCCTTTTCCCATTCCGCAGTAAAGATGGATCATACGCCCTCCTCTATGATTCGATAGATCATATACATATCCAGTGCCCCGCGCACCGCGTCCGCCAGCTTGTTGTATTGTGATTCTCGGTAAGCATGAACGTCGAACACGGCGTTTTCGTCAAAAGTGATTCCTCTCCGCTCACACAATGCGCGAACAATGGCCTGCGCGATGCCGTTCTCATCAAAGATGCCGTGAATATAGCTGCCGTATACATTCCCGTTCTGAATCACCGCCGCTGTGTTGCTGCTTTGTCCCATGTGAATCTCGTAGCCGCGATATGCCCGTCCGTTCAATCCTGCAAAAATACCGTCGATACCGCCGAAGCTGCCTTCTGTCTGTGTGCGTGTCTTTTCCTTTGCAAATATGGTTTCGATGGCAAGCAGTCCCATACCCGCGATTTCTCCGCCGCTTTCGGTGTTATACGGGTCGGAAATCTTCTGCCCAAGCATCTGTAAACCGCCGCAGATACCGAAGATCGGCGTTCCGCGGGAGGCTTTCTTGAGAATCTCCGCTTCCAGACCGTTCTGCCGCATCCATTTCAGGTCGGAGATCGTGGATTTCGTCCCCGGGATGATAATCATGTCCGGCGACCCCAGTTCAAACAGGTTCTTGACATAGCGCAAGGATACCGTCGAAAACCGCGAGAACGGCGAAAAATCCGTGAAGTTGGAAATGCGCGGCAGGGAGATCACGGCAATGTCAATTTCTTTCCGCTCACCGGCGGTCAGACGTTCGCTCAAACTGTCCTCGTCGTCAATATCCACGTGCGTATAAGGAACCACACCAGCGCACGGAACCTTCACCAGATCGTACAGCATATCCAGTCCCGGATTCAGAATGGTCACATCTCCCCGGAATTTATTAATAATCGTCGCTTTGACCATCGCGCGCTCGTCCGGCTCCAGCAGAGCCACAGTGCCATAAAGCTGGGCAAATACGCCGCCACGGTCGATGTCTCCCACCAGCAGAACGGGCGACTTCGCCATCTTCGCCATGCCCATGTTGACAATGTCCACGCTTTTCAGATTGATCTCCGCCGGACTGCCCGCGCCTTCGATGACGAGGATGTCGTTTTCAGCGGCGAGCGTGTCATAGGCGTGCATAATGTCGGGAATCAACTCTTTTTTATACTTGAAATAGTCCACCGCACGCATATTGCCGCGCACCTCACCGTTGACGATGACCTGCGAGCCAACATCGGTGGTGGGTTTCAGCAAAATCGGATTCATCAGCACGGAGGGCTTGATTCCCGCCGCCTCCGCCTGTACGACCTGCGCGCGTCCCATTTCAAGACCTTCGTCGGTGATGAAGGAGTTGAGCGCCATGTTCTGCGACTTGAACGGCGCAACCTTATAGCCGTCCTGTTTGAAAATCCGGCAGAGCGCCGCGCAGATCAGGCTTTTTCCTGCGTTGGACATCGTGCCCTGTATCATAATCGGTTTTGCTTGTTTCATTTGAGTACCTCTTTCAGTTCGGTGAGCAGCTGATCGTTTTCTGACCGTGTGCGAACCGCAATGCGGATATAGCCGTCGCCCAGTCCGATATAGTTGGAGCAGTCCCGCACCATCATTCCACGCCGCATCAAGGGTTCCGTCAGATTTTTCCCGGAATACAAGAGCAAATAATTTGCCTCTCCAGGATAAACGCGGATATCAAGCGCACAAAGCTCCGCTGTTATTCGCTTCCGTTCTTCCGAAATCAGCCTGACAGAATCTCTCAGCCAATCCAAGCAGTCCATCGCGGCAATTCCCGCCGCCTGCGCCAATGTTGAGACATTCCAGCACTGCGTTTTTTCCGACATCGCCGCGAGAAATTCCGCATCGCCGCACAGCACATATCCCAGCCGCACGCCTGCCATCGTATAGCTTTTTGTAAATGCGCGCAGGATAGTAAGATTCGGATAAGTCTGAATCAGTGACGGAATGTCATACTTCTCCGGATGATCGGTCAGGTCGAGGAAACAGAAATCGCAGAACAGCCGCACACCGGTCGCCGCGATTGTATCAATCAGCTTCGGCTCCACGGTGATTCCGGTGGGATTGTTGGGGGAACAGAGATAGACAGCACTGTATTTACTGAAATCTGTGCGAAGAATCTCCTCCGTCAGCCTGAAACCGTCCGCCTCGCGCAGAAGATAATATTCCGCCGGAATCCCCGCCGCACAAAGCGCCTGTTCGTATTCGCAGAAGGTGGGCGAAACAATCAGCGCGGGCTTCCCTTTCGGCAATGTGTAGGCGTACTGATAGATCAGTTCCGCCGCGCCGTTTCCACAAAGGACGGCATCCATCGGCACTCGTTCATGTGCCGCGATTTTCCCTCGCAGCTCTGTGCAGTACGGGTCGGGATAAGCCGAGCAGCTTTCCGCCGCCTGAATCAACGCCTGCCGCACCTTCTCCGGCATCCCGGCAGGATTGATGTTTGCCGAAAAATCCAGCCGGACGGCATTTGTGTAAATATCTCCGCCGTGGGGACTTTTTTTGTCTATAAGCATACAATCACCACAATTCGTACAAGAACGGCGAGAACCAGCATCATCGCCGAAGCCGTGTACATCAGCCGACCGGCGCGGGTAATATCCTTCGGTTCAATCTCTTTCACGGGGTCGCCGATGTATTCTTTTTTATGCACGACGCCGCCATACACCGCGTCTCCCGCAAGCCGCAGTCCCAGCGCACCGGCACAGGCGGATTCGGTCTGTGCGGAGTTGGGGCTGGCGTGCTTATAGCGGTCGCGGCGGAAGATTTTCCATGCGTTTCTGCCATCAAGACCGACGAGCGGTGCCGTGACGATCATCAGAAGCGCGGAAACTCTGGCGGGAATGTAGTTGACAAAATCGTCGGTTTTTGCGGCGGCGCGTCCAAAGTACAGATACTTGTCATTCTTGTACCCCAGCATGGAATCCATCGTATTGACCGATTTATAGAAGAATCCGCCGACCGCGCCGAACAGCATCATCCAGCATAGCGGCGCAATCACGCCGTCGGAAGCGTTTTCCGCCACGGTTTCCACCGCCGCACGGCAGATTCCGTTTTCGTCCAGCACATCGGTGTCGCGTCCGACGATCATCGAAACCGCATACCGTGCGCCTTCCGTATCGTTCTTTTCCAGTGCCTTCTGCACCTTTTTGCTCTCGCGAACCAGCTGCCGTGCGGCAAGAATCTGCCAGCACATGACGGTATTGATTGCAAGATGAAGGATGGGATGAATTCTCCATGCAAGGAACAATACCAGCGCAGGAACAGCGGTCGAAATCCATGTTACCAGCACGACGGTCAGAATTCCGCGGTGGAAATCGCTGGAATTGCCTTTCCCTTTCCGCAGATGCTTGTCCAGGAAGGAGATGATCCTTCCCATGCCCACAACAGGATGCGGAATGGAGTACGGGTCGCCGACAAAGAAGTCCACAATAAAACCGAGAACAAGCGCGATCGTCTGATAAGTGAGCAATTTAATCAAGCGGCGTTCCTCCCTCCATCGTGATGACATACACCGGATTCTGAGCAGTCATCATGTGATACCGTCCGACCTTGCGCGAACGGGCAATGTTTACGGAAACCGTTTCATATTCCACAAAGCCAAACACCCTCGCACATTCCGCCGCTTCGGTCTGCGTTTCCAGCGTAAACGCGTTGACAACAATCCGCACATTCGGATTCTTGCGAAGCAATACTGCGATGATGTCCCGCAGATTGCCCGAACTCCCGCCGATGAAGGCATGGGTCGGTGCGGGCAGATTGGCAAGCGCATCCGGCGCGATACCTTCGACTATGTGCAGATTTTCGCAGCCGAATTTCACCTTGTTCGCTGCGATAAGCGACGCCGCATCTGCTTCTTTTTCGATGGCATACACTTGCCCCTCATACGCTGCAAGCGCACATTCAACCGATACCGAGCCGGTTCCTGCGCCGATGTCATACACAACCGTGTCGGCGGACAGTTCCAGCTTCGACAGCGAAATCGTCCGCACCTCCGATTTGGTCATGGGCACATCGCCGCGAATGAATTCCTCGTCGGGAATGCCGTGGCGAAGCTGTCGGACAGCGCGCTCGTTCTCAATATAGAGAATCGACAGCGCATCAAATCTCTGCCCAATCAGTTCAGCGGCGGTACCGTGCGTGATTTTTTCCTCCGGGTAGGAAAGCCTTTCGCCAACCGTCACCGGAAGTTCGCCGTAACCGTATTCGCATAATCTGCGGCAGATGGCGTCCACCGTATTGTCTCCGCCGGTCAGCGCGAACACTTTGCGGTTGGTCTTTACTGTGTGAATCAGATTGCTGTCCCGCCCATGCAAACTGATCAGCGCCGCATCGTCCCATGAAATGCCCAGCTTTGCGGCAAAATACAGGGGCGACGAAATTCCGGGGACAAGTGTGACATCGTACCCGCCAAGCGCACCGATCAGCTTCTTCGCGCCGCTGTAAAAGCCAACATCTCCACGCATAACCACCGCCGCATGACGAATGGAAGGATGGCTGTGCAAAACCTCACGCACCTTTTCGGGCAGGAATTCATGAAAGATCGGCTTCGTTGCCGAAAGCGAGTCAGCCACGGATTTCGCGCCGATAACGGCATCGCAGCTTTGCAAAATCTCCTGTGCCTGCGCAGTCAGGATGCGCGCATCGCCGGGACCGATGCCGAGAATCGTAACTTTAACGGCGTTCAGCGGAAGTATTTTCGCCAGTTCCACTAATGCTTCATCCAGCGTGAATCCTTCCACCTGCGGCGGCTGACCGATGATAACGGGAATGGCTCCCGCAGCTTTTGCCGCACGGATTTTTTCCTCAAACCCGCCGTTTTTACCAGAAGATTTTGTCACCATATACCGCGCGCCGATCATTTTCATCTGTGCAAGATTGATCTCCTCGGTAAAGGGACCTTGTGCGGCGATAATATGTGCGGGCAGGATTCCGGCGTTCTGACAAGATTCCAGAGAGGATGCCAGCGGCAATACTCTCGCCCAGACCTGCGACATATCAAGACCTATGTAGGAGGAAAGCTCCTTTGCTCCGGTAGTCAGGAAAATGTTTTCGCCCTTCTCAATCAGATAATCCCGCGCCGCTTCTACGGACGGGACATAGACCGCCTCCGCGATATGGCGGTCGGTTTCCCGCAGAATCCGCATGACGGGGATTCCGGCTATTTTGGCGGCTGTGCAGATATTTTCTGTCACCACTTCCGCATACGGATGCGTCGCGTCGAGGATGCGGTCGAATCGGCTGTCCGCAAAGAATCGCGCCATTTCGTCCGCGTCCATTCGTCCGGTGTGAACGGTGATTCCGTCGATGCCGTCCAACAATACCTCGCCGTATTCGGTGGCAACACAGACGGTCAGATAAGCAGCAGAATGCAGAATTTGTGCAAGCTGTCTGCCCTCGGTGGTTCCGGCAAACAGGCATATTTTTTCACGTCTGCTCATGACGATACCCTCTCGGCGTGACCATTCTGCCGTTTATGATTTTTGTAAGCGAATTGCCGATGAAAATCGTAGTGAACATATCCGCCGGATAATCGGCAAGCTCGCCGAGCGTCAGCAGCTTTGTACACTCTCCGTAGCGCCCGATGTTCTGCGCGATACCGCAAACAGTATCGGCGGAACGGTATTTCAGAAGAATCTCACAACAGCGGCGGAGGTGATCGGCGCGCTTTTTGCTGGACGGATTATACAGCACCACGCAGATGTCGCTCATTGCCGCGCCCTCAATGCGCTTTTCGATCACTTCCATCGGCGTCAGCAAATCGGACAGGCTGATAACGGTAAAATCGCAGGTCAGCGGTGAACCGAGCAATGCCGCCCCGGAGCACGCCGCCGTTACGCCTGCGATAATCTCCACTTCCACGCCGTACTCGCCCGCCAGTTCCAGAATCGGGGATGCCATGCCGTAAATTCCCGCGTCGCCGGAACAGATCATGGCGGTGAGTTTTCCGTCAGCCGCACAATCAAGCGCCATACGGCAGCGTTCGATTTCACGCATCATGGGCGTGGAGAGATATTCCTTGTCCGGGAAATACGGCTTCACCAGATCGCAGTAGACGGTGTATCCGACGATGACGTCCGCCGCCTCCAATGCTTTGACCGCACCGACCGTCATGCCGTCATAATTTCCCGCACCGATACCGACTACATATAGCTTTTTCAAAACGTAACCCTCCAATCCTGTACTGCCGCCGCGACGGTTACGCCGTCTTTTGCGGTTTTGTGTATCATCAGTTTACCGCCGTCATATGCCGCCGCGCGTTCGCACACATTGCCAACGCCGACGGTTTTCCGAACAAATTCCGATTCCGCGAATTCCCCGGGGACGGTGTTCAACTCGTCGGCGGTGTAGAAGGTAATCGGCAGCTTCATGGCTTTTGCATATTCCGAAAGTCCGGCTTCATTCCGCTTCACGTCAATGGACGCGAGACGGCAGACCGCGCGGGGGTCAATCTGATTTTCTTCCAGCGTTTCACGGACTACCGCATGAATCGTTTCCATCGGTGTTCCGCGCCGACAGCCAATCCCTACAGTCACAATACGCGGAATCAGGCGGAGCGTGACGGCATACGGCGAATCGGTATGAATGCCGATGAAAATGCCAAGTTCTCCGATCTCCGCCGGAATCAGCCCGTTTGGCAAAGTTTCCAGCAGAGGAAATTCCGACGAAACCGGCACATCCCCCGTCAAAATCGCGGCAGAAATCTCTTTGGCGATTTTCATGGATGAAATCGCGCAGTTGTGCGTGACAGCCCAAGTGTCGCAGGAGAATTTTCCGCTCCCATCAGTTGCCGTTGTGATAACCGGAATCGCGCCGAGCATCTCCGCAATGGTCTGCGCCAGCGCGTTTGCACCGCCGATGTGACCGGAGAGAATCGGAATCACGAATTTTCCCTGATCGTCCAACACCAGCACGGCAGGGTCGGTCGCTTTATTCCTCAGATGCGGCGCAATGTCGCGAACGGCGATTCCACAGGCGGAAATGAAGATGAGCGCGTCATTTTCGGAGAACAGCCCGCCCATATCCGCACAGACTTTTTTATGAGATGTAAAGCCGTATTTCACAGCGAATTTTTCAATGGAATGTACCGACGATAAATCCAAATGCAACAGCTCACACAGACGCATTGCCAGCGCGGAACCGGCATCGGAGAAACAAATTACAGCGATCTTCATTTGCTTGCCTCACGGAATTCGGTGGCATAGTTCGGATCGTACAGGTGAGAACGGGAAAAATCGCTGTTCAGGAATCCGCCCACCGTGATGAGCGCGGTCTTGGTGATGTTATTTTCCTTCGCCGTCTGCTCCAGCGTGGCAACCGTACAGCGACAGACCTTTTCGTCGTCCCACGATGCCTTGTAAACGATGGCGGCGGGCGCGTCGGGGGAATATCCGCCGGCGATCAATTCTTCGGTGACTTTAGCGAGCAGACCGGTACTGAGGAACAGCACCATTGTCGCGCCATGTGCGGCAAGAGAACGCAGATTTTCCGATTTCGGCACAACGGTCTTGCCCGACGCGCGGGTGATGATCACCGTCTGTGAAACATCGGGGAGCGTGTATTCGGTTTTGAGAGCCGCCGCCGCGCCGGAAAAAGCGCTGACACCGGGCGTGATGTCATAAGCGATGCCGAGCTTATCAAATTCCCGCATCTGCTCGCCGATGGCTCCATAGAGTGACGGGTCGCCCGATTGCAGACGAACGGTCATTTTGTTCTCCGCCTCTGCCGCTTCGATCACGGCAAGGATTTCCTCCAGCGTCATTTTTGCGCTGTCGTACAGTGCGCAGCCATCCTTTGCATATTGCAGCAGCTCTTTGTTGACCAGCGAACCTGCGTAAATGATTACGTCCGCTTCTTCCAAATATTTTTTGCCGCGCAGGGTGATGAGGTCAGCCGCACCGCATCCTGCGCCGATGATATGTACCATGTTAATATTCCTTTCGTATCTGCTCTAAAATTTCGTCCGCCGATGCGGTTTTCCCGAGGATTCCGTGAACATTCGAGAATGTTACAGCCCCAACCTGCATCAAACCGACCGGGCGGTGCGTCAGGTGAAAATCCATGCGTTCCATCACGCTCTCCATCACCGTCTGCCGACGACCCGCTTCTTCGAGAATCGCCAGCATATCGTCGGTCATGGCACTATCCATGATTCGCCGCACCACATCCGCCGACACGCCGCACATTCCGGCGTGGGACGCGAAGATTTCCATGCGGCAGTCGCCGTATCGGGAATGGGTGTTGAACATCCCGCCCGCCACCTTAATCAGCTTGCCGATATGTCCGACAAGCAGAGCGCTGCGAAAGCCGAATTCCGCCGCAAGCGCAAAGGCGTCGCCGATGAAGTTGGAGGTCGTCACGGCAATTTCGGGATTGATATGCAGTTCGTTTTTGATATAATCCGCACCGTAATTGCCCGGTGTAAACAACACGGCATTTTTCCCGTCTGCCGCCCGCATGGATAACTCGGTGCGAATCGTCTCTACGACAGCTTCGTCGCTCATCGGTTCCACGATTCCGGTTGTGCCGAGAATCGACAGCCCGCCGACGATGCCAAGACGGGGATTGAAGGTCTTTTTTGCAATCTCCACGCCGTCAGGTGCAGAAATAATCACACGCAGACCGCCGGTGTAGCCGTAATCCTCGCAGACCTGCCGAAGTTCTTCGGTAATCATGCGGCGCGGCGTGGAATTGATGGCGGCGTTTCCCACCGGCTGATCAAGTCCCGGCTTGGTCACGCGCCCGATTCCAACGCCGCCGTCGATGAAGATTTCATGCGGAACGTCGGTCTTTTCCACGCGGGCATAAACCATCATGCCGTTTGTCACGTCGGGATCGTCGCCGCTGTGCTTGACAACGCCGCAGGAAACAAATCCGTCACCGCGCTTGATTTCCTGAACGTTCAGTGTCAGCCCGATACCGCGCGGGGTCATGAGATAAACGCTCTCCTGCATCTTGCCGCCAAGCAGCATAATCGCCGCCGCTTTGGATGCAGCCGCCGCACAGGAGCCGGTGGTGTAGCCGCGCCGCAGTTTCTTTCCGTCCTTTGTGATGAAGCTGTCCAGCAGCTCTGGTTGCCTCATCTTGTAATCTGATACATCAGTGCGTTTACGATGGCCGCCGCCACATTGGAACCGCCCTTGCGTCCTTTTGCAACGATGTACGGAACCCCGGTCTGCATGATGGCGTCTTTGGCTTCGAGGATGTTGACGAATCCTACGGGAACGCCGATGACAAGTTCCGGTTTGACTTTTCCCTCGGCGATCAGGTCACAGAGTGCCAGCAAAGCGGTAGGCGCGTTGCCCACAACAAAGATCAGAGACCTTGTCAGCTCTGAAGCTTTTTCCATCGACGCGACCGCACGGGTACAGCCGCGCGCTTTGGCGGTTTCCGCCACATCAGGGTCGCTCATGAAGCAGTGGATTTCACAGCCGAGCTTGCCTGCCGCCGTTTTGTTGATGCCGGACTTCGCCATGTTGGTATCGGTCACGATATCACAGCCGTTTTTCAGCGCTTCAATGGCTTTTGCACACGCATCTTCTGAAAAAGCGAGATTTGCCGCATAATCAAAATCGGCGGTGCAGTGGATGACACGTTTGACCACCGCTTTGTTCTCCGGCGGAATCTCCGCGACAAGCTCGCTTTCGATGATTTCCATACTGCGTTTTTCTATTTCATTCGGGTCGTGAATGATCATGATTCTTCTCCTTGAATTTCAAGCATTTTTGATAAAATTCTGTCGCCGCCGCAATGTTTGAGAGCAGATACAGATGCGGATAACCTGCATAGAGTGTTTCGCTTGAAACAACACAGTCATAGGTTTTTCTGTTCGTTTTCACTGCGGTGTAACTGTCCCCGCAGTCGGTGCTGTCCCAATAGTGGAATTCGTGCCCGCGCAGTGTTGTTCCGGCATCGCCGAAAATATCCGCCCGGTGCGAGGTCAGCGAAACGTAGCCGAAACGCACCAGCTTTCCCGTGTTCACGCTTTCATGGGACAGAATGCCGCACATGGAATAACCGTCCAGTTCCGCACCGAGATATTGAAACCCGCCGCATTCTGCGATGGCTGGCATTCCCGATGCAATCGCCGCGCGGACGCTGGATTTTGTAGTTTCATTTGCCGCCAGCTTCTCTGCGTATAATTCAGGATAGCCGCCGGGAATCAGCAAGCCGTCCGCGTCGGGAACCGCTTCGTCCGCCAGCGGTGAGAACGGCAGAATTTCCGCTCCCATCTTTTCAAGCAGAGAGAGATTGTCCCGGTAGACAAAGCAGAACGCCGCATCCTCCGCCAGTGCAATTCTGACCGGCTCGAATCGCGGAATCTCCGGCAGCGTAAAATCGAGCACATCCGCCGATTCCGCCACGGCGATCAGCGCGTCGAGGTCGATGGTGTCCGCGCACAGATCGGCGATTTTATTCAGTTTTTCGGACAGATTTTCAATTTCTCCGGCAGTGACCAAACCAAGGTGGCGTGAGCCGAGAATACAGTCCTCCGGCAATTTCGGAATGTATCCGATCACTTTAAGCAATCCACCGAAGCGCGCTTCCGTCAACCGTTTCAGGCTGGCAAAGGTCATGGCGGTGACATTGTTGAAAATCACGCCGCAGATCATACTGTCGGGGACAAAATTCAGAAATCCCTCGATGACCGCAAGAAGCGACGACGACGCTCCTTTTCCGTTTATGACCAGAACGACCGGCGTGTGGGTTTCCCGCGCCACGGAATAGGTACTGTTTTCCATACCGTCCGCGCCGGTGCCATCGTAATAGCCCATGACACCTTCGATCACGGTCATTCCGCCGCCGTTTTCCGCCAGCAGATACCGCAGAAGATTTCCGTCCACAAAAAACGGGTCGAGATTGGTGCAGTCCACGCCCAACACCGATTTATGAAACATCGGGTCGATGTAATCGGGACCGCATTTACAGGAAGTGACATCGATGCCGCGCCGCTTCAGAAGCGACAGGATTGCGCAGACAGCGGTAGTCTTGCCGCTTCCGCTGGAAGTTCCGGCAATCAATACACGTGGAAGCGATTTTGTCATACCGGCACCTCTGTGATAATCTTTCCGCGTGCATACTCCATCAGCACGCCGCTTGCACGGTTGAATTCACCGATGGGGCAGCCGCAGTCGATGACGGCTTCCACACGGTCGATAATCTGCTTCGCCTGCGCAATCGCGGCGTCGGAAATCGCTTCAAACGCTTTCGCCGCGACAACCTCCGATGCCAGTACCGACGCGACGGCAAAATCCACATCGTTTTCAAACAAAATCCCCGCCGCAAATGGAATATTCGCTTTCTGCAGGGCGCGGTAATATGGAATTCCGTGTCCGCCTCCTCCAATGAGAAAGTAACGTGGAGCTCCCGACGGTCGGGACAGCTCTACACTGCCGAGCAGTGCGTTGTAGGAGCCGCGCTCAATCTCGTAAAGCTGATTGATGCGCTCGTCGGAGAAAATCTCATCCGGCTTGCCATAAGCGGCAATGTGATCACCCTTGACACATACAATCTTGTCGGAAACCTTGCAGGCGAGGTCGATTTCGTGCAGACTCATGACAACGGTAATGTTTTGGTTCTTCGCCATGTCGTTGAGGATTTCCAAAAGCTCAATCTTATGCTTGATGTCGAGGAAGGACGTCGGCTCGTCCAGCACAATGATCTCCGGTTCTTGTGCAATGGCGCGGGCAAGCATAATCCGCTGCCGCTGACCGTCGCTGATGGCGGCGAAATCCCGGTCGTACAAATCCTCCGCATGAACGCGGCGAAGGGATTCCATCACGATCTCATGGTCGCGCGCCGTCAGCTTGCCGAAGGAATTCGTATAGGGATAACGTCCCGATGCCACCAATTCGCCGCAGGTCATCAATTCGGGGCGGACGCGATCGGTGAGAACAACCGCCATACGGGTCGCGATATCCCGACCGTTCATCGTGCGCATATTCTTTTCGTCGATGTAGACCACGCCGGAGATGGTTGCCAGATGGCGAGTGATGCTTTTCAGAATCGTCGATTTTCCCGAACCGTTTGGACCGATCAGCGTCAGAATTTCGCCTTTTTTCAGACCCAGCGAAATATCGGAGATCAGCGCCTTGCCGTTGTAGCCGACGGCAAGGGATTCCGTGGAAAAGTAAAAATCAGTCTTCACTCTTTGCCCTCCCTAAGCCTGCGCATCCTTGCGCTGGCGTGAGATCATCAGCCAAATGACGATCGGCGCACCAATGGCGCTGGTAACGGTACCGACCGAAAGCTCCGTCGGTGCGAACATGGTACGGGCGATCAGGTCGCAGATCATGCAGAACACCGCGCCGCAGAGGAAAGTCGCGGGAATCATGACCTGCGGCTTCTGCGTTTTCAGCATAATGCGGGAGATGTGCGGCACCGCAATACCGATAAAGGAAATCGGGCCCGCAAAAGCGGTAACGCAGGCGGACAGGATGCTGGAAAAGATAATCAGCAGCACGCGGAATAGCTTGATGTTCACGCCGAGACTTTGCGCATACCCCTCGCCCAACGCATAAGCGGAAATGGGCTTGGACAGGAAAAAGACCGCCGCCAATGTCGGTAAAACAATCACCGTTGCGATTTTCAGGTTATCCCAGCCTGCACCGCTGAAGCTGCCCAACGACCAATGCGTCAGATTGACAATATCCGATTCCTTGGCGAAGTTGATGAGAAAGTCCGTGACCGCCGAGCAGATATAGCTGATCATAATGCCGATGACCAGCAGCATAGACATATTTTTGATTTTTCCGCTGAAAGCAAGCACAAACATCATGGAAAGCATGGAGCCGATAAACGCGGAAATCACCGTCAGGGACACCGGAACAGTGGTAATATACTTGCTCAGCGCAATCGTCACCACCGCAAGGAACATCTTCGCGCCGGAGGAAATGCCCAGCACGAACGGTCCCGCGATGGGATTACGGAAGAAGGTCTGGAGTAGAAAACCGGACAGGGAAAGCGCCCCTCCAAGCACCGCCGCCGTCAAAAGTCTCGGCAGACGGATTTTCCATATGATATTATAGCTTGCCTGATCGGTGGCATCTTTGGTAAAGATAATATTTGCGATATCCTTCAGCGAAATATCCACGCTTCCCGTGTTGATATTCCATACGACTGCGGCGCAGAAAAGAATCGCGAGTGAAAGGAATACCATGCAGTATCGCATGGTATCCGTATATGTTTTCTTCATTATTTCAGTCTCGTCAGGTAGGTCAGAGCGTCGGTGTTGGCATCCGCCGAGAACATGAGATGAATGTCATTGATCATAGAACCGATGGTGTTCTGAATCTGGAAGAAGTCGGGCGTGGTACACCATACATTGCCTTCCTTAACTGCTTTCATTTCAGAGAGGATATCCGCGCGGGCAAGGAAATCCGCCAGCGTAGTGGGCTTGCCGCCGAGAGAATAGATATAAATGATGTAGTCCGCATCCTTGGCTTTGTCATAGAACGCTTCCATTTCCATGTTGACCGTACCCGTTTCACCTACGCCCACATCGGAGAGGATATAATCGCCGCCCGCCAGATCGACCATCTTTGCCATGTAATCATCGGCGTTGCGTGCGTAGAGCTTGCCCTTGGAGGTGATGTAGAACACCGCAACGGATTTGCCGGAATCCTCCAGCTTGGCGATTTCATCCACATAGCCCGCCTGGGTATTGAATACTTCCTCCGCCTTGTCTTCGCAGTTGAACAACGCTCCGTAGAGCTTCGCCCATTCCACACGCGCCAACGGATGATCCTCGTCTGCGGAAGCGTCAAGCATGACATAAACGCCAAGCTGGTCAAGCTGTGCAGCCACATCCTCGGTCAGCATGGTGGAATAGATGGAGAAGGTACTGCCGGATGCTGTGACCATTTCGAAGTCAGGCGTTTTGTAGTCGCCCACATAGATAATCTTACCGTCAAGAATCGCATTCTTCACATCGTCGATGTACCACGAATCCGCATCATAGGTGGTAAGCGAGATGGAATCCAGCGCGCCGACCGCATTGATCAGGGAGGTTACGGGCGTGGAGGCAACAAAAATGTTGTTGATCGGCTGTTTGAGAACATGGGTATCCGCATCAAGATCAGCGGGAACGCTCATGCCTTCGGGAACAACGAGGATAGAAGCGCCGCCGGTGGTCTTGATCCACTTATAGCCGCCCTTGTAGTAATCCACGGAGAAGCACTTCGCATATTGAAGCTCCATCGAATAATCGAAAACAAGCTTGCCGTCGTAAGATTCGTCGGCATCGCCGGTGACTACCGCGTCCGGGACATTGCTGTCATCGGTATTCGGATCGTCCGTGGTGTTGGAACAGGCGGTCATCGAGGTCAACGCCATCAGAATGGCTGCCATCAGGGATAAAATTCTGCGTTTCATTTTTTGGGTTCTCCTTGAAAATTCATATATTAAATCAAGCGGTGAAACCATCGCGCGATTCCAAAATAAAAAGCACATCTTCTGCCGAAAGCAAAAAATGTGCAGCTATTTTTCCATGCCGATAAAACGCAAAAAGAGTACAGCTTTCTTTTCGCGCATACGACAAAGATTCAGCTGCACTCCTCAATTACCCAGGAATGATTGCCTAAAAGAATCGGGCCGGTATTCTGACTTGAGACAGACCAAGGGCATAGTACGCCCATGCAATGTCAGTTACAGTAATGGCAGTTGTGCCGGATTCGAACCAGCTTCCCCGTTTACTCTACTCAGTGTACAACTTTTCAAACCGCAATTCTTGACAGGATATTCAATTGTTTCTATTTTATCACGGATGATCGAATTTGTCAATACAGCAATTTCAATTTTGTGAATATACAATAATTTTGCAAGATATCAAAATGATATTTTTAACAATCAAACAATTTTTCCCAAAGCATTGACGAATCGGACGATTCATGGTATAATAGGATGGAATATAATTCACAAGTCAAATATTCGTGAAACGGTTCCGGCGCGTCCGGATCAGAGGGAAGTTCGGTGAAAATCCGTCGCAACCATCATTACCGTAATTGAGCATCCGCGCTCATAAGTCGGAATACTTGCCGTTTCACATCCGGCATTTCTATTCTCGGATCATTTTTGGATATGGAAGAGTGCAGCCGTATTACCATCTCGGGACAGTCGTCTTGCAGTGGTTTTTCTGTTGCGCTCATTTTTTATGGAGTGATTGAATGGCAGCAGTAAAATTTACGCGGGACGACTGTCTTTGTATGCTGATAAAAAAGCAGCAGGAGCTCAAGGATTGCGGTCTGTCCCGTTTTCCGCAGCGGTCGGATTTCACGGACTACGAGGTTATGTCGATCAAAGCCTTTCTCGGCCCGTGGCCCCGCGCGCTGGAAGCGGCGGGGCTCAAGGAGCCGCGGGGAGATGACCGTCTCCAAAAGAATCGTGAAAAACGTGCTCGGGCAAAAAAACGGCTCAGAGAGGCGAAAAAATCAGCCAAAGCCGCCGCCCAAAAGAAAGACGCAGAAGAAATATTGAATACGCTGATTCAGTCGGTAGGCGTCCTCGACCAAAATGCCATGCAGGAAGCTGAACGCCGACAGGCTGAGCTGGCAAAACCGCCCGGAAGCCTCGGACGCTTGGAAACTCTGTCCATCCAGCTTGCCGGTATCACAGGGAAGCTGCATAATTGTATGGACAAGCGCGAACTGCTCGTTTTCTGTGCAGACAACGGCGTGGTGGAGGAAGGCGTATCCAGCGCTCCGCAGTCGGTTACGCTGGCACAGACCATCAATCTGGTGCGCGGCAAAACCGGTGCGGCTGTATTGGCAAAGCGATTCGGATGCAGTCTGCGCGTATGCGATGTAGGCGTCAATGCAGAGATTCACGAACCGGGCGTAATCCCGCGTAAGATTGCCTTCGGCACACAAAATATCGCAAAAACCGCCGCCATGACACGGGAACAGGCAGTACAGGCGATTCTGACCGGTGCGGAGCTTGCGGCAAAAAGCGATGCGGATGTGATCGGCATCGGCGAAATGGGAATCGGCAACACCACCACATCTTCGGCAATCATCGCGGTATTAACCGGCGCGGCACCTCCCGCGGTAACGGGACGCGGCGGCGGAATCACCGATGAGAGTTACGCGAAAAAACTTTCCGTCATCGAAACCGCTATCCGAAAGAATACGCCTGACCCCAACGATGTGGTTGACGTACTTGCAAAGATCGGCGGGTTTGACATTGCCGCAATGACCGGGGCATTTATCGGTGCCGCTTCCAAGCGCATTCCGGTGGTGATCGACGGATTGATTTCAGCCGTGGCGGCGCTGTGTGCGGTTCGGCTGTGTCCCAATGTGCGGCATTACCTGATTCCGTCCCATGCGTCGTTTGAAATTGGATACGAACCTGTGATGAAAGAACTTGCTATGAAGCCGCTGTTCGACCTCGGAATGCGGCTGGGTGAAGGAAGCGGGTGTCCCCTTGCCATGATGATGCTGGACGCAGCCTGTACGATTATGAACGATATGGCAACCTTTGCCCAGGCGGAGATCAACGACGATTATCTCGCGCCAATCCGCGCCGCCGATTCCTTCACGGTGAAAGGAGACTGACATGAATGTTTTGATTTCGGGCGGCTGTAAAAACGGCAAGTCCGGCTTTGCGCAGGATATTGCAGTAAAGCTGTCCGGCAATGGAAAGCGATATTATGTGGCAACCATGATTCCCTACGACGGTGAAGATCGTTCACGCATCGCCCGCCACATCGAAGACCGCGCCGGTATGGGATTTGAAACGCTGGAGATCGGTCGGGATATTGCGTCATGCCTGGACGGTGCGGAATCAGATTCCACTTTTCTGGTAGACAGCATCACAGCACTTTTGCTCAACGAATTGTTCCCCGAAACCCACAATGGTGACGCAGACCCGGAAGCGGCTGAACGATGCCGGTCGGGACTTCTGAAGCTGGCGGCATCAGCGGGAAATGCGGTATTTGTCACCGATTACATCTATTCGGATGCGATTCGATACGACTCGTTTACCGAAAATTACCGCGCCGCACTGGCATCGCTTGACCGTGCGCTGGCGGAGGTCTGCGAAACGGTGATCGAGCTGTGCGCCGGGAATGTAATCTTCCACAAAGGAGGTTTGCCGGAATGAAGAAATATTTTCGCGCCTGCATGATGTCGATGACCATGTTCTGCGCCATTCCGTGCCCTTATCATAAATGGGACGATGAAGCGCGGCCGCTGATGACGCTGTTTCTGCCGGTTGTTGGAGCGTGGATCGGGATTCTGTGGACGCTGGCGGCTTATGTGATACGATGGCTAGGACTGCCGGTGTTGGTTGGCGCGGCGATTCTGTGCGCGTATCCGTTTTTGGTGACGGGCGGAATCCACATGGACGGGTATCTCGACGTGACGGACGCCGTAAAATCATGGCGTGATCTGGACGAGCGGAGACGGATTCTGAAAGATCCGAATGTGGGTTCCTTCGCGGTGATCGCCGGAATTCTGCTGATCATGGCGCAGTTTGCGCTGTTCGCCTCGGTAAAAGATACGGCAAATCTTTTCACGCTGACGCTGATCCCTATTGTCTCCCGTACCGTTGCCGGACTTTACGTTACCATGCTGCGTCCCCTCGGAACCAGCGAATATGCCGGAACCTATCGGCAGGGCGTGAAAAAATCGCATATTGTTGTCTTTGCAGCTACGCTGGTCTGTGTGACGGCGCTCGGATTTCTTCTGCTGGGCAAATACGGGTTTGCTTCGCTTGCGGTGATCGCGGGATATTTATTCCATCTTCGCCGCGCGTTCAAATCGCTGGATGGAATGTCAGGCGATATTTCCGGTTATGCGCTGACCTTCGGTGAGGTCTGCGGAATTGCCGTTTTTGCGTTGATTTAAGGAGGGATACTCATGGATTTCATTATTGGTGGCGCGTATCAGGGGAAGCTGGATTACGCAAAAAAGCAGTTTGGTGTGACAGACGAGCAGATATTCACCTGCTCCGAAACCGACGGTATTCGGTTCGGTGCGCGCTGCATTCATCGGCTGGAAGAATTCACGCTTTGGTCTGTTCGTAACGGAAAGGACGCGACAGAGATATTCAAAGGTCACGAATCGGAGTGGCGCGGCAGTGTTCTCATCTGCTGTGATATTTTCTGCGGCGTAGTTCCGATGGGCGCCGATATGCGCACATGGCGTGAAATGACCGGACGGCTGTGCGCGTATCTGTCCGGCGAAGCGGAAAGCGTGACAAGACTGTTTTGCGGGCTGCCGCAGAGGCTCGCATGAAACTGATACTGATTCGCCACGGAACAACCGAAGCAAACGAAAAGCATCTGTACTGCGGTTCCACCGACCTGCCGCTCTCGGAAGCGGGTCGTGCAGCACTGAACGAACGCAGACAGACAGTAAACTATCCGAGCATTGCGGGGCTTCGTGTGCTCACCAGCGGAATGAAACGCTGCGAGGAAACGCTGATACTCCTGTATGGCGATCAGCCGCACGAAATGATTCCCGCATTCCGCGAAATGGATTTCGGTGCGTTTGAGATGCGCTCTTACGAGCAAATGAAGGAAGACGCCGCCTATATCGAATGGATTACCGGCGATAATGAAGCCAACATCCCCCCCGGAGGGGAGAGCGGAAATATGATGACTGCGCGGGTTCTGACTGCGCTTGGTGCTCTGATTGCAGACGGACGGGATGCTTTGCTTGTAACGCACGGCGGCGTCATTGCGGCAATCATGGCGCATCTTTTCCCGGATGATGGGAAAAACCGTTATGAGTGGCAGCCGAAACCCGGTGGGGGATATGTGGTTGATCTGGCGTTAAATCAATATGCTGCTTTATAAGGACAATATTTGGCAAGCAATGCCCTGCCCTTTAGAAAGTTTCACTGCCGCTTGACGTTTCCGGGCTTTTTGTGTTATAATATTCATGGGAAGTTTCTCCTTGATTTGGTTCATATCATGTTATCACATACAAAAAACAGCCGGTCATATTTACACAAACGTTATACCGCGCGTCCGGCTCAACGTCAAGCACAAAGGAGCAAGCTGATGATAAAATCTGAAGAAATTCTGCACACCATTCAGCGCCTACGCAAGGAGCTGCACGCCATCCCGGAGGTTTCCGGGCAAGAACGTCAGACCAAAGCCGCGCTCATGGATTTTCTAAAAGGACATACCACGCTGGAGCTGCTTTCCTGCGGCGGCGGCTTTTACGCCGCCCATCGGGAGACCGCAGCCAAAAAGCCCGCCATCGCTCTGCGCGCCGATTACGACGCGCTGTCCATGCCGGACGGAAGCGCCTGCCATCTGTGCGGGCACGACGGTCACGCCGCAGCGCTCTGCGGCGCGGCATTGCTGGCGGAAGGCGGACAATTTGACCGGAATATCTACTTTCTCTTTCAGCCCGCCGAGGAAACCGGCGCGGGAGCGGAAGGCTGCTGCGAGCTGTTCCGGCGGGAAACGGTCGGCGAAATCTACGGCGCACACAATCTCCCCGGGCTGCCGCTGGGGCAAATTGTTACACGCCCCGGAACCTTCGCCTGCGCATCCCGGGGCGTGATTCTCCGCTTCGGCGGAAAACCCGCCCACGCCGCCTATCCCGAGAACGGTATCTCCCCCGCGACGGCGATTGGACGTCTGCTATGCGCGCTTCCGCCGTTGTATGAGCAATCGCGTTATACTGGCATGACGCTTTGTACGGTAATCGGCGTTCAAATGGGCGAAAAAGCCTTTGGCGCCGCCGCTGCGGACGCCGAGGTCTGGCTGACGCTTCGCGCGGAGCATGATATCGATCTGACTTCGCTGCATGAAGAAATCCTGCATCTGTCTCGGACGCTTGCGGCGGAATATGGGCTGACCTTCTCCCATCAGGTGCAGGACGTCTTCCCTGCGACTGAGAACACGCCGGACTGCGCCAATAAGGTGCTGAACGTATGCGGCGGAACGCTGCTTGCCCAGCCCATGCGCTGGAGCGAGGATTTCGGGCATTATATGAAGTATTGTCCCGGCGCGTTCTTCGGCATCGGTGCGGGCGAGAAGCATCCGCCGCTGCACACGGAATGCTATGAATACCCGGACGTGCTGCTGGAGCCGACCATGCGGGCGTTTCTCGCCCTGATGCGGGCATAGCATCAGATTAATTTGAACACCGCCTGTACAAGCAGAATCCCGACCACCGGCGCTATGGAAAAATTCTTGGAGGAAGCGGAAAAATCCATGGAGAATTAACCCTGGACGCCAAAGGGGCTGTTGCACTAAGATGCAACAGCTCCTTCTTCATTATGTTCCCGGGAACAACTGACCGTCCACGCCGCCGTCCACGATCAGCTCGGTACCGCTGATGCTCGACGCGGCGTCGGAAGCGAGAAAATACGCCGCTTCCGCGATATCATCCGGATAAGCCTCCCGCCCGATGGGAACACGGGCGCGCTTTGCAGCGAGAGTTTCCTCGTCGAAAGCTTCCCAGCGCTCCGAGTGAATCGAACCGGGCAAAACCGCGTTCACGCGGATGCCGTAGCCGCCCAAGTCCAGCGCCAGCGATTTCGCCAGCGACACCAGCCCGCCCTTGGATGCGCAGTAGGCGCTTCGGTTGCGGATTGCGCGGCGGCTGGTGTTGGAGCCGATAATCACCGCCGCCCCCTTGCCCTGCTCAATCATATGTCGCACCGCGGCCTCGCGGATCAGCAGAAATTCGCCCACAATGTTCGTCGTAATCACCCGGGCGAAATCGGCGGCGCTCACGGTCAGCGCGTTCATGCCAATGCCCAGATCCGCCGCGTTCAGCACCACGGCGTCAGGCAGAAGTCCGTCCGCTTCCAGCGCGTCATACAGCGCCAGCACCGAAGATTCTTCAAATTGATCGAGGGCGTATCCCCGGCAGATGACAGAATACTTCGCTGCGATTTCCGCCGCCGCTTCCATGGCGCGCTCCACCGAGCGGCTGGTGATAGCGACGTTGACACCTTCCCTTGCGAAGCGCTCGGCGATGGCGCGTCCTGTACCGGCGGTTCCGGCAGTCACAAGCGCCGTCTTCATACAACCACCGTCACCGGCTCGCAGCCATCCCGCAGATCGAAGGCGAAGGGCACTTCCCTGTTATCCACCGTGACCGTTCCCGTGTAGCCGCCCTTAAAGCCGCGCAGCGATGCCTGTCCGCCGTCGTCCGACTCCAGCAGCGCCTTCGTCTTCCATTCCCGGTTGAGCAGCTGATAAAGGGCGTGATAAGCGGGCTTTTCATAGACATTTTCGTCCGTCAGACAGCCCAGACAATCGCCCTCCCGCAGCCAGTTCACGCCGTCGGACAGGTTCCAGTAATTGATGCCCGTCATGTTCGGAATGCTGAACCACAGCCGGTAGAGGGTGTCCACCACCTCCGCCTGAATGGCCTCGCCCTCGGCGCGGCTCAAAGCGGTATAGTTGGAGGGAACCGTAACCTCGGTGATGTACAGCGGCACGCCCAGCTCATTGAAGCGGCGGTAGGTCTGATAGATTTCCTCCAGCGCCAGATACTCGCCGTTGATATGCTTTCGTCCGGCGTTCTCGGTGAACTGATGGAACTGGAAGCCCACCGAATCCAGCCGGATCCCCTTCTCCAGAATGCGGCTGACAAGGTTGAAATAACGCTGGGCGCCCTTGCCGTAGTTGATATCTGTCGCCTCGTTCAGCTCCATGACCGTATGCGCTGGGAAGAGCTTCGCAGCCTCCTCGAACGCCCAGTCCACATAGGTGCAGTCCTCGGTGTACAGCGGGAATTTCGTGTGGAGAAAGGCTTCGTTGACGATGTCGAAGATGTCGAAGGTGCTGCCGTAGCGCTCCGCCACACGGCGGAAATAATCCGTGTAAAGCGCACGCACCTCATCCTGCGAAAAATCCTTCGCCCACTCCGGGAACCACGACCCGGCCAGCAGCGGCTGACCCTTGAGGCGCAGACCGTATTTGTGCGCGAACTTCACCACCCGGTCGGGAGGTGGACGGCGGAAAATTTCCTTTGAGCCTTCCGCGAACCGCCATTCGCCGGGATTCGGCTCGATAACCGACAGGCAGAAGGTGGTTGTCACCAGATTGAACAGCCGTGCCAGCGCCATTTCATAACGCTCGTTATCCACGCCCAGACTGCCCAGCTTGACGCAGTTGCAGCCGAAGTTGAATTCGTGGGTGTCCTGACGCAGCTTAATTTTCGCGCCGGGCACCGCTTTCCCGTCTCCGCCGACCACGCGGATGGTCGCGTCAGCCTTGCGGTATGCTTCGATATCCGCGTCAATCTGCGGGCGCAGGGACGCGAAGGTTTCGCGGTATTTTGTGAGATTCATCAGAATGCCTCCCGATCATCAGTATTGCGATCTCGACATATGCTTTTTGCGGTCGCCGCCGGGCATTTCGCCGCTGACGAGCACGTTGCCGCCCTTCAGGTACGCTTCGTGGTACTTCGCCACCTTGTCCTCGTCCAATTCCACGCCGAGACCGTAGCCCTCCGGCACCTTAATCTTGCCGTCTACATATTTATGCTTGCCGCCCACGAGAATGTCGTCCAGAATGTGATGGTAATGTCCGTCGATGGAGTAGGAAATCTGGGGCGTGGAAGCTGCCAGATGCAGGTTCACCGCCGTGGAAACGCCCAGTTCCGCGCCGCTGTGCATGGACATACCGATGCGGAAAGCGTCGCAGACCGCCGCCAGCTTCTTCGTCACCCAGATGCCGCCCCACTTGTGCGCGTCGGCGAGAATGATGTCCACCGCGCCCTCGCGGATGCCCGTGGGAAGGGAGTCGAAGTCAACCACGCACATATTGGTGGCAATCGGAATGTGGATGTCCTTGCGCAGGCGGGACATTCCCTCGATGCCCCAGCAGGGGTCCTCCAGATATTCCAGCCCGATTTCGTCCAGACGCTGCGCCACTTTAATGGCGGTTTGAGGCGACCAGCAGCCGTTGGGGTCGATGCGCAGCTTGAACTTGGGACCGAAGCGGTCGCGGATGGCTTGCAGCACTTCGATATCGTGCTCGGGAGCGTAAGCGCCGCCCTTCAGCTTCAGGCAGTCGAAGCCGTGCTCGGCGACGACACGCTCGCAGAACTTTACCACATCCTCCGGCGTATATTCTCCGCCCTTGCCATCCGCAGTGCGGGAACGATAGAAGATGTAGCCCGAAAAGGGCACCGGGTCGCGGTAGCGTCCGCCCAGCAGATTGCAGAGGGGCTGCTTGGTTGCCTTGCCCACGATATCCCACAGCGCGATCTCAACGCCCGCCACAGCCGACAGTCCGAAGTAGCCGTGGAAATAACCCAGCATATGGAAGCGCTCCAGAATCAGCTCGATCTGGAAGGGATCCTCTCCCTTGAGTTTGCCGGCAATCGACTGAATCATCTCCTCGATGCCGTCGTCGCCGCGGGTCTCGCCGATGCCGGTGATGCCCTCGTCGGTGTGGATTTTGATCAGCGTCCGGGTGGTCGCCGAGCGATAGCCCTGGGACCAGAGGATGGGCGCCTCCAGCGGGATGGTCACGCGTATGGTTTCAATGGATGTAATTTTCATTTGGAATCTCCAATCCTGATAAGATTTATACATCCATTATACCGTACCGCCTCCCGCTTGTAAAGGGGCAGATCGCTTTTTGATATGACAAAACGATTTTTTCCAGCAAATCGGGGCTTGACAAAACGCGGATTTTGCGGCATAATATAAGTAGAAAATCATGTGAAAGGATGTCCGCTTATGAAATCCCTCACCCCGGAAACCGACTATATCATCGCCGATATCATTAATGTGGTGGACAAACAGGCGTCCGCCGATTGGTACCACACCCGCGAAGACCGTCCCTACCATGGCTTTATTTTCCTCCAGAATGGGCGGATTCGCTGCCGCGACGGGAAGAACGACGTCGCCGTGGAAGTGGATGAAATCCTCTATCTGGAAAAAGGCTCCGCCTACACCCTCACCTCGGACAGCGCTGTCCGCCCGGAATATATTATTGTAAACTTTCAGATCGCTCCCGCCCAGTCGGAGGATATGCCGCCGCTGGAAACCATGCTGGAGCGGCGCATCGTTCCCCGGGATAAGCTGAGCGTGGCGGAGAAATTCCGGCGGCTTAACGACATCTATTTCTATATGCCCGCCGGGTACCGTATTGAGTTGCGCTCGCTTTTGTACAGCCTGCTCTACTCGGCGCTGAATGCGTCGATGATCAACAACGTCACCGGCGACGAACAGCGGCTACTCCCCGCCCTCCAGCAGATGCGGGAAACCTTCGACCGGGAATATGACATCAACGCCCTCGCCGGACTGTGCGGACTCTCCCCTTCCCATTTCCGCAAGCTGTTCCGGGATTACTACGGGATGTCGCCTCGGGACTACCTGCTGTCCCTTCGCATCAACCGGGCGAAGTCGCTGCTGCTCCAAAGCGATCTTCCCGTTGGAACCATCGCCGAGAAAACCGGCTTCAACGACAACGCTTATTTCTGCAAGCTGTTCCGTATGCTCACCGGAACGACGCCCGGCACTTTTCGTTCCAGCGGGAATGATATGGATTAATCTTTCGGTAATTTTCAGCGTTTTGTCATATCAATCAGCATTTTCGCCATTTACTTATGCCTCCATTCGCGATATAATGGGAAACGTAACAAATAAATTTTTTGCACGGAGGTATTCACGTGAAATCCAAACGCATTTATTCATTCGCGCTGGCTGCACTTCTCTGTGCCGCCAATCTGACAGCCTGCGGCGGGAACGCTGCCGGTGATGACACCACCCCCGCTGCCGGGGGCACCACCGCTGCCGACACGACTGAAGCCGCACAATGGTACGCTTCTCTGGGCGAGCGCAACTTTGAGGGTGCAACCTATCGCATTCTAGCCCGGGACGAGACCTCGAACTGGTCCCAGTCGGTGCTGGAGATGGGTCTGGAAGTGGAAAACGGCGACGTGCTCAACGACGCCATCTACAAGCGCAACCGCATGGTGGAAGATCAGTATAATCTGACTTTGGAAATCACCAACGACGTAAAAGCCCACGAAACCAGCAAAAACGCAATTCTCGCCGGTGAGGACATCGCCGACATCGTCATCGTCTCGCTGGAGGCCTGCTGTTCCATGAACAATCAGGGTATGCTCTACGACCTGCTCCAGTCGCCGTATCTGGACTTCGATCAGCCTTACTGGGATCAGAACGCCAAAACCGATCTGGCGATTAACGGACGCCTGACCTTCATGACCGGCGACCTGACGCCCATGTCAGGTCAGGGCACATGGCTGATGTATTTCAATAAGGATCTGCTGGAGAAATACCAGCTCCAATCCCCCTATGAGCTGGTGGACAACAACCAGTGGACAAGCGACAATATGTTCAATCTTGCCAAGAAGGTGGCTTCTGACCTGAACGGCGATACGGTCATCGACGACCTCGACCAGTACGGTCTGCTGGTGCAGAACGACGACGTGCAGATGTTCTATCAGGGCTTCGGCGAACGCTATACCGAGAATAACGCCGAGGGCATTCCCGAGCTGGTAGTCGGCACCACCAACCGTTCCGTAGATGCTTTTGAAAAGCTGTCCTCCTTCTTCGCGGACACTGACACAACCCTCTGCTCCAACCGCTTCGCCAGCAAGTACACGGAGTATCACACCGTATCGGTGCAGACCCCCTGCTTCCAGGAAGGACGCGCTCTTTTCTATCCTTCCGGCGTGCTGAGACTTTTCCAGATGCGCGACTATGAAATCGAATTCGGCGTGCTCCCCATGCCCAAGTACGACGAGGATCAGGAAAACTACAGCCACACGGTTAAGGTCAACTGGGGCAGCGCAGCCTGCATTCCGAAGACCGTCTCAAACTTCGACGACGTATCCTTCGTGCTGGAAGCCATGGCAGCCGCATCGCTGGACACCGTTACCCCCGCCTACTACGAAACCACGCTGGGCACTAAGCTGATGCGTGACGAACGTTCCTACGATATGCTGGACATCGTCATGAAGTCCCGCAGCTATGACGCGATCATGTTCTATAACTGGGGCAAGCTGGTAGCCGCTCTGAATAAGGTCGGCGCGGAGGGCGGCGAAGCCTTCATGTCCACCATCGAAGCCAAGCGCGAATCCATCGAAGCCGCAATCACTACCACCATTGAAGCAATGACCGAATAAGTATGACAAAAAGCTGAGACTGCCGAAATTTCGACAGCCTCAGCTTTTTTGTCGTGTCAATAGGTAATTCCCGTATTCCAGTCCATCTTCTCCGCCCGGGCAGCAAACCGGGTCAGCGACAGCTCGCCCTCGCCCCGGAACATCACGGTCAGATGATTGTAGCCGTCGGATGCTCTCTTGGCAATGGTTCCCGCCGTCTTCCCGTTCACCGTAAGCGTGATCGACGTTTCGTCCCAACCGATCTTCCACTCGCCGGAAGCGTCGGGCGTCAGTTCGGCATACGGTGTTCCGATCACTTCCTCATAGCCCGCCGCACGCACCGTCGGCATGAAGTTGATCCGGTCGAGATAGCTGTCGGACAGCAGCACGCGGCAGCCCTCCGGAAGCGTTCCCGCAGTGGTCAGCGTAATGCTGCCCTTCGTTGCATAGGGGAAGTTTACGATGGCGTGCGCCAGCTTATCGGAAGTGGGCTTCAGCGTAATGCCAGCCTCCGTTTTCGGCTGGTCGCTGATCCACTCGCCCCAGTTGTCGCTCACCTCGTTTTCGTCGAGGAAGTCCGGATTCAGCAGCGTCAGGAATGCCTGCGGCGCCTCCCAGGTGGTACGCGCCGTGCCATGTGCTTCCATATAGCGAAGCAGAATCTCCTTCTCGCCGGACATGGCGGTGGTGGGATAACAATTGTGTACATCGACTCTATCATCCGCCATCTTCTTGACGATGATTCGCCCGCCGCGGATGGTGCGCAAACCGTCGTCCGAAACCGCCACGTGCAGACACTGCCGCGCGCCGCTGTAACGCACATCAGCCATGGGATGGCCAAGTCCGTCGTTCCACGCAAGGAAGATCCGTCCATCGGGCAGCTTCTGCAAGGTGGAGGGCGCGTTCGGTGCGGGAATGTTGGTAGACTTCGCCTGGCTCCAGCTCTCGCCGCCGTCATAGGAAACGGCGTACCACAGCCGGAACAGCGTGGTGCGCATGAGCATGACCAGCACGCCCGGCTTCACCTCGGCGACGACCGGTTCCACCGCGCCCGACTCCACATGACTTTCGCCGTCCACGATCGACACATCGTTGGAAGCCTGCCATGTATCGCCGTGGTCGTCCGACCAGATTGTACTCGATACAAACTGCTTGTCCAGAAGCGTGGAAAATGGAATGACCAGCCGCCCCGATTCCAGCTCAACCGCGTTGTTCAGCGAGCCGGTGTAACGGCTCAGCACCGGAATGTCCGAGCGGTAGGGATTCTCGCCCCGCCAGCTGTCAAAGCGCAGATATTCGATGTGTCCAATGAATCGGCCGATATCGAAGCGCTTTTCGTCGATGGCAGAGGTAAAGACGTGAATTCTGCCCTCCCGATCGGATTTCCATCCCACCACACAGTAGACGGTTCTGGAATATCCCCAGTCGTAGAGCAGAAAGGGCTTCGACCAGGTCTTGCCGTCATCGTCGGAGGTTCGTCCGAAGAGATACTGCGAGGCCGGGAGAAGGTTCCAGTCGGGCTTTTGCATGGACATGAGGGAGAACAGCCGTCCGTCAGGCAGCCGCTCAACCCACAGCATACTGGCGTTCGGTTCGGTGGTGAGATATTCGCAGTGAAGATACTTAGGTTCTTCCATAATTTTCTTCCTTTCGGATTTGGTTTCGCGTATAGTAGCGATGATAGGAGACGCCGCAGTAAAGCTGTGTCAGCCCCGCCGTCAGCATGAGCAGCAGCGCCGGAAGCGTCCCGGTGAAGCTGTCCAGCACCAGCCCAGTCACCCAGCTGGACAGCGCCGATCCCGCCATGGTTTCCATCATGCGCAGGGACGTGCAGCCGCCCACAATGCGATAGGGCGTGAATTGTGCCAGCATGACCGGAATGGTTCCGTTGACGATGACATAGGCGATCTGGATGATCACGAACAGCATCGCGAAGAACGTCCAGCTGCCGATAACCGTGGACAGCGGTCCCAGCACCAGCAGCGTCAGGCTGGCTCCCAGGCAGAGCAGGCTCAGCCAGCGGGATTTGCCAGTCAGCGAATAGAACAGGTTTCCCAGCACCGAGCCAAGGGTGGTGAGACTGACCAGAAGGGACAGCGCCACCGAATCCAGCTCGAACAGATGGGATGCCACCAGCGTCAGGCTGGCAATGATGCCGGAGGACACGCCCCGCAGGAAGTTTGCCGGAGCCAGATGGGTAACGCTCCTGTCGGCGAACAGCTCTCGGAGCTTGGGCTGTTCGCTGACAGGCGGTTCACCGATGACCCGCATCTTCGAGTTGAACAGTGCCATCAGTCCGGCACACACCGTACAGATGACGTATAGCAGCATCATGCCGCTCATGTAATCCACCCGTTCCAAAAACATCGGGATAGCCATGCTGACCACGATGCAGAACAGGTTGGAAATCAGCCCCGCCGCCGCAGTCAGCCGTCCGTAATGCTCCATATGGATAACCAGATAAGGGATTTTGTAGGCGAATATCGAGCGGAAGCCGTAGGCCGCGTAATAGAGAATCACGCAGCCCAGCAGCACCGGGAAGGCGAAAGCCTTCCCGCCGATGCAGCATAGGGTGCCGATCAGGGCAAAAAAGAGTGCGATGGGCAGCGTGGACAGCGCCATGACCCGAATAGGGCTTCGGAAGCGGTCGCTCAGCCCCATGTTCAGCGCCATGGCCGCCACCTGCGCCAGAGATCCGACGGCTGACAGAATACCGATTTCAGTGGATGTGCAGCCGTTGTGCAGCAGCAGTCCCTGCCAGAGAGTGCCTCCCACAAACAGTATCGTGAAGCAGTTCATGATTTCCATGGACATATGCAGGACAATGTTGCGGGATTCCGCCGGATCAAGAGCCGGAAGCGTGTGTTTTCTTAACAGGGGCTTCACACTGATTCCTCCGGGTAAGGTTTACTGATTTCCGGCGACTTTCTCGAACAGACCGTCAAAGGCATTTTTACTGATTTCCTCTAATGCCGCCCAGCTGGAGGAGATGTTGATGGACTTCGCCGTGATCAGTTCGCTGATGAGCTGGAAGTTCTTCAGCTTACCACCGGTGGGATCGAAGAAGCGGGTGAAATCGTAAACCGCGTTTTCGCTGCTGGTCATAAGACGGTACATTTCGATGTCGTCGTCCGAGTTGAGCAGCTTGCCCTCGATATAGTGCTCTTCAAGTGCCTCGGGCATATACTTGCTGGAAGTCGAGAAGAGCGCTTCGATAATGGCGCCCGTCATTTCGGGATCCTCCACGTTGGACGGGACATACATAACGCCGCCTGTGAAGAAGGACATATAGTTTTCCTGATTCTCGTCCAGCTTGGGCAGGGGAAGAATGCCGAAGTCAAACTGAAGGTCGCGCAGCGCGGGAATACCGGATGCGTAGATGCAGGTCAGCGAGTTGCCGCTGAAGAAGGGCGTCCACTCGTTCACATAGAAAGCGTCCGGATTCTCCGCCAGACCAACGATCTTCTCCACAATTTTCACAGCGAGTTCGCTGCCATAACCATATTCGAAGCCGTCGTCCGTAGGCGTTACTGTGGTTCCGCCGTATGCCGGGTACAGGTACATGGGTACGATGGAGAAAGTGCTCAGACCGAAGAAATCCTTGCCGTCCCGCTCGTTGTTGCCGTTCAGGTCGCGGTAGGTGTCCTTGATCAGAGAGAGGTACTTGTCATGCGTCCACTGACCGCTGCGCACCAGCTCATAGGGGTCTTCCAGCTTGTAGTCCGCCCATGCTTCCTTATTGAACAGCAGAGGTGTGCTGACAAACTGCGGATGCGGATAGGTTCCGGCGATCAGGTATACCGAGTCACCCACGGCATAGGTCTCAATCGCGTCTCTGTTGTAGTAATCCTTGGTCAGATCGACATACTCCAGCTGATTGATATCGTACATGATGTTCTCCGTCAGCAGACCGGTCAAATCCTCCGTTACAAAGGGGAATACCAGATCGTACAGCTTATCGTCCGCAAGAACCGCCTGCTGTACGTTGTAGCTGGTGCCGTACTCATCATCGGATTCGTACATGACGACGTTAATGCCGAACCGTTCTTCCACTTCCTTGGTGCGTTTGTAGGCGGCGTCGTTGACTACGTCGCCGTTTTCCTCATCCACAGCCAGATAGTAGTAGTTCTTGCCCAAAGTTTCGTACAGGTTCGAGCCTTTGTAGCCGAAGATGTCGAAGGTTTCTCCGTCAAAGCGAAGATCGTCCGGCAGGTCGTCCGGATAAGGGTCAACCACCTCGGCTGTGGTATCGGAAGCGGTGGTGCCGGTATCGTTACCGGCAGAGGGGGTGTTGCTCGAATTGCAGCTTACGCTGCCGAGGAGCAGGGCTGTCAGAAGCACAAGACTGACATACTGTTTATTTTTCACAAAAATCATCCTTCTTTCCCAAAAAGTATTTGACAAATTCTTGCCTGTGTGCTATAATATAACCATCACAACGTTGCGATATTATTATAGCACAGCAAAAAAATTTTGTAAATCGGCACAAAAGACGTCTTTGCAGGTTTATGTCCAAAAAAATAATGTGCCGAATGGAGAATTACCATGGATAAGGTACAGATGCAGTATATTACGGCGGACATCGGCGATATGCGGGTCATGTTCTCGGGGCGCTTCCCGCTGCGGACGGTGTTCGCGGACAAGGAATCGCATATTCATTCCCATAAGCACTTTGAGCTGCATTACACCATGTCCGGCAGCTTTCAGCTGAACGCCGGGCAGACGACAGCCATTACGCTGAATCCCGGCGATATTCTGCTGATTCCGCCGGGAATGCTGCACGCCACCTCGCGGAGCATCCATCAGCGGATGGTGTTCAGCTTCTCGCTGCTCAAGGGTGAGAAGCAGAACCGCGGCTTTTCGGAGTATCAATATTATAATGTTCTTCTGGGCACGGTGCATGAGCCGCTCATCTTCCGCTCAACGGAGGTGGATTCCTGTATGTCCTCGCTGATGGCGCTGTATGACAACGAGATATCGGTACATAAACAGCAGATTCTGCTGTCCATGCTTTTTCTGCGGCTGTCGGAACACATCGCCGCGCTGAAGGAGCCGCCGGTGGATAAGCCCACATCGGGCAGCCTCCTGAGCGACAGCGACCGGCGGTGGCTCATCGAAAATTACGCCAACAGCTACTATATGCAGCCGAACTCCATCGACGGTCTGTGTGAACAGCTGGGACTCTGCCGCCGTCAGACCGACCGGACGGTGCAGCGGCTTTTCGGCGAGAGCTACCAGTCGCTGGTCAGGAAGCGCCGCATGGACGCGGCGGGGCTGCTGATCCGGCACACCGAGCTTCCATTCAGCGAGATTGCGTCGGAGCTGGGCTATGAATCATACACCGGATTCTATCTGGCAGTGCGGAATTATTTCGGACTGACGCCGGAAGTAATCCGGGAACAGGAAAAATCGGAAAAGGAGACTCTGCATGAGAATCATTGATATCGACGCCCATCCGCCCGTGGATGCGGCGTCGTTCGCACATTTTTTCGACCGGCTGAATGACGCCGGAATCGGACTTGCCTGCGGAACGCTGTACGCGGCTTCCGCTCCGGACGGCGGGATGGCGCGGCGGCTGAACGAGGCGTCGCTGGCGCTGGCAAAGCGTGAGCCGCGTTATATTCCGGCGCTGTGGGGACATCCCGACTGCGCCGATCAGGTGGAGCAGGCGCGCATGATCGAAATCGACGGGGCGTGGCTGGATGGCGCGGCGGAAGTGCTTGCGGCAGCCCAAGAGCGCGGTCTTCCGGTGAGCCTGCGCGGGGAATCCCCCGCCGCAGCGATAATGCTGGCTGAACGATATCCGTCGCTGAAACTGATCTGCGGCGGTTTTTTCAGCCGGGGCTTCATGCCCGCACAGGCGGCGGAGGTGCTGGCAGCCTGCCCAAACGTGTACCTGAATCTGTCGGGGGGAATTTGGATAGGCAATTATGTGCTGCACGAATGGAGCCGGAAGCTGCATATCGACCGGCTGCTGTTCGGCACAGGCTGTCCGGACGGCAATCCGGCGGCAAAGCTGGCGGCGATGAAATGGGAGCTTCGGGACGCGGACGAGGAAGTGCATTCTGGAATTTACCGTGAAAACGCGCGGAAGCTGCTGGGATTGGAGGCATGAGAAATGGTTGACGCAAATACAAGCGTGGAAATCGTAGACTTCCACGTACACCCCATGTATGATTTCCACCTGCCCACCCACGGCGTGGAGATTAATCTGCGCCGTTTCCGGGACGATCTGGCGGCCAACGGCATCACAACCGCCTGCGGAAGCGTGATCTATCGGGCGATGAGTGGTCGTCCAACGGCGGAATACCAGCGGCTGATTCCGCTGCTGAACGATCAGGCGCTGGCAGCGAAGGAAACGCTGGGGAATTTTTATCTCCCGGGCATCCACATCCATCCGGCGTTCGTGGAGCTGTCCTGCCGGGAGCTTGAACGCTGCCGGGCGAAGGGCGTGCGGCTTATCGGCGAACTGGTTCCCTACATGATGGGATGGTCGGCCTGCGCGACGCCGGAATTCATCGAAATCATGGAATACGCCCGACAGCTTGACATGGTGGTGAATATCCATCCCACATCGATTGCGGATATGTACGCGCTGTCGGCGGCGGTGCCCGGATTGAAGCTGGTCTGGGCGCATCTCAGCTGCAGCGGCGGGCTTACCGACCATCTGGAGATTCTGCGTCGGTATGAGAATGTCTGCTTCGATATTTCCGCCCACGGCACCGATCGGGCGGGAACGCTTCGGCAAGCCATCGACCGGGTGGGCTGTGACCGGCTGCTGTTCGGCACGGACTATCCGGGTGTGGGTCCGGCTTCGGACATCGCGGCGGTGATGTATGAGCCGCTCACCGACGATGAGCGGGAGGCGATTTTCTCGCGCAACGCAAAACGGCTGCTGGGGCTGTAAACAAAACAAAGCCTTCCATGGCAGTTCCTGCCATGGAAGGCTTAACTTTTGCCGGAAATCCGCATAAGAAGCGGCGGGGTTCCTCATTGGATTATACCGTACACCGCTCCAGATAGTGCTTCATTTCTTCGATATACAACTCTGCCATCCGGCTTGGCAGCACATTTTTCTTCATAATATAGCCGATCTCCATCCGGCTGTCCGCTTCCTCCGTCTCCGGATCAAAGGGAATCGCGGCATAATCCGTACCGTTCAGCTCCTCACAAATAATGCCCGAGCAGAGGGTGTAGCCGTTCAGACCAATCATCAGATTCAGCATCGTGGCGCGATCGTTGGCTTTGATCGTGCGGGGATATTCATTGGTGCTCAGGATTTCCTCCGCAAAGTAAAAGGAGCTGTTGCTTCCCTGCTCAAAGGATAAGCACGGATACGGCTCCAGCTGTTCGAATCGAATCGACGAGCAGCTTGCCAGCGGATGCCCCTTCCACAAATAAACATACGCCTTGCATTCGATCAGCTTATGAAAGACCAGATCGTTGGCTTTCAGCAGCTTGGTGATTACCTTCCGATTGAAATCGCTCAGATACAGGATTCCGATCTCGCTTTTCATCATATTCACATCTTCGATCACTTCCCGGGTCTGCGTCTCGCGGATGGCGAACTCATACTCGGCGGTGTTGAACTGCTTGACCATCTCCACGAAGGTCTTCACAGCGAAGGAATAGTGCTGGGTCGAGATGCCGAACTTCTTTTTCAGATTGCCGCCCTTCCCGTATTTCTGCATCAGCGTCTCGTAGTGATCGTAAACCTGCCGGGCGTAGGCGATAAACTCCACACCATCGTTGGTCAGCGAAGCGCCCCGTCCGCTGCGGTGAAAGATGGTGATGCCCACTTCCTTTTCCAGATCGCGTATGGCGCTGGTCAGAGACGGCTGCGCGATGTACAGCATTTCCGCCGCTTTATTGAAGGAGCCGGCCTTGGATATGGTGATGGCGTAATGAAGCTGCTGAAGTGTCATATCGATCTCTCCCGGATTCTTTTTGAATACTATTTGAAAGCCTATAAAAATGAAGGGATTCCAGGGATATCGCACCCCCTTCAAGTAGGGATTATATCATAAATCCGTCCGTTTGTCAAGCGTTTTCGACCGCCTGGCGAAGCTGCTCCAGCGCCTGCCCCAGCGTAGCCCGGCTGCACGCCAGATTAATCCGCTGGAACTGCCCTGCGTCGCCGCCGAACATATTGCCGCCGTCCAGCCACAGCCGCGCTTTCTCGGTGATGAAGCGATTCAGCGCCGAGCCGGTAAGCCCGATGGCACCGCAGTCCAGCCAGACAAGATAGGTTCCCTCCGGCTCGATCAGCTTGATCTGCGGCAGGTTTTGTTTCAGATATTCCCGCAGGTACGTCAGATTTCCTTCGATGTACGCCTTCACTTCGGTCAGCCAGTCCGCGCCTTCACGGTAAGCGACCTTGCAGGCGAGCAGTCCCATCGCGTTCAGCTGCGAATATCCGGCAGCATCGATCTGATGCCGGAACGCATCGCGCAGCTTTTTGTCCGGAATAAAAATATTCGACACCTGAAGTCCCGCCAGATTGAAGGTCTTGCTGGGTGCGGTGCAGATGATTACCTGATTTCGGATATCCCCCGCCAGCGTCGCTGCCGATGTGAACGGATGCCCCGGTCGGGTAAAATCGCAGTGAATCTCGTCCGCCGCCAGCACCACGCCGTATTTCACGCAGAGCGCCGCAACTTTTTCCAGTTCTTCCCGCGTCCAGACACGTCCAACCGGATTGTGCGGCGAGCATAGAATCATCAGCTTCACCTGTTCATCCCGGAACTGCGCTTCCAGCTTGTCGAAATCAATCTCATACCGCCCGTCCCGCAGGACAAGCTCATTTTCCACCAGATGGCGGTTGTTGTCGCGAACCACCTCGAAGAAGGGATAATAAACCGGCGGCTGAATCAGCACCGCGTCCCCTTCTACCGTGCAGGCTTTGATGGCCATGGCCAGCGCAAACACCACGCCCGGCGTTTTTACCAGCCAGTCCTCCTCCGGTGTCCAGCCATGATGCGCTTTGAACCAGTCGGCAACCGCTTCAAAATAATCGCGCTTCACGTCGGTGTAACCGAAAATGCCGTGCCGCGCACGCGCTGCCAGCGCTTCGCTCACCGCTTCCGGCACCGGGAAATCCATATCTGCCACCCAGAGCGGGAGCACGTCCGCCGGACGTCTCCGCTCCACGGCGAAATCGTATTTCAGACAGTCGGTGTTCCGACGGTCGATGGTAACGTCGAAATTCATTCGTCTCCCTCCAGTGCCAGTCTCAAATCCTCGATCAGATCCTCCGCCGCCTCGATGCCTACGCTGAGGCGAAGCAGCGTGTCGGTGATGCCCAGATGCTGGCGTTCCTCCTCCGAAACCGCAGTATGTGTCTGCGTCAGCGGATAGGTGATCAGCGAATCCACGCCGCCCAGACTCTCGGCAAAGGAAATCAGCTTGGTGTGCATCAGGCAGCGGCGGGCCGTTTCCTCATTGTCGGTGCGGAAGGAAATCATGCTGCCGAAGCCCCGTCCCTGCCGCTTTGAAATTTCATAGCCCGGATGTTCGGGCAGACCGATGTAAAGCACCTCGGTCACATGGGGGGCGTTCTTGAGCCATTCTGCAATTTTCAGCGCGTTCTCCTGCTGGCGTTCCATGCGCACTGCCAGCGTTTTCAGACCGCGTATGGTCAGCCATGCCTCAAAGGGAGCGATGGCGCTGCCGATGGTGGTGGCGATCAGCCGAAGCCGTTCGCCAAGCTCCGGATCTCTGACGCAGAGGAAGCCTGCCAGCGAATCGTTGTGACCGCCGATAAACTTCGTACCGCTGTGAATGACAATATCCGCGCCCAGATCGAGGGGATTCAAAAAATAAGGGGAAAGGAAGGTATTGTCTACAATAAGCAGCAGCCCATGCCGATGTGCAATTTCCGCCGCTCCGGCGATGTCAGTAACCCGCATCATCGGATTGGTGGGGCTTTCCACATAGATCGCCCGGGTGTCCGGACGAATTGCCGTTTCAATTGCGTTCAGATCGGTAGTATCCGCGTAATCGAAGCGAATGCCGTTTTTTTCGTTGATCGTGTGGAAAAGCCGGTTCGTGCCGCCGTACAGATCCTCACCCGACAGAATGCGGTCGCCCGGAACAAACAGCTCCATGCAGGCCGTGATTGCCGCCATGCCGTTGGCAAACGCCAGCGTGTCGGATGCGTGCTCCAGCGAGGAAATCTTCTCCTCCAGATGGGTGCGGGTGGGATTGCTCTCGCGGGTGTAGTCGTAAGCGCCGTACTTACCGATTTTGGTATGTACGAAGGTGGCCGTCTGATAGATCGGCACGCTCAGCGGGTGAACGCCGTCGGTTTCGGAAGAAATGTCTGTGTGAAGACATCGGGTTTCGATTTTATATTCCATAGCTGCTGCCATTCCTTTTCTGTTAGTATGTGTCGCCGGTCAGCGGACGGATGTCCAGCTGCTCGATGACTGCCTGCGGGGATAATCGGAAGACCGTGGCAATAACAATTCCAAGATCGCTGGTTTCCAGCAGATGCTTGTCATCCGCGCTCTGCTTCTGACGTCTTTCGGTAAAGGTTCCGCCGGGATTGACCAGCGAAACGCCTACGCCGTATGCCTTCGCCTCCTCCCGCAGATTGTAGGCAAAGGAACGAAGCGCCCATTTTGATATGCCGTAAATGCCGCCTTTATCCTGTCGGATGCCCGCCGTGGAGCCGATAAGGACGATTCTGCCCCGCCCGCTTTTCTGAAGCAGGGGGAACAGACGGCGCACAATGCGGTAATGCGCCACCACGTTGGCATCCAGAATCGCGCCCAACTCATCCGGCGTGGGCTGCAATACCGACCGCCCCGTGGCGTGGTTTGCAAAAGCGGCGGCGTTCAGAATCAGCCCGTCCGGTGCAAACCGTTCCTCGCAATAGGCGGCAAGCTGATCGATGGCGGCGGCATCGGTGATATCCGCCGTGAAAGTCTCCGTGCTGTCCGGCAGCCCGGCTTTCGCCTTTTCCAGCGATTCGGGGTTCCGACCTACCAGCAGCAGCCGGTGCCCGTCTTTGGCAAGCTCGACCGCTGCGGCGCGTCCGATGCCCCGGCTGCCGCCGATGATAACGATGTTCATGCTGTTTTCCTCAATCCCGGTGCAGGATCGTGTCCTTCACGTTCCAGCGGAGAGGCGGATAAGGGGTCTGATCGCCCCAGCCCACATCCACATAGGTGACAAGGCGTACTTCCTCGGGAATATTAAAGGTCTCCTTCAGCCGATCGACGAAAGCCTGATTCGGGAAGGTCAGCCACACGCCCTCAAGACCTGCGGCATGAGCGGCGAGAACAATATTCTGTCCCGCAGCGCCCGCGTCCAGCAGACGGTTGCGCAAAGGCGTGAAGCAGTTGGCGCGGTAGCAGCGCATATCCTGGCAGATCACCAGGTGAATCGGTCCGCCCGGCACGTCGCTTCCCTTGAACAGTCCCGGATGATCCTTTTCCTTGACGATGAGGTAGCGGATGGACTGGACGTTGCATCCGTGCGCCGCCCAGAGACCGGCTTCCAGCACCTTATCAAGGATTTCGTCCGGCACATCCTCGTCGGTGAACTCACGCACCGAACGGCGTTCCTTGACGATGGTGAAGAAGGCATCCTCCATCTCCTTCGTCACGTGCGTGGGCTTGTAGGGGGTGAGGTCTACATCCTCGCCGCGGGTCAGCTTTTCTGCCGCGTCGAGTAAGAAGCTGGCGTATTTGTACTCGGGTGCATCCTCGGGAAGTCCGCGCTCACGCCAGATGCGAAGCAGGCGCTTGGTGGTGTCAGCCTGGGTTTCGCTGATCGTCTTGTGACGGTATGCCGCCTGATACACCTGAATTTCAAGGGTATGATGGCTGCGCTCGCGAACTCTTGCGCGGAATTCCACCTCATCCATGGCGAGCAGCTGCTCGTCGGTGAAGCTCATGTTGGCATTCCACAGCGCCTTGACTTCTTCTTTCGGATAATAATCCATGCTTGTATCTCTGAACATTGTAAATTTTCCTTTCTCAGATGTAGTATTCCACATCGTCTTTTCTGCTGCCCGTGGTGATGTCGGTCATGATCGTCGCCGCCGTGTGCGTCAGGAACGCGTCGTCACGGTTGCGCGGGTAAGGCAGATCGATGCGGTATTCCTGCTGTATCTTGCCGGGACGGGGGGTGAGCAGAATCACCCGGTCGGCAAGATAAACAGCCTCGTTAAGGTCATGCGTGATGAAGAGTACCGTCTTCTTTTCCTCTTGACGCAGGCGGATCAGCTCATCCTGCAGGGTGCAGCGGGTGAGGTGGTCAACGGCGCTGAACGGCTCATCCATCAGGATAACCTTGGGATTCATGACCAGCGCACGGGCAATGCCCGCACGCTGTCTCATACCTCCGGACAGCTGGGAAGGATACTTGTTTTCGAAACCTACAAGGTTCATCAGCGAGATGTATTTTGTAAGCCGCTCCTCCTGCTCCTGCTTCGGAATTTTCGCAATGTCCATGCCGAAAGCGATGTTTTTCTTGATCGTCCGCCACGGATAGAGTGACGGATCCTGAAACACCACGCCGATGTCCCGGCTGGTGCCGGTTACGGGCACGCCGTCCAGCAGCACCTCGCCAGAGGTGTGGCTAAGCAGTCCCGCAACAATTTCCAGCAGCGTGCTCTTGCCGCAGCCGGAGGGGCCAACGACACAGACAAACTCTCCGTCCTTAATCTCAAGGTTGATGTTTTCCAGCGCATTCGTCGGCTCTCCGTCGCTGTTTATATAGGATTTATACAGATTTTTGATTTGAATCGTTGGCATTATGATTACCTTCCTGCGATTATTTTGCGTAAGGGTCGGTCATACCCAGTTCCTTTGCTGCATTCTCCGCAAAGGTGTTGTTGATGATGTTGTCCAGGTCGTCGATCTCATCTTCCAGCCAGCCATAGTCCAGCAGGATGTCCAGCGTGGTCTCAACGCGGTCGATCGGGACAACGGGGTAGTCCAGCCATACATCGATTTCGGACTCAACGGCGTCTCTCATGACTTCCTCGGTGGTGTTCATTTCCTTGGAAGCCCAAGTGATGAATTCGTCGAAATATTCATTCTTAACCAGCTCATGTACCTTGTAGTAAGCGGTGATGAACTTCTGCAGCTCGTCGGGATGATTCTTGATGAAGTCGTCGGATGCAACGATGGTGCCGGTGTAATAGTCGGGGATGTAGTCCCATGCGCGGCCCAGCACGTGACCGATGCCCTCAGCCTCAGCCAGCGATGCATAGGGGTTGTGGATGATGGTTGCGTCTACCTCACCGGAGGTGATGGTTGCGTAGGCCGCCTGATAGGAACCGTTTGCGATGAGCGTTACGTCGTCTTCGTCAAGTCCGGCGGATTCGAGCATCTTCAGAACCGACAGTCTCATACCGCCCGTAGTACCGGCCGTACCGATATTCTTGCCCTTCAGATCGGCGATGGTCTTGATATCGTTGTTGGCGATGAGCCAGTAGCAGCCGGAATAACGCCACATATTGCCAACCAGCTTAGCGGGAACGCCGTTGTAAATGCCAGGGATATAGGTGCTGGGGTCGCCGTCGGCTACATCAATCTCACCGCGGGAGAGCATAGACAGCGAAGTTGCGTTGCCGGACGACTGTACGTTATCGAACCGGATGCCCTCGGCCTCATACAGACCCTTCTGGATGGCGAAGTTGTTTACAGCGCCGGTCATACCGGTGGTAAAGCAGGAGCGGATGATGATGAAGCCGTCCTCGTCGATAATTTCTTCGGAGCCGCAGGAAGTCAGCGCGGACGTGGTGAACAGGGCGGCAAGGGCTAAAATGGATGCGATAATTCTCTTTTTCATGATAAATACCTCTTTTGAGTAAATGTTAAACTTTTCTCCACTTGTGGCAGAAGATATATTCGACTCCGGCGATGATGCGTACAAACAGCACCGAAATCAGCGTGACTAAAATAATGATGAAGAACACCTTCGCGGTGGCGAGGTTGTTCTGTGCCTGGCTGAGCAGGAAGCCGAGACCTTCGCGGGCCGACTGCATCTCGGCGAATACCACGCCGGTGAGTGCGGTGGCGGCCGACAGCCGCAGACCGTTGAAGATGGACGGCAGCGCCGCCGGGATCATAACCTTGAATACCAGCTGTGCTCTGGACGCTTCAAAAACCGAAGCGACCTTCATGTACTCGACCTTACACTGCTTGGCGCCGGTGACGGTGTTGTACAGGATGGTGAAAACGCCGAACAGGAAGATCAGCACCACCTTGGACTGGAAGCCGATACCGAACCAGAGGATCAGCAGCGGCAGGATTGCCGTTTTCGGCACCGCCATGATTGCCGAGCAGAACACGCTCATGTACTGCTCCAGCTTCGGGAAGAGCACCCACAGGAAGCCGAGTATGATACCTACCGCAGCGGCAAGAAAATAACCCGTGAAAACTTCCTTGAGCGTCACCAGCAGGTGGGGAAACAGCGTTCCATCTGTGATGAGACCCCAACCGCTTTTAACGATGTCGGTGGGCGTTGCGAGGAAGACCTTGCTGATCGCTCCGCTGCTGACCGCGACCTGCATACTGATCAGGAGCGCTGCGACGGTCAGTATCTGGAGCGCGTTAATCCATGTGAAGGTAAACTTCTTCGCTTTCGCGCCGTTACTCTTTTGTGCCATATGTAAACCTCCCCGCCTTCACGTCGTCGCTTTCATAGTACACCCGCTCGCAGCTCGTGCCCTCCACGATGACATTCTGCGTAATCCGATGAGACAGCCGGCGGGTGAAATTCTCAATGGTGGTCGTATCGATCACATCGCAGTAGAAGGTGGCGAACTCACGGAACCAAGGGTACTTTTCCACGTATCCCCGCCAGATCTCGCCATACGGACAGTGATCCTCGCCCCACTGGGGAATCCAGCCGCAGAACGGAAGGTCGCTGACCTTGCGGAAGTTTTCCTTCGTGTCGGTGGAAAGCCCGGCGGCGATGGCCTTTTCCCGGAGAATGTCCGAGCGGTCCACAGCCTGTTCGAAGATGGTCTTCTGAACCAGCTCCTTCGCCTTTTCAGCGCCGAAGGTTTCGTACAGCGTCTTGACGAAGTGGAAGTAGAGCATGGCGAACTGTCTTGCCGCCAGACGAATCTGATCCACCATCAGCGCACGATCAACCGTACCTTCGATTTTGTAATTTTCCTTACCCATGATTAACCCTCCTCCACCGAGCGGAACTTATCCAGGAACTCGATGTATTCTTCCTTATTATTAAATACCGGCTTGTAGCTGCCCTTGACCTGCTTGCCCAGTGCCGCGCCGTCCTTCAGAAGGCGGTATGCGCTCAGTGCGAAGAGCTTTGCGGTCAGGATGTATGCTTTCTCCTCATCATCCACCGAGAAGGAGGTCTGATGCAGTCCGCCCGATACGCCGCCCGTATGGAAGGTGAGCACCGGAAGCAGATGCTGGACATCGCCCACATCCGTGGAGCCTGCGCCATGCGCGGTCGGCGGTGTGATCTTAGGCTGTTCGCCCGCCGCCTCGGCGATGACCTCAACCAGTTCATCAGGGAAGCTCTGGGGCAGCGAGGGCAGATAGCCCGGCGCGGTTTCAATGCGGTAGCCGGCTCCCAGCGCCAGCGCACCGGCTTTGAAGGAACGGTCGGTCTTGACCGCCGCGTCGCTGAAGGCTTCCTTGGTCTTGCCGCGAACCAGCGTTTCAAGCACCGCTTCTTCGGGAGTGACGTTCACGAGATCGCCGCCCTTGGTGAGAATCGGATGCACCCGGACGCTGTCCTCGTCGCGGAAGGTTTTGTTGTTGAACGCCAGCGCCTGCAAACCGAGAGCCGCAGCATCGAGGGCGTTGATGCCTTCGTGGGGAGCGCCCGCCGCATGGGAAGCCTTGCCCTTGATACGGATGACCTTGGCGACGAAGCCGTTGCTGCTGCCGTTGCCGACGCTCAGTCCGGCGGGTGAGATGTGATGCGCCAGCGCCACATCCACGTCATCGAAGGCGCCCTCGCGGATCAGCTCGCACTTACCGCCGCCGTAGGCGATTTTACCGGAAGCAATCAGTTCATTTTTGAACTCCGCTTCGCCGTACTCCTCAGCCGGAGCGGCAAGGAAGACGACCTGACCGTCCAGCTCTTTGGCTACTTCCTCATCCGACAGAGCAAGCAGCGCGCCGACGACGCCTGCCAGCTGTGCATGATGTCCGCAGCAATGTGCGCCGCCCGTTTCGGGATTCGCGAATGGATAAGCGGGGATTTTCAGTGCATCCAGCTCACCGATCAGTGCCAGCGAGAAGTTATCTTTTTTCTCCTCGTTGAGATAACCCTTGACGCCGGTGATTGCCAGACCGTCATCCACCCGTTTCAGGTGCTCAGCGAGAACATTCTTGAATTTCTCGCTGGTGCGGAATTCTTTGTAACCAAGTTCCGCATGGTGGAAAATATCTCTGCCGAATTCAATGATAGTGTCACGGTTTTTATCGATTAGTTCAACAATTCTTTTTTCTACGGTATTCATTATGTATGTCTCCTTGTGTGTTTGAAGTTGATGGTAATATTATAGCACAGGTGCCCGGGAATGTCAAATACCATATAAATATAGTCGGTTATAGGCAAAAGCTATAACTCACACATAAACAGAGCTTCCGCATCTCAATGCGGAAGCTCTGCTGCCATGATATTCTCAACCGAACCTGCTCCTGTATTCCGTCGGCGACAGACCGCAGTTTTTGCGGAACGCCGTCGAAAAGTAATATACATTCTCGTATCCGCACAGTGCCGCCACCTCGCTGATGCTGTAAGTAGTGCCGCGCAGCAGATTCTTCGCCCGCTTCATCCGCTCGGACGTGATGTAAGTGCCCACGGATACGCCAAGCTCACGGCGGAAATGCCAGTTGAGCGTGGACGGATTGGTGCTCACCGCGCGGCAGATATCGTCAATGTGTATTTCCTTCTTAATATGGCTGAGCACATATTCCTTCGCCGCGAGTATCAGCGGGTCGTTGCTGTGCAGGGGATTTTCCGCCTCGATATGCCGGCTGCTCTCGCAGAACACCTGAAACAGAATGTCCTCCAGAAGATGCTCCTTGTAGTAAACCATCCGCCGATCGTCCATATGTATCACCGATTCGTATGCGCGGATGGTTGACTGAAACCGAGCCTCATCATTGAATTTCACCTTCCCCAGCGGCACATCCAGCGAGAAGGGACAATGGGGATTCACGCGGAATTTGATGTAAACAAAGATAATCGGTGTCACGACTCTGCGGCGGAAGTTGGTCGTATCATTGAAAATAACCGTGTCGCCGCTGGTGATGGTCTGAACGCCGTCGCCGTAATCCAGCTCAAAGCTGCCTTCCTTCATATGAAACAGCGCCCATGTATTCTGGTTTCCGTTCTTTACATCGAATTCGTCCCGGCGCACCACCAGACCCGAAATTAAAATAAAAGGTTTTTCCATATGCGTCCTCCGCGTTGCTGAATATTATAAATATATTTTAGCATATTCGATTGCATTTGTAAATAGCCAGGTGTATAATTAATAAAAATTATATTTCGGAGGATCAATATGCAAGCAACATTTGAAATCAGAAACGAGCTGTACGCCGACGTCGTGGTCTGCGGCGGCGGTGTGGCGGGAATATCCGCAGCGGTGTCCGCAGCAAAAAGCGGCGCTGTGACGCTGCTCATCGAATCCGGCGGCTATCTGGGCGGTACAGCGACAAAAGGCATGGTCGGCCCGTTCATGACCTGCCTTGACGCGAAGGGCGAAAATCAGATTATCCGCGGCTTTTTCAGCGAATTCGTGAACCGCATGATCGCCGACGGCGGCGCGGTTTCCTATAACGACTGTCCCGGCGGCGACAGCTGGAGCGGCTATCGCCTCGCCGGTCATATCGGCGTCACCCCCTTCGACACCGAGTGCCTCAAGCGAACCGCCGACCGTCTCTGCGTCGAATCCGGCGTAAATCTGCTCTGCCACACAACGCTGATCGGCTGTGAAACCGACGGACGCAGAATCACCGCCATCTACACCGCCGACGGCGAGGGCATCGATAAAATCCGCGCAAAGGTATTCATCGACTGCACCGGAAACGCATCGCTGGCCGCAAAAGCGGGCGCTGCCACCTTCCGGGGCGACGGGGACGGATTCATGCAGACGGCGTCCATGTTCTTCATCATTGACGGTGTTGACCGGGACGCGCTGGACGCGCACATGGCGGAGCATACCGAGATGCGGGAGCGGTTTTATATGGACGCAATCGAAGCCGGACGCGCCGACGGACGCTTCCCCTGCGGCACGATGAAGCTGCGCATCTACGAGAATCCCAACGGCACATGGACGGTCAACATGGCGCAATCGGACGATCCGTTGAACGAGCTGAGCGCCGCAGACATCACGACAGTGGAAATCGCTCAGCGGGAACAGATTCAGAAGCTGATCGCCTTCCTGCGCGAGGAAATCCCGCCGCTGCGCAATATCCGTCTGGTTGCCACCGCGTCGGACATGGGAATCCGCGAATCCCGCCGCATCGTGGGACGGCATCTGTTCTGCCTTGAGGACATCACATCGGCGGTGAAATTCGACGACCGCATCGCCGTATGCGCCAACTCCATCGACATCCATCAGAAGGTGGGCGTGGCATACACCGCGTACAAAAGCGGCAGCAATTACTACATTCCCTTGTCCTGCCTGATTCCAAAGGATATGGACAATCTGCTCGCCGCCGGAAAGTGCCTGTCGGCGGACAAATACGCCTTCGCGGCTGTTCGCGTCATGCCGCCCTGCTTTGCCATGGGCGAGGCTGTAGGCATCACGGCGGCGATGGCCGCAGCCAAAGGCGTGAACGTGCCGGACGTCCCCGTGTGCAGCGTGCAGGAGGAGATCGTCCGCCGGGGAGGCTACATCGGATAAACCGTACATCGGATAAACCGTACATCGGATAAAAAATCAGCTCACGTTTTTTCGTGAGCTGACTTGATTTTATTCCGCGATAAACCAGAAGGTGTCGCCGTTTGAGTGCTCGGCTGTGTAATCCACCACGCTCGCGTTATAGGGAGCGCGGGTGTTGTCGTCCTGCTTCAGCACGCCGAAGCTGACGCCCGGGAACGCGGCAAACTGATTGTTCTCCAGCGTCGGCATACTGTCGCTGCCGTCAGGATTCAAGCGGTTGGAGTAGATATCCACCAGCATATCCTTCGTGTAAAGCATCAGATTGTTCCGGATGACATAATCCACCGCCCGGTTGTTGTGCGACCAGCCTTTGATATGACAGCCCGCGTTCTTGTCGGGACGCTGCTCGCAGAAGCCCTCCGCCGCGTACCACATATAGTTGTCCTCGATCACGAAGTTCTCCATGCGGCTGGGATTGTCCTCGGGCACGTTGCCGAGGAAGTATTCGATGGAGTAGTTGCAGTATTCCATCACGTTGCCCGCGTAAAGAATGTTCTTCTGGTTGAGCACCGTACCGCTTTCAACCTGCGTGCTGCTCAGCGAAACCTGATGGGTCACCGCTGCATCGTAAATCTGGAAGAAATAGTTGTTCTGCACGGTATATCCGTCGCAGCCGCCGTAGATTTCCACGCCGTTGCCGTAGCGAACCGGCACACCGTCGTCCCGCACCTTCTGGAGGCTGCCGCCCATCCAGCCGAACACGCAGTTCTGCACCGTCAGATTCTGCGTCGTACCCGAGCTGACGCCGTGGGCGCCGCCGTACATGATGCAGAGGTTATCGATGGTGACGCCGGGGCCATGCACCTGAATAATGTTCTTCTTCACGTTGAATTCGATGGAGTCGAACCGCTCGCCCGGATTGATCTCGCTGTAAAGGTAGAGCTTCTTCCCTTCGACGTCATGCCAGAAGGTCAGATCCTCGGTCAGGTCATGATAATCCTTAAAGGGCTTTCCCGTGGCGTGAACCACCGTGGAACCGTCGGCTTTGGTGCGGATGATGTACTTGACGGCGTGAGCTTCTCCATGGTTGAATACCAGCGTGCCCACATCCATATCCCATGCGTCATAGCTCCAGACGTTTTCGGCATCGGTTTTCGTCCATTTCGCGGGATCGGCGCCGTCCTCGGGGGAACCGTAGAGCTTCGGCTTGTCGCCCTCACCGTAAGCGGTGTAGGTCACGCCCTTCAGCGCCGACAGATTGCCGCGCCAAACGCCGCCCCGCTCGAAGCATACATAATCCCCTTCCCGCAGCGACAGATTGCTGGCGCGGAACAGCGTCTTCACCGCCGTTTCGGGCGTCCGTCCATCGTTGGAGTCGTCTCCGTTGTTGGACACATAGTAAACCTTCGCTCCCTCGGGAATTTCCATGTTCGGCGTGTTGATGATGTCCTCGATTCGCTCGTCTGTCATTTTGCGCCATTCTGCGATCTGTGCCGCGTCGCAGGTTTTGATATTGTCGATATCAGCCGTTTGGGTCATTTCGATATTCACCTCGTCCTCATTTCGATTTTCCAGCGTCGTTTTGAAAAGTGTGATCGCGTCGTCAATGGGCATACCGCCCGCAGCGACAGTCAGAACGATATCGCCGCCATCCAGCTTATTGACGACCTCCGTAATGCCGATTTCCTTCCCGGTTTCCACGCGGATGTAATGCTCGCCGTCGTTTTCAGGGTAATGCCCGGTCATCTCCGCAAGCCAGAGACGAAGCGCGGCCTTTTCGTCCGGGAATGTATCGTCGGTCAGCGTAGGCGAGTTGACCGCGTATTCATACAACGGCACGCCGCCGATGCTCACATTCCGCAGCGGATATTCGCCCGCCTTGACATACCGCTCTGCCGGAACGCTGACAGTTTCAGCGATGCAGTTTTCGATGAACCAGTCCACCGCCAGATCCGTCGCCTCGGGACTGCCGCCGATGATCGCCACACGATGTTCGCTCGCTTCAACCGCGATATCGTGATACAGCAGCGTAATGTCGGATTCCGGGCGGTTGGTGCTGCCGATCAAAATCTCCTTCGTATCGGTGGGAGCCTCCTCGCCGCGCTTCACCCAGTCGGTGGTCAGCGTCAAAGTGACGCCGACGCGCTCCTCAATGGCGTTTTTCAGCTTAATCGCCGCGTCAGTCTCGACCCGATCGCCCCCGTCCGGGCGGACAATCACATACTCCTGCCAGCCGGCAAGCTCAACCAGCTCGATCGTTTCCTCCTCCGTGCCGCAGGACACGGTGGTCATGACGCCGATCATCAGCAGCGCCAGCACGGCACACATCAGGATGCGCCGGATTTTTTTGATTTTTCCGATTCTCATGCTTTTACCTCCCGTTCGGGTTCCTATGAATTGTACACATTATAGCATAGATATGGTAAAATTGCAAGTGCATCAATAAAATTTTCATGAAAAAGCGCCCGTAAAATCGAATGATTTCACAGGCGCTTCTCCATGGGAGGAAACAATCGCTTTATACCTTTTCGTGTCCCATCAGAATCTCAGAGATCACGTCCAGCACCTTGTCATGACATCCGCCGCAGCCGGTGGAGCAGTGAGTGACCTTTTTCACGTCCTCAAACGCTTCCAGCACATCGTCGAACTTTTTAAGCTCATGCAGAGCGTCGGCGATGTCAAAATAGCTGACCTTCTTGCAGTTGCAGATTACATAATTTTCTTTCATAGGTATACCTCTCTCATTCTTTTATTCAAAGCACCAGCGTAGGTGCGGCGTAAACCCGCGTGCCCAGCTCCTGATTCAGCATATACAGGCTCTTGGGATCGGAGCCGAACAGCTCCATCTTGGAAATCAGATCGTTGGCGTTGGTTTCTTCCTCGCCCTGCTCCTTCACAAACCAGTCGAGGAATTGCAGCGTGCGGAAGTCCTTGACCTCATGGGCGGCGGCACAGATATCGTTGATGAGGGAGGTCACGTAGTTCTCGTGCGCAAGACCGGCCTTCAGCACAGCCATGCCGTCTTCAAAATCCGATGCGGGCTTGTCAATTGCTTCGAGGGTAACGGCGGCGTTGTTATTCTGCAAGTACTGATAGAACAGGATCGCATGGTCTCTTTCCTCCTGCGCCTGAACCATATACCAGTTGGCAAAGCCGTCAAGTCCCTTTGCCTTAAAATAATTGGAAAACTCCAGATACAGATATGCGGAATAGAATTCCTTATTGATCTGGCTGTTCAGCAGTTCATGTACTTTTGCGTTCAGCATAATATTATCCTCCATGATAATAGCTATGGATTTCATTTTAATTATATCACACGGCACCCGATAAGTCAACACACCCCAATATTTTTTTACAATTCCCATTCCCGCATTGACATCCTTTCCGTTCTATGTGGCTTGACGAAAACGCGGACGGTCAGATGCTACGAAGCAATGCTGTTCATGAAGGACGGCGGAAAATACGCCATCGGCGATGCGGTCTATCCCATCTCAGCGGGCAGCGTGCGTTTCCACAAGCCTGGGGATATCGTGTACAGCCATCGGTATTCGGACATCTACGTCGTGCATTTCGATGTAGGCAGGCCGGGAACACGGGTTAGGGAGCTGGAGGCAGCTCCAGCAAAACCACAAATGTCATCGACTGCACCCATCCCTTCGACGTGGGCTTCCCGCCCATCCGCACACCCGAACAAAACCTGTCCGGGCAAGGTATACCGCTTCCTCAGCCTGCCTGTGAAGGATTATCCGCTGCTCCTGACCGACGCTTCCCATCCATCGCTCAATCTTCAATAATTAATGTGCCCATGAAATCGTGCGATTTCATGGGCAGTCTGTTTTTATCACCGCTGGAGCAGCGTAAAATGATTCTTTTCAAAGTTTAGCAGCCCATCGTCCCGCATCCGGCACAGCTCGCCAGACATGGCGCTTCGATCCACCGACAGAAAGTCCGCCAGCTGCTGGCGGTTGAAGGGAATGGTAAAGCTGTTCGCCTTCTGCCGATCCGCTTCCTCGGAAAGGTAGGACATGAGCTTTTCCCGGGTAGAGCGGTGGGACATATGCCCCAGCTTCTGCATGAGCTGGCGGTTCTTCTCCGAGATGGCGTAAAACAGATTCTTCACCACCATGGCGTGAAACCGGCAGGCGGAAGAACAGACCGTCAAAATCCGCTGTACATCGAAGAAGATGACCACGCTGTCCTCCACCGCCACCACATCGCTCATGATCGCACCGCTGTCCGGCGCGGCATATGACATACCAAAAATCTGGCCTGTGCCCACACGTCCGATGATGCTGCGGTTGCCCCAGTAATCGTCCCGCTGGATATGCAGGCTTCCCTCCACCAGCACCGTGATGCAGCTCAGGCGCTCCCCTTGCCGGAATACGCATTCGCCCTTGGAATAGCTGCCCATCCTCGCCTGTAAGCAGCCCAGCATAGCCTCGATCTCCTCCTCCACGACACCTTCGAATAAATAGGAGCGCTTCAATATTCCAATATATTTTTTCATAAAAACCTCATTTCCGTTGTAAATGCAACCGACTTATCGGAAATAGTATAGTATAATATTAGCGTAAGGTCAAGAAACAAATTGTGAACTTTCAAATTCAATCAGATAAACGGAGGAAACAACGATGTTACGCAAGATTATAAAGATAGATGAAGAAAAATGCAACGGCTGCGGCGCGTGTGCGGCTGCATGCCACGAGGGCGCCATCGAAATGGTGAATGGCAAAGCGAAGCTCACCCGCGAGGATTACTGCGACGGTCTGGGCGATTGCCTTCCCGCCTGTCCCACAGACGCCATCTCCTTCGAGATGCGCGAGGCTCCCGCTTATGACGAAGCGGCGGTGCTTGCCGCCAAGCAGCAGAAGCAGCAGAATCCCCCAAAGAAGCTGCCCTGCGGATGTCCCGGCTCCAACGCCAAGGCAATCAAACGCGATCATGCCTGCGCAATGCCGGCATCTCCATCTGCACCCGTAACCAGCCAGCTCTCCCCGTGGCCTGTCCAGATCAAGCTGGTTCCCGTCAACGCCCCCTACTTCGACGGCGCGAACCTGCTCATCGCCGCTGACTGCGCGGCATACGCCTACGGCAACTTCCATAACGAGTTCATTCGCAACCGCATTACGCTCATCGGCTGCCCCAAGCTGGACGAGGGCGATTACGCCGAAAAACTCACCGCCATCATCGCAAACAACAATATCAAGAGCGTCACCATCGTGCGCATGGAGGTTCCCTGCTGCGGCGGCATCGAGCAGGCGGCGAAGCGTGCGCTTATGGCCAGCGGCAAGTTTATCCCGTGGAGCGTCGTAACCATCTCCACGGACGGCAGAATCCTTGACTAACAACTAATATTGAGAATTTTTTGGAGGAATATACCAATGAATCAGATGTTTTGCTTTCAGTGTGAACAGACCGCAGGATGCAAGGGCTGCATGGGCAGCGCCGGCGTATGCGGCAAGAAATCGGATACCGCAGCGCTTCAGGATGAGCTGACCGGCGCTCTCATCGGGCTGGCACGCGCCGCCGAGGGCGACGCCGCGCTCATCACCGCCGAAACCGATCAGCTGGTGCTGGAGGGACTGTTCACCACCGTCACCAACGTAAACTTCAACAACGAAACCATCACTGCGCTTATCCGCCGCGTGGAGCAGGAAAAGCGCAGAATGGCGCCCGGATGTTCCTGCTGTGCGTCCGCCTGCGGTAAGACGAACAATTACGATATGCAGCAGCTCTGGGACACCAATGAGGACATCCGTTCCCTGAAATCGCTGATTCTGTTCGGCATTCGCGGCATGGCGGCATATGCTTACCACGCGGCTGTGCTGGGATATCACGACGCGGACGTGAGCCGCTTCTTCTACAAAGCGCTCTGCGCCATCGGCATGGACTGGGGCATGGAGGAGCTTCTGCCCATCGTCATGGAAGTGGGCGAGGTGAATCTGAAGTGCATGGCGCTGCTTGACCGCGCCAATACGGAGAGCTACGGCGATCCCACCCCCACCGAAGTAACGCTGACCGTGGAAAAAGGTCCGTTCATCGTCATTTCCGGCCACGATCTGTACGACCTGAAGCAGCTGCTGGAGCAGACGGCGGGCAAGGGCGTGAACGTTTATACCCACGGTGAAATGCTTCCGGCGCACGCTTATCCGGAACTGAAGAAGTACCCCCAGCTCAAGGGCAACTTCGGCACCGCGTGGCAGAACCAGCAAAAGGAATTCGCCAATATCCCCGCTCCCATCCTGTTCACCACCAACTGCCTAATGCCGCCCAAGGCGAGCTACGCTGACCGGGTGTTCACCACGGAGGTTGTGTCCTACCCCGAAATCGTTCATGTGGGCGAAAACAAGGACTTCACGCCCGTCATCGAAAAGGCGCTGGAGCTTGGCGGCTACACGGAGGATCAGCACTTCACCGGCGCAAACGGCGGCGTCAAGGTGATGACCGGCTTTGCTCACAAGGCAGTGCTGTCCGTATCCGATACGGTAATCGGCGCGGTGAAATCCGGCGCAATCCGCCACTTCTTCCTGGTGGGCGGCTGCGACGGCGCGAAGCCCGGACGCGGCTACTACACCGAGTTCGTCAAGCAGACGCCCGCCGACAGTGTGATTCTCACCCTCGCCTGCGGCAAGTACCGCTTCAACGATCTTGATCTGGGTACCATCGGCGGACTGCCCCGCATCATGGATATGGGTCAGTGCAACGACGCATACAGCGCCATCAAGGTGGCTGTGGCACTGGCGGAAGCCTTCGGCTGCGGCGTCAACGATCTGCCGCTGTCCATGGTGCTGTCCTGGTACGAACAGAAGGCGGTCTGCATCCTGCTGACGCTGCTGCATCTGGGAATTAAAAACATCCTGCTGGGTCCGTCCCTGCCCGCATTTGTATCGCCCAACGTGCTGAATTTCCTTGTAGAGCACTACAACATCGCGCCCATCTCCACGCCGGAAGCAGATCTGAAGAAGATTCTGGGCTGAATCTCAGCCGAACGGCTTAATAAAGCGGGGCTAATCCATATTTTTGCAGGAGCCGACGCGTTTTTCGCGCGTCGGCTCCTGCCATCGTTTTTGCCCTCTCAGCCCCAATGATGAAAAATCGCAAATTTACGCAAAATCAGGGACTTGTATTTGAAATCGGCGGGTGGTATAATGATAATCGGAGGTGTTTACAATTAATCTATACATCCTGTTGACCCTGTCGATCATTCTGGCGATATCCAATAATCTGCTGCTCCACGGCTTCGCGAACCGCGGACTCCGGGGATTGGGAGATGTGCTTCTGTACAATGCTCTGGTATCCTGCGTGTGGATTGCCCTGCTGCTCCCCATGTCCGGCATCTTCACCGACGGCATCAGCACAGCGGCGCTCCTGTGGGGCATACTCTACGGCAGCGTCACCGCGCTGTTCCTGCTCTCCAAGATGCAGGCAATGGCATCGGGACCGGTTTCGATCACATCCTTTATCGGCTGTTCGTCTCTGCTGGTATCCACCGCTGTCGGTGTGATCGTCTTTCACGAAACAGTCACCGTTTTGCAGATGATCGGCGTGGTTCTGCTCATCGCGGCGCTGTTTCTCAGCGTTTCGCCGAAATCGTCCCAATCGAAAAAATCGTGGAAATTCTGGTGCGCGCTGTTCTTTCTGTGCAGCGGCTCCACGGGCATCATATTCAAGCTGCATCAGGCATCCGACGTCGCGGATGAGATCGGTACGATGATGCTTGCGGCGGCGGTAACATCGGCGGCGCTGTTCGCCCTCTCGTCCGTCCTCATTTCGAAAAAAACCTGCGGCGGACTGCCCCGCGTTCCCCGACGTGCCCTTCTGTTCGCCCTCGCGTGCGGCATCGTAAGCTGCGGCTACAACCGTCTCAACATCACGGTCAGCGGACAGCTTCCCAGCATCGTCTTCTTTCCCATGTTCAACGGCGCGGTGATTCTTGGCGCTTCCCTGCTTGCGGCGATTATCTTCCGCGAAAAGCTCTCGCGCGGGCAGCGTTCGGGAATGCTGCTCGGCATCGTCTCGCTGCTGCTCGCATCGGGCAGCGTTGACGGCATACTGAAAATCTTTTAATCTGGAGGAGGTTCCCCCACATGAACGAAACCTACGCAAATTTCGCCAATCTGACAGCCACCGACCACCTCGGACGCCGGCTTCCCGAATACGGCGAGGTTCCCGACCAGCGAAGCGGTAAAACCGTAGCGCTGTTTTACTACCTCTGGCTCGGATATCACGGCACCCACGGTCCCTTTGACATTTCGAAAATCCTCGAGCAGGATCCTGACGTGCTGGCTCATCCCGACAGCCCCCTGTGGCCGTCCGATGAAAACACGCCCATGCTTCACTGGGGCGAGCCGATGTTCGGCTATTATCTCTCGCAGGATGAATGGGTCATCCGCCGTCATATGCAGATGTTCATCGATGCCGGAATTGACGTGCTGTTTTTCGATGTCACCAACGGCTTCACCTACCGTAAAGCGTATCTGAAGCTGTTTGAAATTCTGCGCGAGCTGAACGGTCAGGGCTTCAAGGCTCCCAAGGTAGCGTTCTATCTGGCTCCCCAGACCCGAGGCTGCGGCACAGGCAACATGATGGAGCTGTGGGAACAGCTCTATGAGCCGCGCCTTTATTCCGAGCTGTATTTCATGTGGAAGGGCAAGCCGCTGATCATCTGTCATTCCCAGCGCGCCATTCCCGACGAAATACGCGAATTCTTCACCTGGCGCAGTCCCACCTGGTGCGATCCCAAGCTGCCCAACACCTGGGCATGGGAAGGTAATCCGCAGAAGGTCGCGGTGGACGAGCACGGCAATCCCGAGGAAATCGTAATCAACGTCTGCACGGCCAATTACAGCATGAGCGAAGCCTACTGGGGCGCGCCCGTAAAAGGTCGTTCCTGGCACGACGGTCACAGGGACGAGCGGGAGAATGCTTTCCACTATGGCTTCCATTTCATGGAGCAGGCGGAAAACGCGCTGAAACTGGATCCCCCCGTGGCATTTCTCACCCAGTGGAACGAGTGGCTGGTGCCGTTTCTTACGAAAAACACCGTTTCGGCTCCTAACTACGGTTCCGAACATCACATCGTCCTGCGCGACGAATACAACGAGGAGTACAGCCGCGACCTCGAACCGATGAAGGGCGGCTATAAGGATTCCTATTACCTGCTGATGGCAGCCTTCGCCCGCCGTTTTAAGGGACTTCCGAAGCCCGCTGCGGCCGAATGCGGGCATACCATCGACATCGGCGGCGGATTTGAACAGTGGGATGAAGTCTTCCCCGCCTATCGCGAATACACGGGCGACGTGGCGCCCCGCAGCTTCCGCGCATATGACGCCATCGGCAGATATGAAAACTTCACGGGCAGAAACGAATTCGCCCTCCTGAAGGTTGCGGCGGACAGCGAAAACGTGTATTTCTACGCCGAGTGCTCAAACGATATCACGCCCTGCACCGATAAGAACCACATGATGCTGTTTCTGAAAATCGCCGATTCCGGCAGACCCGGCTGGGAAGGCTACAGCTTCCTTGTCAACCGCCTGACTCCCGAAAACGGCGTCACATCCATCGAAGAATGCACCGAATCCGGCTGCTACCGTTGGAACAGAATCGCCGATGCCCCCATCCGCATCAGCGGAAGAAAGCTGCATATACGCATTCCGCGCAGCGTGCTGGGGCTTCCCGGCGGCAGCTTCCGGCTGGAATTCAAATGGTCGGACAATATGCAGGAGGAAGATGTCATGGACTTCTATCAGAATGGCGACGCCGCTCCCCGAGGGCGCATGAATTACATATACCTTTTCAACGGCTGAATTCTTCGACGACCGGCGGATACGTCTTGCTCGGCGGCAGACAGGTGTGGTTTCGGCATACATAGAACGCCGTCCCGCCGTCAAGCCGCCGATAGTCTGCCGTTTCATCCGGCAGCACCGTAATATCCGCGTACAGCGGCAGCTTCCGCAGCACAGTCTGCGCGTCTTCCCCGACGCCGCATACCGCCGTAATCTTCGGCGGCGGATTCCAGCAGAACAGCAACGCCAGCAGAAACATACAGTGCCCCGCCGGGTATTGCGCCGCCTCCCGGCTCATATAATCTTCCTGCCCCGCCCTGAGTGTTCCCCACTCACCGTCGGGGTCAAGCTGTTCCAGCCGCGTCAGCACATAAGCAAGCACCGCATTGCCGCTGGGCAGCGCGCCGTCGTAGGTTTCCTTCGCCGTGATGACCAGCTCCTCGCCGTCCCTTCCGCTCATCCGATATCCGCCGTCCGTATCGCTGAACAGCTCCACCGCGATTCGGCAAAGCCCCGCCGCACGTTCCAGATACGCCCCGTCCCCCATCGCGCTGTACAGCGAAATCAACGCCGCACAGTAATACGCATAATCCTCCAAAAAGCCCTTGCCCGCACGTTTGCCGCCGCGAATCCCCACATACAGGCGATCGTTTTCGCAGAGGCTGCTTTCGATATACGCCGCAGCTTTGCGTGCGGCGTCCAGATACTTGTTCTCCCCGCTGACACGGTACAGGTATGCCATCGCCGCTATCATAAGCGAATTCCATGCGGTAAGGATTTTGTCATCGAGGTGGAGCTTCATCCGGTCTCTGCGGTATCGATAAAGCGTCTGCCGCTCCTGCGCAAATTTCCCGGATTCCACATCGCCATGCAGACGGTTGGGGATATTTTTCCCTTCAAAATTGCCCAGCTTCGTGATGCCGTAATACTCGTTGAAGCGTTTTCCCGTTTCCGCGCCGAGAACGGACAGGATTTCGTCATAGCCAAACACATAATACAGCCCTTCTCCGCCCTCGCTGTCGGCATCCTGCGCAGAGTAGAATCCGCCGTCGCGGTCGGTCATCTCACGAAGGACATAATCCGCACAATCCTTCGACGTATCCAAAAACACCCCTTCCCCGCTGATTGAATACGCCGCGCAGCAGGCAATGATCAGCAAGGCGTTGTCGTACAGCATCTTTTCAAAATGCGGCACAAGGAAGAATCGATCCGTCGAATAGCGGGAAAATCCGCCGCCGATGTGGTCATACATACCGCCCCTGCGCATCTGTTTCAGCGTGTGAAGCGCCATATCTGCGGCGTTTTTGTCGCCTTCCAGCTCACTGTAAAGCATCAGGAACAGCAGATTGTGCGGCGTGGGAAACTTCGGCGCCCCGCCGAAACCGCCGTGTTCGCTGTCGTACATCTGCTTGAACCACTCGACAGCTTTCCGTGGTAAATTTTTCTCCACCGTCTGCGTCGGCTCGGATGTTTTCTGCAAGAATGAAACGATCTGTTCGGCAGAGCTGATAAGCCGCTCCCGCTCGTTCTGCCACATATCGGCAATGCGCAGCAGCAGCTCATGGAAGCCCATCATCCCGCGGCGTCCCGTCGGCGGGAAGTAAGTCCCCGCGAAAAACGGCTTCCGATCGGGCGTCAGAAAAAGGCTGGTCGGCCAGCCGCCGCTGCCGGTCATCGCCTGACAGGCGGTCATATAGACCTGATCCACATCCGGGCGTTCCTCGCGGTCCACCTTGACGCTGACAAAGGAACGGTTCAGCACCTCGGCGATCTGCGGATTTTCAAAGCTCTCGTGCGCCATCACATGGCACCAGTGACAGGTGCTGTAGCCGATGCTCAGGAAAATGGGCTTATCCTCCCGCGCAGCCCGCTCAAACGCTTCCTTTCCCCATGGATACCAGTCCACCGGATTTTGTGCGTGCTGCTGCAAATATGGGCTGGATTCGTATTGCAGACGATTGCTCATGTTGTGTCCTCCCGCGATTCTTTTTGAATTAGTATTGGCTGGCGTCGGGATATCCATGCGCCGCAAGGCGGCAATTTACACACGATACTGCAGAAAATTGAAATTTGATATTGACATATCCCCATTGTTGTGGAATAATATGGCGTTGTAAGTTACTTGTTTTTCAAGTAGCTTATTGATTTTCCTTGCAGTTAGCCAAAGCTAACCGTTGTGTAGAAATCTGGTTTTTTACGAATTAGTTAGCATACGCTAACCAATAATTATTTTCCCCACAGGAGATGCCGCAATGTGATTCGATTTTTCATGCAAACCAAATATTCTCAAAACCGCCCGATTTCGAAAAAGTAATATTTTATTAGAGGTACATACTTATGGTTTTTCTTATCAGCCTGATTTTGGCTTTTATGCTCGCATGGCTTGGCGCGAAGGCAATCAAAAAGCACGCCAATCTGTTTTGCATTGTTTCCATCGTGCTCAGTCTGTCGGTGATTGTCATATCTTACGCCGGACTAAACCGCAGCTTCCCGGTATGGGTACAAAGCTATATCTGGCCGATTTTCGCAAACTGCGCCTTCGCAACGGCATTGTTCGTCGTAGTCATGATGATGGGCGCTCTGCCGAACGGTTCCGCAGCCATCAAACGCCTGATGCCCATCCGCGCGGAATTGTCCATCATCGCCTGCATCCTGACCCTCGGACACAATATCGGCTATGGTAAGACATACTTCGTAATGCTTTTCACCACCCCGGAACGACTGTCCGGCGCGCTGCTTTGGGCGGCAATCTGCTCGCTCGTGCTGATTGCCATCATGCTGCCGCTGATGATAACCTCGTTCCCGGCAGTACGTAAAAAAATGAAGCCGAAGAGCTGGAAAAGATTACAGCGCATGGCTTATGTGTTCTACGGGCTGATTTATGTCCATGTAATGCTTCTGAACAGCACGTTTCTCGCCGGAGGACAGACGAAATATCTGTTCAACATTTTCCTCTATACCGTTGTTTTCGCTGTCTACGCGGCGATGCGCATACGGAAAGCCATGCTGAAAAAGAATCCCTCCACCGCAAAGATCGCCCCTGCTTTACCGGCTGCGGCGGCTGTTATCGTGCTTGCACTCGTCTGCGTGCCGTCCCTCGCACCGAAAAAGCCCGCCGTTTCCGCCGCAGATGAAACCACCGAAGCACCTGCTGCACCCGATACCACCGATGCGGAAGGCAAATACAAAAGCGGCACCTACAATGGAACCGGCACGGGCTTTTCGGGGAATATCACCCTTGCCGTAACGGTATCGGAAACTATGATTGAATCCATTCAGGTTGTGGAGTCCGACGAAGACGAGCCATTCTGGTCGAGCGCGCTGGCGCTTGTTGAAACGATTCTCTCCGCGCAGAGCACAGAGGTGGATACCATTACCGGCGCTACATTCAGCTCGAACGGCATCATTGAAGCGGTAAATCAGGCTCTGTCCGAGGCGAGCGGCGTTACTCCGGAAACCGAAACAGCTCCTGTTACCGAAACTGACCCTGTTACCGAAGCCGAGACCGCTCCTGCTCCTGAAACCGAATCCGCTCCCGCTCCCGAAACCGAACCTGCTCCCGCCCCCGAAACTGAACCTGCTCCCGCTCCTGAAACCGAACCCGCTCCCGCTCCTGAAACCGAACCCGCTCCCGCTCCTGAAACCGAACCTGCTCCCACTCCCGTAACTGAACCTGCTCCTGCTCCTGAAACCGAATCCGCTCCCGCTCCCGAAACCGAACCTGCTCCCGCTCCTGAAACCGAACCTGCTCCCGCTCCCGAAACCGAACCCGCCGCGCAATATACGGACGGCGTTTACTTCGGTAACGGTACGGGCTATAACGGAAATATTCAGGTTGCGGTCATGATCACCGACGGCTCCATATCTTCCGTAATTGTAGTTTCAACATCCGATGATCAGGCATTCTGGTCCAAAGCGCTTGAAGTTGTTGACAGCGTTATCGACGCACAAAATACAGAAGTGGATACGATAACCGGCGCCACCTTCAGTTCGAAAGGTCTGCTGGAAGCAATCGCCGACGCACTGAGTCAGGCACAAAATTGATAACATGGGTATAACATATGCATAAATACCGAATTCTGTCCCTTTTTCTCTGCCTTCTGCTGTCCGGCTGCACCCGTACCGACGCAGCGACGGATATACAGCAATCTCTCCCCGCGCAAACCGTTCCGGTGGACACAGAGCAAGCCTCCGCTTCGGCAGAAAAACGCTCTCGCATCGTCTTCGCTATGGACACCGTCATGGAACTGACGGTCTACAGCGATGGAGAAGATATCCTGAATCAGGCAGCAGAACGCATCACCGATCTGGAAAATAAGCTGTCCGTCACCCTTCCCGGCAGCGAAATCCATACGCTCAATGCAACCGGAACCAGCGTCCTCTCCGATGAAACCGCATTCCTGCTGAACACCGCTCTTGCACTTTGCGAAGACACGCAGGGCGCGCTGGATGTCACCGTGTATCCCGTCGTATGCGCATGGGGCTTCACCACCGGTGAGCATCGGATTCCGAATGATACGGAGCTTGCCGCCCTTTTGGCGAATGTGAATTATTCGTCCGTCACGCTGGATGGGTGGAACGCTTCCATCCCCGATGAAGTTCAGGTTGACCTCGGAAGCGTGGCAAAGGGCTACACCGGCGACGTCCTCTGCAATCTGCTGAAAGAAAACGGCGTCACCTCCGCCCTGCTGAATCTGGGCGGAAATGTTCAGGCACTGGGCAGCAAGCCGGACGGAACCCCGTGGCGCATTGCCGTCCAGCATCCAACCGATCCGGACAATTATCTGGGCGTACTCTCCCTCGTCAATCTGGCGGCCATCACCTCCGGCGGCTACGAACGGTATTTCGTCGGTGACGACGGCAAGACCTACTGGCATATCATCGATCCTGCCACCGGTAAGCCCGCCGACAGCGGGATTCTTTCGGTGACAATCGTCGGCGAATCCGGTCTGCTGTGCGATGCCATGTCCACGGCGCTGTTTGTCATGGGGCTTGACGAAGCTTCGGAATACTGGCGGACGCATGAAGGATTCGAAGCCATTATCGTAACGGACGATGGAAATATCCATATTACGGAAGGCTTGCGTGACAGCTTTACGCTGTCGGAGGCTTACGCAGACAAGGAACTGTTGGTGATTGTGCGATGATAAAAACAAGAATCTGGGTGATCGGCATCGTGCTGGTTCCGGCGATATCGGTATTCGCCGTTCTGCGAATGCGGCGGGATATCGCGGCAGCGGACATGATCGCGGAAATCTATCTGGACAACAAGTGCGTTCAGACCATCGATCTTTCCTCGGTCGAAGCGCCCTATACCTTTACCGTGGAAGGACGAACGGCAGCAACACCATTTCCGTGGAGTCGGGAAGAATCCGCGTCAGTGCGGCCGATTACCCGGATCAGGTCTGCGTCCATCAAGGGTGGCAGTCCACGGGAGCCATGCCCATCGTCTGTCTGCCGAACAAGCTGGTCATTCAGCTTGTCCAGCCGACCCCGGGCACAGCCGGAGAAACTGCATTGGACGGTGTGATTCAATGAGCAATCGTAAAATCGGACGATTAACGCGCAACGCCATGCTGGCAGCCACCGCATTAATTATTTTTGTGGTGGAAGCGCAGATTCCCGTGCCGGTTCCCATCCCCGGCGTAAAGCTGGGACTGGCGAACGTGATAACCGTGTACGCCATGTTTATCATTGCTCTGTCCATAACCGGCAGAGCGATTATACAGGCATATGGTTAGCATCCGCTAGCGGAAAAATCCATTCAGTTCTTCCTTGACAACGGTTTGGTGAAGAATTTCAGCACCGCGAATTTTGAGCCTGAATCCGCTTTAAGCCGTGAGCAGTTTGTTTCGCTTCTGAATCAGTTTGTCAAATCGCCTGTCGTAAGCGCCGATAAAGACGCGGACGGCGTTTTCACCCGTGAAGAAGCCATGACCATCATCGCCGATGTTCTGAAGCTCACCGCAACGGATGTAGATATCGCCGCACTTTCCAAGTTCAGCGATACTGCCGAAATTTCCGAAGACGCCAAGAACGCGGTTGCGGCTCTCGTCGCAGGCGGCTATATTCACGACACTCTGACCTTCGATCTCAGCGAGCATGATATCGTTTACGGCACCGCTGCCCTGACCTACGCCGAATTCTACTCCGGCGACGTCAGCACAATCGACTATTACGGCATCGACGGCATTACCTCTGCCACCGTAGAAAAGTACAAGAGCTTCAACGGCAATATGTACACGAACTTCACCGAAGATAAAACCGACGGCTACAACATCCTCGGCGTTAAGAATGTAAACGTTGCGGTCGCCGCCGAAGATTACGAGGCTTATGTCAAGCTGAATCCCACCTTTAAGGTTTTGAGAAACGCCCCCGAGCAGTACAAAACCGTCTCGATCGTTGACGGAAAGGCGGTTTACTCCCCAACCAATTTCAACGTGGAGAAGGTTGTGACCGACGCTTCCGCCGAGCTTCAGACCGGCTCCACCTGGGGCGATTATCAGATCAACGTCACGGAGAATTCCACCGCGTACATCCCTTCAACGTAAGCGAGGACAGCACCAACAACTCTCACATCGCCGTTTGGGATAACCTTCCCGAACTGACCAAACTGGTCGGCGAAAAGGTCACTTCCATCACTTACATCATGCCCGACAGCACGTATGTTTACACCTTCGACGGTATTTACATCAAGCCCGCATACAGCGGTTCTGAGGTCATCACCGCGTCCTTCACGCAGGGTTCCGCGGACGTTGTAATCGCGAACATCCCCGAAGCGCTTGAAGACGTAACGGTCGATATCTAAAACAACGGTCGCTTCTGGCGCAGCCGTTGTGGACGGCAAGGTAACGATGACCGAAGCATACAACAGCGCAAATACCTACACCGTAACCATTTCCAGCAGCAATTACGCAAGCATCACGGCGGCATCTCCCGCAACGGCTGCCGAACGTGCTCTGCTGAATGCCCTCGTGCTTCAGGCAAAGTCCCTCATCGACAGCGGTGTTGCCGCAAATGACAGCGGTCTCATCGAACATTACGAGGAAGCAGTGGAGCTTCTCGCAGACAGCAGCGCAACCTCTGCCGCCGTTGTTGAACTGGTCAGCGAACTGAACAGCCATCTGTCGGTTTACAAAGGCTGATGCCGGTTCAAGCAAACAATCCCTGAACAGACATACCCCTCTGCCGCCAGGCTGTGCGGCAGAGGGGGTACTCTTATTCGTTTAATCGTCGTACTCAGCGTACATCACTGCGTCGCAGTGCCAGCCGCCGGTATGGGCGCCGTAGCTGCCCTCATGCCAGTACACAGGCATATTGTCCTGCGCATAGGCGGGAACGGTGGGACGCCAGATTTTGATGTTCTCTTCCCTGGGGATTCTGCGGATTACCTGTTCAAGGGTGTAGGTTTTTCCCCAGTCAAGGGAAATGTAGCTCTCCAGCACGCGGGCTTCGCCGTCAAAGCGGGCGATGTAGATGCGGTTCGTCTCGGTATCGGCCTTGTCACGCGGATAAAGCCCCGCCTCGCCGACGCCCCAGTAATACGCCATGCCGCCCACATAGGTCTGCGAACCGTCAATCATCGTGTCCGGCGACAGGAATTCGCCGCCGTCCGCAATGGGCGCGGACAGATTCCAGCAGCCGTCCCGCCAGGTCGCGCTGAAATAACGGATGGTCTCCGGCTTGTTCAACTCAAAGGACGCCAGTCCCACGCGGTAAGGCTGTGTGGGCGAAACCACCAGCAGACGGCAGGTGGTTCCCTCCGGCGATTCGTAAACCTTCGCCAGCTCGGGAAGGCTCAGCTTTCCGCCCTCGTACAGATTCATGCCCGCCGGTTCGCCGTCCATGGTCAGAAGGTCGCCGTCCGCGTTGAAAATACCGCTGCGGATTGTGTGATCCTTCGAAATGCGCGGATGACCGTAAAGCGCGAACATCCACTGTTCTCCTTTGGGTGTCAGCTGCCTGCGGATGTCGAAATAGAACAGTCCGCCCGCGTCCGACTCAAGGAATTTCGTCGGCTCGCTCCAGCTTTCGCCCTCATCCTCCGAATAACGGAATTCCCATGTTACGCCCCGGACGCGGCAGAACAGCCACAGCTGCCCTTTCGCGGTATTTTCCGAAAGCTGGGCGTAAGTGACGCTCTGGGAATAATGCAGCGTATGTTCAGGTCCGAAGGAGAAAATATCGTAGGGACGCTCGGTGACGCGGTATTTCAGCGTATGGGTCGCCGCGTGACCCGTGTACGCGACGATAATTTTTCCGTTCTCCATCACGCATACGGAAGGAGAATTGTGTTCGTCGGCATAATTGCAGTTCAGACGGCAGAGACAGAAATCGCGGCTGACGCTCCGGCTGCACTTGGCGTCAAGCTCCTTGATGTGAATTTCTCCCATATCAGTGGAGTAAACGATGTAGGTTTTGCCGTTGTTGCCCACCATCGCCTTTTCGTGAATCCACCAGTCTGTGTTGGCGCGCTTGATGCGCAGCTCTTTGGATTTTTCAAGATTGATCATGCTGTTACCTCCGGAAATTTGTTCTTCAATTATACCGCAGAACCACCACAAAATAAACCGAAAAAATGATAGAAAAGGGTTGAAAAACGAAACTGTATTTGATATAATACTAACAGAGGTGATTCCATGTATTACAACGATACCGGCGCGGCATATATTTTGCAGGATGTTTACCATGTCTGCCGAAGCGCGCACAGCTTCATCGATGCGTGTGGGCGAACCCATTCCGCGCTGGCTTATCGCATAAAAGGCGGCAGTATATTTCAAATTGACGGCAGGGATTTTACGGCTCCCACCGGAAGCGTGGTGTACATTCCCGCCGGGAAGGATTACAGAATACGCTATTCCGACGAAGAACTGATTGTGCTGCATCTAAATTGCATCGCCGGAGAGGGGTCGAAAATCGAAATAACCCCTGCCGATGAGGGAACGGCAATGCTGTTTCTGGAGCTTCACCGCGCGTGGGAAGCGGGCGGTACCGCGCGTTATCCGCGCTGTATGTCTCTGCTCTACCGCATTTTTGAAGCGATGGACACCGCTCAATCGGCGGATTCCCGGAAAATCCCCGAGGTTATTGCCCCGGGCGTATCATATATGCGGAAGAATTTCCGCGACCCGGAGCTGAGCATCGCGGCGCTTGCGGAACGATGCCACGTGAGCGAGGTTTATTTCCGCCGCATTTACAAAGCGCATTTCGACAGTTCCCCCCACAACGCGCTGCTTGAGCTGCGCTTCGACTACGCGAAAAGTCTGCTTCGATCGGGATATTATCAGGTCAAGCAGGTGGCGGCGATGTCCGGATTCTCGGATACGAAATATTTCCGCACCGCGTTCACGAAGCGTTATGGCGTAACCCCAGGCGAATTCGTTCGGCACGGGTGAAGCCCTGCGTGCTGAGAGTGATGCAGCAGCTCCACATCATAAAAAGAAAGCGGATTCATCAAAATCCGCTTTCTTTTCGTCTGGTATTACTTTTCGGAATGGATAACAACCTTCCGATAGGTATCAAAGCGCACCCACTTTTCAAAGAACGCATTCTGCGCATTTTGGGGCGTTTGCGCGTACTCATTCAGAAATTCTTTTACTTCCTCATCCGACGAAATCTTCACTTCAAAGCCTCTGCCGTTGATTACCGGCACATTGCCGTAAGTATATTCCGAAGCAGGCAGGATTTCGGTAATTTTCCGCTCCCGCACCTTGATCGCCACACCGTCGCGCAAAACGATGATATCGAAGCTGTCGGGATATCGATGGCTCTCTCCGGCGGTCGGAATCTCATCGCCAACCGTATAAGTTGCGCTGATGGGCTGATATTTCAGCACGTTCAGGCTGCTGATATCATAGTAGAATTCCTCGAAAATATCGCCGCGTGCCGTGAGATTTCCATATTTGAACGACGCCTTCTCCGAGGACGACGTGCCCTTCTCACTGACGCTTTCCACAACGCCGCAGGCGGAGGTCATGTTGCTCACACGGTCGATCAGAATCAGCTCGCCGAGCGTTTTGTGACGCGCGAACGTATCCACCGCGATGGCATCGGACAACAGGATGTCGCAGACGGCAATGCCGTTTTTGGAAAGTGTGTCGGTTTTCAGATGCTCGCCCGTGTTGACATCCACCGCGTAATCCACGCCCGCGAGAATGCCCGGAATCGTCTTAGTGCCGAGCTTGATAAGGTAATCCTTGCCGATGACCAGATCCTCGTCGTCCATCCACAGAAGCGACACCTTCAGCCGCTTGTACGGCGCGATATCCGTGCCTTTGGTAAGCACACAACCGCGCGAAACATCAACCTCTCTGTCGAGCGTAATGGTTACAGGCTGACCACGGCGGGCGCTGTCGGAGCTTTTATCGGTGACAAGAATGCCCTTCACCGTCGCGTGCTCGCCGCTGGGGAGCGTAATAATTTCGTCGCCCACACGGATGCTGCCCGACTCGATCTGTCCCTGAAAACCACGGAATGTATGGTCGGGACGGCAGACACGCTGAACGGGCATATAGAAGCCTTCCTCGCTGTCGCTGGCGATATCGACCGTTTCCAGATACTCCAGCAGCGCCGGACCGTCGTACCAGCCGATATTCGCCGATTTCGCCGTGACGTTGTCGCCCTCGGTAGCCGAAAGCGGAATAATCTGCACGTTTTCCAGGGAAAGCTCAGCGGTCAACTCGTCAATCTGCGCGTGAATTTCCTCAAAGCGCGCCTGACTGTAGCCGACCAGATCCATTTTGTTGACGGCGAAAATGAAATAGCGAATGCCCATCAGGCGGCAGATTCGCGCATGGCGGCGTGTCTGTACCAGCACGCCCTGCGACGCATCCACCAGAATGACGGCCAGATCGGCGAAAGACGCGCCCACCGCCATATTGCGGGTGTATTCCTCGTGACCGGGCGTATCGGCAACGATAAAGCTGCGGTTGTCTGTTGTGAAATAACGATACGCCACATCGATGGTTATACCCTGCTCGCGTTCCGCCATCAGTCCGTCGAGCAGAAGCGAGTAGTCGATTTTACCATTGCGGCTTCCTACCTTGCTGTCAAGCTCAAGCGCCTTTTCCTGATCGGCGTATAGCAGCTTCGCATCGTACAGAATGTGTCCGATCAGCGTTGATTTGCCGTCGTCCACACTGCCACAGGTGATAAATTTTAATAAGCCTTTCATTAAAAATAACCCTCTCTCTTGCGGCGCTCCATGCTGCCTGCCGCTTCGTTATCAATGACGCGCGAGGTTCTCTCGGAGGATACTGCACTCAGCGTTTCTTCGATGATTTCGTCAAGCGTATCTGCCGTTGACTCCACGCCGCCGGTCAGCGGATAGCAGCCGAGCGTTCTGAATCTGACAGACCGCATCTTCGGCACTTCACCTTCTCTGAGCGGGAATCTATCGTCATCAACCATGATGAGATTGCCGTCACGCTCGACGATGGGGCGCTCCTTGGCGAAATACAGCGGGACGATATCGATGTTTTCGCGTTTGATATACTGCCAGATATCCTTTTCCGTCCAGTTGGAAATGGGGAATACGCGGATGCTTTCGCCCTTGTTGATTTTGGTATTGTACAGCTTCCACATTTCGGGGCGCTGATTCTTCGGATCCCATGCGTGCGCGGCATTTCGGAAGGAGAAAATGCGCTCTTTGGCACGGGATTTTTCCTCATCGCGTCTGCCGCCGCCGAACGCCGCCGTGAAGCCGTACTTGTTCAGCGCCTGCTTCAGCGCCTGCGTCTTCATAATATCGGTGTAAGCCGCGCCGTGGTCAAAGGGATTGATCCCCTGCTTCACACCGTCCTCGTTAATGTATTCGAGCATTTCGATACCGAGCTTCTTCGCCGTTCTATCGCGGAACTCGATCATTTCATGGAACTTCCAGGTGGTGTTCACATGAAGAAACGGGAACGGCGGCTTCTCGGGATAGAAGGCTTTGAGCGCCAGATGCAGCATGACCGAGCTGTCCTTACCGATGGAATAGAGCATCACCGGCTTTTCGCACTCCGCCGCAACTTCGCGGATTATGTATATCGCTTCCGCTTCAAGCTCGTCAAGATGTGAAAATTCACTCATACAATTACTCCTAATACTTATTTGATTCTTTCGGATTTGTCACGATTTCACTGACATTTCCGTCGGGCTTTTCAATGATCCAGTGAAGCAGCCCGTCGGCTTTTTCAATATGCAGCCGGCTGCCCAGACCGCCCATGTCAGCACCGAGATAGAAGCGGATGGCATATACCGGACATTCCTTAACGCAGGAAGTGCATCCCCAGCAGTCCTTGGGATATTTGATATACGCCTTTTTCACAGCGTCGATTTTGATGAGCGTACCGGGACAGACATCGCGGCATTTCCCGCAGCCGATACATTTTTCGCGATCAATTGCTATGCTCATAAAGCCTCTGCCCCTCCTCTGTCAGCTCACGCAGAATTATTTTGATTTCGCCGTTTTCCATGCGGGAATTGACGTATTTTCTCCATCCCTCGTTGTCCTTTTCGGGATAATCGAGGTTTTCGGCAAAGCTATGCCAACGTGTTTCGCGGCGTGCTTTCAGGTGTGCAATCACGCTTCTGCATACCGCGAGACGCTCACGAAGCTCGTAGATGTACATAAGCTCCTGAAAATCTTCGGCGTGAAGATTTTCAGACAGCTCCAAAAGCTGCTTGATTTTCATATCGGCAATCGTAAGCTGCTTTTCGTTAAAACGATAGTTTGTCTTAATGCCGCCCGCATAGGAATCCATCACCGTCTGCATCGCTTCTTCCAGCTGCTCGGTAGTGAAGTCCGACGAATCTTTTGCGGTGAAGCGCTCGATTTCTGCGATATGAGCGGTGATTTCGCCGTCGTCAATCGGTTCGCCGATTGTACCCGCGATATATTCCGCCGCCGATTCCGCCGCAATTTCGCCTTCCGCAAGCGCTCCCGTCACATACTTCTGCGGACAGCCGCCCGCCACGTCGCCCGCTGCGAACAGGCCGCGAATGGTCGTCGCGCGATGGGTATCAACCCAATAGCCGCTGGCCGTATGACCGCCGACGATGTACGGCTCGGTACCTTCGATTTCCACATTATATTTCGACGGCGCGCCGCTTTCACACCACTTGAGCGTCTGCGACGGCGCCATGTTGAGATAAGCCTTAAAAAGGGATTCCTCCTGCCCGGCGGAAATTCCCTCGGTTCTGAGATAGCAGGGGCCTCTGCCTTCCAGATTTTCGTTCACCGTACCGTAAACTCTCTCCGAAGTCGTCAGTCCGTACTTTGTCTCATACACCTCGCCGAGCGAATTAATCTGCTTCGCACCGGCTCCCTGAGCGAGCGTTCCCGTGGGAGCGATCGTATCCTTGCAGCGCAGCGCGATGAAGCGCATCTCAAAAGTGGTCATCTCCGCGCCGTGGCGGATGCCCATCGCATAGCCCGCACCGGTGTTGAACGGCGGATACCACATCTTGTGCCGGGAAAATCCGGGATTGTTTGGTTTATACAATCCCGCCGCACCGCCTGTGGCAATGATTACCGCCTTGGCTTCGATGACATAGAACGTATCATTCTCGATGCCGATTCCGAACGCGCCGTGGATTTTATTATCGGAAACCGAAAAATCGATGATGTTGACGCGGTTAAGCACCGTCACGTTTGGAAGCGCTTCCACCGCACCGGCAAGCAGCGGCTTGATGTTTTCGCCGTTGATTTTCAGGTTGCGATTGCCGCGCGCCACGTATTTGCCGTTTTCGTCCTTGAGTATGACAAGCCCCAGCTCCTCCAGTCTCGCGGTAACAGAATTCAGCCGCTCCGACATCGTGTAAAGCAGATCGTCACGGACAATGCCGTCGGCGTCCTTTTTCGCGTAATCGACATAATCCTGCGGCGTCCTTCCCTCGGTTATGTAGGCGTTCAGCGCGTTCACGCCTGCCGCAAGACAGCCGCTGCGCTTGATATGCGCCTTTTCGCAGATCAGGATCTTCGCGTCCGAGCGCTCAGACGCGGTCAACGCGGCGTAACAGCCCGCCGTACCGCCGCCGATGATGAGTATATCTGTTGTTATTTTCTCTGTTTTCACACAGTCACCGCCCGTTTTCTTCTAAATATTCCGTAACCGATAAAATGCTGTTTGCGCCGTCTGCCACAGCGGTGGAAACCTGCTTTAACGGTTTCGTCCGCACGTCTCCAGCCGCAAATATGCCTTTTGCGGAGGTGGCGCAATCTTCCCCGGCGATGACATAGCCGTCCGCAGAAAGCGCCGCAAGCCCTTGCAGAATCCCGCTGTTGGGTATGGTTCCTATCGCGATGAATATGCCGTCAACAGATAGGGTCTCCCCTTGACCGCCGCGAATCAAATGCAGCGATTCGGTTCTTTTGGAACCGGCAATTTCGGTGGGAACCGCGTTCAGAATCAACTCGATGTTGTCCGTATTGGATACACGTTCCTGAAGCAGCCTGTTGGCTCTGAACTGATCGCGGCGGTGAACAATATAAACCTTTTTCGCCGTATTTGCAAGATACAGCGCGTCGCCCAGAGCTGTATCGCCGCCGCCAATCACCGCGACGGTTTTATCCTTATAAAAAGCACCGTCGCAAACCGCACAGTATGATACACCCTTTCTCGCAAACTCCGCTTCGCCTTTTACGCAGAGTTTTCGCGGAGATGCGCCTGCCGCATAAACGATCGTTCTTGTCTGAAGCTCGGCGCCGTCAGACAATCGAACCCGATAGCCGTCCGCTTCGGACAAAACCGCCGTAACTTCACCCTCATAAAATTCCGTGCCAAGCGCTTTTGCGTGCGCTCTGAACCTTTCGCCCAGGTCGAACCCGGATTCGCCATACAGTCCGAGATAATTATCCACGCGCTCGCTTTCGGCAATCTGCCCGGTGCCGCCGTAATTCTTTTCAATAACGACCGTATTGAGCGCCGCGCGCTTCGCATATACTGCTGCGGAAAGTCCGGCGGGACCGCTTCCGATTATGATTGTATCATACATAGTTCTGCAATTCCTTTGTCAATCCTCGATGATAAGGCCTTCGTTTTCCGCCCTATCGCCGTCTATACGGAAAGAATTCAGCACGGGATGCTCTCTGTCCATCAGAGAGAGAATCAGGTAGCTTGCCTTTTTATCGAACGCAAGCCGTTTATCCTCCTCCGACGGTCTTGACGGAGACTCGGGATGCGAGTGCCAGTTGCCCAGAGGCGAAAGGCCGTTTGCCCGCATATCCTTGATCGCCGCCAGCTGTTCCCTAGGATCAAGCGAAAAATGCTCGTTTGTATGGTCAATGTTCGTGAGAAGATAAACCTTCCGGATAATCTTTCCGCTGTCGTTGCTCTCTCCCGCGACAAGACCGCAGGCTTCCTCGGGGAGACAATGTTCGGCGTGTTCAAGAATTTTCCTGTAATTGTCTTCCGAAATTTTTATCATAAGTGAACACCGTCACATTCCGCCTGCTCGTAGTCAATTAGCTTCGTAATCGTGGGATGTGCTCCGCAGACGGCGCAATGATCGGTACGCGCCGGGAGCTTCACCTTGCGGAATTCCATTTTCAGCGCATCGTAGGTCAGAAGATAGCCGGTCAGCAGGTCTCCCACACCGATAATATACTTGATCGCTTCCATAGCCTGCAAACTTCCGATCACGCCGCCCATCGCGCCGATAACGCCCGCCTGCTTACAGGTCGGCACCGCGTCCTTTGGAGGCGGCTCCTTGAAGACGCATCTGTAACACGGTCCCTGTCCGGGAACATAAGTCATCAGCTGACCCTGAAAACGGATGATGCCCGCATGGGAAAAGGGCTTCTTCGCCATAACGCAGGCGTCGTTGATAAGGAACTTTGCGGGGAAATTATCCGTTCCGTCGATGACGAAATCATAATCCTGAATCAGCTCCATAATGTTTTCGCTCGACACAAAGGTGCGATAGGTATTCACCTTGACATCCGGATTCATTTCCGCGATGGTTTCCTTGGCGGACTGTACCTTTGCCTTGCCGACATCCTTGGTCGCGTGAATGATCTGCCGCTGGAGGTTGGAAAGATCCACCTCATCCGCATCGGCAATGCCGATCGTTCCGACGCCTGCCGCCGCGAGGTACATTGCCGCCGGTGCGCCGAGTCCGCCCGCACCGATGATCAGCACTTTGGCGTTAAGGAGCTTCTTCTGTCCCTTTACGCCGACTTCCTTCAGAATGATACGCCGGGAATAGCGCTCAATCTGTTCATTCGTGAATGCCATTACTGACCGCCTCCCATGAAATACAGGAATTCCACATTGTCGCCGTCCTTGAGAACGGTGGTTTCGAACGCATCGCCATCGACAAATTCATCGTTGATCGTTACCGTAACATACTGGGGGGTCTCCACTTTTTCATCTACGATAAGCTGTGCTACCGTAAGACCCTCTGCGACCTCTTTCTTTTCTCCTGCAACTGTAATTTTCATCGTGTGTATACTCCTTATTTCAAATTTTCGATAACCGAAGAAATTTCACCGGACTTGACGAATCCGTCCAGCCGTGAAACCACTTCGCCGTTTCTGAAAAACAGAATCGCAGGCACGGATTGTACCTCGTATTTTTCAGCAAGCTCCAGATCAAAATTGATATTGATTTTGACGAGCTTGATCTCGTTCTCATACTTTTCTTCGATTTCCGCGAGAACAGGTGAAAGCCGCTTGCACGGTACACAACTGTCCGAGTAAAAATCTGCCAGAGTCAATCTCTCGGAATGAAGAACTTCAGATTCAAATGTATCTTTGTCTACACGTGCCGCCATCGTCAGTCACCGACCTTTTTCACAATCAGCGTGAAGGTTCCGTCCTTGTTGTCAAGGAGCTTCAGAATCTGATGTCCTTCTTCCTTGATGCTTCTCGGGACATTCTGAACCGGCTCGCCGTCATTCATCTTTACCGCGAGGATCTGACCGTCGTCAAGCTCCTCCAGCGCAACCTTCGCTTTGACAAAAGTCGTGGGACAGACAACATCCGTGATATCCACACTGTCGTCAATCTGATATTCAAGTTCAGCCATTGTATACCTCCAAAATTTTCTCGGCGAATTTTTCTCTGCCTACACGGTCAAGCGTAAACTTGAATCGTTCACCCGGCTTTGCGTTTTCCGCGAAGAACGCCAGCGTAGCGTCGCAGATTGCAAGGAGCTTTTCCTTGTCCTCGATGAACGGAATCACCGTTTCACCCTTGCTGATGCTGTTGCCGAAAATGCCGCCGAACGACACGATATATCCGTGTGTCGTATCCCACGCTTCGGTAGGACATGACTTGACGCATCTGCCGCAGTAATTACATTTGCTCTCATCCAGCGAAATCTTTCCGTCGGCGATGGTAATGGCATTCGTGCGGCAGGCTTTTTCGCAGACGCCGCAGCCGATACACGCGCTCTCACGCCATTTCACCTTGATGCCGCCCTTGATGCCGAGATCGTTTTCTTCGGCCTTGAGGCAGTTGTTCTGGCAGCCCGTGATGCCGAACTTGAACTTATGAGGAAGTTCCTTGGCAAAGTATCTTGTATCTAATTCTTTTGCGAGGGAGTATGTATCAATGCATCCGCTGGGACAGATTGCTTCGCCCTGACAGGCGGTGATGGTTCTTACTCTCGGACCGCACACGCCGGGTTCGACGCCGCCCTCACCCAAAGCCGCCTTTACCTCATCAATCTGTTCGAGCTTGATAAACGGAATTTCCACGCTTTGTCTGGATGTGAGATGAACGTGACCGTCGCCGTATTTTTCCGCCACCTCGGCGATTTTTGCCAGCTGTACGGCGCTGACGTTCCCTCCAACCACTCTCAGGCGCAGCGAGAAATTGTTCTTCTGCTTCTGGCGCATGAAACCGCCTTTTTTAAGTGCTGCATAATCGACTGCCATAATTAAAAACCTCCGAAATTACTGTATTTTTTCGATAGCCTGTTTGAAATCTTCGATCAGATCCTCGGCATCCTCGATTCCGATGCTGATTCTGATCGTGTCATCATAGACACCGGCGCTCAGCTTCTGTGCATCCGTGCTGTGCGTGTAAATCGTACTTGCCGCGTGAATGACGAGGGTTCTGACATCTCCAATGTTGGTGGCAATGGCGGCATATTTTAAGTTATTGATTAGCTTGAACGCTTTTTCCTTGCTGCCCGGGCGGAGCGTCAGGATAGCGCCGCCCTTGCCGTCAAACTGTTTTTTGACAAGTTCGTAATATGGATTGTCCGCCAGCGCAGGGTAATTCACTTCCATGCCGGGGACGGTTTTCAGAAATTCAGCCAGCTTCAGCGCGTTACTGCAAAGGCGCTCCATGCGAAGTCCCAGCGTTTCAAGTCCCACTGAATTCAAATATGCATTCATCGGTGCAAGACAGGCGCCCGTATTTCGCCAGATTCCATTCCGAAGCTTTGCAAGATAAGCGAATTTACCGAATTTTGCATATTCGTCAAAGCCGTGGTATCTGTTTTTATCCCATTTGAATTTACCGCTGTCAATAATAATGCCGCTGATTGAATTTCCGCCTCCGTTCATATACTTTGAGGAGGAATGTACAACAATATCCGCACCGTAATCAAAAGGATGAATCAGATATGGAGTAGCCGTGGTGCTGTCAATAATCAGCGGAATTCCGTGGCTGTGGCACACATCGGATACCGCCTGCAAATCGACCACATTCAGCTTCGGATTTCCGATAAGCTCGGTAAACACCGCTTTGGTTTTGTCGGTGATCAGATTTTTCACGCTTTCCGCAGTAACCTCGTCGGTAAACCGCGTCGTGATTCCGAAGGCCTCCAGATCGCCGAACAGATCAATCGTTCCGCCGAATAAGCCCGCCCCGGCAATGATTTCATCGCCGGACTGCAAAATATTGAGAAGCGACATGGTTACAGCCGCCATTCCCGAGGAACAGGCAACTGCGCCTATTCCTTTTTCGAGAGCGGCGATACGCTTCTCAAAGGCGGAAACCGTCGGGTTGCTGATTCTTGTATAGGCGTAACCGGGAGCTTTGTTGTTGAATACCGCTTCCAGCTTTTCGGCTGATTCCTGTGCAAAAGCGCTTGATTGATAGATAGGTACAATGGTGGAGCCCGTTGCCGGGTCGCCATCATAATCCTTATGCAGTAAAGCTGTATTAAATTTCATAGTATCACCGACTCCTTTGAAGAAATGCGAATCAGATAAATACCGATTCTTCCTTGAGTGCCTTGTTTTCAAGCAGATATGCCTTGTCGCCGACGGTCACGAACATACGGTAAACAAACACATCCACCGCTTCTCCGACCTCGACGCCCGGCTCATCAAATCCGCGCCGCGCGGTCAGCACCACATCGTTCACACGCACCGCAAGCTCATAGCTGTTGCCACGGAAGGCGATGCGCTCGATGACGCCCTCGGAAACGGAGCGTTTGTAGCGCTGAACTTCGTCCTTCTTTGACACCTTGACAAATTCCGGGCGGACGATCGCCTTCTGAAAGCCCTCGACCTCCTCAAAGGTATAGAATTTGCTGTAATCCTGAAAGATTGCCGGCTGTCCGAAGAAGGATGCGGTAAACGACGTCTGGGGATTTCTGTAAACCTCGGAAGGCGTACCGATTTGTTCCACCCGACCCTGATTGGTAATGATAATTTCGTCGGCAACCTCAATGGCCTCGTCCTGGTCGTGGGTGACGAAAATGCTCGTCACGCCGAGTTTCGTGATCATATCCTTCAGCCAGCTGCGAAGCTCCTGCCGCACCTTGGCGTCAATAGCAGCGAACGGCTCGTCGAGCAGGAGCAGCTGCGGGTTCGGCGCAAGTGCTCTCGCGAATGCGACTCTCTGACGCTGACCGCCGGAAAGCTGGCTTGGATAGCGCTTTTCAAGCCCTTCCAGTCCGATGAGCTTCAAAAGCTCCGTAACGCGATTTCGGATCGCGGCTTTGTCCCATTTCAGCACCTTCAGACCAAACGCGATATTATCATAAACCGTCATATAGCGAAAGAGCGCATAATTCTGAAATACGAATCCAATACCGCGCTTGCTTGCAGGAAGATCGTTGACCACCTGACCGTTTATGATAATCTCACCGCTGTCGGGCGTTTCCAGTCCCGCGATCATACGCAGAATCGTCGTCTTGCCGCTGCCGCTGGGACCGAGCAAACCGATCAGCTTACCTTTTTCAATGCCGAAGCTGACGTTGTCCGACGCTTTGAAGTTACCGAAATGCTTATTAATATTTTTTAGTTCAACGTACATCCTCCGACTCCCTCTTTCCTATGTATTCCACAATACTACGAATAATCAAAATGAGCACCGCCATCATCACGAGTATGGACGATACCGCAAAAGCGGGAACATACTTGAACTCATTGAACAGTATTTCCACATGAAGCGGAAGCGTGTTGGTTTTGCCGCGGAGATGTCCGGACAAAACCGATACCGCGCCGAATTCGCCCATCGCGCGCGCCGTACACAGCACGATGCCGTAGAGAAACGCCCATTTGATATGCGGGAAAGTGATTTTCGAGAAGATCGTCCAGCCTTTCGCGCCCATCAGCGCGGCAGCTTCTTCCTCGTCGGTGCCCTGTGCTTCAAGCACGGGAATCAGCTCGCGGGAGATGAACGGGAACGTTACAAATACGGTGGCAAGAATAATGCCCGGCACTGCGAAAACGATTTTGATATCCAGCTCCTGAAGCAGCGGATAGATCGGGCTTTGCCGTCCGAACGTGAGGACGAAAATCAGACCCGCGATGATCGGCGACACCGTAACGGGCAGGTCGATCATTGTGCCGAGCAGCTTTTTGCCCTTGAAACGGAACTTTGTCAAAGCCCACGCGGCGAACAATCCAAAAACCGTATTGATAACCACTGCAAAGACGGTCGCTTCCAATGTGAGAAGCAAGGCCTTCACCGTGTATTCATCGGCGACAGAATCGATGTAAACCTGCCATCCCTGCTTCAGCGATTCGGTAATTACCGTAATCAGCGGCAGCACAAGCATCAGAATCGCAAAAAGGATGCTCACGCCGATAAGAATCCATTTTACCACCTTGGAACCGATGGTTTCCTTGTTCATATCAGCTGCCTCCCTTCAAAATTTTCGCGTTTCTGGTCTGAATCAGATTCACTAAAAACAATATTAAAAAAGATGCCAGAAGCATCACAAGCGCAATTGCAGTAGCGCTGGCATAATCGTACTCCTGCAGCTCTGCCATGATAATAAGCGGCGTTATCTCGGTTTCAAACGGCTGATTTCCGGCGATAAACACCACGCTGCCGTATTCGCCCAGGCATCTGCCGAACGCAAGTCCAAAGCCGGTAAACACAGCGGGGAGAATTTCAGGGAAGATCACTTTCCAGAAGATGCGCGTGCGGCTCGCACCAAGTACGGTTGCGGCTTCTTCGTAGGATGGTTCCAGCTTTTCAAGCACCGGCTGTACAGCGCGGACTACGAACGGTATGCCGATGAACACGAGCGCAATAACGATTCCGATGCGCGTATAAGCGATTTTAATACCGAATTTGTCAAAGAAACCGCCGATCAATCCCGTGTTGGCGGTCAGCGAGGTCAGCGAGATTCCCGCGACGGCCGTGGGAAGCGCGAACGGCAGTTCAATCATTCCGTCGAGCAGCCGCTTGCCGGGGAAATCATACCGCACCAATACCCACGCCAATATTACTCCCATAACCGCATTTATCGCCGAAGCGATAAATGCGGTTATGAAGCTGACCTCGAAGCTTGCAAGAACACGTTTTCTGGTGATGGTTTCAATGATTGCACCGATGTCCATAGTCGAGGTGAATACTACCAGCGATGCAAGCGGTATCAGCACGACAATGCTGAGTATGGAAATTGTCACGCCCATGGATAATCCAAAGCCGGGGATGACTCTTTTGCTTGCTTTTTTCATCATTATTCGTAAATCTCGTCAAACACGCCGCCATCGGTGAAATGCTTGGTCTGGGCTGCATCCCAGCCGCCGAAATCATTGATGGTCACAAGGTTGATGTCGAGGTTGAATACATCCGCATATTCCTTCAGGATGGTTTCGTTGGACGGTCTGTAGTAGTTGTCGCCTGCGATTCTCTGTGCTTCGTCGGTGTAGAGATACTGCAAATACTCGGTGGCTACTTCGCGGGTGCCGCGCTTGTCAACGACTTCATCGACGATTGCGACGGACGGCTGTGCGAGAATGCTGATGCTGGGGGTGATGATTTCATAATCATCGGGATAGTCCTGAATGGAGAGGAATGCTTCGTTCTCCCATGCAAGGAGTACGTCGCCCTGACCGTTTTCAACGAAAGTGGTGGTCGATCCACGTGCGCCGGAGTCAAGCACGAGCACGTTCTGGTACAGTTTCTTGATGAAATCCTTTATCTTGGTTTCATCGCCGTCATACAGTTCGTCGGCGTAAGCCCACGCGGCAAGGTAGTTCCATCTTGCGCCGCCGGAAGTCTTCGGGTTGGGAGTGATAACACCTACGCCATCCTTGATCAGATCGTCCCAGTCCTGAATATTCTTCGGGTTGCCCTTGCGGACAAGGAATACGATGGTGGAAGTATAGGGAGCGCTGTCATTTGCGAACTCGCTTACCCAGCCGTCCTCAATCAGTCCGGCATCGCGGACAGCGTTGACGTCGTATTCAAGAGCGAGGGTAACGACATCCGCTTCGAGACCGTTTGCAACTTCCAGCGCCTGCTTACCCGAACCGCCGTGAGACTGGGTGATTTCCACATCCTGACCGGTTCTCTCTTTCCAGTACTTGGCGAAAACTGCGTTATACTGCTCGTAAAGCTCTCTGGTGGGGTCGTAGGAAACGTTGGTGAGGGTGATCTTACCATCACTCTCAGTCTTGCCGCAGCTCGTAAAGGCTGCAACGCTTGTGAGCAAAAGTGCGGATGCCAATATCGCGGTTAAAATTCTGGTTTTCATAATTATATCCTCTTTTCGTTTTGTAGATGTGTAGATGTTACGTGTTAATGCTTGAAGTCACCGTAGCATCTTAGACATCGATCAAAACGGACATTAGCTCGTATGAGCACCTCGAAGAAGTTTCTCATTTCCGCACCTCCTTAATTAGTACCAACCTACTTGGTAGGTTGGTTATATTATATCACTAATTTCATCAGTTGTCAATAGGTATTTAAGATTTTATTCAGAATTAAGGTTTGTCACAAATAGAGCTGAGAGTCTGCACAGTTGATTGGTTATTCTATCCAACCCAATGCGAAAAGACTTATACAAAATGCCGACAAAAAAACAGCCATGCAAAAACATGACTGTTTATCTTGGTATGCGCCGGTTGACGGCTTATATTACGTAATCGTTTCCGCTTTCCGTCTCCATCAGATCCGCGACCGTAATTCCATCGAAAAATGCGTTGGTCATCTCGTAGAATTTCGTCCACATCTCAAGGGTGCGGCATTCAGCGGCGCGAGAACATGGCTCGGCGCCTTGTTCAAGACAGGATACGGGTGCAAGCTCGCCTTCGGTCAGGCGCAGAATCTCGCCGACCGTGTACTCGTCGGGCGACCTGCTGAGACGATATCCCCCGCCCTTGCCATGCAGACCCGAAATCAGCTTATTCTTCGTAAGTACGGGCAGAATTCGCTCAAGATATTTTAAGGGGAGATCCTGGCGTTCGGCAACATCCTTCATCGGTATATAATTACCGTCGTTATGCTCAGCCAAATCAATCAGTACACGCAGAGCATATCGCCCTCTTGTAGAAATCATCATAAATAATCATTCTGTCGAGAAGGCTCTCTCGACTCTCCTTTCGATATCAGTTTAATCAACCCCACCTGTCTATCAGGTAGGTTGGTATTATGATACCACATTTTTCGCCGCTTGTCAATAGGCAGATGATCAAATAAACAAACTCATATTTGACTGCTCGCCCGAACCGAGGAATGTTGCCACGCCTCCAAGTTCAACGCCGTCAATCAATTCTTCCTTTCGGATTCCCATGATTTCCATGGACATCTGGCAAGCCACAAGACGCACGCCGTGATCGATGGCGTTCTGGATCAGTTCTTCCAGGGAAGATACGCCCTTGCTTTTCATAACCGCCCGAATCATTTTCGCGCCTGCGCCCGCCATATTCATTCTGGAAAGGCCGAGCTTCTTCGTTCCGCGCGGCATCATGAAGCCAAACATTTTTTCAATGAATGATTTTTGGGTTTTGACCTTTTCCGGCCTTCTCAGGATATTCAATCCCCAGAATGTGAAGAAAATCGTCACTTCCCTTCCCATAGCGGCCGCGCCGTTTGCCATGATGAAAGCCGCGATCGTTTTATCCAGGTCTCCGCTGAATACCACAAACGTCTTTCCGTCCGGCAATGCGGTCACGTTTTCAGTCGGCTTTGTCTGCTTAACAATCGTCGCCTGAATGACATCCGGCTTGACTTCCAGCTTCTCCAGCCGGTTGCCCGTTCTTTGGCACCAAACGGCAATGTCGGAAGCAAAAGCGTCCTCCGTCGCTTCCACAAACACCTTCTGCCCGTCCGCCAGACCGCGAACCGTATCTGCCACCTTTACAATCGGTCCCGGGCATTTAAGTCCCTTCGCGTCAATTTCGACAGGCTTGGCGGAGGCAAGATATTCCTTATACGCCTTGTAGCCGCCCACAAGGTTGTACACATCGTAACCGCGCTCTGCCAATATTTCGGCGACCTCCTCGCTCCAGTCGCCGGTTCTGCAATATACATACACGGGCTGGTTCGTCGGAACATCGCTCAGACGCTTGCTGACTTCGGAAAAAGGAATATTGATTGCGCCTTCAATGCCTGAAATCAGAACTTCATCCTTCTCCCGCAGATCCAGGAGAGTTACCTTTGAAAAATCGGCTTTGGCAAATTCCTCGGCAGATATGTTTTTTACTTCGGCGTTTTCTTCATCAATTTGAGCCGCCATCATTACACCCCGCAATTTGTGTTGTTGGCATCCGACATTAAATCCCTGATCGTAATGCCGTCCAGATACCCTTCGATCATTCCCTGGAGATTTTTCCACATTGAAACCGTGCGGCACTCTCCGGCGCGCTCGCACGGTTCCGCTCCGCATTCCAGACACGATATCGGAGCAAAGTCTCCCTCTGCCAAACGCAGAATTTCGCCCACCGTATATTCTTCCGGTTTTCGGGTCAGGCAATATCCCCCGCCTCTGCCGTGAACACCTTCGACAATATGATTCTGCACCAGTAATCGGAAAATGTGCTCCAGATATTTTTGCGGAAGCCCCTGACGTTCCGCCACCGTTTTCAACGGAATATAGGAACCGTCGCCATGCTGCGCAAGATCAATCATCACACGCAGAGCATATCTTCCTTTCGTTGTAATTGTCATTCCGGCATTCCTCTCTTTCTGACGTTAAACATTTTTCATTTCGGCGCTTTGAAATTCGTCAAATCCTTGATAACCTCTCCGGCGATAATCAGACCGACCACGGACGGGACAAAGGCATTGCTGCCGGGAACCTGTCTTCTCTGCGTGCATTTTCTTGCCGTTCCGGGAGGACATATGCAGTGAGTGCGGCAGCTGATTGCCATGTCGTCGATGGGGGTAATCGGCTTTTCCTGCGAGTAGACAACCTTCAGCTTTTTCACGCCTCTGCGCTTCAGTTCGTAACGCATAATCTTAGCAAGAGGACATACCGACGTCTTGTAAATATCCGTGACCTCAAAAGCGGTAGGATCAACCTTGTTTCCGGCGCCCATCGAGCTGATGATCGGCGTGCCCTTGGCTTTGGCATTCAGCACGAGAGCAATTTTTCCGGTAACAGTGTCGATGGCATCCACAATATAATCATATTCCGAAAAGTCAAATTGATCCGCTGTTTCGGGGGTATAGAAGGTTTTGTAAGTTCGCACCTTCGCATCGGGATTGATTTCGGCAATGCGCTCGGCGGCAACATCCACCTTGTATTGACCGACCGTCTTTCTGGTGGCAAAAATCTGCCGGTTGATATTGGTCAGGCACACCTTATCGTCATCGATAAGATCAATCGCGCCGACGCCCGACCGAACAAGCGCTTCCACCGTATATCCGCCGACTCCGCCGATTCCGAACACAGCGACACGGGAGGACGCCAGCTTCTCCATTGCTTCTTTTCCGAATATAAGCTCGGTTCTTGAAAACTGATTCAGCATCGTTATATTCCACAACAGTGACCGCAGCTTTCACAATCCGGGAACTGCTTGTGGTCGTATTCAATACCGTTTTTGTCGTAGTAATCCTTGATCGCCGCCTTGATCGCTTCCTCGGCAAGCACCGAGCAGTGCAGCTTGTGTGCGGGAAGTCCGTCGAGCGCCTCGGCAACCGCTTTATTGGTTAAGCCCAATGCTTCCGAAAGCGGCTTTCCCTTAATGAGTTCGGTCGCCATGGAGCTGGAGGCGATGGCGCTTCCGCAGCCGAAGGTTTCGAACTTCACATCCGAAATGATGTCGTTATCGATTTTCAGATATATTTTCATGATGTCGCCGCACTTTGCGTTGCCGACTTCACCGATTCCGTCTGCGTTCTCAATCACACCGATATTCCGGGGATTGCGAAAATGATCCATTACTTTTTCACTGTAAAGAGCCATATTTGCACCTCATTTAATGATAAATTCTTTCTTTCCGCTGACAAGATCCCGCCAGATGGGAGAAATGCCGCGCAGATATTCCACTACTTCTTTAACCGCGCCGATCGTATATTCGATTTCTTCCTCCGTGTTCTCATCCGACAGCGTAAGGCGAAGCGAACCGTGCGCGATGTCATGCACTCTGCCGATCGCAAGCAGCACATGGCTCGGGTCAAGGGAGCCGGACGTGCAGGCCGAACCGGAAGAAGCATAAACGCCTTTATCATCCAGAAGCAGCAGGAGGGATTCGCCTTCAATGCCTTCGAAGCAGAAATTCACATTGCCGGGAAGTCTGCGCTTGGCGTCACCGTTGAGAATCGAATGCGGAATTTCCGAAAGTCCCGCAATCAGCTTGTCCCGCAAAGCGGTTACTTTTTCCGCATATTCGTCGATGTGACCGCACGCTTCCTCCAGCGCCGCCGCCATACCCACAATCGCGGGGATATTCTCGGTACCGGCACGTTTGCCGCGCTCCTGAGCGCCGCCTTCGATGAGATTCGAGAGACGTATGCCCTTTCGCGCGTACAGCACGCCGATTCCCTTGGGACCGTGGAATTTGTGTGCAGAGAGCGACAGCATATCGATGTTCTGTTCTTTTACATGAATGTGCAGATGTCCCGCTGCCTGAACCGCGTCGGTATGGAAAAGCACGCCTTTTTCATGGCAGATTTTGCCGATTTCCTGAATCGGCTGTATGGTGCCGATCTCGTTGTTTGCGTACATAACCGTCACAAGACAGGTGTCTTCCCGAATCGCGTCTGCCACCTGCTCGGGCAGAATGATGCCGTTTTCGTGAACATCCAGCAGTGTGATTTCGAAGCCCTCTTTCGCCAGCTTGTTCAGCGTGTGCAGAACCGCGTGATGCTCAAACGCGGTGGAAATAATATGCTTCTTACCGCTTTTCTCGCCAATGCGCGCAGCGGAGACAATCGCCTGATTATCCGCCTCGCTGCCGCCGGAGGTAAACGTAATCTCATTCGCCCCACATCCGAGCAGCTTCGCAACGCGCTCCCGCGCATCGGCAAGCGCCTCGTTTGCTCTCTGCCCGACGGAATGAAGGCTTGACGGATTGCCATAGACACCGTTCATATAAGGCAGCATCGCGTTAATCGCTGTTTTGCTCATCTTTGTTGTTGCTGCGTTGTCAAGATAAATCTGCATCGTTTTTCTCCTTAATTACATTTCCGATTGATGTTACAATCCGATATCCGACCGAGCGTACACGCCGCTCCAGACAACCGCGGCATTGAGCTGCTTCCTCGCCGGTGCATATTTTGTTTTCATAAAGGGCGTACAGCTTCCGCACACTCACCGGCGAAAGATTGGGCATCACCACATTCGCGCCGGCTTTCAGCCCAAGCTCCCGTCCCTGCGGATGTATCGTTCCAAGCGCCGTCGTTGACGGAATCAGCGCGTAAGGGAATGTCAGCCGCAGTACGGAAATCAGTCGCAGCGTGAGAGCTAAGCTCCCGTTTTCAAAGTTGGAAAACGGCGTATCCGCGTGGTTGATATAAGGACCGATGCCGATCATATCCGGCTGCAAATCCTGTAGGAACCGAATGTCCGCGATCAGATTATCGATCGTCTGGTATGGCGACCCCACCATAAACCCCGATCCCACCTGATATCCGATATCTTTCAGATCATACAGACATTGCTTCCGGTTTTGCAGGATCATGCTTTCAGGATGCAGCATACGGTAATGCGCGTCACACGCGGTTTCGTGACGCAGAAGGAAGCGGTTTGCACCGGCATCAAAATAGGCTTTGTAGCTTTCTTTTGATTTTTCGCCGATGGACAGGGTGATCGCACAGTCCGGGAACCGCCTCCGAATCTCGGAAACGATGTCGCAGATCAGTTCGTCCGTATAATAGGGATCCTCACCGCCCTGCAAAACATAGGTGCGAAACCCGAGACAATAGCCTTCTTCACAACAGGCGAGAATTTCTTCCTTAGTCAGGCGATAGCGTTCCGCGTTCTTATTGTCGCGCCGAATCCCGCAGTAATAGCAGTTGTTCCGGCAGTAGTTGGTAAATTCAATAAGCCCTCGGATATAAACCTCATCGCCGTAGATTTCCCTGCGTTTTTTATCGGCGGCTTCAAAGAGAGCCTCGTCCGATTCATCGTTTGTCAGCAATGTTTTGAATTCATCATCCGACAGATTTCTCCGGGCTGCCAGCTTTTCGATCAGTTCAAATATTTTCATACACTTTTTCACAGCTTCTCATAGCGAGAATGGTTTTTGTTATTAAATCATCCAATGTCCATCCGAGCATATCGGCGCCCCGCTCAATGACGTCTCTTGAACATCCGGCGGCGAAATTCAGATTCTTATACTTTTTCTTAACCGATTTCAGCTCCAGGTCGGAAACGCTCCGGGACGGTCTCATAATCGCCACCGCGCCGATCAGTCCCGTAAGCTCATCCACCGCGTAAAGCACCTTTTCCATCTCATGCTCCGGCTTGATATCAACCGTCAGCGCATAACCGTGGCTCGCCGTTGCGTGAACGATGCGTTCATCGATGCCGCGCTCACGAAGGAGTTCCTGTTCCCTGATGCAGTGCTGCTCGGGGAATTGTTCAAAATCGAGGTCATGAAGCAGTCCGACAATCCCCCAGAAATCCTCTTCATTAGCATATCCAAGCTCTCTGGCAAAATACCGCATCGTTCCCTCGACCGTGACAGCGTGCCTGATGTGAAACGGCTCGGAATTGAATTCTTTCAGAAGCGATAATGCTTCGTCTCTTGTTGGAATCATGATTGTTCTCCTCATTTTTTGTTTGGCCTGTTCCAATCGATTCTGCGCCTTATAAAAATACACCGGTGCCGATTATAACAGGCACCGGTGCTTTCTTTTATTCCGCAAACAGCGGTGTGGACAAGTATCTGTCGCCGGTATCGGGCAGAAGAACAACTATGGTCTTACCCTCGTTTTCGGGGCGCTTTGCAAGCTCGATGGCCGCGTAAGTCGCCGCTCCAGAGGAAATACCCACAAGTACGCCTTCGTTCTTGCCGATGAGTTTGCCCGTAGCGAACGCATCGTCGTTGGAGACGGGGATAATTTCATCGTAAACCTTTGTATTCAATACATCCGGCACAAATCCCGCGCCGATACCCTGAATCTTATGCGGTCCCGCAACGCCGGTCGAGAGTACCGCAGAAGAAGCCGGTTCAACAGCAACAACCTTAACAGCCGGATTTTTCGATTTGAGATACTCGCCGACACCGGTAACTGTTCCGCCAGTGCCTACACCTGCAACGAAAATATCAACCTTTCCGTCGGTGTCCTCATAAATTTCGGGACCGGTGCTCTCTCTATGTGCCTTGGGGTTAGCCGGGTTGACGAACTGACCGGGGATAAAGCTGTTCGGCGTTTCCTTAGCCAGCTCCTCCGCCTTGGCGATGGCGCCCTTCATACCCTTAGCGCCCTCGGTGAGCACAAGCTCTGCGCCGTATGCCTTCATCAGCTGTCTGCGTTCCACGGACATGGTTTCGGGCATAACGATGATAATTCTATAGCCTCTTGCCGCTGCTACGGACGCAAGACCGATACCGGTGTTGCCCGAGGTAGGCTCGATGATGACGGAACCGGGCTTCAGTGCGCCGGATGCCTCTGCGTCGTCAATCATCGCCTTGGCAATTCTGTCCTTAACGGAACCGGCGGGATTGAAGTATTCGAGCTTTGCAAGGAGCTTTGCTTTCAGACCGAGTGCTTTTTCGATGTGCGTCAGCTCAAGAAGCGGCGTTTTGCCGATAAGCTGGTCAGCGGATGTATAGATTTTCGACATGATATATTCCTCCCAGATAGTTTACTTTACAGCATCAAAGCCGCGCTGCAGGTCGGCGATGATGTCGTCGATGTGTTCGGTACCGATGGAAAGACGGATGGTGTTCGGCTTGATGCCCTGGTCGAGCAGCTCTTCCTCGTTCAGCTGGCTGTGTGTGGTGGTTGCGGGATGAATCACAAGGCTCTTGACGTCTGCCACGTTGGCAAGCAGGGAGAAAATCTCCAGGCTGTCAATGAACTTGTGCGCTTCCGGAGTGCCGCCCTTGATTTCGAAGGTGAAGATGGAGCCGCCGCCGTTCGGGAAATACTTTTCGTACAGTGCGTGATCGGGATGATCGGGCAGCGACGGATGGTTGACGTGCTCGACCTGCGGATGATTGGCGAGGAACTCGACAACCTTCTTCGTGTTTTCTGCGTGGCGATCCAGTCTCAGGGACAGGGTTTCAATGCCCTGAAGAAGCAGGAATGCGTTGAAGGGCGAAATCGTTGCGCCGGTGTCGCGGAGCAGAATCGCGCGGATGTAGGTAACAAACGCTGCGGGGCCTACTGCCTTGACGAAGGATACGCCGTGATAGCTGGGGTTCGGCTCAGCGATTGCCGGATACTTGCCGGACGCTGCCCAGTCGAACTTACCGGAATCCACGATAATGCCGCCGAGGGTGGTACCGTGACCGCCGAGGAACTTGGTAGCGGAATGTACTACGATATCCGCGCCGTGCTCGATAGGACGGATGAGGTAAGGCGTGCCGAAGGTGTTGTCCACAACCAGCGGCAGACCGTGCTTATGCGCAAGCTCGGCGAGCGCGTCGATATCCGGAATATCGCTGTTGGGGTTGCCGAGGGTTTCGATGTAGATTGCTCTGGTGTTGTCCTGAATTGCGGCTTCCACCTCGGCGAGATCGTGGATATCCACGAAGGTAGCGGTGATGCCGAAGTTCGGGAGCGTATGTGCCAGCAGGTTGTAGCTGCCGCCATAGATGGTTTTCTGCGATACGAAGTGACCGCCGTTCTGTCCGAGCGCTTCCAGGGTGTAAGTAATCGCTGCAGCGCCGGAAGCGAGAGCGAGAGCGGCTACACCGCCTTCAAGAGCGGCGACGCGCTTTTCAAGCACATCCTGGGTGGAGTTGGTGAGACGACCGTAAATGTTGCCCGCATCCGCCAGACCAAAGCGTGCTGCTGCGTGAGCGGAGTTGTGGAAGACGTAAGAGGTGGTCTGATAAATCGGTACCGCACGGGCATCGGTTGCGGGATCGGGAGATTCCTGACCTACGTGGAGCTGGAGTGTTTCGAATTTATAGTTAGACATGATTTGTATTTCCTTTCAATATTAAAAAATGTAATCGATATGATTTGCCGCGTTTATATTTTTACAGTGATCCGATGCAACATCGACACATTCGTCCGAATCTGAAATTGGATCTGACTAACTTGTAAAAGTAGTTTCCCATTCCCAGTACCTGCCTTAACAATAATATACCTGACCATGATTTTGGTTCTGACATTGTTACCTACCGTTTAGGTTGGTTATATTATATCACCATTTACCTACTTTGTCAATAGGTAAATGAAAATTTTTCAAAATTTTTTTGCTTTATCGGAAATTCGCCGTTCACAATCAGGAAAAATAAAATTCACAGAATAACACAAAATTTAATATTGACCACTTCGGGTAAATGTGAGCGATCACATAGTATTCTGCAACGTGTTGGCATACGTCGGTTGCCGGGGATATGTCGGTATCCTGCTAAGCGCACACGCGGTCTTTACATGGCTGCGGTGAATTCAAGGTGGCACAGCGGATAGTGTTTGAATTATTCGTCCTTGACAGAGAGTAGTTTTCCGTCAAGGGAGTTTCTGCCGATCTGTCATCAATACGGCGTTGATCTGGTGTCGCTGATCGCGCCCACATCCGAAAACCGCATGGCGATGATTGCAAAGGAGGCGGAAGGTTTAAGAATCCGCTCCGCCAGCTGTAAGCCCCCATTGCTGATAACGAACAAAAACAGCCACCTCCCGGTGACTGTTTTTTTCTGACGGATTAGTTAAATGTCGCAACCTCTTCTTCTGGCGGAGCGGCGGGTATCACGGTATTAATCTTAATCACAGGACCTGGCGCCGTATAGATTTTGTGCTTTTCGATAGCGATCTTTCCGGTGATAACCACCCAATCATAGGATTTCAACGACTCGCTGTTCGCCCACTTGCAGGCGATGCCGCTGTACCGGATATCGTCCTCACAGCAGGTCATCACATGACGTCCGCAGATGAAGCTGCCTTTCGGAATCGTTTCATCCTTGGCAACCATTCCCTTGAACCGGACTTTTTTACCGTCATATTTCTCCATGTCTTCCACAATATCCCGATACCAGTACGCATAATCCCGATCCTCGATTTTGATAATGTCCGCATTGATATCGAACGGCAGAGGATCCTCGATCGTGTCGTATTCGATGGTACCGTCTGTCATGTCGTACACGATTCTGGCGCTTCGGCTGACTCCGCGCACCAGCTTGTGAAGCGGCATACGGTCGGTGTCGGCATCCACGCGGTTGAACGCAACGAGGTCGCAGGAGGACAGCTTGTCCACGACAAGGCTTCGCATATTTTTGTTATAGTTTTCGATGGTGTGCGAATCGCAGAGGAACAGCTCCTGATATACATACCATTCCTCCGGCATATTCTCGTACAGGCTGCCAAGCTGCCACATTCCGTTGTATTCCACCATCACAAGCGTGGCATGGTGCTTTTTCAGCAGAGACAGCAGGAACTCGGAGGTAAGGTCGCTTTCCTTTTCGACTACCTCGCACTGCACATTATGGGTGCAGAAAGCCGAGGGGTCATATTCCTCTATTCCCTCCTCGCAGATAAGAAGGAGAATATTCCCTTCCGTTGTGAACGGCTGCTCGGTAAGAGTATCCTGTATAAATTTGGTTTTGCCCGCTTCCAGAAAACCGGTAAATAAATAGACGGGGATTTCCATGATTACCCTCCTCCGCTCAAAGCATGAACAGTTCCTTCAGCGCATCCTCATGGATTTTCGAACCGATGACGCAGAGACGACCGGTAGGTGCTGCACTGCCGGAACGAACATCGGGTTCTCCGGGCACATAGTCAAAATGAATAAAGCCGTCGGTGCCGTTGACAATGCCCTTGGCGCGAAGAATAATACCGTATTTTTCTTCATTTGCCAGAGCGGAAAGCGCGTCGGTAATTTCCTGAACGGTGTAACGGCGACCGGTTTCCGCACCGAAGCTGGTGAATACTTCGTCCGCATGATGGTGATGATGATGATCATGGTCGTGGTCGTGATCATGGTCGTGGCCACAGCAGCAATGCTCATCATGGTCATGGTGATGTTCGTGCTCATGCTCGTGTTCATGTTCATGCTCGTGTTCATGCTCATGCTCGTGCTCATGCTCGTGTTCGTGTTCGTGCTAATGTTCATGTTCATTCTCGTGTTCATTCTCATGCTCGTGCTCATGCTCGTGTTAGTGTTCGTGCTCATGTTCATGTTCGTGTTCATGCTCGTGCTCGTGATGATGACCGCAGACGGGGCAAACCTGCGCTTCTTCGGCAAGCTGCTTCAATTCGTTTTCCAACGTATTCTTCTTTTCAAGCACTTCCAGAATCTGCGCACCGGTGAGCTGCTCCCAGGGCGTCGTGAGTATATCCGCCGAAGGATTGTGCTCCCGAATCTGCTCAACGCAGGCGGCCAGCTTTGCGTCGGAAACCCCTGTGGTGTGGCTGAGAATGACAGTTCCCGCGCACTCAATCTGATTGTTGAAGAATTCGCCGAAATTCTTCATGTACATTTTGCACTTGTTCACATCCACCACCGTGGTGAAAGCGCCCGGAACGATATCGGGGGAATCAATATTCTCCACAGCGCGAATCACATCGCTGAGCTTGCCCACGCCCGAAGGCTCGATGAGAATACGGTCGGGCGCATAATCGGTCAGCACCTGCTTCAGCGCCTTTCCGAAATCGCCTACCAAACTACAGCAGATGCAGCCCGAATTCATCTCTCTAATGTTCACGCCCGCATCCTGCAAAAATCCGCCGTCAATACCAACGTCGCCGAATTCGTTTTCAATCAGTACCAGCTTTTCACCGGTATAAGCCTCAGCGATGAGCTTTTTGATGAGCGTGGTTTTTCCGGCGCCGAGGAAGCCGGAGAATATGTCAATTTTCGTCATATATGTGTCTCCTTAATATTGGTTTATTTTTTTGACAAAAGTCCTTCACGGCGGTTAGCGTAAACTAACTGCCAATTTGAATATACGCCGCCCTTATGATCGGGCGCCGTATATTACTTATATATTATACATCATTCTGGATGGGTTTGTCAATAGCATATCCACAATATTGCATTAAGGATATCATACATACAGGTAATCGTTCAGAACAGGCTGCAAACCCTCCCCCGCAATGTCCTGATACATCTTATCCAAACTGCGGTTGTCGTCGATTTCAAACTGTTCGTCGCCCGCAGCTTCGTCCGACGCCTTGCCGCTGTATTTGCTTTCATGGTCGCCGATACCCGTAGACACGCCCGCGGAAACCTTCGTGGCCGCGATTTTGACAATGCCGTTGCGGAATTCAGCGCTCTCACGGGATGATACCGTGATACCGACAAACGGCAGGAATATCCGATAGGCGCAGAGAATCTGACAAAGCTGCTTTTCATGAACATCCAGCGGATTGATTTTATCATTGTTGATGATGGGGCGCAGCCGGGGACAGGACAGCGACATTTCCGCGTGGGGATACTTGCGCTGAAGGAAATAAACGTGCAATGCGCTCGCAAGGGCGTCCTTCCTGAAATCCGACAGCCCAAGCAGCGCCGAGAACGCCACGCCGCGCATTCCGCCGCGAAGTGCCCTCTCCTGCGCATCAAAGCGATAGGGCCATACACGCTTATGTCCAAGAAGATGCAGCTGCTCATATTTATCGGTATCGTAGGTTTCCTGAAAAACCGTTACATAGTCCGCCCCGCATTCATGCAGATAACGGTATTCATCGGTGTTGACGGGATAAATCTCCAGCCCCACCATGCGGAAATACTTTCTTGCCAGCTTGCAGGCTTCGCCGATGTAATTCACATCGCTCTGTCCCCGGCTCTCCCCTGTGAGAATCAGAATTTCCTCCATGCCGCTGTCGGAAATGACCTTCATTTCATGCTCAATCTGCTCCATATTCAGCTTCATGCGGTGGATATGGTTATAGCAGTTGAAGCCGCAGTAAACGCAATAGTTCTCGCAATAGTTGGCGATGTACAGCGGGGTGAACAGATAGACCGTATTTCCGAAGTGCCTGCTGGTTTCCAGTCTCGCTCTCTGCGCCATCTGTTCGAGGAACGGTTCCGCCGCAGGGGAAAGGAGGGCTTTGAAATCTTCGATTGTGCAGACCTCATGCTCCAATGCTGCCTTAACATCTCTGGCGGTATATCGGGAGGAATCATAGGCGTTCATGTGTCCCATGACATTGGCGCAGACATCCGATTCAATCCGCTCCATGCCCGGCAGATATTCCATATGATTTTTCCGCGACGACGGATCGTTCTCCAGACGGTGCTTTTTGACCAGCGCTTCGGGAGAAAGATACTCCGAGTCCACAAAGAATTGGTTTTCCATCATACCGCTCCTTAATCGCGCAGGAATCCGGTCAGCGGGTCGGATGCCGATGCCCCACGGGTCAGCACTCTGCCAAGTCCCGAAAGATATGCTTTCCGCCCCGCTTCAATCGCCTGTCGGAACGCGGAAGCCATCATGGGAAGGTTGCCTGCCGTGGCAAGGGCAGTATTCGCCATAATCGCGGCGGCGCCCATTTCCATCGCTTCGCAGGCCTGGGACGGTCTGCCGATACCCGCGTCCACGATGATGGGCAGATCAATCTCATCAATCAGAATCTGAATGAAATCCCGGGTCGCCAGTCCCTTGTTTGAACCGATGGGAGCAGCAAGGGGCATAACGGCTGCCGCACCCGCGCTGACAAGATCGCGGGCAGCGTTCAAATCGGGATACATATACGGCATGACCACGAAGCCTTCGTTTGCAAGCGTTTCCGTCGCCTTGATCGTCTCCTGATTGTCGGGGAGCAGATATTTGGAATCGCGCATGATTTCAATCTTCACAAAATTTCCACAGCCAAGCTCCCGTGCAAGCCGCGCGATGCGGACGGCTTCCGCAGCCGTTCTCGCGCCGCTGGTGTTGGGAAGGAGGGTAACGCCCTTCGGAATAAAATCCAGAATGCTCTCCTGCTCCTTCGTGTTGGCGCGGCGGACGGCAAGGGTGATAATCTCCGCTCCCGCGTCCTTGACCGCCGCCTCAATGAGATTCAGCGAATATTTTCCCGATCCGAGAATGAAACGGGAATGGAATTCGTGTCCACCGATGATCAGTTTATCGTTGTTCATTTTTATAATCCTTCTTTAATTATACTTCATATTCGTCTGCCAGAATGCGCAGAACGGTGTGCGCCTGATGCGCGGCGCAAAGCATGACACGGGACGAAAACAATCCGTTCCCGTCCCTGACATCGCTGACCCCATCGCCGCAAAGGTAAAAGCGCTTCGTGATGCGGCGCGTTCGGATGCTGTTGGCGCTGCCTAAGCCCGCCATACCCGAGGCGGCTACCAGATATTTTTCCGGCAATTGCTCCAGAACGGTATTCGCCAGCATGGATTTTGCCGCCGCGTCATCGAAGGCTTCGCAGATAATGTCAGCGTTCTGCACAAGGCTTGTCACATTGCTCTCCGTCATGCGCTCCGTGTGGGCTTCAAGCTCCACATACGGCGCGATTTCCATCAGATTTTCGCAGAGCGCGTCCGTCTTGTACCGCCCGATCTGCGATACTTTATACTGCTGGCGGTGAAGATTGGTAATGTCCACCCTGTCAAAATCAATCAGAATCAGTCTGCCGATTCCCGCACGGGCCAGCGACACGGCGATATTTGACCCAAGCCCGCCCAAACCGCACACAGCCACCGCCGCCTGGGAAAAGGTCTGCTGAAGCGCCTCACCGTGGCGCTGGGCGAGCGCTTTTGTCATGTCGTCTTTTGTCGGTAACAGCTCAGCCACCTCCTACGAATTTCACGATTTCCACGATGTCGCCGTCCGCCAGTATGGTATCGCCATACTGGGCTTTGGGGACAATTTCCTCATTGCGTTCCACCGCGATTCCTCTTACATCATAGTCCGCAGCCGCCAGATATTCCGCAATCGTCTTGCCTGCAATATCGAGGCTCTCTCCGTTGATTTGTACCATTTTCATTCACCTCCAAGCAAATAAAAAGTGGGAAGCCGCCTTCATTGGCAGCTTCCCGTTAAAATACGCTTGTGTTCAGGCATCCCTACGTTGGCATTATCCAAATCAGGTTCATGGGTCGAAGGTTGTACCTTCCTCTCAGCCTGTCCGAGCATAGATGCTCATCAAGCTCCCCGCTTTTGAATTGTAAGTATATTATACACCTATTCCATTATTTTTGCAAGAGCTTTTTGCAAAGAAATCGAATTTTTACTGTGTATTCAATTTTGAAATACGCCGCTCTGTTCTTTTACAGATATTTCGCCAACGTGAACCGCGCCAGACGGATATGCTGTCTGGCCACCGTGTAGGACATTGCAAGCTCGCCATCCTGATAGTATTGAATAAACGGATAAAAGCAGCTGGTGTGCATCTTTGCCTGTAAGACAACGCTGCTGCCCGCCAGATTGTCGGTGTCGATTTTGATCACACCGATGTGCTCCCGGTCGATGGGCGCATGGAACAGATAGAGTCCGCCGCGATAGACGATAAAATCGGAACGGGATTGACAATCTCCCACAAGCACCGGCTTCTCCCATGTTCCATTCACCAGATCATAAGCGGTCAGGAAGCCATAGGGCGTGGTGTCCTGCTGGCGAACAAAATAGTAACATTTGTCGCCGTACACATAGGTGGCGTTCTCCCATTGGGACAGGTTGGGGAAATCCGGCTGGGACACATACTCCCAGGTAATGAGATCCCGGCTTTTGATGATGCAGGTGAAATCACCGCTGTAGGCGCCGGAATAATACCAGACCTCGCCGTTCTCCATGCGGCTGGACAGCTTCTGCATGATGCCGATGTCGGAGTACATTTTCTTGCAGGGAATGTCGTTTTCCGCAAGGGCGCTGCGGATTCCGGTGGCGCTGAAATCGTTGACAACCTTCCCTACCTTGAATCGGTTCACGCCAATCTCGCCAAGCGTTTTGGTGGACAGCGTAAAGGGACAGTAGAAGCGGTAGTAGTTCCCTTCCACCCGCGCGGTCCACATGATGTAGATGGTGTCCGCGTCCTTCTGCATGAAAATGGTGTCGTACACCATGTCCACCAGCCTGCCGTCAACCACATCGCCCGTGGTTTGCAAATCGAGGAAGGTTTTGTTTTTCAAATCGTCCGCCGGTGCATATACAAGCCGTGCGGTCTGGTTTTTGGGATCCTCCGACGGCTCCTTCGTGTTGGCGTAATAGGTCATGTACACCGTTCCGCCGATTACAGCGAAGGTGGAAACGTGACACATTTTGTCCTCGGGTCTCTCAAAATCCGCAGCGAAACGTTCGGCAATCTCGTCGGCAAATTCGTCTCCCTTTCTGATGATGTCCTCGCCCACGTCGGTGTCAATGACGGCCGCCGGCTCCCCGATCAGCACGCCCTCGGTAATTTTCAGCTCCTTCGCCGTCACACAATCATCGGTAAAAACTGCATGGTTCATAGCTTTGTTCTCCTTTATCCTGTTCAGCTTCTTGCAATTTCAAAGCCGCTGTGATATAATTATACTGTGTTTTTCCTCCGGTGTCAACAAAGAATATTGGAGAAAAATAGCACAATCTTGCAAACAGGGGGGGCAAATCCATGATCGGCACACGATACGAGGAATACGGGCAATTTGACGACAAGCTGCCCTTTTATCTTCAGCCGGATATCCGGCGGACGCCGTTCACGTGCAGCAAAACGGCCAACTGGCACGAGGAACTGGAAATCCAGCTCTGCACCGATGGTCTGGGAACGGTTCTGCTAGGCGGCGAGCGGCGCGCATTTCAAAAAGGCGATATCGTTGTTGTAGGCTCCGGCGTGATTCACTACACCGGCACCGACGACCGGCTGCAATACACCTGTCTTATCGTCAGCGCGGCATTCTGCAAACAGGTGGGCATCGATTACGACGCGCTGCAATTCACGCCCTTTCTTCACAGCGAGGAGCTTGCTCGATTGATTTTGGAGCTGTCGGACACCTATCGGAACCGCGCGCTGTCCTGTCGAACCGCGCGCTTATACGAAATTCTGCTAAGAATCCTGATTACGCTGACCGAAAATCATGCGATACAAAGCAGCAGTCCGCCGCAGGAAGCCCAATCCGTCGAAACCGTCAAGGCTGTGATCCGATACATCCGGGAGCATTACAGCCGCCGGATGTGGCTGGATGAGATCGCCAGAGCTGTCTGTACCGACAAATATGCCCTGTGCAGGGAATTCAAAAGATTCACGGGTCGGACGATTGTGGAATACACCAACCATTACCGCTGCTTGATGGCGGCGGAATGTATCGCGTCGGGCTGCGCGGTGGCGGAAGCCGCCCGCCTGTGCGGTTTCGAGAACCCATCTTTTTTCACAAAAACCTTCAAAAAATACATGGGAACGCTGCCGTCCCACTATTTCGACGGACGTTAGCCGGTTCCATTAACTTCGCAGAACATACTTGACAACCGCGGAATTCTGTGCTATAATCAAATTATGAAATGCCTATTTCATAATTTGATTATAGCACAGAATAACAACATGGAGAATGTAAAATAACATGAACGATTTTTCTGTCATCAAGCTGGTCGCTCAGCTTTTCGGCGTGTTCGGCATGGCGTTTCTGTTCGCGTCTTATCAGCAGACAAACCGTGAGCGGCTCATCGCCTGCAAGCTGGGTGCGGACGTGATGTGGGTCATCCATTATCTCTGTCTGACAGCCTTCGGCGGGGCGATTCCCAATTTCGTCGGTATCTTCCGCGAGCTGATTTTCATGCAAAGCGAGAAAAAATGGGCGAAGTCCCCCGTTTGGCCGGTGCTGTTTATTCTGATCAACTGGGCGCTGGCGATCTCCACTTGGCGGTCGGCTATCACCCTTCTGCCCATCTGCGCTTCCACCTGCGTCACCCTCTCGCTATGGGTGAAAAATCCCCGCGTCACCCGTATGATCGGCGCACCGGTATCCGTCTGCTTCATCATCTACGACATTTTCGTCGGCTCGTGGATCGGCATTATCAACGAATCGGTGGCGCTGGTTTCCATTGTATCTTTCATCATTCGCAGGGATATGAAAAAATAGGAGATTTGATGCTTGTGGTCTCCGTGCTATAAGATAATATTAATTTGCTTACTCAAAAACATGACAAAATATTACAATATTTGATAAAAATCATTGACAATTAAGGAAAAGTATGCTACAATAATAATATATAATAGAGTTCCAAATTTCCCTATCCGAATTAAAAGCAGGTGATTTTTCATGCAAACTGACTATCCTGCACACATCCGCGTATTTGCCGATGGACATCGAACCGTGCAAACGTGCGCCGAACACTCGCGAAATGCTGCGAAATATGCAGGAGAAGTACTCGATACTATTGGACTTCGAAAATGTGCATATCTGGCGGGCATTCTACACGATACCGGAAAATTCAAGACAGAGTATAAAGAATATCTTGAACGTGCGGTGGATGGTGAAAATGTCCACCGCGGTTCTGTCATTCATACATTTGCCGGAGTCAGATTTCTTTTGGAACGATATCATGCATTGGAAAGTGAACTCACATTTGACAGCATTGTTTGCGAAATCCTCGCATATGCAATCGGAGCACATCACGGTTTGTTCGATTGCATCAATGAACATCATGAAAACGGATTCCTGCACCGGATTCAAAGCATTCCCGAAGGAGATATCGATGCAATCCGTAATTTTCTGATTCAATGTGTCAATCAAGCGGAAATCGACGAACTGTTCAGAGAAGCTGTGGAAGAACTTACACCGTTATTGCAAAAATGCTCGGAAATGTCCCCGGATTATGAAGAAACTACGTTTCTTCTCGGATTGATCGTCCGCCTCCTTACTTCCGCGGTCATAGAAGGAGATCGCCGCGACACCGCAGAATTCATGGACGACGTAGTCTTTCCGCCCGCTGCTAATCGGACACTCTGGATGACTCTGCTTGAACGGGTTGAAAAAAAGATCGATACCTTCCCATGCGATACGCAGATCAACCGGGCAAGGCGAAAAATTTCCGATACCTGCCGCAAGTTCGCCGCAAAGCAACCGGGTATATATCGTTTGAATGTTCCAACCGGCGGAGGAAAAACCTTATCGTCCCTCCGATACGCACTTGCTCATGCGGCGGAATTCGAGAAAAAGCGAATCATCTTTGTATCGCCGCTGCTTTCTATTCTGGATCAGAACAGTAAGGTGATACGAGACTGCCTGCAAGCGGACGAAATCATCCTTGAACATCATTCCAATGTCATTCATGAAAAAAACTCCTCTGAAAAATGGGAGCAATACGAGCTTCTGACAGAAAACTGGTCGTCGCCCATCATGATTACCACACTGGTTCAACTGCTGAATACCATGTTTGATGGAAAAACGTCTTCGATACGACGTTTTTATGCACTGGCAGATTCGGTGATCGTAATCGATGAGGTGCAGACAGTTCCGAACAAAATGCTGACATTATTTCATCTGGCAATCTCGTTTCTCGCCGAAATATGCCATTCCACTGTCATCCTGTGCTCCGCGACACAGCCCTGCGATGAAGCAGTCGCTCATCCGATTCGCGCGGCTGTCGGTGACATCGTGCCGTATGATCCGAAATTATGGGATATTTTCAAACGCACCGAATTGCGTCATGCGGGTTCATACCGGCTGGAAGATATCCCTGCATTGGGAGCGAAAATTCTTGAATCGGCAGACAGCCTTCTCATTGTCTGTAATAAGAAGGAGGAAGCGGAAACTCTATATATTATAATGAAGGAAATGGACTGTAACCTGTTCCATCTCTCGGCATCCATGTGCATGGCGCATCGAAAGGCTGTATTGGCAGACCTCTATCATTCGCTGTCATCTGAAAACCCACGAAAAACCGTCTGCGTTTCAACACAGGTCATTGAAGCAGGCGTTGATATCTCTTTCGGAGCCGTAATCCGGCTGACCGCAGGACTTGACAGTATCATTCAATCCGCGGGAAGATGCAATCGAAATGGGGAATCAGACATATCTCAGCCTGTCTATATTGTGCGTGCGGAAAACGAGAACCTGTCACATCTGCCCGAAATTCAAATGGCGAAACAAGCGACGGAACAGCTTCTGGCGATCTATGAGCAGAATCCCGGACAATACGGCAATGACCTTTCTTCGGATAAAGCCGTACAGTATTATTACCGGCAATTGTTCTCGATACAGCAGAAAAATAACCGTGAATATCACGATTTACCCTCGAAGAATCTGCCCACAATTTTTAGTTTGCTGGCTGAGAATGAGCATTGGATATCAGAAAATGATGATACGGCCGCAGCTTTTATGTTTCATCAGGCTTTTGCCTCGGCGGGAGCGGCGTTTACCGTTTTTGACAATGATACAACAGATGTCATTGTTCCATATGGAGAGGGGGAATCCGTCATTAACGATCTTCTGTCGGAACGTGCTAAGCATGATATCGCTTTTGTGCAGGAACGACTGTCCCATGCGAAGGGATATACTGTATCTCTGTACGCACACCAAAAGAAGAAATTAGAAGAAAATCATGGGCTGATTCCGCTTGCCGGCGGTATCATGCTTGGTCTTGCATCAGAATATTACAGTTCACAAACCGGATTGATTACGAATGAAATAGAAAGGGGGCATGGCGAATGCGCTACCCAAATCTGGTAGAATTTGAGGTCTGGGGCGATTATGGCTTATTTTCCGATCCAATCACACGGGTCGGCGGTGAAAAATGCAGTTATCACATTCCCACGTATGAGGCATTGAAAGGTGTTCTTTCATCCATATACTGGAAGCCAACCATAATTTGGTATATTGATGCTGTGCGTATCATGAATCAGATCCGAACGGAAGTCAAAGGCATTCGACCGATCAAGTACAACGGCGGCAATGATCTTTCCTACTACACCTATCTGCGGGACTGCCGGTATCAGGTTCGCGCTCATTTTGAGTGGAACATGAACCGTCCCGAGCTGGTCGCGGACCGAAATGAAAACAAACATCACAATATCGCCCGACGAATGATTCAGAAAGGCGGGCGGCGGGACATTTTCCTTGGTACGCGGGAATGTCAGGCCTATGTGGAACCATGCGTATTCGGTGAAGGAAAAGGCGCATATGACGATCTCAATGAGCTGGCGTTCGGACTGATGTACCACGGAATCACCTACGCGGACGAAGCGTGGTCGGAGGAAACAAAAGAGCGCATGACGGCAAATTTCTGGTATCCCGTCATGCGAAATGGTGTGATAACATTTCCGAAACCCGAAGAATGTCCGCTTCACAAGCCGCTCGGCGCTATGCAGATGAAACCGTTCGGTAACGAAGCCGGCAACTTCATCGGACTGCGTGAATTCGGGGAGGTGGAATAATGGGGCTTTTGCAGAAAGCATACGAAACCTATGAAAACCACCGTTCTTATGTAGGTGTATCCACACAGGAAGCCCAAGAGCCTCTTGCGCCGGTCGCACATATCATTACGGCTGCTCAGATCGAAATTACAATCAATCAGGATGGGCAATTCATATCGGCTGCCGCTGTTGGTAAGAACGAACCTAAAATAATTATTCCAGCAACTGAAAAATCTGCTGGACGAGCTGGCACAACAATTGCTCCTCACCCATTGTGTGATCAGTTAGGATATATTTCTGTTATAAATAAAGATAAATTAGACGCCTATGTGGAACAGCTTACAGACTGGGCTGAATCAGCATACAGCCACCCGATGCTTGCACCGATCCTCTCGTATGTAAAAGGAAAAACGTTACTGGATGATCTGGCTCGTGCCGGTATTGATAAGCCCGGCGAAAAAGATATGGTGCGTTGGATTGTGGTCGGACTGGATGCAAACGGCGGCGCGTGCTGGAACAATCAAAGCCTGTTTGATTCGTTTATCAATTACTATACGGCAAAAAAATCTGCTGATGAGCAGGTACTGTGCATGATAACCGGCAGTACAACCCCAGCCGCGAAGCAGCATCTCAAAGGAATCATCTCCATCAACGGCAACGCAAAGCTGATTTCCGCCAATGATACCGTGAATTTTACCTATCGGGGACGCTTCAAGTCGGATGATCAGGCTGTCACCATCGGTTATGAAGCATCGCAAAAAGCGCACAACGCATTGAAATGGCTTGCCGCAAGCCAGGGCGTCATCATCGGTGGACGTACATTCCTCTGCTGGAATCCCAAAGGAAAGAGACTACCGCGTCCGATCAATCCGCTGCGTCCGAGAAGCGAAACGCCGGCTCTGAAGCTCGCACAATACCGCAAAGAGCTTGCACAGGTATTGTGGGGTTATAAAAAAGATTTTGATCGGGCTGACTGTGCGGTGATCGCCTCGTTTGATGCGGCAACTACAGGACGGCTGGCGGTGACATATTATAATGAGATTCTGGTGCAGGATTTTCTTGATCAGCTGGAAAAGTGGGATACGACCTGTATTTGGAAGCACAACAGGTTTGGCATCGAGTCACCGTCTCTTGACCGGATCATCAATTGTGCTTTTGGTACAGACCGCGGCGGACGCATCGAGACGGATGAGCGAGTTATGAAGCAGCAGCTTCAACGGCTGCTTGCCTGTCGTGTTGACGGCGCAGGAATGCCCTATGATATTGTTCAGGCCATCGCGCAGAAAACAACACATCCACTGGCTTATGATGCAACCACAAGGGACTATCTTCAGTTTACGGCTTGTGCCGTTATCAGAAAATACTATATGGATTGGAAACAGGAGGAATATCTGATGGCATTGGAAAAGGATAAGAACGATATCAGCTACCAGTACGGCAGATTGTTAGCCATACTGGAAAAAGCGGAACGCGATACGTATGACAACGGCGAGGCAAGAGAACCAAACGCGATTCGGATGCAATCGGTATTCTGTACCCGTCCCGCTCAGACTGCGAAAAATGTCATTGAGCAGCTCAAGAAAAGCTATTATCCCAAGCTGACACCGGGATTGAGAATTTTTTACGACCGTCTGATCGGCGAAGTATACGAAAAGATTTCCGCGCACCCCCAGACGGAATGGAACGCCTCTCTGAGAGAGACCTATATCATGGGTTACTATCTCCAGAAAAATGCGCTTTACACAAAAAACAGTGTCGATAACGAAACGGAGGAAGAATAAAATGGCAGCTCTTCAGAACAAAATCGATTTCATCGTATTGGTCTCCGCAAGCATGGCAAATGTGAACGGCGATCCGCTCAACGGCAATCGTCCCCGCACAGACTACAACGGACTGGGTGAAATGTCCGATGTCTGCATCAAGAGAAAGATCCGCAACCGTATGCAGGATATGGGAAACAAAATCTTCGTTCAGTCCGACGACAGAGCAGAGGACGGATTCACAAGTCTCAGCGAGCGGGCTTCCAAAACAATCGGTAAGGTGAAAACGAAAAAGGAATATACGTCCAAAGCCTGTGAAGAATGGCTGGATGTCCGTACCTTTGGACAGGTATTTGCCTTCAAATCCGACAGTGTATCGGTAGGTGTACGCGGACCGGTTTCCATTCATCAGGCTGTAAGCATTTCACCGGTTGAGATTCAATCCATCCAGATCACAAAAAGCGTCAATGGTGAACCCGGTGAGAAAAAGGCATCGGATACGATGGGTATGAAGCATTTTGTACGTTTCGGACTGTATAAAATCAAGGGAGCAATCAATGTGCAGCTTGCGGACAAAACCGGCTTCAGCGAGGAAGACGCGGAAGTCGTTAAGGAATGTCTGCGCACACTGTTCATCAACGATGCTTCCTCTGCTCGTCCCGATGGTTCCATGGAGGTTTTGAAGCTGTACTGGTGGAAGCATAACTGCAAAGACGGTCAGTATTCGTCCGCCAAAGTACACAGCCTGTTGAAAGTGGAGCTGAACGACGGCGTGATCGAGCCTTCCTCTGCAAATGATTATACAATCACAGTGGACGAGCTTCCCGATCTTTCGCTTGAAGTCATCGATGGAATATAATGAGGAAGATTTCCTGATGCTATCAGGAATTCAACATTTCTCGTTCTGTCGAAGGCAATGGGCGTTGATTCATATTGATCATATCTGGAGCGAAAATGACCGTACAGCGGAAGGGCGATTGCTGCATGACCACGCGCATGATGTTTATCATTCGGAATCTCGCGGAGAAGTTCTCATTACCAGAGCGATGCCGGTATTTTCCCGCACGCTCGGTCTGTCGGGAGACTGCGATGTTGTGGAATTCCGCAGAACGAGCCGGGAAGGTATCTCACTTCGCGGGAAGGAAGGATGCTACAGCGTATATCCTGTAGAATACAAACGGGGCGCTCCCAAAGAAAATCCATGCGATATGCTGCAATTGACTGCGCAGGCAATGTGTCTGGAGGAGATGCTGTGCTGTATCATTCACGAAGGCGCGCTGTACTATTTTGAAACCAGACATCGAGCTAAGGTTGAATTCACAGAGGATTTGCGTGAAACAGTCCGTGGATATGCAGCGGAAATGCATCAGTATTTTGACAGACAATACCTTCCCCATCCCAGAAGAACGAAAGCCTGCAACGCCTGTTCGTTAAAAGAAGAGTGCATTCCGAAATTGGAAAAGATTCAATCTGCCAAATCCTATAATGACACAAATCTCGGGAGGAATGACGGATGAAAAAATTGCAGAATACGCTGTACATCACAACCCCGGATGCATACCTCTCTCTCGACGGTGAAAATGTGGTTATGTCCGTGGATCGGGAGATCCGCGGACAACGACCGCTTCATCTGCTGGAAAGTATCGTTATTTTTGGATATCCGGGAGCTTCCCCTGCGTTGTTGGGAAAATGTGCGGAAATGGGCATCATGGTTACATTTCTGACACCGCAGGGGAAATTTTTATCCCGGTGTGTGGGCAAAACATATGGGAATGTGATTGTGAGAAGAACGCAGTACAGAATTGCGGATGATTCGGAAAAGGCTCTGCATATCGCCAGAAATATGATTTCAGCCAAACTGAGCAACAGTGCCGCAGTTCTCAGGAGAGTTCTGAGCGACCACCGTGAACGTGTAGATGATATCAAAATCGAACAGGCAGCCAAACAGATCAAGGATGGGGCAGTAACAGCCTATTCTGCTGAATCAGCGGACACGCTTCGCGGTTTGGAAGGAGAGTGCGCCAATCGATATTTCTCTGTCTTTGACGAGATGATTCTCCAGCAAAAAGACTTTTTCACGTTTGACAGACGAAACCGTCGGCCGCCGATGGATCCGGTCAATGCCATGCTTTCTTTTGGATATGCGCTGATGACATCCATATGTACTTCCGCACTTGAAACGGCGGGGCTTGATCCGTATGTGGGATTTTTCCATACAGAGCGTCCGGGAAGATGTTCGCTGGCGCTGGATTTATTGGAAGAATTCCGAGCGCCGTTTGTGGATCGTTTTGTTCTGACAATGATAAACAAAAAGATTGTGACAGATGCATCGTTTACACAAAAGGAAAGCGGCGCCGTGCTTCTGACTGATGATGCGAGGAGAGATTTTCTGGATCAATGGCAGAAGAAAAAGTATGAAGAAATACAGCATCCATATTTGAAAGAGCAAGTACAGTGGGGAATGATTCCGTTTGTTCAAGCAGCACTGCTGGCAAAATACATCCGTGGTGATCTTGATGATTACCCGCCGTTTATTTGGAAGTGAGGTGGTTCTATGCTGGTACTGATCACATACGATGTCAATACAAGCGACGCTGCCGGGAGAAAGCGTCTGAACAAAGCAGCGAAAATCTGCGTGAATTACGGTCAGCGGGTACAAAATTCTGTTTTTGAGTGTTCTCTTGACAATGCACAGTTGATTATTGTACGGGATAAGCTTCGGAAAGTTATCAATGAAGAAACTGACAGTCTGCGCATTTACAATCTCGGCAACAGCTATTCAAACAGGATTGAGCATTATGGAGCCAAGCCCTCTTATGACCCCAATGATTCAATGATTCTATAGCAGTGCGAATGGTATGCAAACATCAAAACCGTGCCGATTCGCACCGCAAAAATGGTCATTTGCACAGATCCGGAAGCTGAACCGGACGCGCAAAATCACAATTTATTGTGATTTTGAATCAAATCAGCGTTGCAAAATAATTTGTAATGGGTTGTTTTGCTGTCACTCCCCTCGCGGGGAGTGTGGATTGAAATGGCATCCCTTACCGGACAGATCAAGGAACGTATCGTCACTCCCCTCGCGGGGAGTGTGGATTGAAATGCTGACGCTCTCCGCATTATCACAGAAGAGCGGCGTCACTCCCCTCGCGGGGAGTGTGGATTGAAATGACGATCTGCGCTGCGGTACCTGAAAGCGGAGAAGTCACTCCCCTCGCGGGGAGTGTGGATTGAAATTCTACTTTGCACAAGCAATTGTGTCAATTCCATACGTCACTCCCCTCGCGGGGAGTGTGGATTGAAATTCCAGCACCGCACGTTTGAAGCGGCCGCTGTCCGGTCACTCCCCTCGCGGGGAGTGTGGATTGAAATATTGCAAAGGGTGAGATACTGCTGGTTGCGAGAACGTCACTCCCCTCGCGGGGAGTGTGGATTGAAATATGAATGCAACGTTGCGATATTATTATGGAGATTGTCACTCCCCTCGCGGGGAGTGTGGATTGAAATACTCGATACATCATATTCCTCCCCATATCACGGAGTCACTCCCCTCGCGGGGAGTGTGGATTGAAATTCTGAGCTTTATGATAAATGGTCACGTGAGAAGTGTCACTCCCCTCGCGGGGAGTGTGGATTGAAATTCGGCAAGGATGAAAGCGAAAACTTTGATATTGTGTCACTCCCCTCGCGGGGAGTGTGGATTGAAATGACCCGCTCATGGCTGTATGCAAAGTGGATGATCGTCACTCCCCTCGCGGGGAGTGTGGATTGAAATATGCGCTGTCAGCGTGTCAGCGTCCGACGCATCATGTCACTCCCCTCGCGGGGAGTGTGGATTGAAATATATATCCTCCGTGTTTATAAAAAAGAGCGGGCGGTCACTCCCCTCGCGGGGAGTGTGGATTGAAATATCTCCGCAGGCGCTCGTCGTGCATTCCCATCGTGTCACTCCCCTCGCGGGGAGTGTGGATTGAAATAAACTCTTTTGCGAGAAATTCTGCGCGGGGGTTTGGTCACTCCCCTCGCGGGGAGTGTGGATTGAAATGAAGAACCATCCGCGGAACTTTGCGAGAAAGGAATGTCACTCCCCTCGCGGGGAGTGTGGATTGAAATTGACAGTAGGCGAGAAAATCCTCATACCCCAGATCGTCACTCCCCTCGCGGGGAGTGTGGATTGAAATCGGAAATAATACGTTTTAACGAGCTCTCCGACAGTCACTCCCCTCGCGGGGAGTGTGGATTGAAATCTGCGGCGGGTAGACGCTCCGGACAGGCCGCTGTGTCACTCCCCTCGCGGGGAGTGTGGATTGAAATGTCCTCATCCGCAATCTCTACGTTGTGGAAATTGAGTCACTCCCCTCGCGGGGAGTGTGGATTGAAATAAACCTGCAACTGGTCAGGGTGCTGATGGGAACAGTCACTCCCCTCGCGGGGAGTGTGGATTGAAATTCACGTGATAATTTACTATCCGTATTAGCCACAGTCACTCCCCTCGCGGGGAGTGTGGATTGAAATGCCCTTTTTAATGACAGTGTCCTCAGAACATCTCGTCACTCCCCTCGCGGGGAGTGTGGATTGAAATTGCCCTTGATGTGCACAAATTCCCGTCCCAAGGGGTCACTCCCCTCGCGGGGAGTGTGGATTGAAATGTGCAGCTCTCGCCCGGCGTCCTTGCCCTGCTCGGTCACTCCCCTCGCGGGGAGTGTGGATTGAAATTATCTTTCTTAGGAATCTTAGCAATTGCCTCTCTGTCACTCCCCTCGCGGGGGGTGACACTTGGAATTTGCACGTCATACAATTGCCCCCATTCAGAAGTGTGTCACTTTAATAAGAGCGGCAATATCGAAATTCCCCCCCAAGGGAAAATCGTATGCCGCTCTCGCAATTTCTATTGATACCCGCTTTCTCAGCTCATATTGTCAATCCCCCATAGCCTGACAACCGAATTATTTTACCAAAATTTTTTGCGAATATGCTCCAACCGATTTAGCGCCTCGTTCAAAGTCTCATCGCGCTTAGCAAAATGCAGACGAATCAGGTGGTTGACAGGTTCCCTGAAAAAGCTGGATCCGGGAACCGCTCCTACACCGACATCCCGTGCAAGCACCTCGCAAAATTCCAAATCCGACTCATATCCAAATTCCGAAATGTCCAGCAAAATATAAACATCTTCCTCGGGCACGGCGCACGGTTCGCCTAAAAACGAACCCACACCCTATGCCAGAGCGGCAGCGATCAATTTCAATTCGCCGTGATCGTCTTGAGTTTCTGTTTGTTCGCGGCTGTCCGGATCGCTGTCCGAAAATTCGCATCCTGCAAATGAAACAACCGCTAACACAGCCGCAAGCACCGCAGCCAGTTTTTTCATGACGTCTACCTCCTGCCCTAGGAATAATAAGCATAAAAATATGGAAGCCCCAATAAAACGGCTTCCAAAGAACGCTATATCAGTTTGACCCACTTCCAAAAGCGAGGCGAGCATCACATTCAGGGCAGGCAACATCGAATGATACGACGATCCTTGGGCTGCATCATACACATACATATACACTTGTATCCGTTGTTCTTTCTCGCTGTGATGTTTCTCATGGAAAGTTACCTCCTTCTTGATTGATGTATATATTATACACCATATTTTTTGAATTGTCCAATATCATATAGGCATAGTAGGTAATAGGTGCAGCCTATACCCGTTTTGACTATTCCCCAATTCGGACTAGAGCATCAGAACAGCGGCTTTGTGTCATTGAAAGATATTGCTGAACGGCAAAACATATCTAAAAAGTATCTGGAACAGATTGTTTCTGCCCTGAATAAAACAAATATCCTTCGGACGAACCGCGGCTTTCAAGGAGGCTACCAGCTTGCCAAAAGCCCTGACAAGTATACGGTAGGTGAAATTCTGCGGTTGACCGAAGGAAGTCTTTCTCCGGTTTCCTGTCTGGAGCACAACCCGATCGAATGTGAACGCTATGAAGGCTGTGCCATTCTTCCCGTATGGCAGGGATTATACCGCGTGATTAACGAATATCTCGACGGAATCACGCTGCAGGATATTCTGGATCAGCAAAGAGAACGATACACATATGATTATGTAATATGACCGGCTCGCAGGACACGCCGGCATCCTGCTTTGAAAACAGGGTGAAACCCCCGCCCGTTATCTCATGAGTACGGGCGGGGTCTTTTCTATGTGCAGCTGCTTATTATCCGAAGCGCAGAAAAACTGCGCCGATTTCCTGAATCTTATGAGAACCGGGAGTATTAGGAGGTTTTACAACGTCCGTTTTTCAGCAATCGCCCGATTCCGCAATCGTCTTTTGATACAACGCCAGCGCATACAGGAACGCGCCTACGACAGGCATATCGTATTCCCGTCCGAACCGCGCGAAATCCGGTTCGCTGGGCTGGATATCGGTGTACATACCGCCGGGAATCTGGGGCTGCGCGGGGAAGAATTCGCCAAAGATCGCCCGACAGGGCTGATTATATCCTACCGCCTCGATGCAGGACGAGTCAGCCGGATTGGCGCCCATGACAAAATCCAACAGCCGCTGCGCGATGGCAAGGCATTCCGTCCTGTCCGTATAGCGGGACGCTTTTGTCAGGAACCGCGCCGTATCGCCCAGATCCATGACGAAAGAGGACGCTCCGTAATTCCAACGTGGCTTATCGGGTGTTTCTCCGGCAGTACAATGGTTGGTGGTTTTACCGAAGGCATTTGTGCGGGACATCCAGCTGAATTTCTTCACAGCGGCTTTGACACATTCCAGCCATTCTGCCGCGTCAGGATGATCGCTCCATAAATCCAGCGCCTCCACAAAGACCATCGGCAGATTGAACGGGAAGAATCCAACGGATTCCGCCGGTCTGCTGTCTTCGGCGCTCAGCCGGAAATAGTTCAGCGCTCCCTGCTCGTCCTTTATCATATAGGAAGCCAGCGTATTGACAGCCGAGATTGCCGCGTCCTTGTATTCCTGACACGGAAACGCCTGATACAGCTCCATGGCGGACACAGCACAGCCGCACAGTGTGAATGCCGAGCCTGGAAAATAGAACCGGAACAGGCACTCCTTAAAGCCATCGTGACCGATTGGCGGATAAATCTCCCAGTCGAAGTTGCTGACAAACTGCCCTTCCCGCATCATCCAGTCCCAAATCTTTTTGGCGCCCGTCAGACACCGCTCTGCAAGATCGGCGTCGCTCTCACGCAGCGTCACCGAGGCGGAGGCCAGCAGACGAATCACATTCCAATGACCCTGCGGGTCGGTAGGTCTGTCAAAGTACAGGAAAGGCTCCCAGAATGAACCATAGTCGGCGTATCCCACGCCTTTGCAGGCATTCTGGTCGTATCCTTCGGGAACGAACGTGCAGTCATACACGTAACCCTCTCTTGAGGTACGGGAAAGGAAATATTTTGCCGAGTGGGCGATGTCATACTGAATGTCGCCCCGATTCCAGCGGGGGTTGCCCAGCTCTAAGAACTTGGAAAGTCCCCATACGCCTTCCGCACTGCCGAACGCCCATTTGCGCAGGTCGCCGGACTGGTGATGTCCTCCGACCAGCGAATGCTCTTCGCCATATTTATCGATAATACGGTCATGGTCGTGACACTTCCCGTTCCATCCAGCATCGTCACCGCAGCGCTGCCACACGAAATAATTCGTCAGCACCCGGCAAACCGAATCGTAAATATGGTCGTAAATATAAATAGTACGGCTATAGCTGTTTCCGCTCTTAATCTTATACACACCCGGCTCGGTCACACAGGTGAAATCGCCGCACAATGCGCCCGCCGTCTGCACAAACTTGGCCGTATACACAGGCTCCAGCACAGCGTTCCGCATCTTCATGACGGTGAATTCTTCACGGGATTCGCCGTAAAAGACGAAACTTTTTTTGCTATGGCAAGGGAATCCAACATGATTCATCCGAAAATCGTTTACAAAATTGCCCATAATAATCCTCCTGTAGGTTCTCTGCCTGATATCATTGCAGCAACGGAGCAAGACTGTACTCCACGCCGATCAGCCATTCGCCGCAGCTGTGCTGGCGCGCCAGACCGAAGAACAGCTCGCCCGGCTCACCGTCCTCCACGATGATTTCGACATAGTTCCAGCAGCCGTCCAGCCTGTCGGTGGAGAGGTTGACCGCCGTTCTTCCCCGATGGAAAGCGGGCACGTAAAAGCTGCCGTCGCCCGATGATACTTCTTTGCCGTTGAACTTTGCCGTGAACGGACGCTGGCTCATGACACCCATGCGCACCTGCATGAATTCGTTCACTTTCATCGCTGTCCGATAACACCAGCGCCCCGCCGGTACCGTCTGAAAGACCTCGTGGGCTTCGATCTGCTCCACCTCGCCGGTCAGAAGATTCTCCCGCAGCCACGGAATCGCCGTCGGAAGTCCGGCGCTGACCCGCCAGCTGATGCCGTTTACCGTGAAATCCAAATCAAGGTTATTGTCTCTCGGGCGGCGCTTTTCCATCATCGCAGCGGTGATCGTCAGCTTTACGCGCATCTCGGCGGACGGTTCCAGCGTAAATGTGGCGGATGCCGGTTCAACCTGCCATCCGTCGGGCAGCGACAGCTTTACTTCGCCGGATAAGGTTGTTCCGGCGGGATTGCGCAGAACGAGAGTGTAAGTATCCGGTCTGCCGGGTATCAGCGACACGGTTTCCGGGTAAATCAACCGCAGCGTCAGAGGCGTGCAGGCAACCATCGATTCATGGGTGCAGTCAAAGCCGTCCGCCGCGTGACAATCTTCCGTCCAATGGGGAATGACGGACAGCGCCGGAGCATTCTCCAGCTTGACAGCCGCATCGTAGTATTCGCAAACCTGAACTGCTGTATCCGCCACCAGATCGCAGAACCCGCCGATGGTTTCCGGCTCATGGGTGCCCATGATGCCGCAGCTCAGCACCAGCGTATCGCCGATGGGCGCCGTCCATTCGAGACTGATGGCGTCGGGATTGATGATTCCGAGAATCGAAGCAAGGGTAGCGCAGGTGCAGTCGGTGTCATAGCCCAGTCCAGCTGCGGTGCAGATTGCCTTGCTGAAATCCCCTTCCGAAGCCAGCCAGGATATGACAATCAGGCAGAGGTTGATGGTCACATCCGTCCAGTTCTGCACGTAATAATGTTCCAGCAGAAGCTCCCGGGCGGCGTATGGGTCGCGGGTCTGCTCATAGTAACCGATGCTGTCCCGGATTCCTCTGGCAAGGCGTCCGTCCGGTTCGATATAGGACAGACCGATTTCAATAAGCCGGTCGCGGTCGGATTCCACAAACGCCGCGCTCTCGATGGCGGCGAGGAACATACAGGCCTCCATACCGTCGGCGTAGTGGTCGGAGCAGGCGTCCTCCATCGCCAGACGCACGGCCAGCGCCGGATCGCCGGGTGCAAGACACGCCCAAAGCTCGCTTCGGATAGCCGCGCCCATGCCGGCATAAAATTTGTTGCAGTAATAGCCGGACAGCGGGGCGTATCGTCTCAGCGACACATTCCAGCGGGCGGGGCCGTATTCGTCCGGACCGCCGTCCTGGGTATACTCCCACATGGTGGAAAGGTGACGGCGGTTGACCGGCAGTCCGAAGCGGCGGATGATTTCCAGATTGACGACCTGCAAATCCAGATCATCGTTGGGCAGCATCCGGTCGGGCACCGGGTCGTAACCGGTGAGGTGGCGGGTGGCGAGATTGCCTTCAAAGGGCATTCCCAGTGTGCCGCCTACTGCTTTTCCCGTATAGCAGCCGCTCACCTTGCGGCGGTAAATCGAAAAATCCATAAATTAACCATACGTGCCGAAGACATCACACGCAAAAACGAATGAACGCGGTGACAAACGGCAGCCTTTCATGTAAAATTATACCAGCGCCATCCTGCCTGCCAAAGGCAGACAGGATGGTTCTGTTGAAACTATTACTCAAGCGCGTCGAGCTTTTCCATCATGTCAGCAATTTTCTGATTTGCGGCAGGCGCATTCTCAGCAATGTACGAAACGAAACCGTTTGCGTCATTCCACATTGTGATGGTGTTCCAGATTTGCTCCGCACCCCAGCTGCTGTACGCAATCGCCGGTTCAAGAATCTTTGATTTGAAGATCAGACGCAGCATTTCCGCAGAATCTTCGTCACGGCTGGATTTCACAAGCACATTCTTTTCAATGACCGCTTCGACCACAGTGTCGGTGGACAGCGCTCCCATCGTATCCAGAACATAACCGATCATATCCGTATCCTGACAGGAAGACGACACCGCATAGACCGACGCCCAATAGGGGTTCACCGAGCTGATATAGTCCTCCTGCGCCTCATCATACTTTGGGAAAGGAAGAATGCCGAAATCATCCGTCATCTGCTGACGATAGGAAACGATACTACCGATCAGTGTCTGCGCCATCAGCGCCTGACCGTTCGGGAATAACGCATCGCCCAGTGCATACCCCAGCTTGCGCTCCTTGACAAGGAACGCATCCTCAGACAGAAGCTGCTCCGCCATAGTCATTGCTTTGCTGATCATGGACTCCGACTGATTGAATACGATCGAGCCGTCATCCGCCGTCGTGGTTACTCTTTCACCGAAGCCCAGCAGTGTGGAAGTACCGAAGCGCTGATCGGCGGTGAAGCCGTAAAAGTCGTTTTCATCATACTTTCCATCGTTGTTCAGATCGATCTGCGCGTTTTTGACGATGCTGCAGAAGGCTTCAAAATCCCATGTGCCTTCCCGTACCATATCATACGGCTCTTCCAGATGATAATCCTCAAACAGCTTTTTGTTGAAGGCCATCGCGATAACGGCATAGTCGTCGTAATAGTTGATATCGCCGGTCATAAAGTACTGCTTGCCGTTCAGCAGCATACCCTCATTAACGGCCTGATCCCACCATGCATTTGACAGATCCAGGGTGTCGATATCACGAAGATTGTAAAAATATCCCTCCGGAACCACGCCCGACATCGTGGCAAGACGTCCGCAGACTGCCTGAAAATCGTTGGAGCCGGACAGCGCGTTTTCCATGATCGCGGTCTTCAGCGTGTCATAACAGTCTTCCTCACGGGAGACGATCTTGACATTCAGCTTTTCCTCGACCGTCTTCGTGCGCTTGTAAACCGCGTCTATGACGATATCGCCGGAGCCGGTTTCGTCAAGGCTGTAGGTGACTTCGTTCTCCTCGCCGAGATTGTTCATGACTACCTGTGCGTACAGGATGCTGACTTCCTTTCCGCCGTAATCCAGCCCCTCCGGCAGGAAATCCAGCACATCCGCTTCGGTTTCCGGCGGATTGGTGGTTGTGTCGTCGGAGGACGGCGTGTCGTTGCTGCCGGATTGGCAGGACGCGCTGAGCAGCATGGATGCTGCCAGAAAGAGTACGAGTAACTGCTTGTTTTTCATGGTATGTCTTCCTTTCAAAAATAATTTTTTCAAAATTCCTTCTGCGTGCCAAGTTTGGCGTCGCCGCAGGTTTTTTGCTCCATGTTACGGTCATAGGCTCTCTCAAACGAGGGCGCGTTGCCCGAAACGATGCGGATGCTCTGTCCCGCCGCTGTTTCCAGCGTGTAGACGTCAGCCGTCCCGCTTACGCAGATCGGCGATCCGTCGGCATCGAAAAATTTCAGCGGTTCGTCCACATTGTCCACCGCGATGGACAGCCTGCCGCCCCGTCTGCATTCGATGGTCACAGCGCAGCTTCCGTGATCGTACACCGCGTCCGCCAGATATCCGCCCGCCGCCGCCAGACGGAACGCCAGCCGCGTGTCACGCCGGACAGCGGGAAACAGACGCAGAATTCCATCATAGCTTTGCAGCAGTATCTCATTGACCGACGCCGCAAGAATCGGCAGCGTTTCGTAATCGAAATGCCGGAAGTTCCATCCGGGAACCGCGCCGCGTTCGCTGGTGCCTTCCCTGCGGGATCGATAATGCCGGAACCGCTCGGTGATGTATCCCTCCTGCCGGTCCATCGGCGTGTAGAAGCCGAAGCCCTGCGGATAAATAATCCAGCCCGAAATCGTCTGCTCGCACTGGTTGACCAGCAGCTCCGCCTGCCCGAGTCTGGCAAGATAAATCGGCATCATGCACCAACCCATGCAGGTTTCCATCTCATGACCGAATTTCACCTCATGATGCAGCAGCGCGCTGTTGGTAATCATGCGGAACAGCTCACTGTCACGCTCCGCAAGCCCCGTGATGCCCGCCGGGAACAGCGGCGCCATTTCGGTATCCGGGAAGCCGTAATAATCCTTCGCCGGATTGCCGCGGGTTTTGCGAATCCATTTTCCGTCTTTTATTCCCACGCCGAGGACGCGATCAGCAGGCGGCATCTTTCCCTTTCCGATACCGTGTGATATCCTGCCGTCTGCCGTCAGCTCATCCTCGTCAAAATTCACTGCCGTAAACGGTGCCAGCCGTTCAAGCCGTTCCCGATATACGGCAGCCTCCTCTGCCGGAAGCAGTTTTTGCAGCGTCGTAAACAGCGCGCGAATCATCGCGTGGTCGGTGATGCTGTCGTCCAACAGTGGCGAGCCTTCGTAACCCTGCGTTTTGTAAATATGCCAGCAGCCGTCCTCCGCCATGACCAGCACATCGAGGTAAAACCGCCCGATTTCACGCATCACCGGCAGAACGGTTTCACGCAGGAACTTCTCGTCGCCGGTATACAGATAGTGCTGATACATTCCAAGGGCAATCTGTGCGCCGCAGGTGCAGTTGTCTTTTTCCCCCGTTGACATCACGCCATTCATGTCGCAGATGTCGTCATAGAACGCGCCGGAGGTATGCTTGATCTCGCGGGCGAAGTTCATCGCCTGCGGAAGCTGCGCCCGTCGGAAGCGGTAATAGGTTTCCGTCAGTTCCGGATGGTCGGCAGCCTCCAGCGGGAAGGTTGCAAGCTGTCCGTTGTAGTGGAAATAGCCTCCCCACGGAACGAAATCATGGTAAGAGCCCCAGATTCCGTTGCAGAAGTGCGCAGGAACACTGCCGCGCATCTGACAGTTGGCGTAGTATAGATTAAGATACCACAAATTTTCGAGAAAATCCTGATCCTCCGGCAATGACACAAAGGATTTTTCCCAGAATTTCTCCCAGCTTGCAAGGTGCGCCTCCGCGATTGCCTGAAAGCCGGTATGCAGCGCGTTCTGCAATTGCTCCAGCGCAGTCTTTTTCGCGTCTTCCGCCGTATCGCCGATGCCGATTGTGATGTATAACAGAATGTCGCGCTGCTTTTTCGGCGTGAATCGCAGGTCGGCGCTGTGTGAGCCGACGCAGACGGCATCATGCTCGTCTGCCGACACGGCAGTCAGCGCCGCGCAGAATGCACGTCCGCGCATCTGCTGTGTCACGCACAGGCAGTCATCCTCAATCGATGACGCCGTTCCCTCAAGCCCCATCTGGGGATGATCCCGGAACAGAAAGTACCAGTGCATGAACGCCCGGCTTCCCCATCGCTGCATTCGGCAGGTCATCGGCAGTGCATCCGTAAAATCGGTATTCACCCTGACTACAGCCGTTTTGCAGGCTTCGGAGCAGATGGCAGATATGTCCGCGCTTCCGAACGCGGTTTTGCCATGGATGTGAGCGGCAGCCTCTGCCAGAGACAGCCGCGCCTCGAAGCCTTGCTGATAGATGGTTTCAAAAATCGGGCAGTCGAATTGGATATCCACCCGGACGCCGTTGCGGCAGAACGCGATGTGTTCCTGCGGTGTTTCGCAATCGGTCGCGCCTGATTCTATGCCATCAATCAGGTCGGTGTGGTTCACCTGAATATGCAGCGTGTCGTCGGAGAGCCACAGCAGACAGCCGGTGTTGCCGTTGCCGATGGGCAGACCGTAGGACGGGTCGCAGACCGGCGCTCGGAACACAACGTCGTGATGTGAAAGCAGCTCCGTGGTTTTTGTGCGATTGTTCTGATCAAATGATAATATCATACCTCAAGTAATACCATTTCATACGGTGGGAGCTTATCCACGGTAAAAATACGGTATTTTTCTCCTTCCTCCGGCATGACGCCGCGCAGTGTGACGGCGGTCATATCCTGATGCCGGCATACAGCCGAATCCGCTTCGGTGCGGATGGCAACCCGGACATTTTCCAGGTGTTCGTTTGTGGGATTGCAGAGTGCGGCGACACAGTGCGAACCCTTCACAAAGGTGTGATTGAAAATACGGTGATAGCTGTCCACATAGGAGGGCAGCCGTTCGCCGGACAGCCAGACCATGAGGCGTTTGAGCTGAATCGTCTTGCTGTAGTCCGATATCCAGTTGAACGGATAGTACCCCGCCGTGCAGACCCTGCCGCCCCTTGCGTTTTCATAAAGCCCCAGACAGCAGTCCGCCGTGATGTTTTCGTGATAATCGGTGATGGCTGCCAGCACCTCTGCTCCGTTTCCTGACGGAAGCAGCGCGTATGCGTCGCCGCGATTGAACGCCTGCCTGCCGTTGCGTATGCAGCCCGCCAGTCCCCGGTTCAGAGGATGATCGGTATAGATTTCCCGGGCATCCACCGGGATTTCGTTCCCTGCCGTGAAGCCGGTGTCCCCGCCGAACCCGCGGCTGTTCAGGTATGTCAGCGCACCGATGTTCATGTACACGCCGCCTTCAAGCAGCGAAGCGATTTCCTCGTCGGTCCATGCGGCCGTGCTCTGACCGGTCAACAGCGTCACCACGGCATTTTCCGGCGTGTAGCACTGCGGCAGCCCGAACTGGAACATTTCATGCGCATATTGCGCGTACATACCGCCCGATTGCTGATTGTATCTGCCGCGCGGCACAATCAGCTGATTATACGGTCTCCACCCGGTGTGAATGCCGGTGGGCTGAAGTCCGGCGGTTTTTTCGGCAAGAAGCTCATAAAAGGGCAGCAGCCGGTCGATGGCGCGAAGATGCGGCTCAATGGTAGTCAGCGGCTCGCCGGTTTCGCTGGGCAGAATGTTGAATGCCACGCCGCTGCATCCGGCTGTCATCGCCAACGCGCCCTCCAACGCTGTGGAGGTGGGCGTTTTTTTGATCAGCTGGTAGGGGAAGTTTTCAACCTCGGACTGCACGATGGTGACATAGGACGGCAGAAGTGAACTTTGCCTGCCGATTGATTCGATTTTACCAAGAATTCCGTCGAACCAGAAGTCATCGTATGCCCCGCCGCCCGGACGCCACATGATCGGATACTTTCCGTCATCCGACAGCGCGGCCGCCCATGTGCCGAACGTGTATCCCTCATGGTAACGCTCGCCGGTCATAAGACCCAGCATAATCTGCGGATTAATCTCTCTGACCGTTTTGCCGATCAGGCGGAGCAGCCGGGTGATCGCGGCGCTGTTGTGATTCAGCCATGCCCTTCGGATCGCCATGTCGCCGCTGTTCAGCGCTTCAAGCAGTGTGGCGCGGGTGTAGGATGTGTTGTTGACGCGATTGAATTTTTCTATGCAGCCATCGCACCAGCAGCCGTTTCCGATCGGCATATGTCCATTGCGGATATCGTCATCAATCCATATGTAATCCGGTTCGGCTTCGACCAGCATCCGGTACACCGGGCGGATATATTCGTCAAGAAACCGTTCATCGTTCATGCAGTAGCTGCCCCGGCAGACTCGTCCATCCTCACCGGTCATATTTCTATAGTCTCCCGTCAGGCTGTGATCAAGATCCTCCTCATGATGTCCGATGGTGGCGAGAATATTGATGCCGGAGGAAAGTCCCTGTCCGCGGGCTTCCTTCATGCGTTCGCGAAGGATTTCCGTGCGGCGCTTCGTTTCATCCAGCGTCAGCGGCGCGTGTGCAGCCGACGTGAACAACGACAGCTGATGAATACCGCATGGGTTTTCCCGAAGCAGACGCAGAAGCTCACAAAACCGTTCGTGATCGATCCAGTTTTCGTAAGCGACACGCATTGAATGCAGCGGTGTCATGTAATCAACTCCCTTCTGCGTTTATTATACCATAGGATTCAGCCCAAGTAAAGCGGCAAGGTCGGCAGTCAGCCATGAATGTCTGCACTTAACTATGAATGCGCTTGCAAAATTGTTGGTGATGGTGTATAATATATCTGAACATGATCAATCAAAATCCCGCCAATATGCGAAAGGAGCTGAATATGAAGCAGTTTCAGACTCAATTTCAATTCCTGAAGGGTAAAATGATTGCGCTTGACAAAAGCAAGGGCTATCCAAGCAATCACTATCCAAACTCGGATATTTACTGCTACCACGATTTCTATGAGATGGAGCTGTTCCTGTCCGGAGAGGGCACGCATTTTCTCAACGGTACGCCCTATCTGGTCAAGCCGGGATATTTGTATCTGCTTTATCCGGGCGATTACCACTATATGCAGCTGACCACCCATACCGCGTTCAATTTATGGAATCTGAAAATGTCCGTGGATGCGCCCTCCGCTGAGCTTATGGCAGAAATCCGGAAGCATCCGGGACCTTACTGCGTTTATCTTGAGGAGGGGCTATTGGATTTTCTGAACCGCGAGCTGATTTTTCTGTACGATTGTCTTCATAACGGAACGTGGAATCCCGCCATGACAAAAAACAGCGCAGAACGAATCTGCACTGTGCTGCTTTATGAGCTGGAACGGAATCCATGTATTGAATACCCCAAGGTAAACGATCAGATATGGAAGATACTTGACTACATTCAGAAAAAATACAGCACGCCGATTACCCTGACGGAACTGGCAGCCATCGCAGAGATGTCCGAAAATTATGTGGGAATCTATTTCAAAACCCATACCGGCATGAGATTTACAGACTACCTGAATCAGACACGACTGTTTCACGCGGCGATGCTGCTGAAGGAAACCTATCTCACGGTGAAGGAGATTGCTTATCGGGTCGGGTACGGTTCCCCGGAATATCTGACGCGGCAGTTCAATACCGCGTTCGGCACATCACCTACCGAATTCCGGAAATCGGCGCAGAGCTGCTCATAAATAAAAATGCCGTTAAAGTCCTGTATGCAAAGACTTTAACGGCATTTTTGCTCAATGTGGAAGATTCGCCAGTGCTGCTTGGTGCCAAGGCGCGCCCAAACGACATCGGAAGCGGTATGAGATTTCTACTTCAACAGCGCTGCCGCTTCGTTGAATTCCTCAATGGCCGTGATCGCCGCCTGCTCATAGGTGGCGTAATACGACGCAAAATCGGAGGTATTGTTCTTGTAAATGTGCATATCGATTGCATAGAACAGCTTCATCATCGGCTCATTGAAGCCAAAGTAGTTCATGCCCGCGTCAAATACAATGTTGTCGAAAATCAGCTCCAGCATCTCTCTGGAATCCTCGTCGCGGGAGAGCTTCACACCCAGCACGATGTCAAAGTAAGTGGGCAGCGTGGTGGTCGTGCTGTAATAGCTCAGCAGCTCGATCGCCTTGCCGATCATCTCAGGATTCTCGACCGTCACCGGTACGCACATCATACCCGACCAGTCGTTGACGGTGTACGTCTCCTGGGACGCATCCAGCTTCGGCAGCGGCAGGATGCCATATTCCACGTCGGTATCGCGGAACTCGTTCAGCACGTTCAGCGAGGTCTCGCAAAACAGAACGCGACCGGTATCAATGGTCAGTCTCTCTTCCGTCGGAACATCGTGTTTCCAGATATAGGAATCCGGGCTGTTGATCAGCTCGTACATCTTTTCCATCAGCCGGGTCGTGCGCTCGCCGCCCAGCGCCAGCTGAAATTTACCGTTGCTGTCCTTGTCCACCAGATAAATACCGCTGGAATAGTAGAAGCTGTTGAAGTGCCAGTCGCTCGACATGGCGTAGCCGTACTGATCCTTATAGTCATAGGTGCTGTTTCCGTCCAGGTCACGGGTCGCGGCGCTGGCCATCTCCATCATCTTGTCCAGCGTCCATTCGCCGCTGCGCACGATGTCATAGGGATTTTCCAGCTTAAATTCCTCCAGCAGACCTTTGTTGAACAGAAGCGCATTTGGGTCGGCAATCATGTAGTCGGAAATCGCATAGAACTGCTTCCCGTTCACCGAAAGCCGCTCGTTGGCATTGTGATTCCAATAATCGGCGGAAAGGTTTACATATTCGAAATCATTGAAGTCGTACAGCAGACCTTCTTCCACCATCATCGCGATGCCGCTGATGCAGTGCGTCAGCGCCAGCTGATAGATATCATCGCCGGACATAACCGCGTTCTGAACCGCGTTGTTGATTTCAAGCTCGGTATATTCGTAGGTGATATCGATATTCAGATATTCCTCCACCGTCTTGTCACGGTTATAGATGGCGTCATCCATTACGTCGCCGGTCTGTTCCTCGGCGAAGAAATAGTTGTTGTAGAGTCCCCATTCTCTCGCAAGGATGTTGAATCCTGCACCTTCATAATCGGCCTGCTCAAGTCCGGCAGGCAGTGCTGGTTCCGCTGTTGTGGTATCCGTCGCAGCGGTTGTGGTGTCAACGGGTTCACCATCCTCAGAGCCGCAGGCAGTAAGCAGCGACGCGGCAGACAACGACAGAAGCAGAAGGACGGAAACCAAACGTTTTTTCATCGCTCATCCCTCCAGTGTTCAATCAGCGTTGATCTGCTTCAACGCTTCCATCTGCTCCGGGTCAAGGCTGCCGTCGCGGTTCAGAGCGATATCGATCGCAACCACGCCGCCAGCTTCATGAACGCAGGAGATGAAATGCCGCAGATACTGTCCGCTTCGTTTGCAGCCGTACCGTCCCCATGCCCCGTATTTTTCCGCGCCCTTTTGAAGGGTTCCCAAAGGAGCCAGCGTGAACGCCTGCGCGCCGTCGATAAAGCGCGTGGGCGGAATCGCGAGAAAATCGCCGAACTCGCCGCAGACGAAATCTTCTTTGGCATAATATTTGCGGTGCTCGGGGAATACGCCGTTATTCATGGCAACAATCGCGTTGGGATTGCCCTTCTTGATGGCATTGTAATACGAGTCCAGCAACTCGTCGGTATATTTCAGGAAATCCCGGTAGCAGCCGTCAATCCACCAGCCGCAGACCTTATCGCCGTAGCGCACGGCATATTCCTCCAGAACGGCCGCCCATTTTTCTACGAAAGGCATGGTAACGCCGTCGGTGCGGGGTTCGATGAAGCCGAACCTTCTTCCGATTGTATCATCCTTGTACGGGCCGTCGCCGGTGTAGTACAGATACAGGTCGATGCCATAGCGGGACAACGACTTATAAAGATCCAGAACCAGATCTCTGGTGGCGCAGGCTTCTCCGGGCTTTGTTCCTGCGATTGCGTCGAAGGTAGCGTTGGGGGCGATCAGATAAGGTTCGCCCTGCATGATCGTGATGAAGTAAAATCCTGCGCCGCACTGGTGCAGGGAATACGCCAGCAGGTCGGTGTCAATGGCGTTCACGCAGTCCTCCCACGAAAGAACGCCGGTGCCCATATTGTGGGGATTGCCGGGGGTATTCTGCAAATATTGCAGAAAGTGATTGAACACACCCCATTTCTTCTGGTATAAGCGATCGGTAATGTGCATACAATTCTCTCCTTGTATATTTGTCAGCAATCGGCTGTTTCATCATTATAGCACAATTCCCAGCGGATGTCTATTGAGAAATCAAGGATATTCTTGTATTATTGTGAGATGCTATTGACAAAATGACCGGGATCAGGTATGATTATTGTGAGAACACCTATGATACAAGGAGAAAGTTTATGCGCCGCGTTCCCGATCAGGTTCACTGGCAGCTGCGTGACCTGTTTTTCCGTAACAGCAGCGACGGCGGTGACAGCCTTTACCCAATCACATCCGGATACCAGACCTGCCCACCCGGTCACACCGATGAAATGCTGCCGTATTATACGATGATCTGCTGTGTTAAAAAGGGCGGGTGTACCGTCTACGACTGTCCGCTTTCAGAGATATCGCATACAGCTGGCATCGAAGTGCAGCCCGGAGAGAGTTTTCTGATTCCATCGGGAAAAATCATCTCCTACGCAGCCTTCACGCAGGAACCGTGGATCAACGCATGGATTGGATTTTCCGGCACGGATTCCGTTCGATATTTAGCGGGCACGCCGTTCCATGGCAGCTCTGTCGTCAAAACCGGAACGGTCTTGTACGATATCATCCGTGAGCTTACCGATACAACCTGCTCTATGCAAAGTCGGACACTGCGGTATATGTATGCCTCCTCCGTGCTCTGGCAGATTTTTGCAGAGCTGACCGAACAGGGTTCAGCGTCGCCGAAAGCACCCTCGATCAACCACTATACGCAGGAAGCGCTCGACATGATATGCAGGGCGTATAACACTTTTTCAAGCTCCTGTGTTTCCCTTACGATTTCCGACATTGCGAACCAGCTCTGCATTTCACGGGAATATCTCTGCGCACTGTTCAAAGCGGACATTGGTAAAAGTCCCTCACAGTATCTGATGGATTACCGTATGGAAAAAGCCTGTTCCCTTCTTCGGGAGAGCGACTATCCGGTGCATTTCATTGCACAGTATTTAGGATTCTACGATCATGCTTATTTTGCAAAAAAATTCAAAGAATTGAAAGGTGTGTCGCCCAGCCATTATCGCAGTCAGCGAACTTGACCGGCAGACGCGGAACAGCCGAACTCCCCCAGTGGCGCGATGCTGCCCGACTTCGCCGGATTGATGTGCGTGCGCATGCCCAGACCGTAGCCGTAGCCCCGCAGCTGCTTCCAGTTGAAATCGCAAAGCTGTTCTTCCCCGAGACGGTTGGTCTTCATCAGCTCCACCGTCCGCGCGGACAGAATCCGCTCACCGTTTACGCCCAGTCCCACGCCTGCCAATGCCGCCGCAAGTTTGGCGTAGTCGCCGCAGGTCGTGAGCTCCTGATCGACCGTAACATGAAGAAGAAAGAACTTGCCGAACGAGCAGGACTCAGCCTTGCTACCATTACGAAAATGGGTAAGGACGGCACGACGGTTACATCCGATGTTCTCGTGAAAATATGCGTTGCGCTGAACTGTCAGGTCGGTGATATTATGGAGATCGTCCCCGATGACAACACAAAACAGAATGAGGTGACAGAATGATCGACTTTTCCAATATTGAGAAATACAAGGAAAACAACCGAATCAAAGCAAAGAAAGCTGTCGGCGGTCTTCCGAAAAGCATTTGGGAAACCTATTTTCTGGGATGCAGTCAACAATAAAAACGGTTTGTGTCAACATACTTTCCGATAAAGATGTGACCATCGAAGAAATCAACGGCAAACGTATCGTTGCTATCCGTGTTCCATGTGCTCATCACAGTGATAAGCCTGTGTTCATTGGCGAAAATCCACTTACGGGCAGTTACCGCAGGAATGGCGAAGGTGACTATAAATACATCAAAGATGAAGTACATGCGATGATTCGTGATGCATCGGTTAAGTCACAGGATATGACCGTACTGGAAGAAATGGGGCTTAATGTGTTCGATTATGACAGCGTCAAGCGTTACCGCATCCGCATGAAAACCTACCGTCCCGGACACGTTTGGGAAGAACTTGAGGATGTTGAGTTTCTCTATAAGCTCGGTGCAGTCGGCAGAAGCAGTGACGGCCAGATGCATCCCACCGCCGCAGGACTGTTGATGTTCGGTTACGAATACGAGATTGTGAAGGAATTTCCCGCGTACTTCCTCGATTACCAGGAGCATATGGATCCGAGTACCCGATGGACGGACCGCATTGTGTCAACCTCCGGCGATTGGAGCGGAAATATCTACGATTTCTATTTTCGCGTTTATAACAGGATCGCGCAGGATATCAAGATCCCGTTCAAGATGGAAGGCGGCGACCGTATCGACGACACGCCGGTTCAAAAGGCCCTGCGCGAAGCTCTCGCCAACTGCTTGATCAACGCCGACTACTATGGCAGACAGGGGCTTGTTATCGTTAAGAAAAAGGATGTCATCACGCTCTCCAACCCCGGTGGATTCCGCATTGATGTGGAAACCGCAAAGAGCGGCGGTGTTTCCGATCCGCGAAACAGCACGCTGATTAAGATGTTCAATCTGATCGACATCGGCGAGCATTCCGGCAGCGGCATTCCGAATATTTTCGGTGTTTGGAAGAAGCAAGGCTGGCCCGCTCCGGTTATTACCGAAAGCTTTGAACCGGATCGGATCACGTTATCGCTTGTCCGGTTGCCCAATCCTTGAATTCGGCTTCTTCTTCGGCCGTGAACGGTTCGGTCAGTTCAACACGAATGTCTCCGTAGAGAACACCGTCCACATTCTGTGTGCTGAAGTGGATTTCCTTCAGCTTGGCAACTGCGCCGTTGCTTCCGTCGAAATAGTCCGCAAGGTTTGCTTCATCCAAAGCTTCCTCACGCTGAATCAATTCACGGATGCGGTCTTCATACGGTGCGAGATAGCTGCCGTCATACTCGTCGGGGTATTCATCCATGTTGCCGTACTCATCACGGGAATAAACAGTTGCGATCAGCGGGCAGTAGTAGTGTTCTGTGGTGTCCTGCTGACGGCGATTCAGCATGAGCTGACCGAATTCCCTGAGCGAGGACACTTCGCCGTTCAGCACCGCTTCCTGAATATCGAGCTTATTGGCGTATGGCATATTGTGATAGATCTCACAGAAGCTGTTGACACCGGAGAGTGTATTCTCGGGAGAAACAACAGAAGCGAGCTTGGCATCAAACTCGCTTTCTCCGTAGATCTTCACTTTGATTGGCGCATCTTCTTCATCAATACATTTGATGTCATGTGTAATGGTATTTACTGCACATAAACCTCATAACAGTGATCGTAAAACATGGTTTGCAAGCTGTAAGGATGATGGGCTTGTCATAGATAGAAAGTCCAAGGGCAGAGCGGATATCAACGGGAAATGGGCAGACATCAAGAAACAATGGGTAGATGCATTTATTGATCGTGATGTAATCAAGGGATTCAGTCTTAAGCAGTCAGTAACCGCTAAAGACGAATGGAGTTATGAAGCATATGCCAAGACAGATTTTGATGGCATCACTGAGGAAAGTTTCAAAAAGGTAATCAAGGATTATGCACTCTTTCTCCTTGGTCAAGCAGAGATTTAAGGAAGGAAGCATATAAACATGTTAGAACTTTCAGATCGTAAGTGGGCAGAATTTAAGGTTGGGAATTTGATGACTTTGAAAGTAGCAAGAAGCAACGATAAGGGAAACTTAGAGGCTGGTACAGTCCCTTTTGTAGGTAGAAGCAACGATAACAATGGGTTACAGGGATTTTATGATGCCCCTAATGTAACTCAAGGTAAGTGTATTACTCTTGGAATGGTAGGCACTTACAGAGCTTTCTGGCAGGAAAATGACTTTGCAGCATCTCAAAATATACTAACACTAAGGGCACCTTGGCTTAACAAGTACTCTGCATTGTTTATGTGTAACTGCATTGAGACTGCCATAGATGGTAAATATTCCTATGGAAAAAGTATTAAGGCAGGTACATTTGGAAATACTATTCTTAGTCTTCCCATTGATAGTAACGGACAACCCGACTATAATTTCATGGAGCAATATATAGCAGAGAGAGAGAGCCAGATTATAGTTGGGCTACAGGATGTATTGAACCAAATGCTGAAATAAGTTTATCTGACAGAGAATGGGCAGAGTTTAAGGTCAAGGACATTTTTGATGTATTTACTGGTGGGGATTTAATAATATCAAAAGTTTGTGAAGGTAACATTCCTGTGATAAGTCATAGCAAGGAAAATAATGGTGTTGCAATTTATAGTGACTTAATACCTGGAAGAATGATTTTCGACTGCAACAAAACAATTAGTTTAGCCGATCGAGGGAATTTTTACTCCTTTGTACAAGGGAGAGATTTTTATGTGGGTACTCGTGTAAAAGCGCTTGTAGCCAAGTATCCGTGTCCAAACAAGTTGAACTTGTTATTTATTACGAGCATAATCAACTGTCATGAGTCAGAGTTTAATTATGGCAGGAACTGTTGTGCCAATTTACCAGAATTAAGTTTGTTGTTACCTGTAAGCACAGACGGCAAACCCGATTATGAATTCATGGAGCAATATATGAAGTCACTACCATTCAGCAAGGTACTTGAATAACTAACAAATGCTCAGCGGCAGACAACTATCGTTGAGCATTTGAATTTTTTGAAAACAATCCGTCAATATCATTGAAATATATCGTTAATAATGTTATAATTATTCTGTATAGTTATAGCTCGAGCCGCAGAAAGGACATTCACGATGGAGTTAATTGGTAATATGCAAATAGTTTGTCCAATAAGAGGGCAGCTAAGAGTAAACAAACGCAGTAAAGATGGACTTTCTGCAACAGAAGAGTTCTACAGAGTTGAGGCTATCAAATTTCTTATAAGTAAAGGATAACCCAAAGAGAATTTTTGGATAGAACCTATTATTAAGAAGTTTGGCAATAGTGGTCGCAATAGTTTTAGAAGTGATTTTGCAGTGCTTGATGTGCCAGTTTAACAATTAGTACCAATGATCCTGATGAGATATTAAATCATGTTGTTCTTATTTGTGAAGTTAAACGAGACAATAAAAAGAATGAGTATGTAAAAAATACTCGAGTAAAACCCATGTTGGACTTCGCAAAAAAGCAAAGTACATTAGGTTTATATTGGGATAATATTGAAAAACGCGTATTTTGGATCGAAGTTATTGACGGTGTAAAAGAAATTAAAGAGGGACCTTTGACCTTCATACCAAAATTTGGTTTACCTATTAAGACAACTCCATTAACATTCAACACTATTGAACCCGTTGATTCTTTGATAGATACATTTGAGCGAATTGAAAATATTTTACATCAGGCATCCTTTGCTCCAGAAAAAAGATATGAAATAATCCTACAACTACTTCTTACAAAGATATTTGACGAACATGCTTTTGAGGTTCGAGGCGATGAAGTCCTTGAAATACAAGACTATAGATCCCTCGGAACTTCTGCTGAAACCACGAGAAAAAAGATTGGAGAAGTTGTAAAACGAGCAATTTCATTTTACGGAAAACATCTTCCTAATAAATTGTCAGATACTTTGCCGTTATCTGGAGACACATTATTTGAAATATTGCAGATTTTAGCTCCAATAAAAATTATACATTCCAAGAGAGATGTTGTTCAGACATTTTATATGAAGTTTGCAAAGGCTTTATATAAGTGGGATATGGCACAATATTTTACACCTACAACCGTAACTGATTTCCTTGTTGACATTATCAATCCTCAATTTGGTGAACATATTGCCGATCCTGCTTGTGGAAGTGCAGACTTTCTTGTAGCTGCATTCAGAGCAGCAAGAAAGTTCAATCCCGGTTTTGCTGATTGCATTTGGGGAATTGATAATTCACCTAATGCTGTTCAAGTCGCAGTACTTAATATGCTATTGAATGGTGATGGTAAGACTAATGTTATTAAAGACGACTCGCTTGAAAACATCAAGAAATATATTGAAAAATATGATGTAATAACGTGCAATCCACCATTTGGAACTAAAATTGTTGAAAAACGATCACAAGTATTAAGACAGTATGATTTAGGATTTGAATGGTATATTGATGATGTAGGCACATTAAAGAAAAGTGACACATTACTCTCTCAACAGGAAACAGGAATACTGTTTGTAGAGGTTTGTGTAAAAGAGTGTAAACCAGGAGGAAGAATTGCAATCATTCTACCAAATGGATATTTAGGAAACAGGTCTTTGAAATATCGGACTGTAAGAGAATGGATATTAAAACAAACAAAATTGGCAGCTATCATTTCTCTTCCCAGATTTACTTTTAAGTCAAGTGGAGCAGATGTCAGTGCGAGTGTATTATACTTAGAAAAACGTGAAACTCCGTTAGAGAATATACAAGACAGTGATAATTATCAGTTTGCTGTAGAACTTATAGAAAAGGTTGGATGGGATGCTGGTAATAAAAAAGCTGCACCTATTTACAGGAGAGATCCAGAAGATGGAAGTTTAATCATAGACGATGATGGTAGTCCGATCTTAGATTGTGACTTTGATGCTGCGTTAAATAGGGTAGTTGCAAGTGATGCAGCTACTTGTTTCGATTGGATATCTAAGGGTAAACAAGTTAAACAAGACGTAGAAGGATGGTCTGTAAGCATAGAACATATTTACACAGATCCCGATTTAACAATGGATCCAAAACGATATAGTAAGAAAGTAGTGAGTTTGAGAAATAAACTTATGAAAAACCCATATATTCTGTTAGGAGACATAGTAGAATTCATTCCGGAAAAACAAAATTTAAGCGGCAAAAAGATTAACTTAAAGAAATCTAATGTGTATCAATATATTGAAATACAAGACATTGGATTTGGTGATTTTCATTGCAAAGAAATGAGAGGTTGGGAACTACCAAGTCGTGCCAAGCATTTTGCATCAGCTGATGATATATACATTGGAGCCATCTGGGGAAGTGCAATAAAGTGGTGTTATATACCAGAGGGTTGTGACAATATTGTTGTAACAAACGGCTGTTTTCGCTGCAGAGTTAAACCGGAAATGAAAAAATACACGCCAGATTTACTTGCTTACTTAAATAGCGAGGGATGGGGCGTTCAAATGCGTGCTTATTCGAGAGGTTCAGATGGACTTGCTGAAATTTGTGAGGATGATGCAAAAAATGTAATTATTCCTTTGCTCAGTGACACTGTTCGAGAAAGCCTATATGAATATGTGGATAATTTGCAACGAGGAACTACTACAGTCAATAGTGTTGTAAAGCAGCTTATAAAGGAAGAACGTATAAACTATAATGATCCTGATAAAAGACCAAGTCATATTGTATTAGTATAAAGAGAACAAGCTCTACCTAATATCATAGGTAGAGCTTTGTTCAACATTCTAATGAATAATCATACACCGCCAAAGTGAATCAGATCAGCGGGAACACAAAAGGTAATTGGGAGTTATTTAATTGCGTGGGCTTCTCCTGCACAGGTTCAGCCTGCGTTGGATTTTCCAACACAGGTGACTCCAACATAGGCGAAGCGCAAACAGGCGGTTCAGCCGTATTTTCGGAAGAAACTGCCTTGTGCGGCGTTTCGTAAATGACATACTCCATATCGCCGAGCCGACCTTTTTCATCGCGCTTGCGTTCGCGGACAACGTAGCCGTGTTCCTCTAATTCCTTGATCCCCTGACGGACGGAATCCAGACCGTCGGAGAACAGATAGGTCAGACCTTTCAGTGTATAATCCCAGCTTTCGGGCAGGGACAGCATTTCGGCAAGAAGTCCTTTGGCTTTGGCGGAAAGGGTACGGTCTTTGAAAATATTGTTCGACAGCACGGTGTAGTCCCGGCTTTTATCAACTCTGAATACTGCCATCTTCGGCAT
>JAFUQU010000015.1 GCA_017472255.1 Clostridia bacterium | reverse complement strand
GCCCCACCAAACGCATATGTCAAACATTCCCTCTGTCATCCCCACATTGCTCACCAAACGCATATGTCAAACATTCCCTCTGTCATCCCCACATTGCCCTACCAAACGCATATGTCAAACATCCCCTCTGTCATCCCCACATTGCCCACCAAACGCATATGTCAAACATCCCCTCTGTTATCCCCCAAAAGCAACTATCTTTCCCTCTCTGGATTTTATTAGCAATAACTCCTCAGTCAGCTCCCAAAGGGAGGAGGGACAAGGAGGGGCTCTATAGCCGCCCCTCCTTATCCCTCCCCCCTCTGGACTCCTCTCACCCAATTCTTCGGGCACTCATAATCGTGCCGCGAGGATTCCTTTCCTTAACTTGTCTGGGCAAATTAAACGTGCGAACAACGGACGCCCGCTGGTAACGGCTATTGCGGACAACGCGGTCAGCGCACGTTTGGGGGGTGGGATTCTTTATGAATTTTGCGAAAAGGGGTTGTTTTTTTCTTTCAAAAGAGGTATAATAGAATGGAGAATGTTTATATTCTTTTTGAAAGGATTTTACTTATGAATATTGGTATTCTGGGGTTTGGGTCGATGGGGCGGACTCATGCGTTTGCTATTGACAGCCTGCGTTATTTTTATCGGGATTTGCCTTTTGAGGCGAAGCTTTATGGTGTTTTTACCCGGACGCCTGAGACTCGGGAAGCGGCGGCGCGCGAATTCGGTTTTGCGAAGGTTTACGACAGCGAGGATGCGATGATTGCCGATCCCGCCATTGATGTGATTGATATTACGACGCCGAATATTGCGCACTACGAGACTATCAAAAAGGCGATTGCGGCGGGGAAGCATATTTACTGCGAGAAGCCGCTTTGCATCAGCGAAGCGCAGGCGGCGGAGGTGGCTTCTTTAGCGCGCGGGGCTGGCGTTACGGCGCAGATTGTATTCAACACGCGGTTTCTTTCGCCGATTATGCGGGCAAAGCAGCTGATTGACGAGGGCAGGCTGGGCAATATTATAAGTTTCCGCTGTGCGTATCTTCATGCGTCCTGCACGGACATGAAGAAGATTGCGGGCTGGAAGCAGGACAAGACGGTTTGCGGCGGCGGGGTTTTATTTGATTTAGGCTCTCACGCCATTGATTTGGTTTATCATCTTTGCGGCGAGTTCAAAAATATTTACGGGCGTTCGCAGATTGCGCATCCGGTACGGCTTGGCATGGACGGCAAGGAGTGGAACACCAATGCGGATGAGGCGTTTTACATGATTGCTGAGCTGGCGAATGGGGCGAAGGGCACCATTGAAGCGAGCAAGCTGGCGGTGGGAACCAACGATGATTTTACGCTGGAGATTTATGGAGACCGGGGGGCGGTTCGCTTCAATCTGATGGAGCCGAACTGGTTATGGTTTTACGATATGGACGACCGGGCGGGCGAGCTTGGCGGCGAATGCGGGTTCAAGAAGATTGAATGCTGCGGACGCTATCCTGCGCCGGGCGGCATTTTCCCGGGCGTGAAGGCTCCCATTGGATGGCTTCGCGGGCACATTGGCTCGATGTACAGCTTCCTTGACGCGGTTCATACTGGCAAGCCTACCTCTCCCAGTTTTGACGATGGTGCGTATATTCAGCGGATTATGGAAGCTGCCTATCGCTCCGACGAGACCGGGAGAGCAGAGGAATGCGGAAAATAAAATCGTACATTCATAGATAAAGAAAGGAACACACAACAATGATTAACAATATGAGAGTTATTGGCATTACAGGCGGAAGCGGCGCGGGGAAGGGCGAGGTTTCGCACTGCTTCATGTCCCACGGCATTCGCACGCTGGACACGGACAAGGTTTCGCGGGCGGTTTGCGAACCGGGCAAGCCCTGTCTTAACGAGCTGGTTGGACATTTCGGCGGGGAGATTCTGCGGGAGGACGGCACGCTGAACCGCCGTCTTCTGGCGTCCATCGTTTTCGGCGAGGAAGACCCGGACAAAAAGCTTGAAAAACTGGCGGCGCTGAACCGGATCACCCATCACTACATACTCGAAGACATCAACGCATGGCTGGGACGCCGGGAAAAGGATGGCTGCCGTTTGGTGGTTGTGGACGCGCCGCAGCTTTTCGAGTCGGGCTTCAACCGCCACTGCGATTACACCATCGGCGTTATTGCTGACGAGGAGGTTCGCATCCGCCGGATCATTGCCCGGGACAACATTTCGCGAGAATCGGCCGAAAAACGCATAAAATCGCAAAAAAGCGACGAATTTTTTATTGAAAACTGCGACTTCACGGTGTATAATAATAATGGTCTGGAGGCGCTGGAAGGTCAGGTTGGCAACATACTCGAAAAGATCAACTACAAAAAGTAAGGGCTGGATTTGGCTGGCATTGGCGGCTATCGCCATATTTGTGTGGTTGGTGGTTGTTCCGCAGGTGGAGCTGCGGATGTATCCGCTGGGCTACACGGTGTTGGTGGAGCGTTACGCCGCCGAGCACAACGTTCCCCCGGCGATTGTTTACGCGGTCATTCGAACCGAAAGCTCCTTTAATCCGGACGCCCGTTCCCATGCCGACGCCAAGGGGCTGATGCAGCTTACCGACGACACCAGCGACTGGGTTGCGCTGCTGTCCGGCGAGGAATCGAACCCGGCGGGCATTTACGACCCGGAGCAGAACATTCGGCGGGGGGTATACCTGTTGGCGTACCTTTACCGGGAATTCGGCTGCTGGGAGACGGTTTATGCCGCCTACAACGCGGGGATGTCCCGGGTGAAGGGCTGGCTTGCCGATCCCGCGTACAGCCGCGACGGCGTGACGCTGGACGAAATTCCCATTGACGAGACCCGACGCTATGTGGCGAAGGTTTCACAGGCGGCGGAGCGTTACCGGGAATTGTACGGGCTGGGGTAAGGGCGGCAGGACGTTTGTTTCGGCAAAAAGGGGGCCGCGACGAGGGTGACGCGGCCCGTAGGTTAGTTTGCCTTTGGCTGGCGAACCAATGGTTTATTTGCACAAACTTCATCGATATTACAAGATTCAGGAGGATTCCATGGAAGAAAAAACTACCGGTCAGCTTCTTTCCGAGAAGCTGACGTACAAATCGAAGAACAGCTTCGCGGGCATTGACAGCGAAGCCGTACATAGTTACTGCGAGGGCTATAAGGCCTTCCTTGATGCGGGCAAAACCGAGCGCGAGGTCGTTAAGGAGACCATCGCCATGATCAGCGCGCAGGGCTACGTTCCCTACACGCTGGGCGACAAGCTGGTTCCCGGCGGAAAATATTACCTCAACAATCGGAACAAGAGCCTGTTCATGTTCCGCATCGGCAGCGAGCCGATTGAGGAAGGCATCCGCATCACCGCGTCCCACATCGACTCCCCCCGCGTGGACTTCAAGCCCCGCCCCGTCTATGAGGACAGCGAAATGTGCTTCTTCAAGACCCACTACTACGGCGGCATCAAGAAGTACCAGTGGACGGCGATTCCGCTGTCCCTCCACGGCGTAATCTGCAAGAAGGACGGCGATGTGGACGTGCGCATCGGCGACGACGAGTCCGAGCCGGTGTTCTACATCAACGACCTTCCGCCCCATCTGGCTCAGACCCAGTACGAAAAGACCGTGGGCAAAGCCATCTCCGGCGAGCAGTTGAACGTATTGGCAGGCTCCCAGCCCTACGACGACGACAAGGTTTCCGATAAGGTAAAGCTCCAGGTTCTGGCAGCGCTCAACGAGAAATACGGCTGCACCGAAGCCGATCTGATTTCCGCCGAGTTATGCGCAGTTCCCGCCATGAAGGCGCGGGACGTGGGCTTTGACCGTTCGATGATCGGTTCCTACGGTCACGACGACCGGGTTTGCGCGTATCCCTCCGTCACCGCCATGCTGGAATCGGAGGACAGCGCCCACACGCTGCTGAACATCATTGCCGACAAGGAAGAAGTCGGTTCGGACGGTGTCAGCGGAATGCAGTGCAAGCTGCTGGCCGATCTGATTGAGGAAATTGCGTTGAATCTGGGCGGCAATCCCCGCGTGGTTCGGGCGCATTCCAAGTGTCTGTCCGCCGACGTGAACGTGGCTTACGATCCCAACTTCCCGGACGTTTTCGAGAAGCGGAACTCTGCCATGATCAATCACGGCGTGGTTCTGTCCAAATACACTGGTTCCCGCGGCAAATCCGGCACCTCCGACGCATCGGCTGAATTTGTCAGCTTCGTGACGAAGATTTTCGACGACGCGGACGTGAACTGGCAGATGGCGGAGCTTGGCAAGGTTGATCAGGGCGGCGGCGGAACGGTGGCGAAGTTTATCGCAAGCAACAACATCGACGTCATTGACCTTGGCGTGCCGGTGCTTTCCATGCACGCGCCCTACGAGGTTGTGGCGAAGAATGATGTGTATATGACGCACAAGGCGATTGCGGCGTTCTATCGGTGAGAAGCGGCGGTGGGAAGATTGCAGAGATGTAGTCGGTACAGCCGGGCGGCGGCCGACGAGGGCGACGGCCGCCATAGGGTAGTTGGATTATGGATGCAATGTGTCGATAACAACCCCTTCGTGTGATATGTTTTGTTTATATCTACACAATATCCGCAAGCGGCGCCAGCATGGCGCCGAAAAGAAAACAGAGACAGCGCTACGACGCGGCGCATAGGTTCGCGGCACCCCATCCAGGGTGTTTACGCGACATTATAACGTGAAGATAGAGATCTTGCCTAAGAACGTGGCGTCTGCAATATGTCCCGGAGGCGTCGTTGAGGGAAGCAGGTTGGAACAAGTCCAGCCGGTGCATCGTGGGCAACTCCTTATTCCCCCATGTATAAAGCTTTTGCACAGCTTTTCTCGAAAAGCGCGTACTCCCCTAAAACTAATTTTCGAAAGGAACATACAAAAATGAACGAGATTCTGAAAAAGATTGGGCTTTATGGCATTGTGCCGGTAATTAAGATTGATGAGGTGGAGCAGGCGATTCCGTTGGCGAGAGCGCTGTGTCAGGGCGGGCTGCCGGTGGCGGAGATTACGTTCCGGACGGCTTGTGCGGCGGAGGCGATTGCGCTGATTACGAAGGAGTTTCCGAATATGCTAGTTGGCGCGGGAACGGTACTGACGCCTGAGCAGGCGGATGCGGCTGTTGCTGCGGGCGCGAAGTTTATCGTAAGCCCCGGTTTGAATCCGAAGGTTGTGAAGCACTGCATCGAGATTGGTGTGCCGATCACGCCCGGCTGCGCAAATCCCAGCGACATTGAGCAGGCGCGGGAGCTTGGTCTGGACGTGGTGAAGTTCTTCCCGGCGGAGGCTGCGGGCGGTCTGCCGATGATTAAGGCGATGAGCGCGCCTTACGGTTCGCTGAAGTTCATGCCCACCGGCGGTCTGAACGAGAAGAACATTCTTGACTACCTGAAATTCAACAAGATTCTTGCGTGCGGCGGCAGCTTTATGGTGCCCTCCGACCTGATCAAGGCGGGCGATTTTGCTGCCATCACGAAGATGACCCGCGACGCCGTCATGCTCATGCACGGCTTTGAACTGAAGCACGTGGGCATCAACTGCGAGTCCAAGGAAAAGGCGCTCGCCGCTCTGAACATGATGCAGACCCTCTTTGGCTTTGAGCCGAAGCTCGGCAACAGCGGCGCTTTCGCGGGCACCGGCTTCGAGCTGATGTACACCCCCGGTCTCGGCACCAACGGTCACATCGCCATCGCCTGCAACTTCCTCGACCGCGCTGTCTTCTATTTCCAGAACATGGGTCTTTCCTTCGAACCCGCTTCCTACCAGAAGTACCTCGAAGGCTCCAAAGCTGTTTACTTCGCTGACGAGATTGCTGGTTTTGCGTTCCATCTGCTGCAAAAGTAAGTGGAGGGGGACGCGCATTCTGCGGCATCCCTCAAACGTCAAAGGAGCCGCCCTTGCGGGCGGCTCCTTTCATTTTATTCATAAAACTTTTCCATGATCTCGTTCACGCGCGCCTGAATCTCTGCCTGATGGGGTTTATTGTCCAGATATTGCTGGGAGAGACCGTCAAAAACTTCCATTGCGCCCCAGCGCTTGTTGGCGCGGTAGTCTTCGACGAACGCCAGCTTTTGCTCCGTGGGCAGGGAATAGTTCTTCACGATCATCCACTCGGCGGCGTAAATCGAACGCAGCTTGGCGACCTCATCGCTCCACTCGGTCAAACCGGCGGCGGCTTTTACCTCGGCGATGGGCTTGAACGGGTCGATTTCCAGTCCCTGTGCGCCAAGGAAACATTCCGCCATGCGATAGTGCCCGAAATCGTTGGGATGGATGTGGTCGCTGTTATACAGCGCTTCCACCATGTACAGCTCGGACAGCCGCGCGTGGAAATCAACCATATCCAGCGCGTATTTCTTCGCCAGCTTGCGCGCTTCCTCGGCGAAACGCAGGATCAGCGCGTGACCTCCCACAAGTGCGGGTGCTCCGGTATCGCAGAATTCCGCGTAGGGCGCAGGTATGCAGATTGTCACCTTCACGCCGCGTTCCATCAGGGTTTTAACGATTCGCTCCATGCGGACGGCGTAGTCGGCAACGCCGTCGTCCAGCTTTTTCTGGAGGTCGGTGACATTGGGCTGGTCAAGCAGCCAGCGCTGGGAATCGTTGACGCCCAGCATGATGGTGGCGTGGGTTGGATTATGGGGAAGAATGTCGTCCGCCAGGAACATTTCGATGGTGCGCGCCCATGCGCCGGACGTGCCGCAGTTCCAGAATTTAATCTGCGCGTCGGGCATATGGGTGATATAGTGCGCCGCCACGCGGGCGGCGTAGTTGTTGGCGTGGGTGATGCTGTCGCCGATGAAGACGACGCGGGCGTTATTGGGGAATTGCTGCATATTTTTATATCCTTTCTGGATTTAGATTTCTAAACTCGTTTGTTTGCTGCCGTCGGCGCTGCGCGCCGACGGCTTGGGGCGGGAGGAACCATCTCAAACGCCGAAGTTTCCTCCCGCCCCAAACCCCGACCTACTTCCTTGGCTGCGCCAAAGTTCGCGCTGAGCCGTTCGCGGGGAGTTGTAGATGCGATGTGTCGAGGGCAGGGATGTTGTTGGCGATAACGATTTCGGGGGGGCGGGCGGCGACAACGCGACCGTAGGTCGCATGGCGTCGTTCCCTACAGACAGAACAGCACAATCCCTTCGAATATACAATCCCTTCGTGTGATATATTTCGTTCATATTCCCACAATATCCGCAAGCGGCGCCAGCATGGCGCCGAAAAAAGAACAGAGACGCATGAGGAAGTCATGCATCGCATGACTTCCTCGTGGAGACGCGGCGCATAGGTTCGCTGTACCCCATCAAGGGTGTTTACGCGATATTATAACGTGAAGAGGCAAGTCTTGCCTAAGAACGTGGCGTCTGCAATATGTCTCGGAGGCGTCGTTGGAGGAAAGCTGACCGTCAAGGACGCTCAGCAGCTGGTGGGTAATTCCTTATTCCCCCCTGCCTAAAGCTTTTACACAGCCTTTTCTACGCCCTCGCAGGGCGAGGGCGTGAAAGCGCGTACCCCTTTTCCGTCCCCCTTTACTCCCCAATAACCTCTCTGTAATCCCCCACCTCTACCACAGGGAAGTACTTGTATAACATCTCTGTAGCACTTACACCCTGTTCGGCGAGGTTTTTGAGACCCCATTGGGAGAGACCTACGCCGTGACCGTAGCCGACGCCGGCAAAGATGAAGTTGGAGGGGGTTTCGGCGTAGACGGTGACGCGCTCAGTGATGGAGGCGACGGTTCCGGCACGAATGGTGCCGTTCTGGGTTATGACGGAGGGGGCGGAAAGATCGGGCGCGAGGGCGGTTCCGTCGGCGGTGAGCACGTACTGCTGACCGAGATTCGGAAAGCTCAACGAGGTTTTCGCTGTACGGACAAGATAGCTTTCGGTTGCTTCGGTGGCGAAGGTGGTTTCATCGCATTCTACGGAGCCTTTGCCTACCACGAAGTTGGCGCTTTTTACGTATTTTGCAAGGGCGGTGCGTACACCGTCGGTGGTTTTAACGGTTACTTTTGTGCCTTTGCTGTCGGTGAAGGTGATTTGCTTGACGTAGGTGGAGTTGGTTGCCAGCTCGTCGATGGAAATATCGACAATTTTGCCCGACAACTGGGTGTAGCCTTTCACATCGCGAAGGTAGGTACACAGCTCGGTGGGGGAAACCTCCGCCGTCCATTTGCCGTAAGGGTGCTCGGTGTAAATCTCCCACGGCGTTTCGATCGCCTGAAGGTAGGGGTAATCCGCGCCGCCCCATGCGTCCTCGGCGCTTACCGTAACGCCGCCGGAAACCGCGCTATAGAAGGCGGTGACGATTTCATCGCCGTAGATCAGAACCTGACCCGCCGTTTCGGAAACGGCGCGCTCCACCAGCTCGTTCACCCGTCCGCAGCCGTTATAAACCTGACAGTGCTGGGTATTGCACATATCGATTTGATACTGCTTTTCATGCCGCCCCAGCCCGGCGAGGGTGAAGCTGCGCACGCAGATGGCGAAGGCTTTCTGGGATTCCAGCGGCCAGGAATTGCTGATTTCGTAGGGCAACACGCCCTTCATGTAATCGGCCAGCGAGATCACGTCGGTCAGCGAAACGCCGTCCACGGTGGTGCTGCCGGTTTGGGTGATGGCGCGGCGGAACATAAAGATACCGTCGTACTGCTTCTTTGCGGGGGTTACAAGGTGTGCTTCGGTGCCGTCGGGAGCGGGAAGGGCGGTCAGACCCAGCGCCGTCTCGTCGTTGTCGTCGTATTCGAACAGAATCACGTCCCGTTCGGGATCGACCAGCGCCACGCCGGTATCGGTGGGACCGACGGTGGTCATTTCCAGCCCGCCGATCTTTTCGGAAATTTTCGCGGCGCAGGATTCCGCCAGCGTTTTGGAGACGAAGTGTCCCGCGCGGACGCGCCAGCCGCCGTCAATGTAAGAGGGAATGGCGTAAACCCCCAGTTCGGTCAGCGAGGGGGTGACAAGCTCGATCAAGCTGACCATTCCGTCATAATCCAGCTCGCCGCCGATTTCCACGTGCCAGCCGCCGATAACGGTTTTAGAAGCGGTGGAGGTTTTGGAGTAGGTCATCGCGGACTTGGAAAGGTTAGCGTCCACGACGCAGGAAACTTTGGTAATTTCCGTTTCCCACAGCGGTTCGTCGGAGAGGTCTTCCTCCAGGCGGTTGACCTTTGTGATACCAAAGCCATAAGGCGACGTTACCTCAAAGCCTACTGTCACGTTTGTGCCGTACATCAGACCCACGCGGATTCGCTTTTCGTCGGCGGAAGCGTCGATGGCGGTCACGGATGCGTCATCATCCGGCGCGGCGGCGTACAAACTGCCGAGCATGAGGTTATAGATCAGGGTGCCCATGACGGACACGATCATGAGAATGACGAGCACCATACAGAGGACGCGCTTCATGCGTTCCTGTTTCTGTCTTTTTGTGCGCTTAGTTGACAATTGAATACGCTCCTCTCACCATAATATAAGCGTCTTCGGACGTGATTTGGATACCGCGTCCGTCGTTTCCACGGGGAACCAGCAGGCAATGATACTGGGGAATTTCGTCGGCGTTATTCAGTTCGCTGCCGTTGGTCATATCGTTCAGGCCGTTGGACGTGATGGACACGGCGATGGCTGTACCGGAGCGCAGGATAATTTCGCAGGGAGTTTCCGCCAGCAGCTTTGCGCCTTTTTTCAGGTAGACCACCTGATAGCCGTCGGAATCGTTTGATTCGGAAAGTGCCGCCAGCTCCTGTTTCAGCGCGGCGATTTCGGCGTTGGCGGAAAGCAGGGCTTCGGTCTGTTTATCGAGGGTTATTTGATATTCCTTCATCAGGGTTTCGTATTCGGCGAGTTTTTTCTCGGCTTCGTTCAGCTGGGCGGTATATTTTTCGTCCAGGCTGGGGATGAGGACTTCATTAATATAGGAAAGCGACACGAGGGGGTCGTTCTGGGAATCGTAGATCAGCTCGTCGCCGCGCACGAGCACAGACATGGAGGTCAGCAGCAGGGCTGACAGAGCGGCGGATGCGATAATTGTTGCTTTTTTCATGGGCAGGGTTCTCCAATATATATAATGATACAAGTTTATTTTACACGATTCCCCACATAAATGCAATAGCTGTCACACAAATGTTAGATAAATGTAAGATTTATTATGGCGGGCTTGCCCGGATGTTGTGCTCAGCAGGCTTGCCTGCTGGCAGAAAGTTCTCGGGCGGCTGAACGCGACCTTTGGTCGCACGCCGCCCCCTATGTTGGCAGTCTTGATGTTGTGTACATCAGATTTCTACCTGCCGGCAGGGGTTCGAGAGGGTGGGAGAACCGCCGCTGCCCGCTCTGGTTCTCTCACCCTCTCGAGCTCTCCCGTCTTTCCTCCGGGGGTACGACGACGCCGCAGCCTGAGCTGCGGCTTCATGCGCTCACGCGCAAGCACAGACGCCACGTGCAATGCGCCTAGGCCTTAGGGGATGCGAAAATTGCACGCG
>JAFUQU010000014.1 GCA_017472255.1 Clostridia bacterium | reverse complement strand
TTTTGTGTTTGTCTTTGTACTTCAATCTTTCATCTCTTGCTGTTCAATTTTCAAGGATCATACTTCTGTCAGGCTCGCTTCGGCTTTCCAGCCTCGCTCGCTGCGACTTATATATTATATCATATCTTCAAGCGTTTGTCAAGTACTTTTTCAAAAGTTTTTCAACTTTTTTCGAAGCTCTATTTCTCGCTCTCGGCCGCTCGCTCTTGAGCCGACCTTGATATTATATCATATTTTCTTTCGCTTGTCAAGGGGTTTTCAAAAGTTTTTTTCAAAAACTTTTTCTCAGCCCCCCCGGCCTCTCGACCTCGCTGACAGCTTATATAGTATACCACATCTCCTTCGAATTGTCAACACTTTTTCTTAAATTTATTTCGATTTGTTTTAATCGTGCATATCGCCTTTAATTCGGTAAATTCTATTGTATGAGGTGTACACATATGGCTACAATCTTCATCCGCATCATTCTAATATACGTTCTCCTGCTGGGCACCATGCGCGTCATGGGTAAGCGTCAGATCGGCGAATTGCAGCCCTCCGAGCTGGTCACGACCATTCTCCTGTCCGAACTGGCCGCTCAGCCGATCGCCGATAGCAACATTCCCCTCCTTTTCGCCGTCATCCCCATCTCGGCGCTCCTTTCTATTGAAGTGCTCATCTCCTTCGCCGTAACAAAGCTGCCCTGCCTAAAGCCAATCTTCGACGGCAAGCCCAGCATCCTTATCTGCCGAGGCAAGCTGCAAAAAAATGAAATCGCACGGGTTCGCATCAGCATGGAAGAACTTTTGACCCAGCTTCGTATATCCGGCATCGCCGATATCGCCGACGTGTATTACGCGATTCTCGAGCAGAACGGTCAGCTATCGGTCATCCCAAAGCGAGCAAAAACCGTCCCAACCGCCGAGGATATGTCCCTGTCCGTCCCTGAAACCGGTCTCGCCCACGCCATCATCGTAGATACCCACATCAGCGACTTCGATCTGTCATTGATTCATCGCGACCGAAACTGGCTGGACAAACGGCTCAGACACCATCGCATTTCCCTGAACGACGTGTTTCTGTTTACGGTAGATGACACCGGAAAGGAGTGTATCATAAAAAAATAATGCGTTCGGTCTATATCGCTTCTGCCCTTCTTCTGTCGGTCATCACCCTGATCATCTGCAATTCGATCTACGTACTGCACAGAACCGACGAGCTTCTCGCACTCTGCGACGATATCGACAAAAGCGGCAGCGCCACCGAAGGGATCGATGAACTTCTCTCCCTCTGGCAGAACTGCCGCGACCCGCTTTCCCTCTCGATCAATCACAGCGAGATTGACCGTGCGGAAAGCGCGCTTTTGTCTATGCGCGATTATTTTATGGAAGGCGACACACCAAATTTCCGCGCCCAGCTGTCGGTCTTTCGCAACGCCGTCGAGCACATCGCCGAAATCCAGCGCATCTCCTTCCATAACATTTTTTAGCGGAACACCGTCACGCGGTCGGACAGATAAACCTCCCGCCGCATGATTGTGTAATATTCGCTGAACGGATCGTCAAACCGAATGCCCAGCTTCTGGTCAGCCGCCTTGATCAGATACTCCGGATTCAGGTAATTGGCGCTGTCTGCGCTGAGCAGCGCGCGAATCGTCACGCCCTCAGCCGTCTGCACGCATTCACGCAGGTCGATAAAGGGCGCGATGTCCACGTCCTTATCGCCCGTTTTGGAGCGTTTAGTCAGCACCAGCGGGTTCGTGTAAAGGTTCGCCAGCGATTCCGCCGCGTTTTCGGGCAGGTTGGGGCTGGTAAGCTTCAATTCATACTCCGCCCAGCCGATGTCGCTGAACTTTTTCTCGCTGGTATACACATCCACAACCTGCATTTCGTCGGTCAGCGTCTCGTTGATGCGGCGCTTAATCTCGTCGAACGCCATCGGCTCGGTCAGGCGGATATCGAAAAATTCACACTCGCTCTGCGTACCGATAGATAGCGGCAGCGAAAAGGTCAGCTTCAGCCGCGGATTGAAGCCCTGGCTGTACCACGCGGGAATCTTCGCCCGCACCAGATTGCGCGTCATCGTGCGCACAAGGTCAAGGTGGGAGATGTATTGCAGCATCCCCACCTTAAAAAATTTCGCTCTTACAGGGATCGGCTGCACCATGTCCGCTCACCTCCTAATTTGTTCGCGCCGCAGTTGGTACACTGCTCGGCGCAGTTGCGATTGGTCGTCGATTGATAGGCATTGTGCCGCTCCCGCAGCAGGAACGCCTTGGAAACGCCGCAGTCAATGATATCCCAGGGCAAAATCTCGTCCTCGCCGAATTCTCGGTCGGCGTAGAAGGAGGGATCCAGCCCGCATTGATCCAGAATCGCCATCCACTGATTATAGTTGAAGAACTCCTCCCAGCTGTCGAAGCGGACGCCCTTCTCATGAGCCAGCGCCAGCGCTTTGGAAAGCCGGCGGTCGCCCCGGGCAAATACCGCCTCCAGACGGCAGACCTCTGCGTCGTGATAGTTGTACTTGATTTTCGGGTCATTGATTTTCGAGCGCAGATACTGCTGTTTTTCCAGCAGGCGCGGCAGGGTATTCTGCGCTTCCCACTGGAAGGCCGTAAAGGGCTTGGGAATGAAGCAGGACACACTGATGGTCACGGTGGGAGCCTTACGCCCCTTGACGCCCCGGTAGACGTCGTAATAGGTGTCCACCACGTGCTTGGCGAGAACGGCGATTCCTTCAATGTCTTCGTCGGTCTCTGTGGGCAGTCCCAGCATAAAGTAGAGCTTAACCTGATTCTTCCCCGCTTCGAACGCCACGCGGCAGGCGCGGAGTAAATCTTCCTCGCAGACATTCTTGTTGATGGCGTCCCGCAGACGCTGGGTGCCCGCTTCCGGCGCGAAGGTCAGCCCGGCGGTGCGGACGGTGGATATCTTGTCCATCAGCTCCTTGGTGAAGCTGTCAAGCCGCATGGAGGGCAGCGAAAGGTTCACCTTCGCCGCGTCCGTCCATTGAAGCAGCGTGTCGCAGAGACCGTCAATCTTCGAATAGTCGCTGATCGACAGGGAGGACAGGGAAATTTCGTCGTAGCCGGTGGATTCGTACAGCGCCCTTGCCTGACGGTCAAGGGTCTCCACCGATTTTTCGCGGATCGGGCGGTAAACCATGCCCGCCTGACAGAAGCGGCAGCCCCGGATGCAGCCCCGGTAAGTCTCCAGAATGATGCGGTCATGCACCGTCTCAATATACGGCATGACGAACTTGTCCGGATAATATGCCTTGTCCATGTCCCGGATAATGCGCTTGGTAATCCGCGTCGGGATATCGTCATAGCGGGGCGTGTAAGCCTTCACCGTTCCGTCTTCGTTGTAGGATACATCATACAGCGACGGCACATAGAAGCCGTCCAGCTTCGCCGCCTCGTGCAGGAAAGCCGCTCGGGTGTAGGTTCCCGCTTCCTTCATGTTCACATACAGCCGCATGATCTCGGGAAGCGCTTCCTCGCCCTCGCCGATGGAGAACACGTCGAAGAAATCCGCCACCGGCTCGGCATTGTACGTGCAGGGGCCGCCGCCGATGACAATGGGCATATCCTCGCCCCGCTGGGAGGAAAGCAGCGGAATCCCCGCCAGATCGAGCACATTCAGCACGTTTGTATAGCAAAGCTCATATTGCAGCGTAAAGCCGACGAAATCAAAATCCCGCAGCGCGTCACCGCTTTCATGAGCGTACAGCGGGATATTGTACTTGCGCAGCTGTTCTTCCATATCAATCCACGGCGCGTAGGCGCGTTCGCACCAAAAATCGGGGTGCTGATTGATGGCGCCGTAAAGAATACGGACGCCCAGATTGGACATACCGATTTCGTAGGTGTCCGGGAAGCAGAAGGCGAACCGCGCCTTGACCTGCGACTTATCCTTGATAATCTGTCCGAATTCGCCGCCGGTGTAACGCCCGGGCTTTTCCACCCGTTTGAGCAGGCGCTCGGCAGCGGCTTTTGGCGTAAGTTGTTCCATATTTCACCTCATAGAAAGGAGGGGATGCACATCGGCATCCCCTTTATTTTTGTTATACCATAAACCAGGAAATGAGAAATACCGGGATGACCCAGAAAAGCTGATAGAGCGTCACAAGCAGCGATGTGACCGCCATCTCCTGACCAAAGCTGTACAGGCAGATCATTACGATCACGCCGATCAGCATGGCCAACACCTTCACGATCAGGTTGGTCTTGATGACGCCGCTGACCTTCTCGCAGATCGCCACCGTCTTGAGCAGCTCCTTCACCGAGCGCTTGGACACGATGCCGCTGTCGCAGCGGTCGAAGGTGTGCGGAATATCCTCGACAGTCTTGGAGCGGATAACCTTTACCGGGTACTTCATGGCCTTGATCTTCTTGGCAAGCAGCAGATCGTCGATGTTGGGGTCGAAGGACTTAATGCCCACGCACATACCAGTTTTGTAGAGCTGTGCCAGAATCTGCTCGAACTCGTTGTCGATGGTGTACTGTACGTACACCTTGGCCGCCAGCTGTCCGGCGTATGCCACATACAGAATGCCGATGGAGGTGTTCTGCTCGATGCGCTTGTCCTCCGCGTCGAAGGGAGGCTCGTAATCCTTCTTCTCCATGTAGGAGGTCTTGCCGATGTAAACCTGCACATCGTCGATGGTGACGGTAAAGCCGTCGTCATCCACTTCCACCAGCTCCACCGCTTCGGAGTGTCCCAGATCGTGGGTCGCCTGACTGAACACATCCGCCAGAGGACCGCCCACCTTGATAAAGGCGCTGGCCAGATTATAGATAATCTGATCAATGCGGTTGCTGCCGTAAACCTTAATGCTGGTCACTTTTACGCCGCCCGACGGGAAGACCTCCTTGTCCTCGAAGGAGATCACCGAGGAACCTGCATACTCATGCAGCGAGGTTTCGCCGATGATGGCGCTTTCGCAGTCGTAAGCGTCCTTGGCCGCCTTGTAAAAGGGGCAGCTGTAGATAACGAAGGTTGCCAGCGGCATGGTAATGGCAATCGTCAGATAAGCCATCGTGAACGCCTCATAAAGGCTTGTCGTTTTGATATAGGTCAGGATGAAGAAGCCGCAGGCCAGAATCATCACCAGCGGAATGGTAATGCCGATGATTGGCTTGGAAATGCTGTTGTCGTTCACCCGATGGAAGAAACCGTCCACAAAGTCGGTACGTCCCACGCGGATGATCTGGGAATCGTCAGGGATGTAATCGTGGAAGCTCTCCCGCTCCAGCGATTCGGTAGCGTCGGAAACAGGCGACACGACGAATTTCTTTCGCTGGGAGGAAATCACGTTGAAGCTGAACACGTCGCGCTTCAGGTTCATGAACTCATAAAGCAGCGCCAGCACCACGCCCACCATAACCGGCAGGTTGTACAGCGCAAAGCCTTCGCGAGGCGCCGCCATGCAGGAAGCAACCGTATAGACCGCTGACAGAATCAGCAGGAAGGCGGTCAGACTTTCGGGCGTGGGACGCAGAGTTACCATGTTCTTTGCGCCCTCCAGCACCTGGCGATAGACCAGCGCGCCGGCCAATACGACGAATTGCAGGTCGATCATAGCGTAAACCACCGGGTAAGACTCGGGGCGCATGAACGACGGCAGCGTCAGTCCGAAAAGTGAGTAATTCTCCAGCACAAACGACGCAAGTCCCAGCACCACCGCAAGAGCAATCCGCAGAATCAGCGTGTAGTATCTGGATTTGTACTGCGTAAGGATTTCCGTGTTCTGCGAACGATCGGTGTACTCATACATCTGAGCGGTGCTCTGCATTTCCACCGTTTCTTCGTGCTTCTTCTGGATGTTATCCTCCATCTCGGAAGCCTTTTCCTCGCCCACCGTCTCCTTCAGCTCTTCGTTCATACCGAAGGCGATCATCAGGTTCAGGTCCGTCTGGTCGATCTCCTCACCGCCCGGCTCGCCGTAAACCTTTTGTTCCGTCTGTTCTTCATGAACCGGCGTGAAGACGCTGGTCTGCGCTTCGGCAAAGGCGTTGTCGATGGCTTCGTCCACCGTCTCATCCCTGCCCTCCGCGGCCTCGCGCACCTTTGTAATATCAAAGACCGCGGTCTGTGCAGGCTCGGCAGGCTGCGCTTCCGGCAGCTCAGCCACCGGCTCAGGCTCAATGAACGGTTCCCGCTCATTGATTGGTTCCCACTCAACGGCAGGTTTCGGCTTTGCCGTCTCCGGCGCACCGTAAACCTTCATGTCCTCGTCTTCGTCCGTCCGCTGGGTGTACACATCGGTGCGGGCGATTTCCTTCACCAAGTCGTCACTGATGTTTCCGTTATCCGGCGCCGCATTTCGCCCCGGAATCTCATCAAACTGCGGAATCTCATCCTCCGCCGCTGGTTCTTCCTCCAGGGGGGGCAGAACAAGCTCCGGCTCTTTTTTCTTTTCGGGCTTTCTGATGTATTTGTCAATCAGCGCGTCAATATCCAGATCCGAATCATCGGCTGCGGTCTGATCGGCATGGAGCAGACCGCTCTGTGCCGACTGATACACATCCTCGTCGATCTCCAGAAGTCCGCCCGACGGCTGTTTTTTCCCGGCACTGCCGGTGGTACCGCCTGCCGCCGTCCCGCTGCCGGACTTCTTTTTTTCGCCTGACGGCGTTTCCACACTCTTGTGCAGAAGTGCCAGCAGCTCGTTCGCCGAAATATCATTCGTCGATCCGGCCGCCTTCGAAGAAGCTCTATCCTCGCTGCGCATGGTATCTTCCTTTCTGTTCAGGTTCTTCTTACTGCGTAATTTACTGCGTTTTCAGCTGGCGTGCCGCTTCACAGAGAATCACCGCCGCCGCGCAGGACACGTTAAACGAATTGACCTCGCCAAACATCGGTATCGAGATCATGAAATCGCACTTTTCCCGCACGAGCCGCGATATGCCGCCGCCCTCGCTGCCGACCACAATGGCCGTCGCGCTGTCAAATTTCGTATCGTAATACGCGGAGCCGCCGGCTTCCGCGCCGTAAATCCAGACGCCCTTTTCCTTCAGTTCGTCAATGGCGGTCGAAATGTTGGGCACCTTGGCGATTGCCAGATGAGCCAGCGCACCCGCCGAAGCCTTTTCCACCACCGGCGTCAGCCCCGTGGAACGGCGTTTGGGAATAATCAGCCCGTGAGCGCCCGCACCCTCGGCACAACGGATAATCGCACCCAAATTGTGCGGATCGGCGATCTCATCGGCAATAACAATCAACGGCTTTTCGCCTTTTTCCTTCGCAATGGCGAGAATCTCATCCACCGTCACATATTCCTTGGAAGCGGCCATGGCCACCACACCCTGATGCTGCATTCCCGGCGCCAGCGAATCGATCTTCGCCTTGTCCACCTCGATGACCGGAATGCCGCGATTCAGCGCCTCGGCCACGATCAGCGTGATGGAGCCTTCCCGATCGCCCTTGCGAACGAACAGCTTGTCCACCGAGCGCCCCGATTTCAGCAGTTCGAGAACCGCGTTCCGTCCACAGACGGCAGCAGTTTCCGAAACGTCCTCGGCAAAGCTCTCACGGGATGCGGCAGGCTTTTCAGAATCGCGCCGCTGCATGTTTTTCCTGTTATAATTTTCCTTGTACATACAATCCCTGTCTTATAAAATCTATATTTTCCATTTAGGATATATATATCCCAATATCGATGGGTATACCTTTAGAATATTATATCACACTTTGCCGTCTTTGTACATACCTTTCGTGCGATTTTTTCAAATTTTTCGATGAAAAAAACAAACTCCGTCGTGAAGACGGAGTTTGCATCGATCATAATCTCTTTTACTGCTGCTTCATTTCAGCGTAGCACTCGCTGCAATAAACAGGTCTATCGTTGCTGGGCTGGAAAGGAACCTTAGCTTCCTTGCCGCATCTTGCGCAGGTAGTGGTGAAGAGCTCTCTCTGGGGCTTACCGGCGCTCTTTCTTGCGTCACGGCACGCCTTGCATCTCTGGGGCTTGTTCTGGAAGCCCTTCTCAGCGTAGAACTCCTGCTCGCCAGCCGTGAAGATAAACTCAGCACCGCAATCCTTACAGATCAATTTCTCGTCCTGATACATTGTAAAAACCTCGCTTGTGTAAATAAATAATTTTGCCCTCGACGGATTCCAACCGACACCTTTGACATACATGAACATGACATACAACGCTCTGCATTAAGCTATACGGGCATATATAAGTTTGAGGTAAAAATCCAGCAGCCAAATGACAGAGTGTGTAAAAATATACAGTCTGCAAGCCGTGCAGTCAGCAGGCAAGTCAGCGATGGATTGAATGATGACCGCGGAGACATCCCGGTCAAACAAGCTATCTATATTATATCAAATTTTTCAGGAAAGTCAAGTCTTTTGGCAGAAGTTTTTTCTGCCTTTTACTGCACACTATTCATCATGCACAGTTTTATTTGACATTTTTTGTAGCATATCGACATAATATTTTGAATTAGTCACGATTTCCACAAGAATTTGTCACTGTTTGTAAACAGTTTTTTCAGCATTATTGCACAATTTGATAACATTTGTTTACATGATTAACCATTTCAGTAAATTAACACATCAGTCAATTAAATAGTTGATATCTCCGGTCAGCAGTGAGATGATGCCCCGGTAGACAACCTCCGGCCGCTCGTTGAAATTGTATACCATCTTGTCCAGCTGGTATTTTGTCTCGATCACCAGCTGCAGCTTCATCAGTGCGCTGCCGCCCTCGATGACCTCGCAGTGCAGATCCCAGCGTCCGTCGGGACGCGGCTCGGTGCTGCACCGAACCTCCGAACCCCGGGATTTGAACGAAAGCAGCCGCATGGCGCTTTTCAGGCTCTTCTCCCGAATCATGTTCAGCAGATTGCTCTGAAGCTGTTCAACCACCTGCACGCCGTTGTCCGTGATGCGGTAAAGCTCGCTTTTTTTCTCAGGGCGTCCGTTTTTGCCGGTGACAGCCTCGGTCTGCACATCGCCGACCCGCAGCTGTTCGATGGTTCCGGCGTCCAGCAGCTCGGCAAAGCATTCTGCAAAGTCGAAGTAGTTGACAAACTCGTCCTGCACCACGATATCGCTGATGGTGTTGAAATCGAGCGGATATTTCAGATTTTTCAACAGATAAAGAATAAATATCTTGATATCATTCTTGTCCTTCAATGGTGCCTGCATACAACCCTCCAAGTTAGCGTTCAGCAGAAAATGGGCAAACACCACACACGGCATTTGCCCATTCCCAAACGTATGTGTTTTACTCAGCTGCCGTCGTCGTAGCAGCGGTCGTGGTCTGACGCTCCAGATAGCCCTTCATCTTCACCTTATTGAAGTTGCGGTAGCCATAGTAGGTATCCTTGATGCCGGAAAGGATCTCGGAATCGTAAACATAAGCATCCACATTGAAGATCAGCGGGATAACAGGCATATCTTCCATCAGAATTGCCTCAGCCTCATGCAGATAGGTGGAGCGGGCAGCTCTGTCCTTCTCGGCATAAGCGGCTTCGATCTTCTCATTCAGAGCCTCGTTCTCATAGCCCTGGATGAAAGGAACAGCGTCATAGTTGTCGTTCTGGATGTCCAGCGCGTTGCCGGAGAACTTGGGAGCAAATACGGACAGCGCACCGAAGGAATCGGTGGACAGGCACTGATAGTCGATAGCAATCACGTCATAGTCGCCCTCTGCATACGCTTCCTTGAAATCAGCCGCATCCAGCGCCTTCAGAGTAACCTTGAAGCCAAGGCCTTCCCAAACGCCCTTGCAGTATTCGGCAATGGTGGTTTCCAGCGCGTTGTCTCTGTGAGTCAGAGTGAAGCTGCCGGTCTTGCCGTTCAGCAGGCTCTTTGCACCGGCCACGTCAGCCGAAGCGGAGATCAGGTCGCCGCCGTTGGTACGGAAGCTGTCGCCCACGGACTTGTCATAAACCGAGTAGGGGAGCAGACCGGTTGCGGGCTTTGCGAAGGTAACGAGCTTGACAATTTCGTTTCTGTCGAGCGCCATGGACAGCGCCTTTCTGACATTGGCGTCAGAGAAGAGCTTATTGGTGGTGTCAAACACGTAGGTATGGGTGGAGAGCAGGTCGGTCTTGGTTACATCGCCGCTCGCGTCATAGGAAGCGCGCTTGGACAGACCGATTTCGCCCAGATAGAAGATATCGCCATTCTCAAAAGCGGTGGTATTGGCTTCCTCATCATCAGCAAAGTTGATCAGGAGACGGTAAGGAATAACATACTTATCCAGGATTTCCTCCGCTTCGGTGTCACGGTAATAATACAGGTTGCGCTCGAGCATCAGCTCTTCGCCTGCTTTGATTCCCTTGATAGCGAACGGACCGTTGGTGCAAAGGGTAGAAACAGCGGTACCGAAGCTGTCGTAACGGGTTACAACATCCTCACGCAGGGGAACCAGTGCCAGACATGCCAGATTCTCGAGGAAGAGATCGTAGTCGGGCTTCTCCTCAAACTGAATTTCGATTTCGTCGGTATCGATAGCGGCGATGCCCAGGTCGTCGATGGAGTTATCGCCGAACTTGATGTCGCGCGCGTTCTTGATATCGAACAGCAGGGATGCGGCAGCGCAGGTGAACTCGGGGTCGAGGATGCGCTTCCATGCGTAAACAATGTCGTCAGCGGATACGACGCGGCCGTCGCTCCACTTGGTTTCCTTGATGGTGATGATCATGCTGTACTCACCCTTGTCCGGGTTTTCCTTGATCTCGTAGCTCTTCATCAGAGCCTTTTCAACCTGACCTTTGGCGTTGATGCGTGTCAGGCCCTCATAAACCAGACCGAGAACCTTGACCGCGCTGTCGTCGGTATAGGCAACGGCGGGATCGTAGTCCGAAATTTCGCTTCCGATGTAGACATTAATGATTGCGCCCTTGTCATCCTCGGCGAGGGTTGTGCCGCAGCCGGCAAGCGTTGTAACAAGCATTGCCGCCAGCAGCAGAATGGAAATAAGCTTCTTCATAATAGGTGTGACTCCTCCTCAAATTCACCCTGCCCGGCGATACCGAGACAGGATCGTGTACGAAATAAGGCTTGCGCCGTCCCGGGAGCAGAAAGCGCCCGCAGAAACATACGCAGCATTATTAGGATATTGCTTATATTATATCATTAAATTTCTATATAATCAATGACTAATTTGCAAAAAAAATAAAGATTTATACTATTGCACAATCCGTCTCGATAAAATTATAATTATTGCACAAATATTTCACTTTTATCGAACGTCCAGAAAGCCCAGCCTGCGGATTTCAGACTGTTTTCACACAATTTAACCAGAATTACCCCGTCCATACATAAAATCAGCTCCACCGGGGAAAGATTTCGATGAGCAAATTGAACAAAGAAAAGGAGCCTTCCATGAACCCCTACCGCCGCACAGACTTGGCCGCCGAGCTTTACATGACCGACCGCACCGGCATCGACGAGCAGACCGAAGGCCACGGTCCTTTCACCATCTCCGCCATCACCATCGCCACCGACGAAGCCGCCGCGCGTCTCGGCAAGCCGAAGGGACAATATATCACCTTCGACCTCGGCCGCATCTGGCTTGCCTCCGACGAGGATTTCGACACCGCCGCCCATCTGATCGCCGACCGCCTCTGCCGCCTTGCCGCCGATCTCTGTGGAAGTATGCCGGACAACATCCTCATCGCAGGTCTGGGCAACCGCCGCATCACCGCCGACGCCATCGGCGACGAAGCGGTGGGGCTGCTCACCGTTACCCGGCACATCAAGCCGAGGGACAGCCGCTTGTTCCATATGCTGGGCGGACGGGAAATCTCCGCCGTCACCCCCGGCGTGCTGGGACAGACCGGCATCGAAACCGTCGAGCTGATCAAAGGAGCCTGCGAGCACGTCAAGCCCCGGCTGGTCATCGCTATCGACGCCCTCTGCGCCCGCTCCACGGAACGTCTCGCCACCACGCTTCAGCTTGGCAGCAGCGGCATCAGCCCCGGTTCGGGCATCGGCAACCGCCGCCGCTCCATCGACGAGGAGACGCTGGGTGTGCCGGTCATCGCGCTGGGAATTCCCACGGTGGTGGATTCCTCCACGCTGGTGCTGGACGCGCTGGAGCGGGCCGGATTGGACGCCGACCGTCTGCCCGGCGAGCTTCACGAAGTGCTGCGAAACGGACGCAGCTTCTTCGTCACCCCCAAGGAAACCGACACCATCGTCCGCGAACTGTCGAGACTGACGGCACGCTCGCTGGAGCTTGCCTTTCAATCCGGCTGACATATGCCGCCGCCCTGCCGCATATACTGTCACGAAATCAAAATCAAAGGACGGTAAACACCATGCAGCAGCTTATAAACGAACGAAGATATCAAACCGGCTATTACCCCCGCAGCTACCTGATCCGCTGCGCAGCGGCGCTGACAGCCGTGCTGGGCGGTCTGACGCTGACTTTGACGGTGGGGCGATGGGTCAGCACCCAGCTGTCGGTCTGGTCGCCCACAGCCACCGCCCGCCGCTGCTTCGATTACCCGGAGAAAGCCGCCCTGCCCGATTCCGAGGCGGTCAGCCAGTTTCTGCTGTCCCAGGCCTTCTTCGGCAACGACGCCCTTTACTTCGACAGCGGCGAAGAAAACACCGGAATCGCCAGCCTGCCGCAGATACAGCCCGATGACCGTCCGGGCGCCGAAACGCCCCAGAACGCGCTGGACGAGCCTCAGACGCTCATTCCCACCGATACCGACATTTACGCCTTCGACCGTTCCTCGGTTCCCACAGGCGAGCTGGCGCTCGTACCGTATGACCTGACCCAGAACGCTGCAAGCGGGCAGGTGCTTTTCTCCAATACCACCGCGTACGAGGTGAACGCCGACGAAGCGCTGGAACGGGAATATCCCATCACCGCCTATCTGCGCAAATGGGGCGAGGACACCGCCGTCATGGCGCAAACTGAGCCGCTGGTGCTGATTCTGCATACCCACGGCACCGAAGCCTTCGCGCCGGAAGGCGTAACCTCCGTATCTCCGAATACCAATATGCGAAGCTCGGATATCACCGAAAACATCGTAGCCGTAGGCGAAGTCATGGCAGATCTTCTCAACGAGGCGGGCATTCCTACCATTCACTGTGAGATCATGCATGATCTAGAATCCTATCAAAACTCCTACAATCTGGCCGCCGACACGATTCAGAAGTATCTGACCGAATACCCATCCATTCAATATGTCTTCGACGTCCACCGGGACGCCATCTCCCGCACCAACGGCGATCTGATCAAGCCGGTGACGAACATCAACGGACGGCTGACCGCTCAGATCATGCTGCTGGTAGGCACCGACGAGAAGGGAGCGGATCACCCGCTCTGGCAGGATAACCTGACCGTCGCTGTCTCCCTTCAGGAGAAGCTGACCACCGACTACAGCAGATTCGCCCGCCCCATCAACATCCGGGGCGCGTCCTTCAACGAACAGTTCGCACCCGGCTCGCTGCTTATCGAAATCGGCTCGGCAGGCAATACCCTGACCGAAGCCAAAACCGCCGCCGAGTATCTTACATACTCGCTGATCGACCTGATCCGCGAAAATTCAAAGTAAAGGATACCAAAACGATGAAATTCCTGCTGCGCACCGCCTTCCGTCTTCTGATGCTCACCATGCTTCTGTCCATGTTCTCCGCTGTGTCGGATATGAATATCCCGCAGGAAGAGAGCATCGAAGCAGAGGATGTGTCCGTCATGGCCGCCGCAGAGGACGCACAAAAGCCGGAAGCCGCCAGCAGGGATTTGTTCCTGAAAACGGCTTCCCAGGTCTTGAGCGGCGCGTGGGAGCTTCTGAGCGATATGGCGCAGGCCGTCGTTCAGTTAGCGCGGGACAGTGGAATCCTTATTCAGCCGCAATCATAACCGCGCCCAGATCATCATAAATAAAGTCGGGACGCTCCTCGGGTTTGGCCTTTTCCACGTCAGCCATCTGCGTTTCACCGGACAGCACCAGCACGGCGGTCACGCCGTGCTTTTTGCCCAACGCGATATCGGTGTACAGGCGGTCGCCGAAGACCACCATATCCTCCCGTGCGATGCCCGTAACCTCGGCAATCATGTCCACGGTCTGGGCATAAGGCTTGCCGAAATAGGTCGGCACCACGCCGGTGGACGCGGTAACGAACGCGGAAATCGCGCCGCTGTCCGGGATGAAGCCGGTCTCGGTGGGGCAGTTAAAATCGGGATGGGTGGACAGATATTCCGCACCGCCGCGAATAAAGCGGCAGGCGTCGTCCAGCTTCTTGTAGGTCAGCGTAGTGTCAAAGCTGGTGATGACGATGTCCACCTTATCCTCGCTGCCGTCGGCGAGAGCGATGCCTTCCTCGCGGAACTGACTTTCTAGATCGGGCGTACCCACCAGATAGACGCTCTTGCCCGGACGATGACGCTTGAGGAACTCGATAGTCACGTTGCCCGAGGTGAGAATTTCGGCGGGCGTGGGAGCGAATCCCAGACGGGTCAGCTTGTCCAGATAGAATTTCGGCGAATGGGACGCATTGTTGGTGAAAAACAGCACCCGCTTCCCTGCCTCACGCAGCGAACGGATGAATTCCACCGCGCAGGGGAATACCTGTCCGCCCAGATAAATGGTGCCGTCCTGGTCGAAAATATACAGCTTTTTATCAGCAATTGTCTTAATCATTTTGTTAATGCAGCTCCTATCACAGTTCCGAATTGAGAATTTTCGGGAATCATAAAATTCAGATTGAACATGGAATTCATGCCGCCGAAGATGCCCTTGGCTTTATTCAGGGTGGTCAGGTTGCCGGTGAGCACGATGTCGCGCAGATCATAGTTGCGAGCCGCGAACATGGCCACCATGGCGATCGTCTCGAAGACCATATTGATAATGCCCAGCGCCACGTCCGATTTGGACGCGATATCGCTGATATTGCCGAAGTTGGACGCGGTCATGGCATCGGGCGCGCCGGGAAGAATGTCTTTCTTGCTGATGTCGCGGATTCTCCAGTCGATCTTGTCCAGATCGCCGCTTTCGGCCAGCTCCTGAATATGCTGAATATCCTCCAGCCCCAGCATACGCTTGGACAGACCGATCAGCGTACCGCCGCCCACGCCCGTACCGCCCAGGTACTCCATCTTCTCGCCCCGGCGTGCATGAATCAGCGCCGTACCGGTGCCAAGGCTGACCACGATGGCTTCCTCCAGCCCGGACAGATATAAGCCGCCCAAACCGATACAGTCAAACTCGGACACGTGTTCGCAACGCAGACCGTAGATCGGCTTTGTGATCTTCGCCGAACCAACGCCCGTCACCTTAACGATTTCGATGTCCGACAGCTCGATGCCGTTCTGATCGGTGAACTTGCCGAACGCGCCGTACAGCGCGGTAATGGGATCGGTCGCCCGGACGAACAGCGGCTGAATCAGCTTGTTCCCGCCGTCTCTGCGGTCAAATCCCACAATTTTCGTCGTGCTTCCGCCGACGTCTATGCCTATAACAACACTCATGAATCATTCCTCCACGTTGATATTTACTCAATATTATACGCCACTCACCAACAAATATCAATCGTCAGTTTCGCTAAAATTTCATGCTTTTCATAGAATTCCCGCAAAGTTCCAGTTATCCGCCGACAATATCCTTTGCAATTCGAAAAGACAGCTGATAATACAGCGCAGCCGCCGCATCGCTCAAAGACTTCGGAATCTTCACTTCCATGTTGAACGTCCCCTCATAAGCCGACCGGGACAAAACCTCATAAAAACGCTCCCAGTCTATACGGTCGCCATATCCGATCATATAGGGAATGCAGTGAAAATCCTCGCGGGGAATCGTGGTATGCAGATGCAGTGCCGTCAATCGATGCGCGATTTTCTCCAGCATGGCAACAGGATCCTGACCGCGAATCACCGCGTGCCCCGTGTCAAGGCAGATGCCGACATAAGGGCTTTGAAACCGCTCCGTATAATACAGCAAATCCTCCGCCGTGGAAAGATGTACGTCCCCATAACCGGGACCGTAGATATTTTCCAAAGACAGCACCACATGATGCCGTTCCAGCAAAGGCAGCAGCTTCTCGATCAGGCGCACATTTCCCTCGCGGCTTTTTTCCCTGTCCACCTCAAAATATGGATGCATCACCGCGGTACGGCAGCACATTTTCTCCGTCAGCATAATTTCCTTTGCAAGCACCGGCAGGAAAAACGCTTCATAATCCTCATAAGTACCGTCTCCCACCGGCGGAATATGACCCGGCCAGAAGGTTAAATGCGTCTGGCATACAGCCAGATTCTGCGCCTTCAACCTTTCAAACCGGGCAAGCACAGCTTTATCATACTCCTCCGTCAGAATCTCATCCCGCTTCGTATGTCCCGCGAACGACTCGTCCACCCCGAAAAAGCCCGCCTGTGCTACAAACGGAATATGGCTGTCGCTTACCTTTGAAACAGAGATATGCATTTCGTCACCTCGTTTTAATTAAAGATACGTTCATTATAACATAAAATCCGCAGAGATGCAAGTTCTCTGCGGATTTTGTTTTAATTGCGTCAGGCAGTTGACTTATGGAACTGATTTTATTCAGCCTTATCCTCAGCAGCCTCTTCAGCCTTCTTAGCCTTCTTGTCGGCCTTCGGCTCCTCAGCCTTAACATTCTCGTACTTGGTGAGCTTGATCAGAGCCATTTCGGCTGCGTCACCTCTGCGCGGTCCGAGCTTGTAGATCTGGGTGTAACCGCCGTTGATGTCAGCGTAATCGGGGGCGATTACGTCGAACAGCTTCTTGACAACGTCTTCCTTCGTGATGAAGGCGAGCGCTGCACGGCGGGATGCGAGTGTATTTGCCTTACCGAGAGTAATCATCTTCTCAGTCAGAGCACGAACCTCCTTGGCACGGGTCAGGGTGGTTTCGATCGCTCCATTTTCCAGCAGATAAGTTACCATACCTCTGAGCATAGCCTTTCTATGCGCAGTGGTTCTGCCGAGCTTTCTGGTTCCGGGCATTGGAATTCCCTCCTTTTGCGGATTCTTTAGTGTGAGTATCAGAGTTTGGGGTGGGCGCACGCCCCGAAGGGCGTTACGCTCATTCCTCTTCCTTCTTCAAATCAAGACCGAGGGAGTGTAATTTCTGAATAACTTCCTCGAGCGATTTCTTACCGAGGTTGCGGACCTTAATCATGTCCTCCTCGGTGCGGTTGGTAAGATCTTCAACCGTGTCAATGCCGGCGCGCTTCAAGCAGTTGAAGCTGCGTACCGACATGTCAAGCTCCTCAATGGTCATCTCAAGAACTTTTTCCTTGATGGTCTCTTCGCGCTCAACCATGATTTCTGCCTTCTTTGCCTCATCCGAAAGATCGACAAAGAGGTTGAGATGCTCGTTGAGTATCTTGGCGCCAAGTGAGATAGCTTCTTTAGCTGAAATTGTACCGTTGGTCAGAACGTCAAGCGTCAGCTTGTCGTAATCGGTGTTGCTGCCGACACGGGTATTTTCGACGGTGTAGTTTACGTTGTACACCGGCGTGTAGATCGAGTCGGTATAAATCAAACCGATAACAGAGGGGTTATTCTGCTTATTCTTCTCCTGCGAGACATAGCCTCTGCCGTGATCGAAGGTCAGCTCCATATAGAAGCGGGTGCCCTCGCTGACGGTGGCGATGTGGTGGTCGGGATTCAGAATCTCGATATCCGCGTCCTGCTTGATATCACCGGCAGTCACATTTGCCTGTCCGTTGACGTCGATGGTGACGGTCTTCGGGCCGCTGGTGTGCAGCTTTGCGGTAATACCCTTCACGTTCAGAACGATTTCGGTGACGTCCTCTTTCACACCGGGGATGGTGGAAATTTCGTGGAGAACGCCGTCGATCTTGATGCTGACGACCGCTACACCGGGAAGCGAGCTAAGAAGAACTCTGCGCAGCGAATTGCCGAGAGTGATGCCGTAACCGCGCTCCAAAGGCTCGATGATGAACTTGCCGCTCTTGCCGTCTTCGCTCAAATTAACGGTCGCTATATTGGGCTTCTCTATTTCTATCATTTAATAACCCTCCTTAGAATATAAACACAGCCTGAAAACGTACTGGTATATCGGAGGCTGTTATTACTTCGAGTACAATTCAACGATGAGCTGCTCTTCGAACGGGAAGTCTACGTCGTCACGAGCCGGAACTGCGACTACCTTGGCGACAGCGTTTTCCTTGTCAACCTCAAGCCACTTGGGAGTGAGCTTGGACTGCATGGACTCGATGAGGCCCTTGATCTTCTCGGAAGAACGGCTGGTCTCATTGATGGTGACAACATCGCCAACCTTCACGATGATGGAAGGAATGTTGACCTTCTTGCCGTTAAGTCTGAAATGGTTGTGGCGGACGAGCTGACGAGCTTCCTTGCGGCTCTCGGCCAGACCCATTCTGTAAACCACGTTGTCGAGTCTGCGCTCAAGCAGGGACAGAAGGTTTTCGCCGGACATGCCTTCCTTCTTGTCTGCGATTTCGAAGTAGTTCTTGAACTGCTTCTCCTGAACGCCATAGTATCTCTTAGCCTTCTGCTTTTCGCGAAGCTGCATACCATACTCGCCCATCATCTTCTTAGCTGCGCCGTGCTGACCAGGAGCGGTGCCTCTGGTAGTGATAGCGCACTTGTCGGACAGGCAGCGGTCGCCCTTCAGGAACAGCTTGCAGCCTTCTCTGCGGCATAATCTGCAAGCAGAGCCAGTATATCTTGCCATTTTAATTACCCTCCTTTATGGATAGATTAAACACGTCTGCGCTTAGGCGGACGGCATCCGTTGTGCGGAATCGGCGTTACGTCCTTGATGAGGCTGATATCAAGACCGGTAGCCTGCAGTGCGCGGATAGCGGACTCGCGGCCTGCGCCGGGACCCTTGACATAAACTTCAACAGTCTTCATACCGTGCTCCATAGCAGCCTTTGCAGCAGTTTCGGCAGCCATCTGAGCGGCATAAGGCGTGGACTTTCTCGAACCCTTGAATCCGAGCTCACCTGCGGATGCCCACGATACGGCGTTGCCCGCCACATCGGAAATGGTTACGATTGTGTTGTTGAAGGTAGCGCGGATATGAGCAGCACCCTTTTCGATGTTTTTGCGCTCACGACGCTTCTTGATAACCTTCTTCGCAGCAGCCTGTGCTTTTGCCATCTTTAGGTCACTCCTTACTTCTTCTTATTTGCGATGGTCTTTGCGGGACCCTTTCTGGTTCTCGCATTGGTCTTCGTTCTCTGACCTCTTACGGGCAGACCTTTTCTGTGTCTGATACCGCGGTAGCAGTTGATTTCGATCATGCGCTTGATGTCCAGAGCAACGTCACGGCGAAGGTCGCCCTCCACGTGATAGTTCTTTTCGATCTCTTCTCTGAGCTTTGCGGTATCCTCTTCAGTCAGATCCTTAGCGCGCTTATCGGGATCGATACCAGTCTTGGTAAGGATGTCCATGGCGCTCTTTCTTCCGATACCGTAGATATAGGTGAGAGCGATTTCCACTCTCTTGTTGTTCGGAATATCAACACCGGCAATACGTGCCATTCGTTAATTCACCCCTTCTTAGTAATTGGTTGGTTTTCAGTCTCAGCCCTGTCTCTGCTTGTGCTTCGGGTTCTCGCAGATAACCATGACGTGACCTTTTCTCTTAATGATCTTGCACTTTTCGCAGATCTTCTTAACGGATGGTTTTACTTTCACTGTGTTCACCATGCCTTTCTCACAATTTCTGTGACTTGTGCTTATTGGTTCGGACCCGCTCAAGCGGGTGTTTTCACAACGGCGGCAATTATTTCGCGCGCCATGTGATGCGTCCCTTGGTGAGGTCGTACACGGTAACTTCGACCGTTACCTTGTCACCCGGGAGAATCTTGATATAGTTCATGCGGAGCTTGCCCGAAATATGCGCGGTAATGATGTGCTTATTGGGCAGCTCGACCTTGAATACGGCGTTGGGCAGCGCCTCAATAACCGTACCCTCGAACTCTACAACGTCGTCCTTCGGCAGAATAATCCCTCCTTGACAGTTTGTTAGTTGACCTTGGTCAGAACGATGACGCCGTCGTCGGTAATCGCGATCGAGTGCTCGTAATGAGCCGAAAGCGTACCGTCTGCGGTGACAACCGTCCATTTGTCCTTAAGCTCCCTGACATCGGGTCTGCCGACATTGACCATAGGTTCAACCGCAATGGTCATACCGGAGCAAAGTCTGACGCCCCGTCCCTTGGTACCGAAGTTCGGCACCTCGGGGGACTCGTGCAGCTCTTCGCCCACACCGTGTCCCACATACCGGCGCACGACCGAGAAGCCGTTCGCCTCCACATGAGACTGGATTGCGTATCCGATATCTCCGACACGATTGCCCGGCTTGGCTTCGGCAATGCCTTTCCAGAAGCTCTCAGCCGTCACATCGATGAGCTTCTGCGCCTCGGCGCTGACCCTTCCCACCGGGAAGGTGTTTGCGCTGTCGCCGTTGAAGCCCCTGTAGAAGGCGCCCACATCGATTTTCACGATGTCGCCCTCCTCGATCACGCGGCTGCCGGGAATCCCGTGTATAACCTGATCGTTGATGCTGATGCACGCGCTGCCCGGGAATCCGCCGTAGCCGAGGAACGAAGGCTTCGCGCCGCACCGTTCGATGTGGTGGCGAATGATCGTATCGATATGCTTGGTGGTAACGCCCGGCTTGATAGCCTCGCCTGCGAGAACCAGAGCCTCGCCGGTGATCCGTCCAGCCTCACGCATCAGCTTAATCTGATCTGCGTTCTTAACCGGTATCATGAATTCTTATCTGCCTTGCTTCTTATCGTCAATGACCTTGAGAGTGAGCGCCGTTGTATCGGCAACCTCCTCCTGACCGACCACCGTGACCAGCTTACCGAGCTTCGCGTAGAAGTCCTCGAGGGGCTGAGTCAGCTCATGGTAGGTGACAAGCCGCTGCAGCACGACCTCGGGCGCGTCATCCTTGCGGATGGCCAGCTCTTCGCCGCACTTGTCGCAGGTCTTGCCATCAGCGGAGGGATTGTATGCCGTATGGTAGGACGTGCCGCACTTGGGGCACACACGTCTGCCCGACATTCTCTCCACGATCTTTTCGTCCGGGACATGGATGTTGACAACCAGATCAATCGAAACGCCCATATCCTCCAGAGCCTGAGCCTGGGGAACGGTTCTGGGGAAGCCGTCCAGAATGAAGCCTTCGCGGCAGTCATCCTGTGCCAGTCTCTCCTTAATGATGCCGATCACAACATCGTCCGGCACAAGCGCGCCCTTTTCGGTAAACTGCTTGGCTGCCTTGCCCATTTCGGTCTGATTCTTGATTGCTTCTCTTATGATAGCGCCCGTCGAAATAGCCGGGATCTCATACTTTTCGGAAACAATCTCAGCCTGAGTTCCTTTGCCGGCGCCGGGTGCGCCTAAGAAAATCATTTTCATAGTATCAATCTCCAAAATTCGCTGCGTTATCACGCAGACCCTGCCGCCCCGTCCTTCGGTGAAAACCGAAGGATGGAACGTCACGGATTATTCAAGAAAGCCTTTGTAGTGGCGCATGGTCATCTGAGCCTCAATCTCGCGAGCGGTTTCAACAGCCACACCGACCACGATGATGATCGACGTACCGGCGAAAGCCACGCCCGAAAGCTGGTTGCCCGAGATGATGTTTGCGGCAAGCGGAAGCACTGCGATGACACTCAGGAAGAACGCGCCCATCAGAGTGACCTTGTTCAGAACCTTAGTGATGTAATCGGCAGTAGGCTTGCCGGGGCGGATACCGGGGATGAATCCGCCGTTCTTCTTCAGGTTGTTCGCAACCTCAATCGGATTGAAGGAGATGGCGATGTAGAAGTACGCGAAGAAGATAATGCGCACGAGGAAGATGATGACATACAGCCAGGAGGTGTAGGAGAACAGATTGATGAAACCTGCCCAGAAACCACCCTCCTTGGGATTTGCGATCATGCCGATGGTGCTCGGAAGTGCGAGAATCGAGTTTGCGAAGATGACGGGCATAACGCCGGACATATTGAGCTTGAGCGGAAGGGTCGAGCTCTGACCGCCGTACATCTTTCTGCCGACGACGCGCTTCGCATACTGAACGGGGAGACGGCGCTCGGAGTTGTTCATGAACACGATGAAGACAACCATTGCAAGAGCAATGATAATCGTCAGGAGTGCGATGACGACACCGCCGATGCCGCTGGCAAAATAGCTGATCAGCGTACCAATCAGGGTCGGAATGGAGGAGACAATGTTGGTGAACAGGATAATGGAAATACCATTACCGATGCCATGCTCATTGATCTTCTCACCCAGCCACATGATCAGGCAGGAGCCAGCCGTGTAGCAGGCGATAATAACAATCGCTGCGAACACACCGTCATTGGTAAGAACGCCCATATTTCTCATGGTCGTGTAGTAACCGTAAGCGGTGATAAGCGCCAGACCAACCGTTACATAACGAGTAATCTGAGAAACTTTCTTTCTGCCGTCCTCTTCCTTGGCCATATTCTCAAGAGCGGGAATGGCGGTGCAGAGGAGCTGCATAATGATCGATGCGTTAATATACGGGGAGATGGAAAGTGCGAACAGGGTTGCCCGAGAGAAAGCCGTACCAGACAGTATACTCATATACTGAAAGATCGAGCCATCACTAAGGCTGAGCATGTAGCTCATCGCATCCGAGCTGACGTAGGGAACCGGAATGGTTGCGCCGATACGATACAGGATGACGATAAAGACCACATACAGCATCTTTCTCCGCAGTTCAGGGAGAGAGAAGGCGTTCTTCAGTGTTTTGAACACTTAGATCACCTCAGTCTTTCCGCCCGCTGCTTCGATCTTTTCTTTCGCAGTTGCTGAAAAGACTGTTGCTTCAACGGTAAGCTTCTTGGTGATTTCGCCGTTGCCTAACACTTTAAGTCCATCATTTGCCTTACGAATAATGCCTTTTTCCAACAGAGCGGCGAGATTAACAACAGCGCCGTCTTCGAACACATTCAGAGCAGACACATTCACGATAGAATAAGTCACGCCGAACTTGTTGTGGAAACCTCTCTTGGGAAGTTTTCTGGACAGCGGAATCTGACCGCCTTCAAATCCGGGTCTTACACCGCCGCCAGAGCGAGCGTTCTGACCCTTGTGGCCCTTACCGGCGGTCTTGCCGTTGCCGGAACCGGCGCCTCTGCCCTTACGCCATGCGGGTGCAGTAGAGCCTGCCGCAGGAGAAAGTTCATGGAGCTTCATAGGTTTTTCCTCCTTATACTGAATTTTTGTGATTTGTGAATTACACGTTTTCCTTCTTTACAAGGTGAGAAATAACCTTTACCTTGCCGCCGAGGACATCGTTATCTTCGTGGATGATGAAGTCTCCAACCTTCTTCAGACCGAGAGACGCTGCTGTAGCCTTCTGATTCTGCTTGCAGCCGATAAGGCTCTTAACAAGTGTTACTTTTGCGTTTGCCATCTTGATAAGCCCTCCTTATTTCGTTACAGCTTCTTTGCTGATTCCGCGCATTGCTGCGACTTCCTCAGCGCTGCGAAGCGCCTTCAGACCCTCGAACGTAGCCTTGATTACGTTTACGGGGTTGTTGGAGCGCAGGCACTTTGTACGAATGTTCTTGATGCCTGCACGCTCGAGAACGGCACGAACCGTACCGCCGGCGATAACGCCGGTACCAGGAGCAGCCGGCTTCAGCAGAACCTTGCCTGCGCCGTACTCGCCGATGATCTCATGCGGGATCGTGGAGCCCTTCAGGGAAACCTCGATCATGTTCTTCTTAGCATCCTCAATACCCTTGCGGATTGCTTCGGGAACCTCAGCAGCCTTGCCGAGGCCGTAACCGACGTGACCGTTGCCGTCGCCGACAACCATCAGTGCGGTAAATCTCATAATACGTCCGCCCTTAACCGTCTTGGAAACACGTCTGATGCAGACGCGGGTTTCCTGGAGGTCGAGGGTAGCCGGATCAAAATTCTGTCTTGCCATTTTGTTTGCCACTTACGGGTGCGTTAAAACCCGTTTCCTCTCTAATAAATAATTTGATTGAATTTCTTCACTCAAACCGTGTATAAACTGGTCTTTTCAAACCTTAATTCTGACCGTGGATCAGAACTTCAGTCCGCCTTCTCTTGCACCTTCTGCAAGCTCCAATACACGACCGTGGTAAACGTATCCGCCTCTGTCGAAAACGACTTCGGTGATACCCTTTGCAGCTGCGCGCTCGGCAACCAGCTTGCCGACCTTCTTAGCTGCTTCCTTGTTTCCGCCGTTGCCCTCGAAAGCCTTTTCAAGGGAGGAAGCGGATGCAAGCGTTACACCTGCAACATCATCAATGACCTGAGCCTGGATGTTGTTCAGGGAGCGATATACGCAGAGACGCGGACGAGCTGCAGTGCCGGAAATCTTGGCTCTGACTCTCTTGTGTCTCTTAAGACGCTGGATATTACTATCCTTTCTCGATACCATGCAAGTCCACTCCTTTCAATTATTTACCGGTCTTACCGGCCTTGCGGCGAATGTGCTCGCCTTCGTACTTAACACCCTTACCAAGGTAGGGCTCGGGGGGTCTCTTCTCGCGGATCTGAGCGGCAACCTGGCCGACAGTCTGCTTGTTGATGCCCGAAACGATGACTTCAGTCTGAGAAGGAACCTCAAACTTGATGTCGTCAAACTCTTCAAAGGTGATGGGGTGCGAGTAACCGAGGTTGAGCGTGAGGGTCTTGCCGTTCTTCAGCGCTCTGTAACCGACGCCGACAATCTCCAGCTTCTTGGAGTAGCCGTTGGTAACACCTTCGACCATGTTAGCGACCAGAGTACGGGTCAGACCATGCAGCGCACGATCTTCCTTCTCGTCGGTAGGACGGGTTACGTTGATTTCAGCACCTTCAACTGCGATGTTGATTCTGCTGTTCATGGTCTGGGTCAGAGTGCCCTTGGGACCCTTGACAGTGACCACGTTGCCTTCGCCGATCTTAACATCGACACCAGCGGGAATAGCAATCGGTTTTCTTCCAATTCTCGACATGATTTCTCCTCCCTCTGCTTACCATACAAAGGCGAGAACTTCACCACCGACGTTGTTGGCGCGAGCCTGCTTGTCGGTCATGATGCCCTTGGATGTAGAAACGATAGCGATTCCGAGACCGTTCATAACCTTCGGCATATCCTCACAGTTGGAGTAGATACGCAGACCGGGCTTGGAAACTCTGCGAAGACCCTTGATGATCTTGGACTTGCCCTGACCATACTTGAGGGTGATTCTGATGACGCCCTGCTTGCCGTCCTCGATCACCTGATAGGACTTGATGTAGCCCTCGGTGAGGAGAATGTCCGCGATGGCCTTCTTCATGTTGGAAGCGGGAACATCGACGGTGGCGTGCTTTGCGTCGTTGGCATTTCTGATACGTGTGAGCATATCAGCAATTACGTCTGAAATTTGCATTTTTTTATCCTCCTAATGCAAGTACGCTAAAACCCTTGCTGCCGGGACTCGTCCCGGCCGCCAACCGGTGGTTAAGCATCCCCCTGACGGGTTCAGCTTCCTTCCGGTAAGATTGGAGCGATTATTTATATTGATTTTTAATCAATATCGTGAATTTGTTGACCGAATCCGGTCTGTCGGCATTACAGCCGACCTGCCGGCTTTCAGCCGGCGTGTGCAGCCGAAATTACCAGCTTGCCTTTCTTACGCCCGGAATCTCGCCCTTGTATGCGAGCTCACGGAAGCAGATACGGCAGATGCCGTACTTGCGCAGGTAAGCGTGAGGACGACCGCAGATCTTGCAGCGGTTGTATTCGCGGGTGGAGTACTTCTGGGGCTTCTGCTGCTTGAGAATCATCGATTTCTTTGCCATTTTGTACTCTCCTTATTTAGCGAAGGGCGCGCCCATCAGCGTGAGCAGCTCTCTTGCTTCCTCATCGGTGTTTGCGGTGGTAACGAACGCGATGTCCATACCGCGGATCTTCTCGATCTTATCGTACTCGATTTCCGGGAAGATCAGCTGCTCCTTCAGACCGAGGGAGTAGTTGCCTCTGCCGTCGAAAGCGTTGGGGTTGATACCCTTGAAGTCGCGGACGCGGGGAAGTGCGAAGTTGAACAGTCTGTCCATAAACTCGTACATTCTGTCGCCACGCAGAGTAACCTTTACGCCGATCTTCATGCCCTGACGGAGCTTGAAGTTAGCGACCGACTTCTTAGCGTAGGTCGGAACAGCCTTCTGACCGGTGATCATCGAGATTTCCCCGATAACGGTATCGATAACCTTGGAGTTATCCTTCGCATCGCCGGTACCGACGTTGACCACGATCTTGTCGAGCTTCGGGATCTGCATCGGGCTCTTGTAAGCGAACTTCTTCATGAGCGCGGGAGCGACATCATTCTTGTATAATTCTTTCAGTCTTGCCATGATTCATTATCCTCCCACTCACAGATTTGCGCCGCATTTTGCGCAAACGCGGACTTTCTTGCCGTCCTTAATTTCAGCCTTAGCTCTTACGCCCTTACCGCACTTCTCGCAGTAAAGCTGAACCTTGTCGGCATACATAGCGCCCTCGACCTTCACGATACCGCCGGTCTCGCCCTGACGGCGCGGCTTAGCGTGCTTGGTAACGATGTTGACGCCCTGAACGATGACCTTGCCCTCCTTGGGAGCAACCTCAAGGACCTTACCCTTCTTGCCCTTGTCGTCGCCGGAGATCACAATAACGGTATCGTCTTTCTTTACGTGAACCATCTTATTCATCTCAGATACCTCCTATTATAATACTTCGGGTGCCAGGGAGAGGATCTTCAGGAAGTCGCCCTCACGCAGTTCGCGTGCGATCGGCCCAAAGATACGGGTTCCTCTGGGGGTTTTGTCGTCTTTAATGATTACCGCAGCGTTCTCGTCAAACTTGATGTAGGAACCGTCGGCTCTCTTGAGACCCTTAACGCTTCTTACAACGACCGCCTTGACGACGTCGCCCTTTTTAACAACGCCGCCGGGCGTTGCTTTTTTCACAGCGCAAACTACGATATCGCCGATGTTGGCGTATCTGCGAGCAGTGCCGCCGAGTACACGGATGCACATAAGCTCCTTTGCACCGGTGTTGTCGGCAACCTTCATAAGTGTCTGTTGCTGTATCACAGTGCTTATCCTCCTTATTTCGGCACGCTACGACGTGCCTACTTAATTTTAAGCTATCTTGATTATTTTGCCTTCTCGATGATGCCGACAAGACGCCATCTCTTGGTCTTGGAGAGAGGTCTTGTTTCCATCACTTCTACCTTGTCGCCGACGCCGCATTCATTCTTCTCATCGTGAACGTGGATCTTGACGGTACGCTTGATGACCTTGCCGTAAATGGGGTGCTTCACGTTGTCCAGGATGGCAACAACTGCCGTCTTGTCCATCTTGTCGCTGACAACCATACCGACACGGGTCTTTCTCAGATTGCGCTCTGCTGCTTCACTCATGACTTTTCTCCTTCCTTAACTCACGCATTCTTTTCATTAAGAATGGTCATAACACGAGCGATGTCGCGCTTAACATCCTGAATCTTATGAGGATTGTCAAGCTGATTGATCGCGTGCTGGAAGCGGAGATTGAACAGCTCGTTTTTAAGCTCTTTAAGCTTAGCATTAAGCTCTTCAGCATTCATTTCTCTGATCTCTGTAGCTTTCACGGCTTATTCCTCCCCTTCTGTAGTTTCTTTCATCATGAACTTGGTCTTGATGGGCAGCTTGTGACCTGCGAGACGCATAGCCTCACGAGCGGTTGCCTCATCGATGCCGTCCATCTCGAACAGAACTCTGCCGGGCTTAACGACGGCTACCCAGTACTCGGGCGAACCCTTACCGGAACCCATTCGGGTTTCAGCGGGCTTCTCGGTTACGGGCTTATCCGGGAAAATCTTGATCCAGACCTGACCGCCACGCTTGATGTAGCGGGTCATAGCGATACGTGCTGCCTCAATCTGGTTGCTGGTGATCCATGCAGGCTCGGTAGCAACAAGACCATAGGTGCCGTTGGTGATCGTGTTGCCGCGGGAAGCCTTACCCTTCAGTCTGCCGCGCTGTACACGTCTGTATTTAACTCTCTTAGGCATTAACATGGTGATTACTGCTCCTTTCTGCCGGAATCTCTGCGCTCACCGCGAGGTGCGCGATCACCGCGGCGCTCACGACGCTCGCCGTTTCTGCGATCTCCGCGCTCGCCCTTGTCAAAGCTCTTGGGAGCCTTGGGCTGCTCAACTGCAACACGTGCAGCGGCGCCGTTCAGGACTTCGCCCTTGTAGATCCAGACCTTGATGCCGATCTTACCGTAGGTGGTGTTTGCTTCATAGAAACCGTAGTCGATGTCGGCACGGAGTGTCTGAAGCGGGATAGTACCCTCGTGATAATGCTCGGTTCTCGCGATTTCAGCGCCGCCCAGACGACCGACGCAGGAAATCTTGATACCCTTTGCGCCGAGCTTAATGGTTCTGCCGATGCACTGCTTCATGGCACGGCGGAAACCGATTCTGCGCTCGAGCTGGCTTGCGATGTTCTCGGCAACGAGCTGAGCGTTGAGGTCGGGGGACTTCACCTCAATAACGTTGACGGAAACAGGCTTCTTAACGATTGCTTCGATCTCCAGTCTCAGCTTTTCGATCTCAGTGCCGCCCTTACCGATGATAACACCGGGCTTAGCGCAGTGGATGAAAACTCTGACCTTCTGGCTGTCGCGCTCGATTTCGATCTTCGGAACGCCAGCCGCCTGGAGCTTTTCCTTGAGATACTTTCTCAGGTTATAGTCGGATACGAGGGTATCGCCGAACTCTTCGTCACGGACGTACCATCTCGAATCCCAGTTTTTGATAACACCGACACGGAGACCGTGCGGATTAACTTTCTGACCCATTTAGCACTTAACCTCCTTCGCGGATTATTCCTTTTCCTTTACTGCGAGCGTGATATGGCTCGTTCTCTTCATAATGCGGAACGCTCTGCCCTGTGCTCTCGGCATGATTCTCTTCAGAGTCGGACCGGGGCATACAAAGCACTCGGAAACGTAGAGCTTCGACACATCCATGCCAAAGTTGTTCTCAGCGTTTGCTACAGCGCTCTTCAGAAGTTTTACAAGATATTCGGACGCGCTCTTAGGGGTATTCTTCAGAATAGCCATAGCGGTTGCTGCGTCCTTACCGCGGATGAGGTCGAGAACGATCTTGACCTTGCGGGGAGAAATTCTAACATACTTGAGGTATGCTTTAGCTTCCTTTGCTTCCATTATTACCGTTTGCCTCCCTTCGCGTTGAGCGATAAAAAGTTTGACATTATTTCTTCAATCAGTTGCCGTTGTTCGAGGTCTTGGAGCCTGCGTGGCCCTTGAAAGTTCTGGTGGGTGCGAACTCACCGAGCTTGTGACCTACCATGTCCTCGGTAACGTATACCGGAACGTGCTTGCGTCCGTCGTGAACCGCGATGGTGTGACCGACGAATTCCGGGAAGATTGTAGAAGCGCGGGACCATGTCTTGAGAACTTTCTTCTCGTTCTTTGCGTTCATGGCTTCAATTCTGTCAAAAAGCTTCTTTTCGACGAAAGGACCCTTTTTAAGACTTCTGCTCATTTATGGTGCCTCCTTCTCTCTTACTTACCGTTTCTGGACTTTACGATGAACTTGTTGGTGCGAGCCTTCTTATTTCTGGTCTTGTAACCATTGGTAGGCTTGCCCCAAGGAGTTACAGGAGCCGGACGACCGATCGGAGCGCGGCCCTCACCACCACCGTGCGGGTGATCGCAGGGGTTCATAACCGAACCGCGTACATGAGGACGAATGCCCTTATGACGGGTCTTACCGGCCTTACCGAGCTTCACGTTCTCGTGCTGGATGTTGCCGACCTGACCGATGGTAGCCTTGCAGTCCAGTCTGACCAGACGAACTTCGCCGGAGGGAAGTCTGACCTGAGCCATACCGTTCTCCTTAGCCATCAGCTGAGCTGCAACGCCTGCGCTGCGGACGAGCTGTGCGCCCTTGCCGGGATAAAGCTCAATGTTGTGAATGAAGGTACCAACCGGGATGTTGGCAATCGGCAGGGTGTTGCCGACCTTGATATCGGACTCAGCGCCGGAGTAGATCACGTCGCCGTCCTTCAGACCGTCGGGAGCTACGATGTAGCTTCTCTTGCCATCCTCGTACTCGATGAGTGCGATGTAGGCGGTTCTGTTGGGGTCGTATTCAATACCGATAACCTTAGCAGCAGCACCGAGAGTATTTCTCTTGAAATCGATGATTCTGTACTTCTGCTTGTTTCCGCCGCCTCTGTGGCGAACGGTGATCTTGCCGTAGCTGTTGCGGCCTGCGTTCTTCTTGAGAATAACAGTCAGATTCTTCTCAGGGCTGAACTTAGTAACCTCAGCGAAGGAAGGATCGCTCATGTGTCTTCTGCCCGGAGTCGTGGGTTTGAAATTCGTAGCCATTATTCACTCCTCCTTCTTACATCATGCCTTCGAAGAACTCGATGGTCTGGGAGTCGGGCTTCAGCGTAACGATAGCCTTTTTCCACTCAGAGGTGTAACCCTGGTGCATACCGAGTCTCTTCGGCTTCTTCTTCATGTTGATGGTGTTGACGCACGCGACGTCAACCTTGAACAGCTCCTCGACTGCGGCTGCAATCTCGGACTTGGTAGCGTCAGACAGAACCTTGAAGGTGTATTTCTTGTCCTGCGCCATTTCCATGCTGGCTTCCGTAATGATCGGCTTTACAATGATATCATGTACCGTCTTCATTATGCGTACACCTCCTCCATTTTTTCTGCCGCACCCTTGACTACGATAAACTTATCGCAGTTGAGGACGTCGTAAACATTCAGCGTGTTCACGAGAGCGGTCTTGACGCCGGGGATGTTGGCCATGCTCTTGATAACCTTGGCGTCGTTGTCAGCGAGGACTACGAGAGCCTTCTTCTCGCTGCCAAGAGCCTTGAGCATATTAGCCATAGTCTTGGTCTTGTACTCTGCGGCCGTGATAGCGTCCACAACGATCATATCGCCGTCGGCGACCTTCGAGGAAAACGCGCTCTGGAGAGCGATTCTCTTGACCTTCTTATTGATCTCAAAGCGGTAGCTTCTGGGCTTCGGGCCGAGTGCTACGCCGCCGTGAGTCCACTGAGGAGCGCGGGTCGAACCCTGACGGGCATGACCGGTACCCTTCTGCTTCCAGGGCTTCTTACCACCGCCGGAGACCTCAGTACGGGTCTTGGTGGACTGGGTGCCCTGTCTCTGATTTGCGAGGTAGGACTTTACAGCGATATGGAGAACCGCACCGTTTACCTCTGCACCGAATACGGCGTCAGACAGGGTGATCTCTCCGACTTCCTTGCCAGCCATATCCATAACCTTCATGTTAGGCATAGTGATTTCCTCCTTCCGCTTATGCTTTTACAGAATCGCGGAGGAATACGATGTTGCCGCGGGAACCGGGAACAGCGCCCTTAACCGCGATGATATTCTTTTCCGCGTCTACTTTTACGACTTCAAGATTCAGAACGGTGGACTTCACGTTACCGTACTGACCAGCCATCTTCTTGTTCTTGTAAACTCTGGACGGCGTGGAGTTTGCGCCCATGGAACCAACCTGACGATGAATCGGGCCGGTACCGTGCGTCATGCGCAGGATGTGATGACCCCATCTCTTGACAGCGCCGGAGTAGCCGTGACCCTTGGATGTACCGGTTACATCGACCTTTTCGCCAGCGGCGAAGGTATCGGCGGTAATCGTGTCACCGACATTCATGGCGGCAGCGCCAGTAAGACGGAATTCCTTCAGGTGCTTCTTGTTTTCCACACCAGCCTTCTTGAAGTGACCGATCTCAGCCTTGGTCAGGTGCTTTTCCTTAACACCGCCGAAGCCGAGCTGTACGGCGTCGTAGCCGTCGTTCTCAGCGGTCTTCTTCTGCACAACGGTGCAGGGACCAGCTTCGATCACAGTTACCGGGATGACGTTTCCGATCTCGTCGAAATACTGCGTCATACCGACTTTTCTTCCGATAATGCCTTTGTTCATTTTGTTCCTCCAAAATTATTGGTTGACGTTTTTGAATTTGTCGCTCATGCGATAAACGCCAACATGACCTTGGTTTGCCGCGTTTGATTAAAGCTTGATTTCAATCTCAACGCCAGCGGGTAATTCAAGTCCCATCAGAGCTTCGACGGTCTTCTGCGACGGCTTGATGACATCAATGAGTCTCTTATGAGTTCTCATTTCAAACTGCTCGCGGCTGTCCTTGTACTTGTGAACAGCGCGGAGGATCGTGATGATTTCCTTCTCGGTGGGGAGCGGAATCGGACCGGAAACGGCTGCACCGTTTCTCTTTGCGGTCTCAACGATCTTCTGAGCGGCCTGGTCGATCAGAGTGTGGTCGTAGCTTTTCAGACGAATTCTGATTTTTTCCTTGACTGCCATAGTTTTTGCCTCCTTAATACAAGATTTGGAGGGCGGTTTGATTCAAACACTGCGCCGGGTGTTTCCTGAATCGCCTTAGGAAAAACCGTAATCCATGGGATACGGAATTGCGGTTCGGGGACATAGCGCGTGCCTGATTGACAACGCCCGGTTAGATATCGGACATACTCCGGTGAAAATTCCCGACCGGACGAGGGAGTAACCCGGGTACGGCTGCAACCTTTCACCATAAATCGCACGTCAACTCCTATATTATAACCTGAAATCGAAAAAATTGCAAGGGGTTTCAGAAAAAAACTTCAAAAACTGCGTCATGAATCTTGACGGTATTTTCGACGAGTTTTTGTATATTATGCACACATCCGTATTTTGAGCCGCAAAACCGCCCGAAATTCTTCAAATGCCCTCTGTTTGTTCATATCCCCTTCACATATGCGCGCTATAATATACCATAACCATAACGTATTCAAGGACGGTACATCATGAATAAAAAATCTTCTCTGCCGACAAAGGTCTTTCTTGGCTCACTGCTCCTCGCCGTTTTATCCGTGGCTGCGCGGATCGTGCTCACGCTTACCAGTCTTGACACCGCATACGGCGTTTATAAGCACGGCGATGCAGGCTCGGTCATCCATCACGCGGCGCTTGCGATTTTCTGCCTGCTGCTTGTGATTCTCTCGCTCACCTCGGGCAAAGCGCTGGAGGAACGCGGACGCCCCGGTTCCGGAGACGCCGTAATCTTCGCCTCCTGCGTCAGCGCCTTTCTGCTGGCCGCATCATCGTTTCTTTCCTTATATAATATCGTCATCGCCCATGCCGACGTCGAAATCTACGACATCCTGATGATCGCCTTTTCCCTGCCCGCCATCGTCTTCTTCTTCGGATTGATCCGTTCGGGAAAGCGCCGGACGCCCGCCATGGTCTTCATGTCCTTCTTCCCCACCGCATGGTGCGCAATCTACCTGATTCAGGTGTATTTCGATTCCAGCGCCCTGATCACCAGTCCCAACCGCATCTTCAATCAGCTGGCGCTTCTGGCAGCCATGGCGGCGTTTCTGATGGAATCCCGCTTCCTGCTTGGTACTGTGAAGAAGCCGGTCTATCTCGCCATCGCTTCGGTAACGCCGGTGCTGCTGCTTACCTCCGCCGTCCCCAATCTGGTGCTGTCCGACCGCCTGTTCATCGGCAGCTCGGACAATTTCCTCTGCTATGCAGTGGAAGCCGCCTTTGCGCTTTTCTTCTACGCCCGCCTGTGGAGCTTCGCCCACAGCACGCAGGAACCTGACGATGAGCCGGCAGCCCCCAGTGAGGAACCCGCTCCCGAAGCCAAATAAACTCAATGCCGCGTCCAACGCGGCATTTTTCGTTTTTTATGCACTTTTGCCTATTTCCGTGACTAAATAAAAAATGTGCTTGACTATTTGCGCGCCATCCGATATAATAAAGATAGCCAACCGAATCGGTTCCCGAAAGGAGTACAAAACATGAAATTTTCCACCAAATTCGTCGCCGCAGGACGCGAGTACGCCACCTTTGAAAAGATGGTGTCCGCCCCCTGTCTGCGCCGCACCGTAGAGCTTGGCGCCATGAAATCTGCCGAGCTGACCATCTGCGGTCTGGGCATCTACGAGCTGTTCGTCAACGGCAACCGCATCACGCGCGGTCTGCTGTCGCCCTACCTCAGCAATCCCGACGATATCCTCTACTATGACTGCTACAACCTCAAGCCCTACCTGAAGGAAGGCAAAAACGTCATCGGCGTCATGCTGGGCAACGGTATGCAGAACAGCTTCGGCGGACAGGTCTGGGAATTTGAAACCGCCCGCTGGCGCAGCGCTCCCAAGCTGGCACTCACCTTCGAAGGCGAAACCGCCGAGGGCGAAAAGCTGGAATTCGACGCGGCCTCCGGCTTCAAATGCGCCCCCTCGCCCATTTATCTGGACGATATCCGCGTGGGCGAATTCTACGACGCCACGAAAGAGCTGCCCGGCTGGACGAAGGCAGATTACGATGACAGCGCATGGTGCGACGCCATCCCCGCCGAAACGCCCCGGGGCGAGTGCCGTCTCTGCGACGTTGACCCCATCCTTCCCCAGTACACGCTGAAAGCCAAATCCATTAAGCCCGGCAAAATCTCGCAGCATTTCGGCGGCAAGCATCAGCTGTTAAAACCGCTGAGCGATGAAATCGTGTTCGAGTATCCCGAGGGCGAGGACAATGTGGACGGCTGGATCTACGACTTCGGCGTAAACGCGGCAGGCAATATCCGCCTGCACATCAAGAATGCCCGCCCCGGTCAGAAGCTGGTCTTCCAGTTCGGCGAGAAGCTGTCGGAGGACGGTGGTCTCGATCTGCGCGGTATGTCCTTCCTGCCCCGCCGCTACGACCATCGCGACATCTACATCTGCAAGGGCGGCGACGAAAGCTGGATGCCCATGTTCACCTACCACGGCTTCCGGTACTGCCTTGTCACCGGTCTTGACGAGGGTCAGGCCACGTCCGATCTGCTGACCTACGTGGTTATGAACACCAACATGAAGAAGCGCGCCTCCTTCCATTGCTCGGACGATATGGCAAACAAGCTGTGGGACGCCGTGCAGGTTGCCGATCTGGCAAACTTCTACCACTTCCCTACCGACTGCCCGCACCGTGAGAAGAACGGCTGGACCGCCGATGCCGCCCTGTCCGCAGAGCAGATGCTGATGAGCCTGTCCCCCGAGCGCAACTATCGGGAGTGGATGCACAACATCCGCAAAGCCATGAAGGAGGACGGCTCGATTCCCGGCATCATCCCCACCTCCGGATGGGGCTTTGCATGGGGTAACGGTCCGGCGTGGGACTATATTCTCGTCGCTCTGCCCTATTTCACCTGGCTCTACCGTGGCGATACAACCATCCTGAAAGAAAATGCCACCGCCATCTTCCGCTACATCAACTATGTCACCACCCGTCGTGACGAGCGCGGTCTGATTCATATCGGTCTGGGCGACTGGTGTCCCTCCGCCCGCACCGCATCGCCAAAAGCGCCGCTGGAATTCACCGACACGGTGGTCTGCATGGATATCTGCAAAAAGGCCGCGAAAATCTTCGAAGTGCTGGGCATGAAGGCACAGCAGACCTTTGCCGAGACGGTATGGGGCGAATTCCGCACCGCCGCCAGAAAGTACCTGATCAACACGAAATCCCTCACTGCACTTCCCCGCTGCCAGACCACACAGGCGATGGCCATCTTCTACGACGTCTTCGACGAAGCCGAGAAGACTGGCGCTTTTGAACAGCTTGTGAAGCTGATCGACGCGCAGAATGGAAACTTCGACTGCGGCGTACTGGGACTGCGTGTGCTCTTCCACGTGCTCTCCGAATACGGACGCACTGATTTGGCTTACCATATGATCACCAAGCCCGAATTCCCCTCCTACGGCTATCAGATCGCCTGCGGCGCCACCTCCATCTGGGAGGATTTCCGCCCCGACGAAGCCGCTCCCAACTCCCGCAACCACCACTTCTTCGGCGATATCATCAGCTGGTTCATGAAGAATCTGGTAGGCATCAACCTGAACCCCTATGCTGAAAATGTCAACGAGGTTCGCTTCGCGCCGAAATTCATCGACGCGCTGGACAACGCTTCCGGCTCGCACATCGCTCCCGCCGGTGAAATCAAAGCTGAGTGGAGCCGCGACGACAAGAGCATCGTCTACAAGGTTACGGTTCCCGTCGGCATGAAGGCGGAGGTTGTGCTGGAGCAGGGCTGGCAGTTCGAGGACGGTCTGACCAGCAAGTGGGTCAGCGGCGAGGCTGCCCTGCGCATCATCCCCGAAAATATGCCTGACAAATACCGTCGGACAGCCCATGCATAATTAACATTCTTCCTGCGACAGATACCGCCGCGGCGGCATCCCGTAAACACGCCTGAAGCTGCGGATTAATCCAAAGCTGTCGCCAAACCCGCACCGTTCTGCTGCTTCCTGTTCGGTTTTACCCTCACGGAGCAGCAGAACGGCTTTTTTCAATCGATACTGCGTCAGATAGCCGTGAAGCGTGTCGCCGGTGTATTTTCGGAACGCGGTCATCAGCGTTGTTCTTCCCACATCCAGATGCCACGCCAGCTCGGACGCCACAATCTTTTCGGCGTAGTGCCCGCTGATATAGGAGAGCGCTCCGGTCACACAGGCGGGAATCCTTTCGGTCTGTGAGGCGTTCTTCTCCGACAGTTCGGCAAACAGCGACAGCAGATAGAAAACAATCAGCCGCCGGCGGAATTCATCCGCCTCGGTCTGAATGCGCCGGATCAGCGTTTCACACAGTTCCTTCTGCTCGGGATAAAGGGTGATGACCGCGCCGTTCCTCCCGAAAATTTCCGTCAGCCGCTTCCACTCCGGCACAGTTCCGGCAACAAATTCGTGGGAAAAAAGCAGATTCAGGCGGCTGTACAGACAGTCGGGCTGACAGGAAATAAAATGCGGCGTTCCGGGCGCGGTCAGCACGACGCGGCTTTCCCGGCCTTCCTCCATCTGTTCGGGGAGCAGGATTCTGACATTACCGGACAGAATCAGGCTCACCTCATAATATTCATGGGCATGGAAATCCACCATCGTGGAAAAATAGCCCTCGCGATAATTCACATCGCAGCTGTTCCAGCGGAATCGGTATCCGTAATCGCTGGTGTCTCTTGTCATCATTCACGTCCCCGTTCATATTGAAATGCCTGTCCCTATATTCTATCACATGGCTGAACGATTTTCAACTGTTTTTCGCGAAATTCTCCATACATACGCTGAAACCTGAACGATATGACAATTTCATGAACGATTAACCATTGTTTTATCGGCAGGAGTGTTTTATAATATAGTTACAAAACATGATGAAAAGAGGATACCACATGAAATCCATTCGTTACACCTGCGATCAACTGGAACGCTTCTGCCGCGACGCCTTCGCCGGATTCGGCTTCACCGAAAAGGAAGCCACCCAGATCACCGACGTTCTGCTCTTAGCCGACCTGTACGGCATCGAATCCCACGGCACCCAGCGGCTTGTCCGCTACCACAAATCCATCGAAAAGGGCGCTGTGAAAGTAGATGCCAAGCCGGAAATCGTCTTCGAAACCCCGGTTTCCGCCGTAATCGACGGTCACGCGGGCATGGGACAGCTGATTTCGGTTTTTGCCGCCGAGCTTGCCATCCGGAAGGCAAAAAATGTGGGCATGGCCTTTGTGACCGTGCGGAATTCCAACCATTTCGGCATCGCCGGATATTACACAAAAATGATCTGCGATCAGGGACTGATCGGTATTTCCACAACCAACTCCGAATCGATTCTGGTACACACTCACGCTAGAGAAGCCATCCTCGGCTCAAACCCGATTTCCTTCGCCATGCCTGCGGAACCCTATCCCTTCTGGTTTGACGCGGCAACGACGGTTGTACCGAAGGGCAGGCTTGAAGTCTACAACAAGAAGAATCAGCCTCTCGCAAACGACTGGGCGGTGGACGAAACCGGAAAACCCTGCACCGACGCCGAACGAGTGCTCGAATGCATCGACGGCAAGGTGGGCGCGGGCGGCATTCTGCCGGTGGGCGGAAGCAGCGAGCGAATGGGCAGCCACAAGGGCTACGGCTTCAGCATGATCAGTGAACTGCTGTGCGCCATCACCTCGGGCGGCGCAACGTCCAATCACCACCAGCGTGTAAAGGGTCAGGGCGCGGGAACCTGCCATGCGTTCATCGCCATCGATCCGGCGATATTCGGCGACCCGGCACAGATGAAGGCGCATCTGTCCGTCTTTTTACAGGAGCTGCGCGACGCCAAACGCGCCGACGAGGAAGTACCGATCTACACCCACGGCGAAAAGGAGCTGCGCAGCGCCGAAAAGCGGCGTCGGGAGGGTATTGAGGTTGACATCAGCACCGTTGCAGAGATGATCAACATCTGTCGTTACCTTGGCATGGACAGCACAGCCTATTTCGGCGAGGTTGATCTTTCCGGCGCAAAAATCGGTACCTACGACAAAGTTTACAAATAAAGTAAAACAGGTATGCCGCGCATGAGCGCGGCATACCTGTTTCTGTTTACGCAGGATTTTTCTCGATGATCTTGATGTTCACGGGATCGATGCCAGCCTGTTCCCAGACAATCTCCTTGATCTGGGACAGCTCGTTGGGCAGCAGACCGTCCGAGCAAACGATGACGCTGGCGCTGTTGTCGCTGATGACCGCCACGCAGTCCTCGAAGCCCTTGGACTTGATCAGCGTTTCGATGTTGGCTTCGGTCTGCATCTCGGAAGCGATGCGGCTGATGTCAGCGGTCGCCTGTTCCTTGGACACGCTGTCCGCTGTGGAGCTGGACACCACCGTCTGGAGCACCGCAATCGCCTCGTCGCGCGCCTGCTTGCGGGAAAGCTGTGCCGACGCGAAGTAAGTGTCTTCCACGTAGGTATCATTCGATTCCACCACCTCGCCAAAGCTGCCGCCTTCTCCCAGCGGATCGCCGTCGCCCACCACAGGCTGGCTGTTCCCGAAGAGCACGAAATTCAGAATCACCGCCGCGCCGATCAGCATCAGCGAGCAGACAATGACTATGTTGCGCGCGCCAATCCGACGGGCTGCATTGCCCACTGCCCGCAGACCGGCGTGAATGCCTCTGCCGGACTTCTTCGCGCCCCCGGTGGCTACCAGTCCCGAACCGGGCTCCTCCATCTCCGGGCATTCATTCATTACATTCTCATCCATATCAATTTCTCCTTTTCGATCAATTTGTTACACCACATAGATATGCCGCCCCGCTTCGGAATAGAACCGGGCGGTCAATTTCCCGTTCCCACAATGCTGACGCAGCTTGCGGGAATGTCAAACAGCGCGCAAAGCAGATTGGTCAGCTTCAGCTGCACATTGGCATCATCCCCACCCGAACAGACCACCGCCACCCCTTGAACACGCGGCGTCAGCTCCACGGTGGGAATGGGCTGCTGACTGCCGCTGCTGCCGGTTAGAACATACTCCAGCCGCAGATCGGAGGAACTCTCCGACTGGCTGCTCTGCACATCCTGTGCATATACCTGCTCGCTGTAGGATGCCAGCGTCACCATCACCGACACATCGGAAACGCCGCCCACCCTGCCGCAGAGCGCCGTCACCCTCGCTTCCAGCTCGGCTTCCAGCCCGATGATCGTCTCCGCCTTCGCCGAGACAGTAACCGCCCCCGATATGTTCTCCTGCTGTCCCAGCACCATCAGCAGAATTCCCAGCCCCAGCGCGGCGGCAATCAGCCAAAGGCTCTTTTTCTCCTTCATGTAATCGATCAGCCGCCCCGCTGACAGCTTATCCTCACTCATACAGCACCACCTCCGCCAGCACCCCGAATTGATTCTTCACGTATTCCGAAAGATCGCTCTCAAACAGTCCCAGCTTCTTCTTCACCCGCATGGAAACCCCCGTTTCGTTCAGCACTATGCTTACATTCCCCGTCTCCAGCCCGAAACGCTGGCAGACCGCGTTTTTGATGTGCATGGCCACAATCGAATTGGCGCGCGCCATGGCTTCGGTGTCGTCGTACAGCTCGGCAAAGGCGTCGATATCGATATCCGCCAGATCGGGAATCGCCGACACCAGCGATTTCAGCGGCGACAGAAGCGTCAGCAGAATGGCCAGCGACATAAAATAGCGCATATATTTCTTCATTCCGCCGCCATCCGGCAGAAACAGCTCCACCACCGCCGATACGGCGGCCGCCGCCATCAGCGACAGCACGAATCCTTTTATCTGCTCCATTTCTTTAACCTCCTATCGCCGCCGAGCATTTGGCGAACAGCGTCAGCGCGTAGATAAACATCAGCGCCGATATCACGCAGACCGCCGCTAAAAAACCAAGCAGACTGCCCATTTCTCCCAGCAGATTTTTCTCCCGATCCAGCCCAATCACCGACGCCGCCGTCTGGGTCAGCGTAACGCCGAGCCTTGTTAGTAGGACGTGCAGAATCACCGGCAAGGTCAGCAGCAGAATGAGTGCCACCCCCGCCATGCCTACGGTGCTGCGCACCAGCGAAAGGCTTCCCGCCACCGTCGTCACCGCATCGGACGCGATGCCGCCCACCACCGGAATCACCCTCGAAGCGGTAAATTTCACTGCCCGCATGGACAGGCTGTCCGCCCGGGAAGCGATGGAATTCTGGAAACCCATCATCGCCGATATCACCGCCGCGATCAGCGCCAGAATCCACGCCATACCGTCCCGAACCAGCTTTGTGATGCCGTCCAGCTTCAGCCCGCCGCCAATGCCCGACGCCGCCGTCAGCCCAAAGCAGAGCTGCAGCATGGGAAACAGCCCATGTGCCGCCAGCGTCTGCACAAAGTTCAGCGCCAGCATCATCCCGTTCGCCGACACCGCCGACGCGCTCAGGTTGCCGCCCGCGATGCTGACAGCGGTCATCACCGGAAGCATGGTGCCCATCAGCGCTGACAGCTGGGTCAGATAGGTCTGCACCGCTTCAAACAGCCCCGAAATGGTCGTATACATGGCCAGCAGAATGCACAGCGCGGACGTAAAATCGAACACCGCCGTCAGCGAGTCGGATTTCAGCGTCCCCCGCAGCGCTCCCAGCGCCGATGACACGAGAATCAGCCCCAGCAGCGTGGACAGCGTTCCGAGTGCCGGTCGCAGGACTTGCCGCAGCACAGACTGCAATAAAGAAAGCAGCCCGTCCGCCGTCCCCATTTCCAGCAGCGAATTCGGGTCGAACAGATCGGCATCCTGCGGAATGATCTCCCGCAGCTCGTCGGGCAGCGCGTCCAGAACGGCGTCTGTGCCAAATTCCTCCGCAGTGTAGAGCGCCGCATCGTCGGCAGGCTCGTCCGCCGCAACCGTCGGCGCCATCAAAAGCGTTAGCAGCAAAAACAGGATTATCCCTGCATAATATCGGCAGCAAGCTGCATTAGCTCCCGAAGCAGCGGCAGAGTGAGCAGTAGAATCTCTGCCTTGCCCGCCAGTTCCAGCTTGGACGCGATGGCGGATTCGCCCGCGTCCCGGCACAACTCCGCCGAAAACTGCACCGCCAGCGTAATGCCCAGCGCCTTCAGCAGCGTCTCCATGTAGCCGGAAAAGCTCGTCCCCGCCACGCTGTCGGTGAGCTGACGCAGCACCGGCAGAAACTCCGCCAGCGCGCCGCCTAACAGAATCACCGCCGCCGCCAGCGACGCCAAACCCGCCAGCTCGCTTTTCATTCCCTTGAGCACCAGCACCGCCGCCAGCGCACAGAGCGCGATTCCACAGTATTGCAGCATACATATCAGAACCCGAAGATAGAGCGCACATTTCCGAACAGCGTGCCGATCTTATCAGTCAGCATCAGCATGACGATAACAATGCCCGCCAACGATACCAACACCGCCTGCTCGTCCCGCCCGTATTTTGCCAGAAGCTGATAGGCGATGCTCACCGTTATCCCGATGCCCGCCACCTTGAGAATTAAGCTCACATCCAACATATTCCATCATCCTTTCATAATAACAATATCGCCAGCAGGAAGCCGCCCAGCATTCCGAAGGTTCGGCAGAGCCGGGCACGCTTCGGAAGCTCCCCCCGGCAGGCGGCGGCAAAATCGCCGATACGCTTCTCAAAATAGGCACAATGGCTTGTCTCCTCGCCGGCGCCGTGCCGTCCCAACGACGCGAAGAATTTCTCCAGCTCACAAAGCTCGTCCCCGGTGATATACAGCCGCCCCCGACAGGCTTCCAAAGCCCGCGCGCCGTCCGATGTTCTCGCCGCGCCGAGAAAGCCACAGGCTTCCAGCACTTCGTTTCGGTATCCGATGTAGATCGCGTCCAGCGGCGCGCGGTAGCATTCGATCTGTGCCCGGATATGGGCGATCAGCTTGCAGAAAGCCTCCAGCTGTGCCGCGCGCAGACGGTACATCCCGGACGCCGCCAGTCCCGCCAATGTCCCCCCGGCGAAGATCAGCAGCGCACCGGCATATCCGAGCATAACGCCTCCCGATCGGTAAAGGTGAACGAAAAGCAGCGGGACAGCCGTCCGTTGATCCGTTCCCGCCCCAGTCCCACATAACAGTCGAAAATCCCCGCCTCGTGGAGCATTCGGATGTTGGGGCGGCGGAGCAGTTCACCGACCGACGCCGCGTGCGCGCTGGCGATGATCGGCACGCCGGTGTTCTGCGCGGACAGAATCGCCCGGGCTTCGTCCGCATCCCCAAGCTCATCGCAGACAATCACCTCCGGCGACAGGGTGCGGGTGGCAATTTCAATCCCCCGGGCGCGGCTGTAGCCGACCAGCAGGTCGCACAGGCTGTCGGCGAACATTTCCGGTATGTACAGCTCGCCCCGGGTATCGATCAGCGCAACCCGCCGTCCGCCCTCGCCGGACAGCCGGGCGGCAAGATCTCGTAAAAGCGTAGTCTTGCCTACCCCCGGCGGCGAGTAAATCAGCATGGACGCCGCCCGTCCGCTTTGCAGGCAGCGCCGGTACACCCCGCCGCACACATCGCGCACCATATGCGGAATGCGGATATTCAGCGATGTAATCTCCCGAACGCTGCCGCTGCCCTCGTCGCACCGTCCGCATACGCCCACCCGAAGCCCACCTTCCGCCATGAGATAGCCTTCGCGGATGGTCTCGCCGTGGGCGTAAACCGAGCCTCGGCAAAGGCGGGTCACGCACTCCTCCATTTGAGCCGGTGTGATCTTCGCAGCCAGCACCCGATTTTCCCCCGCGCAGGTCAGCGAAGCCGGGCGGCCTGTCCGCAGCCGCACTTCGTTCAGATCGCCGAAGCGGATTCTACCGCTGTCCACCAGCCCGTACAGCTCAGCCAGCAGTACATCGGGCAGGCTGTCGGTCAGCACTACAGGTAATTGTCCCCTTCCGTTCATTTGCATCCATCCTTTGCGCTTTGATAGTTCAGTATATGGACGAGCCGTCACAAAAATAACCCGATGAGGAAATTTCCTCATCGGGTTTGATTCTGTTTCGTCTGAATTCCATACACAGGATGCGCACTCAATTCGTGGTACCGATAACCAGCGCGCACTCGATGAACTTGCGCTCAAGCTCACATTTCATCGCTTCGGGCGTGTCCAGCGTGCAGAGCTTCTTCGCCCAGCATCCGGCACACTGCTTATGATCACAGCCGCCCAGCGTCACCTTAACATCGCCGACGGTCATGCCCTTGATCTGATCCTTCGCCGCCTTTTCCATCTCCTTGAGATGCTCGGGAAGCGCCTCGGCAGCCACATCCCCGCCGCGCAGCTCGTTCAGCGCGCCGCTGACGGCAGCCGTGACTGTGACGGTTCCCTCGCTGTCCTCGCTGTACAGCTTGCCGTCCCGATAGGCGGCGTACAGCTCCTCATAGGTGTCATCAATAGCCGCGCTGTCGAACTTGGCCAGATCGTAGCGAAGCGCCGAAGGCGTGTCCTTCGGCATAGGCAGCTCGATGTAGTCCAGCATCTTAAACGCCAGCTCGTCCATCTTATGCACCGTACCGCTGCCGCTGTCCACCGCAATGCGGCGTCCGCAGAGTTTGAAGGTATGTAACATTGTAATTCGTCCTTTCATGAAAATATCTCCGCCGCCCCGCTGGCTTGCAGCGGCGGACAGCGGAGATATGGATTTTTAACGTCTGCTGTCCTTTACCGATGAGAGCGTCCAAGCTGTCTGCGCGCCATAGCCGCCGGATTCTTCCGACCTTCGCCGACCTTCATCCGCCGTCCGCGCCCAAGCAGCCCGCCAAACAACGATGCCGCAAGGCAGATTCCATAGCCCAGCGCCATCCAAAGCGGCGGCATGACCGACTCCTCGTCCGCCGAGCCACGGAAGAATACCGATATCAGCCAGACAATCAGAACATACAGCACGCCGCCCAGAAGTCCCGCCAAAAGACCGTTCTCTCTGGCGAACTTCGCCGATGCAAATCCGCTCACCGCCGCGCCGACAAACAGCGCCGTAAGCGCGAACGCCCGCAACAGCCGGTCGGGATCCTCCATCGAAAGCGACACCGCCGTCAGAATCAGTGTCAGCGCGATCACCACGATCAGGCCGCAAATGCAGCCCCGTGCCACTCCCGCAAAGAGTCCGCCCAGCTCATCCGGCGAAGACCTGTCCGAGGTATTTGCCATCCTCATTCCCCCTCATATAATCTGTTCAATCAGATGTATATGCGGCGGGAGAAGGCAATATGTCAGCAGTCCTCGGCTTTTACGTCGATGCTCTTGATGGCGTTGCGCAGAATGCGGATCTTGGTGCCGTCGCGACCGGTTTCGATCATAACAGTCTCTTCCTTGATGCTGATAACCTTGCCGATGATGCCGCCGATGGTGGTGATTTCATCGCCCACCTTCAGGGAATTGCGCATTTCGTTGGTTTCCTTCTCCTGCTTCTTCTGGGGTCTGTACATGAAGAAATAGAAAACGGCAACCATAACCACCAGCATAACGATGGTGGAAATACCCTGTGCGGTGGTATTCGCGGTAGCGGTGCCGTCAGCTGCTGCGGCAGCAGCGTCTGTCAGAAATAAGTGAAGCATAATTCTTCCTCCGTTCAGAAATTTATTAAACTCTTATATTATACCGCATCTGCGCGCACAATTCAAGAGCTAATTGTAAATTCGGTAAAAATTACTGACAATCGATCTCGCCGCGGATATACTCGATGTAGTTCATGCAGTACTCGTCCTGTCCCAGCACCGCCGACGCCGAGAAAAGCGCCTTGCGAAGCTCCTTGGACGCGGGATCGATGATGGACGAATCCAGCCCGTTCGCCAGCGCCAGCGTCAGGAACGCACCGTTAATGAACGCGCGCTTTGGCAGACCGAAAGACACGTTGGACAGACCGCAGGTGGTCTTTGCGCCCGTATTCTCTTTCACCAGGCGAACGGTATCCAGCGTCACCTTCGCGTTGGTGTCGCAGGTTGCCAGCGTCTCGCAGACAGCGTCGATGTAGATTTTTTCTTCATCCACACCTGCGGCGGTCAGCTTGGAGATGGCAGCTTTGGCGTTCTCAAGCCGTCCCTCGGCGCTCTCCGGAATGCCGTTTTCCACATCGATGGGGAGAACCACGATGCCGCAGCCCAGCGAAGCCGCCACAGGCGCCAGCTCGTCGATCCGCTCATCGGTGGTGCAGGAATTAAGAATAACCTCCCGATCGCCGCAGTCCTTCACCGCCTCGCAGAGCACGGCGGGATTGGGCGAGTCGAGCATCAGTCCGCAGTCGCAGTTATCGATAACCAGCGCGATGATCTTCTTCATCATGGGAAGCTCCTCTTCCTCAAAAAGGGCGGTGTTAATGTCCAGATACGCCGCGCCCGCGTCAGCCTGCGCGCGAATCAGGCGGATAACCGCCTCGTCGCCTTCCTGCATGGCAGCGAAAGCGCTGGGAATTGAGCTGTTCAGTTTTTCTCCGATAATAATCATACTATTTTCTCCTTCCGGCCGTTCACAGGCGGCCATCCTTTTCTTTGATAAAATCGACCAGGGCTTCGGCGAAGTCCACCTTTTTCAGCGGGAACATCAGATAGAAGCCGTCACAGAAATCCCACGCCTGCTCAATCATCGAGCGGCTGTAGCCCACGGAAATTTCCTTCGTCCGTTCGGGTGAGGCGTCCTTCATGGACTCGCAAAGCTCCTGCGGAATCGTAATGCCGCCCACCTCGTTGGAAAGGAACATGGCGTTCTTATACCCCGCCAGCGGCATAACCCCCGCCAGAATCCGGCAGCCGGGCAGCTCGCCCCGGGCGCGGCACAGGTTTTCCACGCTCTCCGGCGTAAACATCGCCTGCGTCACCAGCATGGACGCGCCCAGTGAAAGCTTTTTCTTGGCGCGTTCCAGCTCAGCGGAGAAGTTCGGAACGTTCACGTTCAGCGCCGCCGCGATGTAGTAGGGCGCGGACGCCAGCACGTCCCGGTTCAGACTGTCCACATAGGAAATCAGCCCGTTTGAGCTGAGGTTGTACACGCCCTTCACGCCGTCGGCGCGCAGCATGGCGTCGGGCGAATCGCCGGTAATCGCCAGCAAACTGCCAATTTCCTCAATGGACGCTGCCATCAGCGTCCCCTTGATGGCGACCCGGTTGCGGTCGCGGCAGGTGAGGTGAGGGAGCACCTCGATGCCCAGCTCGCGGCGAAGCTTTGCCGACAGCATGAAGGTGTCGGCGCGGGCGCGGGACAGCGGTGAATCGGTGACGGTCAGCGCGTCCGCTCCTCTGTCAACAAACCGCCGCGCCGCCTCCATGAAGAAGGACGCATCGCAGTTCAACGGCGGGTTCAACTCCACAGCGATAAGCTTTCGGCTGTAATCGAAGTCAGCCAGCGCCGAATGACGTACCGTCACGGCAGGCGGATCGGGCATTTTCGCCGCCGCAGGCGAAGCGCTGTCCAGCAGACGATAGGCCGCTTCCATATGGGCGGGCGTGGTTCCGCAGCAGCCGCCGATGATTCCCGCGCCCAGCGCCGCCAGCAAGGACAGCTTATCCGCGAAATAGGAGGGATTGTTGGAAAACATCATCCGCCCGTTCTGGCGGGCGGGATAGCTGGCGTTGGGCATCAGCGACAGGCGGCTGTAATCTAAGCCGGGAATCAGCCTGCCCAACCCCGCCGCCAGCTCGTGCATAACCGCCGGACCACATATACAGTTCAGTCCGGCATAGTCGGCAATCTCCAGCGCCCGCTCGATCAGCTTCGCGTAAAAAATACCCCGTCTGGTGTAACCATCCTGCGCCACGGCGAAAGAAAGAATGATCACCGCGCCCGGCACATTCTCGCGCACATAAGCCACCGCTTCTTCTACCGGCTCAATGTCGTCCAGTGTTTCAAATAGGAAGCATCCGGCTCCCAGCTCGCAGAAGATGCGCGCCGTCTGTGTGCAGGCAGCCGACGCCTCGGCAAGCGGTGCCGCCACATTGCCGATGTCGGCAAAAACCTTCGCCTGATCGCCGGCGGCGTCCAGCGCCAGCTCATATCCGGCGGCGATCACATTCCGCAGCTGCCGTTCATCGGCGATGACCGTGCGGTTTGCCTGATAGGTATTGGTTTTGATGGCATCCGCCCCGGCGGCGATATAAGCGTGGTGGATGCGCTTCACCATGCTCCGGTCGGTGAGATTGGCAAGCTCGCAGATTTCTTCCTTTCCGCCAAGCTCGCCGTAGAGCGTTCCGAACGCTCCGTCAAAACGAAAATCGGGCATAAAATCTCCTCAATTTATAATAATGCTTTACTTCATTATATCACACGGCGGACAAAAAAACAATACCATTTCCCGCCATAAAAAAACTTCGTGAAAAATGTCCGCAAACTATTGCTCCCGAACGAAAAATGTGGTACAATATCAATCGAATGATTTTATGAGAACGGAGATTCACCATGCAATATTTTCTTGACAGCGCGGACGTGGACATCATACGTACCGCGCTCGAATGCTGGCCGCTGGACGGCGTAACCACCAACCCCGCCATCCTCGCCCGCGATCTTCCCGAGGGACAGACGGTCGCCGCACAGCTTGACGCCATCCGAAGCCTGACTGGTTCCCGCCTGCTCTTCGCGCAGGTCACTTCATCCGATACCAAAGGGATGATCCGCGACGCCATAAAGCTGGCCGATTTTCTCGGAGACAACACCTCCATCAAAATTCCAGCCACCCCTGACGGCTTCGCGGCCATGAAGCAGCTGGCCGCCGACGGCCTGTCCATCACCGCCACCGCCGTCTACAGCACCTCTCAGGCGCTGCTGGCCGCAAAATGCGGCGTGGATTATGCCGCGCCCTACATATCGCACCTGGATAATCTGTCGCTGGACGGTCCACAGGTTGCCGCCGACATGGCCGAGGAACTGCGCTTCCACGGTTTGACCCAGACACAGATTCTCGCCGCCAGCTTCCGCACCGCCGCGCAGGTGGAGCGCTGCATCCACAGCGGCGTCACGGCTGTCACCGTCACCGCCGATATGCTGACCACGCTGGCCACCCACGGCGGAACAGCGAAGGAATGCGCCAACTTCGACGCCAAGTGGAACGTCCGCTTCGGCAAGGGCATCGCCGAAATGATATAAGAACGCAGAAATAAACAGACGGGACTGCTGCATTAAAGTGCAGCAGTCCCATTTCTTTTATTCCTCTAACTCCGCGATATCCGCCAGATATTCCTCCAGCAGCGTTTCCCACTGCGTCTTTTTCGATGCATACACGCTCGTCCACGTCCCCAGCGCGCCCACAATCTGAACGCGCAGATTCACGGACAGATTGTCCAGTACCAGATTGTGCGCCAAACCGTAATCAAAGACGATACCCGAGCGGATCAGATCGTACATCTGCGACGACACGTCGTCGCGGCTGTATTTGACCTTCAGCGCCTGCTCGTAATACGCGGGCGAGACCGTCCGCCAGCTCTCGGAGCCCATGGCCTCCAGCACCGCAGCCACCATCTCCTTGTCCGCCGTCACCGGGATGGAAAAGCCCGTATAGGTATTGCGCGCCGCCGTCAGGTACTCCTCCTGCTCCTCATCATATTTCGGGAACGGAATCACGCCGAAATCAAACTCTACCTCCCGGAACTTCTCCGTGGACGCGAATTCGCCCGCGTAGAACAATGCCCGCCCTTCAAGAAAAGTCTGCGTGAGTTCAGTTTCGTCCATACCCACCGAATAGCCCGGCTGTACAAACATTCCGGCAAGCCGGTCAAGCACCTCAACAACACGTTCACTGCCGACCGCTATGAACGGAATGCCTTCCTCGTTCTTATCAATCATTTTCAATCCGCATGAAGTATAGAAATTCGTTCCATAATTCTGGTTATCGATGATCAGTCCCAACCGATCTTCCTCGTCCGCTTTCGTGTTGCCGTTCAGATCGTGGTAAGCCAGTGTGACGTATTCGTGCATCTTCCCAAGTGTCCATTGACCGCTCTGTACCGTCTCATAAAGATCGGGAATCTGAAACGCCTCCGTCAGCTCCTTATTGAAATAAAAGCACATCATGCCCTTGATCAACCCAAGCGACGCATCTCCGGATGCCGTGTACAGCCTTCCGTCCACCGCCATCTCGTTAATCAAGCTCTCGGACCACCAGGGCTGCATGAAATCAAGATAAGGCATATCATCCACCAGCAGATTAAAGAAAAGCCCTTCTCTGGCCATGATCGGGTTATAAACCGACGAGCTGCCCACCAGATCGATGGAACCATCGTCGCTCATGACGCTGCCGCGGATGGTATTCATGTATTTATCCCGCTCGCCCCAGGCATCCTCTGTCGTGTTGGCAAAATAGCTGAGCTTTACGTTCAGCCGCTCCTCAACGGCTCGATTGCGTTTGTAGATCGCGTCGTCCACAATGTCGCCCGACTCCTCCGCATCAAACTCCGTGTTCACGTTGTCGCCGCGCACATAGACCGATACCGTTTCTCCGCCGAAATCCAGTCCGGACGGCAGATTGTCCTGCTGCATCGTCTCCGCTGTCGTGTCCGTCACATCTGTCGCATTCGTATCATTTGCCTTTGTGTCTGACGCCTCACTACCACAGCCTGCCAGCAGCAGCGCCGCAAGCAGGAGAATAGAAACAAACCGTTTGTATCTTTTATTCATCTTATCCTACCTCTCTTGCCAATAATATTAACCGAAATTCGGTTGTTTTTATTTTATCATATTGACAGGTAAAATAAAATATAGTATAATATCATATAACAAAACGATTCTATTTATCGGAGCGTCATATGAACATCGATACCCAGACTATCACCTTTCTGCGCTGCGCAGAATACCATTCGCCTCCATGCTGCCTTGACGATCACAGCAGCTCACCCCGTCCCTACAGCAGTTTTGGCTTCTTTCTCGACGGCGATGCCGTCTGTACCTCCGGGGACAATGCTTTCTCACTCTCTGCCGGTGACATCATTTTCACACCGATAGGTTCGACCTATACCCTTCAATGGGAACGTCCGGAATGCCGGTATCTGACCATTCACTTTATCTGCCATCCCACTGCCGAACCCTTCGGAACACACACCTTTCCAGTGCAGAAGCTCACCGGTCTGCTCGGGATGCGGTCGCATTTTGAAGCAGCGGTGGTCTGCGATAACGATCCGCACCGTCTGTATGAATCGCTGTCCCATGTTTACAGCGTCTTTGCGGCGGTATGTCCAAGGCTTGCAGGAATCTCCCGCTCCGATTTGCATTCGGCGGTTTATCCAGCGGTACATTATCTGGATGAACATTACACAGAACCGATAACCGTAGAATCTTTGGCCCAGATGTGCAGTCTCAGCACCTCTTATTTTTACCGATGCTTCCGTTCGGTGACGGGGCAATCGCCTATCACCTATAAAAACAACGCGCTCATCCGCCATGCCGCGCGTCTACTACTGGACGACCGCAGTATGAGCATTGAGGAAATCAGCGATACCCTCGGCTTTGAATCCTCCATTTACTTTCGCCGAGTGTTCAAAGCCATCATGGGTAAATCTCCCCGGGAATACAGAAAAACAGAGCAATTATAAGAAAATACCGCGGACTTCGCAGTCCGCGGTATTTTCTTACTTCATGATAATGCCCTCTTCCCACAGATCGTAGGGGCAGACGGGCACGCCGTAAACGGCCAGACCGATGTGAACCTTGTTCTGCTCGGCAAAACCGGTGGCGCCCACATATCCGATCACATCACCCTTTGTCACGGTGTCACCCACCTTTACAGCGGTGGCGCTCATGTGGTAGTAGTAGCTCTTCAGACCCAGACCGTGATCGATCACCACCGTGTATCCCGTGTAATCCAGATATCCGGTATAAGCGACCGTACCGTTGTTCACCGCCATAACATCGCTTCCCGCGGCAAGAACATAGTCCACGCCTTCGTGACGGTATACATCGCCCGTCGCACTGATGGTGCGGCGTATGCCGAAGCCGCAGTTCAGGTACGCGGTCTTACCCACGCCATCGACACCCTCAATGAACGTGCCTTCCCACAGCGGCGTGGAGGAGGTCTCGGCAATAACCGGCGCCATGGCGTCGTCATACGCTTTCATGGTGGTGGCGGTGCGCGTCTGTGTTGCGATAGTAGCGCTGATGCTCAGCGTCACGCTGCGGAAGGTCTTAGGCGTGATATCCAGCGTCATATCCTGGGACACTTCGCCGTAGGAGCAGGTGAACTTCACCTCATTGCCGGTAAAGTCGTAGCTGACGGGAACCAGCGCCCGCACCACATCGCCGTCGGCGAAGAAGGTGGGCGTAAAGCCGATGTCAGGCTCGCTGGCAAAGGTTACGGCGGACGGGTCGTCCACGTTTTTGGCGGTAATCACCACGAATTCACCCGGCTCAATCTCGGTCTTGCCCAGATAGAAGACGGCGGGCAGCAGAATCTTCGCCTTGAATTTGTAAACCGCCGAACCGGAGCAGGACTGCTCCTCGGTCTCGTACCACTTGGCTTCCACCACCACGTCGATGGTCTTGCCCTCCAGCGACGCATTGGCGATGTTGGCGTACAGGTCGCTGTAAATAACCGTGCCGCCGTCGCTGATGGTAACGGTCAGGAAGTCAGGCTCATCGTCAAAGCTGAGAGCGAACGCGCCTTTCATGCGGTAGACCTTCTCGGTAAGCTGTCCAAGCGGGATGTCGTCCAGCGCCACATACTCGCCGCCGTAGGTTTTATACGCCCAATCGCCTTCCACCGGAGCCACCGTCTCGCCGGAGATCGTCATCACCGGGAAAGAGGTGGTGTTGTACAAGCAGCGCGCATACGTCGTTGACAGGAAGGAAACAGCGTCATCCTCCGTAATGCGGTACGCCGTATTGTTGCTGTCCACAAAATAAGCCTCGGAGGGATTGGTGGAGTAATAATATTTATAGGTGGATACGCGGTCGTAGCTGTAATATTTGAACTCAAAGTAATCGGTGCCGACCAACGGCTCGGGCAGAGAGGTCTGCTCGGCGGCGCGTCCGTTGACCGCTACGAAATCCGCAATCGCCTTCGCACCGGCGGTATCATCGGAGGACAGCGTGAACAGATTGCCCGCCATGTCGGTAATCTCCAGCTTGGAAACGCTCTTCTCATCCACCGGAGCGTTCTGCGCGGTGACGTAATTGGCGATGGCAACGTAGGAGGGGATAAACAGTGCCGCCACACAGACAAGGGCTGTCAGTATACTTTTTACGGGTGTATTCATATGGTATTCCTTTCACGAAAGTATAGATATCCATAATAGTAATACTATTATACTATATTTTTCGGCAAAGGTCAAGCGAATGTGCATAAAAAATTCAGGAATTTACACATTCCGCGAAAAAGAGGCACCGCCGTCGGCGATGCCTCCCATATTTTGTCTTATTTCAGCAGCTTCTTGATGCGCTCGGCAGCCTCACGGGTGCGCTCGCGATCACCGAAGGCGGTCAGGCGGAAGAAGCCCTCGCCCATCGCGCCGAAGCCCGCACCGGGTGTACCAACCACATTAGCCTTGGTCAGCAGCAGGTCGAAGAACTCCCAGGAGCCCATGCCGTTGGGGCACTTGAGCCACACATAAGGCGAGTTCACGCCGCCGGTGTACCAGATGCCCAGCTCGTCCAGCGCTGCGGTGATGATCTTCGCGTTGCCGCGGTAGTAGTCCAGATTCTCGGCGATCTGCTTGCGTCCCTCGGGGGTGAAGACAGCGGCGGCAGCTCTCTGTACCGGGTAGGACACACCGTTGAACTTGGTGGTCTGACGGCGCAGCCAGAGCTTGCCCAGCTTCACGCCCTCATACTCCAGCTCGGCGGGAACCACCGTCCAGCCGCAGCGGGTGCCGGTGAAGCCTGCGATCTTGGAGAAGGAGCAGAACTCGATGGCACACTTGCGCGCGCCCTCGATCTCATAGATCGAACGAACCAGCTCCTTCGAGGTGACGAAGGATTCGTAAGCCGCGTCAAAGAGGATCAGCGCGCCATGAACCAGCGCGTAGTCCACCCACAGCTTGAGCTGCTCATGATTGTAAGCCGCACCGGTGGGGTTGTTGGGCGAGCAGATGTAGATGATGTCGCCCACCGTGTTCTCATCGGGCAGCGGGAGGAAGTTGTTCTCCGCATTGCCGCTCATATAGACGATCTTGCGGCCGTCCATGATGTTGGTGTCCACGTAAACCGGGTAAACCGGGTCGGGTACGAGTACGGTGTTCTCCTTGGAGAAGATGTCCAGGATGTTGCCCAGATCGCTCTTTGCGCCGTCAGAGATAAAGATTTCGTCCGACTCCAGCGTCACGCCGTCCTCTTCCTTATAATAATCGCGGATGGCGTCCTTCAGGAAGCCGTAGCCCTGCTCGGGACCGTAGCCCTTGAAGGTTTCCTTCACGCCCATTTCGTCGGAAGCGGCGTGGAACGCGTCAACGACCGCCTTGCAGAGAGGCAGCGTCACGTCGCCGATGCCCAGACGAATAATATCGGCGTCGGGATTGGCGGCCTTGTAGGCGTTGGTCTTTTTGGCGATATCCGAGAAGAGATAGCTCTCCTTCAGATTAAGATAATTTGCATTGATTTTCATTGCAGGTCTCCTTTGAAAATTTTTCATAGACTGCTTTTATTATAACACAGGAGCCGCCGTTTTTCAATGTATATTTTATTAACGAGCTAAAATTTCTGCCTGTGATACCATGTCGGCACGGGATTGCGCATCCCGTCGTACCAGCAGAGCACCTCCGCCGCCTGCCTGCGCATGGTAGCGATCTCCCCCTCGCCGAAGGGAATCGCCCAGTAGAGAGAGGACAGCGTATTGCTGGAAATGTACAGCGCCAGCAGCCGCCAGAATTCATCCGGCACCCTTTCCCCGAAGTAGCCGTCCACCATGCCCGACGCCATGGCGGGGGAAGCCTGCGCGCACCAGACGATGCGGTTGAACTCCTCCCATGGGTCGCCGAAGTCGCTGCGATTGAAGTCGATGACAATCAGCTTCCCCGCCCGGTCGATCATCATGTTGCCTATGTGATAATCGCCGTGCTGATAGCTTTGGGGACGATTCGCCAGCAGATGCCGGTTGGCGGCGATGTAGTCGAGGAAGGCTTCCCCGCCCTCGTATTTCAGCGGACACTCGCCGTACTTCTTGATCTTGTAATCCATCTTCCGGTTGAAGCGAACTGCCCAGTCCCCCTGTTCCGGCGGCGCGGGGATCGTGTGAATCCTCGCCAAATACCGTCCAGCGTCCAGACCGTAGGCATAGGCGGCATCCTCCGGCAGCATGGGAATCCGCCCCTCCGCGTCCTCGCCGTCAATCCACGACTGGATGGAATACACGCCCTCGTCACATTGACCGAATTCCAGCGGGCGGCAGATCGGCACTCCCAGCGCTTCCACCCGCTGCATCATGGCAAACTCCCGCTCTTTGGCAGCGTACTTCTCTGCGGGCGATACCCGCAGCAGATACTTCGCCCCGGACGAATCCGTGACGCAGTATTTTTTATCCTCCGACCAGCCCTTCTCCACGGGAATTTTCGAAACGAACTCCATGATCATTCACCAAGCAGCCACTCGAGATCGAACTCTCGGATGGCGATGCCCGCTTCATAAGGATTCTTCTCGCCCATCTCATACAACAGATAGAAGTGCTGATCCGCCGCCGAAAAGACAAGGCTGGAATAAGACGACTGTCCTTCACGGATGGTCTTTGTATGGCTCCATGTCTTTCCGCTGTCGAAGCTGACGCAGGCGGTCAGATTCCGGCGGGTCTCGGCGCGGGGGTTGACGAAAATCGTCACCGAATCGGCGCCCTCCGGCAGTAGGGAGGCGTCGGTCAGCTCCTCCCTCTCCACACGCAGGAAGGAAGCGTTGCAGCCGATAGCCTTTTCCTCAATGAGGAAATCGTCGGTGCGGAAATTTCCCCAGGAAGCGCCGCCGTCCGTACTGGCAGCAAGATAGCGCTTCTGATCCTTGAAGTAGGCGCGGGAATTGTAGGTAATTGTCCCGTCGGCGTTTTCGATCAGTGTACCCTCGCCGGTGCCGACCTGAACGGGCGCGGATGCCTTCCAGGTCATACCGTGATCGTCGCTGTAAATGGCGTTGTTGACGCAACTGATGCAGAGTTCGTCCATGCGGTCATAATCGCGGATTTTATCCCGTGAGGGGCAGAGCAGCCGTCCCGCATAAGCGCCGTGGCGAAGCTGAATGCCGTGGGCAGCGCCGTGACAGCTGCCGCCGATATCCACCGTCGTCCCGTCCTCCTTTGTGTAGGTATACTTCTCCACTTTGAGCGGGCGCTCCACCCAAGTTTCGCCGCTGTCGCTGCTGTACAGCATCAGCGCCCCGCGGCGGATGCCCTGCGCGGCGGCGCGCTCCTCCGCTGCCTTTTCCATGGCGGCAAGCTCTTCCTTTGAATATTTGCCGAACTCATTTTTTGTCACAGGAGTCCGTCCGCCCGAGCACATCACCGTATCGGTAACTGCGTCGTAGACTGCGCTTCCGATGGCGCAGGACCAGCCGGGAATCCCCACCAGCGTCTCAACCTCGCCCCAATTCTGCCCCGGCTTTTTTCGTGCGCAGACCAGCGCCACTTCCTCGGCGTGATCGGACAGCGAATCCTTGCGGTCGTTGCAGAACGCCAGCACGGTTCCGTTGTTTGTGGCAACAATGCTGGGAATGCGGTAGTTGGAGCGCCCCCCGGACGCAAAAAGCAGCTTATCGTTCATGTACATGGTACTATCCCTCCCGGAAGTATATTTTCAAATCATTATATCATACTTCCCCGTGGATTGCAAGCAGCATTTGAACCATATTTCACTGCTGTTCGGCCAGATAGAGGCCTACCCGGTTTTCAATCAGCTCCGCCGTCTTTCCGGCGTCCTGCGTTCCGGCAAGGTAAGCGGTCATCTCCTCGTCTACGATATTGCATATGTCGGCGGGCATCCACGGCATGGCGGTCAGTCCGTCGAGGAAGGCGAACATTCCATCCAGCGCTGCCTGATCCACATAGGCCATCGCCTCGCCCTCCTTCAGCTCATAGGGCGTGCTGCTGGTGCCATAGCTTCCGGTATCGTCCAGATAGAAGCGGTAATACAGGTTTCCCTCGCTCTCAAACCACGCCTGAAGGGTATCCTTGCACACCGGAATGTATCGCATACCGCGGCTTGTGTCGATGATGCTGCCCTGGGACAGCAGATAGCGCAGGAAGGTCATGGCGCCGTCCTTCACCAGACTGCCCGACGTAATGCCATACAGCGTGGTCGCGCTGATTTTGACCGCGCCGCCGTTTGCCGTCGGATAACCCAGCACGTCCGGCCCCACGTCATTACCAAAGATATAGTTCATTTGCATATATCCACCCACATTCATGATATCATGATTGCAGAGCAGCACTTCACCGGTGGCATAGTGGTTTTCGCCCCAGCCGAAGCCGTCCTCGTCCGTCTCGGGCAGGGACTGGATGAACTCCAGATATTTCACAAAGCTGCCGGACGTGAAGTCACAGGTTCCGTCCTCCAGATTCACGCACTCCGCTAAAATGCTGTCGCTCAGCTGATTCTCGACCACCGCGCGGGTTGTGCGGTTGAAGAGCCGCTTTCCCGAATCAGCCAAAGCCATGAACGCCGACGCATTCCATTCGCCGTCCACCGTTCCCGGTGCGCTGATCAGCGTGACCAGCGAAAACTCCTGGGGCAGAGCGTACAGACTGCCGTCCACATCCAGCCAGTCAAGGACACAGCCGAAGAAATCCTCCTTCGCCCATTCCTCATTAAACAGCGTGTAGAGATCGGCGAACGCGCCCTTTTCGGCGTATTTACGGTACGCAGTCTGATCATCATAGCAGTCCATAGCCACAATATCGCCGATGGTTCCGGCGACGATGCCCGCGTCAAGCCGGGTCTGCGCGTTTTCATAATCGCCGTCCGCCGCCATCAGCTCCTCGCAGACAACCTGATACTGGCTTTGGGATTTGTTGAACAGAATCGCCGCCTTGGGAATGAGATAGCGCCCGGTTTCGATGTAGGCGATGCGGACGGTCAGCCGCTCGGGAACCTGATCCTCCGGCACCTTTGTATAGCGCCAAAGCCCGGTTTCGCCGTCCAGACCGTCGCTGCCCCAGAAGTAAATTTCCTCCGCCGACATGACGCAAAAGGAGCTGATGCGGTTGGACAGGATATTGGAGTTGACCCAGTTCATAATTTCGGACGAGGACACCCCTTCCTCGCCCCATGTCATGCCCCAGACGCCGCTGTCGTTGGTATAGCAGAGATCATAGCCCTCTCCGGCACTGTAAGTGCTGCTTTCAGAAAGGCTGCCCTCCATCTCCGTCATGGAACCGTTGGCGCCCAGCTCATACAGCGTCTCCCCGCAGTCGATAAAAGCGCGTTCTCCCGACGCTGCCAGCGCGTTCAGATAACCGGGCAGCGTAACCTGCGCCGTCACTTTGCCCTCAACGGACAGCAGCACGGCCGATTGATAAGCCGCGATGACGATGGTATCCCCGAAAACGGCAGCGCCGAGCTCCCGGTAATAGTTTTCGGGAATCTCCAGATAATCGGAGGTATCCTTCGACCAGACAAGACCATCCTTATAATAATGGAGCGAATAGATCTGACTTCCGGTCTTGCGGTCGAAGGTTCTGGACAGAAAGAGATAGCCGCCGTCCAGCAGTGCAAAGCTGCGGGGCGTGATATCCATATCCAGCGTCTCATAATCCACCGTCCCCGTCTCATCGATGACAGCCATCGTCGGCTGGGAACCTTCCTCTCCATCCATACTGCCCAAAATGTAGAGCGTTCCGCCGTCCCTTGCCAGTGCGTCGCCCGAGAAATTCTCCGCCAGCTCGATTTTTTCACCGGCAAAAACACCCACGGCTTTTTCCGCCGTCGGCTTCTGCTCGCCGCAGGACGACAGAAGCAGCGTCGTCACGGTCATGGCAAAGACCATAACTCCTGCGCAAAGTTTTGTGTGCTTCATGTTGTTAGCCTCCTTGAAATTATTGTTGTTCCGCAATGTAGGTTCCCGCGCGGTCCTGAATGATCTTTACGGTTTCTTCCAGCGGCTTGTCGCCCGCCAGATAGACCCGCACCTCCTCCAGGATTAGATTCATCAAAGTCGTTCCGTCCATTTCCGATGGGCTGGCATCCTCCAGCAAGGAAAGCAGCGCCTCGCAGTCCTCCTCCGTGAAATCCCGAAGCATACCCGCGTTCAGATCGATGTTTGCAGGCATTTCGCTGTCCGCGCTCCAGGAGCTGGAGCTTTTGCCGTCATAGCCGTAGTAGCGGTGATAATCATACATCTCCTCGCAGGCGCTGCGAATTCCCGCCGTCGTGGCGGGCATACCACTGGAAGCACCTGCATCCAGCAGGGTCTTGAGGAATTCCCACGCGCCCGCTTTTACCTCCGACTTTTCGGCAATACCATAGCTGGTCATGGCATAGACCTGCGTGCCGTTGCCCTCGGTCGTCGGAAAGCCCACGAAGCAGACATCCTCAAACTGTAATTTCGCCTGCTCGGTCATGAACCGTCCCAGATAATGCAGCCGCGCGTCGATCAGCTGCGTCCCCGAACCGGCGCGGTAATCCTTCACAAAGGTCAGCAGCTCCCGGAACAGGTCGGAATCAAAGCGGCACGAACCGCTCTCCCAGTCCACAAACTCGCCCATGGAGCAGGTCAGCAGCAATTGCAGCAGATATTCTCCCTCCACATCGATAACCGCGCCGCCCTGTTCCTTCGCCCAGCCGAGGAATTCCTCCAGCGTCCAGCCGTCGGGCAGATTTTCTCCCTTGCCCATCAGTGTCCGCGCGGAAATGTCCACCGGCAGCTCATAGAGGCTTCCGCCGCGCTCCATCGCCCGCAGCACGCCGATCGGCAAGCAGGAGCGGTCGAAATCCGGGTCTGCGTCCATCAGCGTATAGAGGTCGGCGAACATTCCAGCATCGATGTACTCAGAGCGATAGTCGTTGTGAATATTCACCCGGGTGAAGACCATCACATCGGGAATCTTCCCGGTGAGGATGTCTTCCTTCATAATATCCTCGCCGTGCTTGGCATCGGTGGCATACTGCTGGTACACATCGATCACCACCCGGTATTCCTCACTGGAACGATTAAAGACCACCGCCCGTTCGTTCAGCGACTGTATGCCATTCAGGGTAAACACCCGGATGAGCTTTCGCGCCGGAACCTGATCGTCGGGGACGCGGGTCATGTATAGCAGTTCGCCGCTGCCATCCGCTTCCCCCGCATAGCTGACCACCAGCCGTTCGGCGTCAATGATGCCCACGATATCCACGTTATTCCCGATCAGGTCGGAGTTCAGCCAATTGCAAAGCAAAACCCGCTCCCCCAAATCGCTGTCCCAGCCGTAAACACCAATGCTGTTCGTCTGGTATAAATCGTAGCCCACGCCCATCAAAAGCGTTCCGTTCTGCATGGCATCGGGCAAGGACGGACTATCACCGAAGCAGCGTCCAGCTTTGTCAATGGTGCGAATGGTGGTAATGACGGTATTCCGGTCGAAGGTCGTCACGCTGAACTGTCCGTCCGCCGTCAGCTGAACGCTTTGCAGAGAGCCGGTCAGCGTCAAATCGAACAGCGGCGTTCCTTCCCCATCCAGCAGAAACAGCGACGAAAATCCTGCCAGACAAAGGTCTCCATCCCCATCTGCCGCCAGCGTGGGCTGCTCAAAGCGAAGATTCTGCCGCTCATACAGCGCCGCCAAATCGCCGCACAGCACGCGGTTTTCCCCATTCGAACGCTTCACCAGCGAAAATACGCCGTCCGCTTCATACAAGCAGACCACGCTGCCGTCGGGCAGCACACAGGCATCCCACAGCGTTTCATTCTCATAAGACAGCGTTTCTTCGGAAATCTGCTCCCCCGCCGCGTCAAATCGCAGAATCATGTGGTTTTCCCCGTCGCCGCACAGGACGGAAAAACCATCGGTCCCCGTCTGTATTTCCCAAACCGTGAAGCCCTCGGGCAGCGTCAATGCTTCCGAGCGATAGACGTTCGTCACCTGCTCGCCCTCCTCTTTCCCGCAGGAAACAGCGGGCAGAAGCATCAGCAAAACCAGCAAAATCCCGCAAATTCTTCTCATCATCATCCCTCCGTCAGCTCTGCTCGGACACATAAATGCCCGCGCGTCCCTGTATAATTTTTACAGTTTCATCCAGCGTTTTGTCGCCCGCAAAATACATCTGTACCTCCTCCATCACAATCTCCATCAGTGTGGAATCCATGAAGGTGGATGTCCCCGCGCCATCCATCAGCGCAAGGAATTTTTCGCAGTCCTCGTCGGTGTAGTCGTGTACAATTCCCTGGGACAGATCGTATAGCTCCGCCGGGTCTCTGTCCCACGCGCAGGATTTATAGCCGTTATAGCGGCCGTAGGTGTAGTAATAATGCCGTCCGCCCATTTCTGCGAAGGCGCTTCGGATGCCGGACACCGTAGAGGTCAGGTCGCCCATGTATTCGTCCCGGTTGAGCAGCAGGTATTTCAGGAATTCCCACGCGCCCTCCTTCACCTCCGAGCGCTCGGCGATGGCATAGCTTGCCAAAGCCGCAATCTGCGTGCCGTTGCCGTCATTCGATGGAAAACCGACAAAGCAAACGTCATCGAACCAGTAGTAATGCTGGGCGAACATATAATGGGTCAGCACGGGCATCTTCACCAGCCGCAGCATAACCTTACCCTCGCGGTGGACATAGCCCTTGTCCTCCCGCGCATATTCCCGTTCCTCCGAAGTCAGCAGCGGATTCACATTGCAGTCGGCGGTGGCGGCAAATTCCAGCGTATGGCGGAACAGGTCGGAGTCAAAGCTGCACGTTCCGTTCTCCCAGTCCACGAACTCACCCATGGAGCAGGTCAGCATAACCTCCAGCAGCTCCTCTTTGTCAGCTTCCATCACCACCGCGCCTTCCAACGCCTTCGCCCAGTCGAGAAATTCCCGCAGCGTCCAGCCCTCCGCCGGAACATTCGCCCCCTTCGCCGTCAACGTGCGGATATAAACCGACGTGGGCAGCTCGTACAGCTTTCCGCCCCGTTCCAGCGAACGCATGGCGCCGGCTGTAATCTGCGAGCGGTCGAAATCCGGGTCGGCATCCATCAGCGCGTAGAGATCGGTGAAGGTGTTCGCGTCGATGTAAGCGTCGTGATATTTGCTGCTCCCGGAGAAATCCCGCTGGAAGATCATCACGTCCGGGACACGTCCCGCTAGGATATCGTTGCGCAGCGCGTCGTCCTCGCCGTAGCCGTAAATGTCGATGACCACCCGGTATTCGTCACTTTCCCGGTTGAATTCGGCGGCGCGCTCGTAAAGATACATATCGCAGTAAGTGCCCGCTACCCGGATTAAGTTTTTTGCCGGAACCTGATCGTCGGGGATGCGTTCCATATATAAAAGGTCAGATTCGCTGTCCGACGCCATGCTTCGGCGGTAGCGCAGTATCATCGTATCCGCCCCCAGCACGCTGATTTCCTCAATCCGATAGTGGTTCAAATCGGAATTCACCCAATCGCACAGCAGGGTCGTCGTTCCGGAGACAGCATCATAGCCGTACAGCCCCTTGCTGTCCCACGAATAGAAATTGTTTCCGTCGTCGATCATCAGATCGGAGACCAGCGCCGTTTCCTCACCGAAATCGCGCGCTTCCTTGTCAATGGCACGGCAGCTTCGGGTGAAGTTTACCTTCTCATATGTACAGACAATCAGCCGCCCGCTGCCGTCGGGATAAACGCTTTCCAGCGTGTCGGAAATGGTCAGCGAGAACAGAAAGCCGCCCTCTCCATCCAGCATCACCAGCGCCGATTGCCCGATCAGGCAGAGGTCGCCGTCCCCGTCCGCCATAATTCTCGTCAGCGAAAAGCGAACGTTTTCGCGCTCGTACAGCGCTTCCAGATCATCGCAAAGCACCTCTGCTCCGCCTTCCCGATGGCGCACCACCGAAAAAATGCCGTCTTTGCTGTCAATCAGACAGACCACGCCGCCGTCCGGCAGAATCGTCAGATCATAGATTTCCCCGTTACCATAGGGCAGAATGTCTTCGCCGTCCTGCTTCCCGGCGGAATCCAATCCCAGCAGACGGTGAGCTGTGCCGTCGAAGCAGAGCGCCGCGCAGCCGTTCGATGTATCATACAGCCGTGATAATGCCATCCCTTCGGGCAGCTCAATTTTCTCCGAGCTGTAGACGTTCGTCACCCGCTCGCCCGCTTCCTCGCCACAGGCTGTCACGCACAGGCACAGGATTAACAGGATTGCAAACAGATATCTCTTCATTTGTCATCCCCCCTATAAAAAAAGTATACCACACATCACTACCATTGTCAAGTGTTTTCGGCAAATATTTTGACAAAGGTAGGATATGCGGTATGCGGAAGAAAAACAGGGTGTTCACCGTGATGAACACCCTGTTCCTATGCTTTTTTTCTGCCCGCCTCGGCAGGTGCGCCGTAGACGATCTTCTTGATGCTGTCGGTTGAGAGAAAATACAGTCTGGCCAGCTCCTCAATGGAGACGCTGCTGCGGTACTGCTCACGGATTGCGTGATTGCGCTCGGCATACTTCTGCTTTGCGCCGCTGCGGATGCCCCATTCGGTCTTATCCGACTTGGTGGGGATATAGACCAGATCGCCGTCGATGTACTTCTGTATTTCTTCAATTAACTCGCAAGGCAGAATATCTCTTGCGTTCTTGTACGCCATTTTGCTCTCCTCTCGTTATACATAACACTTTGGTGGAAAGAAACCTGAAAGCACCCCCACGGAGACCACTTGGCCTCCGCGAGAGCTGTATAACTCGCGGATTGCATTTCCCGGAGGGATCTTCAACCCGAGGTTATACGGAAATCACCTTATCATTCGTCATTTTGAAAACCACTCCTTTCATTGAAATTTTCGCAGCCCGGTGAAGACTGCTCTTATATTATACTACATTCCACACAAAATTGCAATAGAAAAATCAATTATAATAATTTTCTGCGCAAATTTTTCCCGGACGTGAAAATTTTTTATGCAATCTTAGAATAAGTATTGACAATCACGCGAACGTATGATATAATAAAACCAGAAAAACCCACCACTCAAACAATACAATCAAGGAGAATCCATCATGAAATGCAGCGACCTCTCTCAAGCCCTTCTTTCCAATATCTCCCGCGTGATTTACGGTAAGAACCAGCAGATTCGCCTGGTCATCACCGCCATGCTGGCCGGCGGTCATGTGCTGCTCGACGATATCCCCGGAACCGGCAAAACCAGCCTTGCCAAAGCCCTCGCCCGCTCCATCGGCGGCGATGTCCGCCGCGTGCAGTTCACCCCCGACCTGCTGCCCAGCGACATCACCGGCATCAATTTCTTTGACCAGAAAACCTCCAACTTCATCTTCCGCCGGGGTCCCATCTTCTCCAATATCGTCATCGCCGACGAAATCAACCGCACCACGCCCCGCACCCAGTCGGCGCTGCTGGAAGCCATGGAGGAACGTCAGGTCTCCATCGACGGCGAAACCTACCGTCTGGAAGAACCGTTCTTCGTCATCGCCACCGAGAACCCCATCGAATCCCAGGGCACCTTTCCGCTGCCTGAAGCGCAGATCGACCGCTTTTTCATGAAGCTGACGCTAGGCTATCCCTCTCCGGACGCCGAAAAGGAAATTCTCACCGGTCACGTCAAGGAAAGCCCGCTGTCCACGCTGAGTGCCGTCTGCACCAAAGCCGACGTCATCGCCGCGCAGGGCGAGGTTCGCGCTGTCCATGTCAGCGAACGCATTGCCGATTACTGCGTGCGCATCGCCAACGCCACCCGCGAAAGTGAGCGCGTCCGTCTGGGCGTATCCCCCCGCGCCACGCTGGCACTGCTCCACGGGGCACAGGCATGGGCTGCCGTGGAAGGCCGGGATTTTGTGCTTCCCGATGACGTGAAGGCAGTGGCCGTTCCCGTACTGGCACACCGCATCATCGCCCGCTCCCAATCCACCGCCCGTCTCACCGACGCCGCCGACAATATCATCGATTACATCATCGACACCGTTCCCGCCCCCATCGAATGAGGTAGGTATTCCATGCTGTTCGTTACGGTTATTGTCATTCTCATCATCGCCTATTTCGTCCAGCGGAAGCTCTATCGCGAGCGCACCTTCGAAAACCTCACCTACAGCGCCACCCTCGAAGCCGACGAAGTGACGGTGGGCGACGACGTTTACATGGTGGAATCGCTGACCAACGAAAAGGTGCTTCCGCTGCCCTACATTAAAGTCGCCACCCGTCTGCCCGAGGGACTGGCTTTCCGTCTGGTCACTGAGGACGGCGAAAAGAGCCGTGAGATTTTCACCGACAGCATCGAGAGTATGTTCGTCATGAAGGGACGGCAGCGAATCAGACGCCGCTGGCGTGTCTCCTGCAAAAAGCGGGGCATCTATGCGCTGGGCGACGTTCATCTGGTCGCCAACGATCTGATCGGCTTCAATCCCATCTCCCACGGCATCGAGCTTCCCCGCTCCAAGGGCAACACCGTCACCGTCCTGCCCGCGCCGGTGGATCTGGACCGCGATTTTACCTCTACACGCTATTTTTCGGGCGATGTAATCACCCCACGAAGCCTGCTCACCGATCCCATGCTGCGAAGCGGCGCCCGGGATTACACCACCCTCGACCCGATGAACCGAATCAACTGGAAGCTCACCGCCTCCCATGGACACCTGATGGTCAACGTGGAAGAATACGTGCAGAAGGTGCAGTCCAACGTAATTCTAAATATGACATCTCAGATCATTGAGCACGACCCCACGGTTCCTGAAAATCCCGAATACATTGAGTACAACATCACCGTCGCCGCTTCGCTGCTGGAACGCTTCACCAGCGAAAACGTCCCGGTGCGGCTCATCGCCAACACGCCTCCCGAAACCATCCACGCCGATTTCATCGCGTCCGACGACGACACCGGCAGAAACATCCTTATCACCCCCGCGTTCTGCGGCAAATACGGTCTGCTGGATGCCATGCGCATTCTGGCCACGCTGGAGATGAAGATTTCCATGCCGGTTGAAAAAATGCTGGATTATGTGGTGTCAAACCCGCATCTGTTCGCGGAAAACGGCAACATCGTCTTTGTGACGGCGGTGCTGGACGAGCGAATGATCGTCTTTCACCGGGAAATGCTGAAACGAGGCATCGAGGTGATCTTCTACGTGACCACCACAAACCGTGTGGTTGCGCTGGTGCCTGACGATGTGAAGGTATTCTACCGCTCGTATTTCGATTCGTATAAGGTGGGTGCTTACCATGGCTGACCGGAAAGCGATTTTCAAGCGATTCAAGCAGAACGTGAAGGCAGCAGGCGCAGCGTCGGTTGACCCGCTGTGCAATCTGCTCGCTTCCCTCGGGTTCGCGATGATCATCACCGAGGTTTGCATCTGCATCATGTACAGTGCGTTCGGCACCATTGCGCCGCACCTGATGTTCCTGATTCCCCTGCTGTCCTTTGCGGGTGGATATCTGGTGCAGAGCCTTGTCCTGCTGCCCTTCGGCAGAGAGGAAGTCATCGATTACACCAGCGAGGGAATGTATGAAACTTTCGATATGCTAAAAGCGCTTCCCGCTGTCATACTGGCTGTGCTTGTTGCCGCGGCATCGAAGAACCTTTTCTATGCTTATCTTCTGCGCCTGATACTGGAAAATGGCGAGTGGCTGGAATCCATCGGGGTCAATCCATCGATGGACAGCAGTTCGCTCCAGCCGCTGCTCTGCTCTCTCTGCCTGTTCATCGGCGCTGCTGCCGGCATCGTCGTCCGCTTTTTCCCCTATAACCGCATCATGTCGTATAAATCCATCGCCGGATGCACAATGCTGACGCTGGTGCTCTTTATCTGGTCGGCGTCTATTAAGGCGTTCAGCCTGTCCTCCGACAACGCAATCACCGCGTCCCATCTGGGCTACATCACCGTCTGCTATGTCATCTATATCGTCTGCGCCGTTCTTGTCGCCAACCAAAGCTACATTATACGAACCTATCGCGCCATCACCGTCACCCGCATCAACACCGCCGCCCGGATGTACAATATGCGCATGGTTCTGCTGGCACTGATTCTGACCGCGTTGGCGGGATGCGTCGCCTATATCTTTGTGCGCGGGCTGTATGAGATTCTGTATATGATATTCTTCGTGGGGCTGACCTTCCTGCTTCGTGACCGGGGAGGTGCAATGCAGCAGCAGGTGCAGAGCGTGGCGTCCAACAACATGGGACGGGCGGTGTCAAACGACTACGAGATCATCGCCTATATATCCGGCTTTCTGATGGTTTCAGTTGCGGTGATCTTCGTGCTGTTTTTCGCCCGCTCAGCAAGCCTGCGCGACTTTTTCGACGCCATCCGCCGCTGGTTTGACAACCTGATCTCCACCTTCATGGGCGTGGGACAGGAGAAGTACGAGCGCCCGCCGGAAATCAACTACAAGGACATCGTGGAAACGGTGGAACAGCATAAAAAATCCCGCCTCGAGCGTGCGTTTGCGCGAAAGCAGCTGACCCTGCGCGACTTTAACAGCGAGCTGGCGGCGATGAAAACTATGAACGAAAAGCTGGAATATTCCTACGCCGTCATGCTTTCGCTGCTGTCCGGGCTGAACCTGAACCTGCGCGCCTCCGATACCCCCCGAGAGCTGTCCGTCAAAATCGAAAACGGCATGACCTTCGGGCAGATCGGCGAAATCACGTCCCTGATCGAGCGCATCAAGTACGCGGAACAATCGGCAGACAGCGAAAAATCAACCGCTGTGCTGAACGAGGTCTGCGCGGTAATCGCCAAGCATTTATATTGAGGAAATTGCCATGATTGATATCAGAAAAACCTTTGGCCGCTTCAAGAAAGGAGCGAAGGCTGTGGGCGCGGCATCGGTTGACCCGCTGTGCAAGCTGATCGCGTCCGTTGGGTTTGCTATGTTCTTTACTGAGATCGGCTGCTTTCTTCTGGACTGGATTGTGGGCGATGTGGCGCCGAAATTCCTGTACGTCATTCCGCTGCTGTCCTTTGCGGCGGGGTATGCAGTACAGGGGCTGGTACTGCTGGCATTCCCGAAAAAACGGACAAACGATTATGCTTATGAAAGCACGCAGAAATACTTCGACCGTCCCAGAGCAGCCCCCGCTTTGATACTGGCAGTGATCGCCGCACTGATCTCCAAGGATATGTTTTTCCAGTTCTTCCTCAGCCTTGTGAGGGAAGGAAAATTCGAAGGAACCATGGACTCCTATTCGCTCCAGCCCTTTCTCTGTGCGTTTGTGCTCTTTATTTCCGCAGCGGCGGGCAGTGTGATTCAGTTCATGCCCTACCACCGCATCATGTCCTATCGCGGAATCATCGTCTGCTCCTGCATCACCGTTGTGCTGGTCATTGTCAGCGGCTTCTCGCAGTTTATCGGCGTTTGCTACGCCGTCTATATCTGCTGCGCGGTGATTATCGCCAACCAAAGCCACATCATGCGGGCGTATCAGTCGCTGACCGTCACAAAAATTACCCCGTCCGCCCGGATGTACAATCTGCGCACAATTCTGTTAGCTTTGCTGATCTGTGCCGGCGCGTGCGCGATGGCGTATATTTTCGTTGCCGGGCTGTGGCGGATTCTGGAGATGCTGTTCTTGTTCGTGCTGTACACCCTCCTGCGTGATCGGGGCGGAGCGACGGGCGAACATCAATATCCCTCCTATTCGTCCATGGGTGAAATGTCGAACAACGACAGCTTCATTGGCATATTCCAGATAGTCGGCGCTGTGCTGATGATCGGTCTTCTGCTGATCTTCCTCATCTTCGGACGCACCATGACCTTCCGCGGTTTCCTTGACGGGCTGAAGCGATGGTTTAACAGCTTCATCGCCTCGTTTATGAGTACGGAGGTTTACGAAAAATCCCCCGAAATCAACTATCGCGACACGGTGGAAACGGTTGCTGTACCAAAAAAATCCCGTGTACAGCGCGCCATGTCACGCGGACGCCTGACTCTGCACGATTTCAACAGCGAACTGTCGTCGCTGAAAAGCATGGAGGAAAAGCTGGAATATTCCTACGCGGTGATTCTGTCCCTGCTGTCGGATATGAACCTGGACCTGCGCGTCTCCGATACGCCCCGGGAGCTGTCACACAAAATTGAAAACGGAACAACCTTCGGGCAGATCGGCGTCTTAACCGATATCATCGAGCGCATCAAGTACGCCGACCGTCCGGCTGACGGCGAGGATGCCGAGCGTCTGTTGAACGATATCCGCCACGTAATCGCAAACCGCCTGTAACTGCCAGCAGCGCTGTGTAAAGCAGCGCTGCCGCTGTCATTCCCACGATCGCGGTGGGCCAGCTCATACCCCATCCCAGCGTATCCATTCCCAGCCGCACCAGAGAAATCGCACCGGAAACGCATACCAGCGGCTTCAGCAGCCAGTCCGCCACCCGAACCTGAAAATCACAGACCTTCAACAGCCGCGCCAAGCTGAGCGAAGCGTTCACCAGTTCAGACAGATACACGGTCAGCACATATCCCCAGATACCGATCCGCGGACAGAGCAGCCAGACCAGCAGCGTGCAGAGCGCTGCGTCCAGAATGTTCACCTTCATCGAATAAAGCTGCTCGCCCATGCCCTTGAGTATGGCGTCGATGCAGTGGTCGAGATACATCACCGGAATCAGCGGCGCCATAATCCGAATGAACAGCCCCGCGTCGCTGCTCTGATAAATCAGCATCCCCAGCTCGTGGGAGAAGCAGCTCATCACCTCCGCGCAGCCGACCGAATAAAACAGCGTCATCGACATCGCCCGAGAGGTCATGTTTCCAATACGCTGATTGTCAGCGCGGGAGTTGGCTTCGGCGAATTCGGGGACGAGCAGACCAGTGAAGGAGTACAGGAATGCCGTCGGGAACATAATCACCGGCATCACCATACCGCAGAGCACGCCGTAGGTTGCCAGCGCCGTATCGGCGGTCAACGGATTGGCGCGCAGTCCACGGGGGATGAGAATATGCTCCAGCGTGGTCAATCCCGAGCGTACATAAGCTGCCGCAGCCACCGGGATAGTGATGCCGAACAACGTGCGCGTCAGCTTGGGTCCGGCGTCAGGCGGCAGATATCCACCCTTCGCACCGTGGACATGGCGGTCGTGCAGATAGAGCACCAGCGCCATCGTGAAGGACGCGGTTTCGGCCAGCGCGCCGCCGCCAACAATTGCCATGCAAGCGTATTCGATGCCGTCAGGCACCAGATACAGCAGCGCCCAGACCGTAACAAATATCTTGAAAAGCTGCTCAAACATCTGCGTCGCCGCGTTCTTTGATACCCGCCGCACCGCCGAAAAGTAACCGCTCAGCACGTTGGATGCGGCGATGAACGGCAGGCTCAGCGCCAGAAGCCGCAGGGATGGCGCACATCGGCTGTCCCCCAGCCAGTCCGCCGCCACCCAGTCCGCGCCCGCGTAAAGTGCCAGCGCCGTCGCGGTCCCGCAGATAACGGCGTAAGCCAGACACCGCCGGAGAGATGCCCTCAACCGGGCGTCATCCTCCGCGCCGATGGCTTCGGCACACATTCTAACCGCCGCCAGATTCACGCCCGAGGAAGCCATCGTCACCGCCAGTCCGTAGACGCTCATAATCAGCGTGAACAGTCCCATGCCGTCCGCGCCGATTTTTCCGTTGACAAAGGCGTTGAACGCCACACCGATCCCGCGCATCAGCAGCGATGTGACGGTCAGAATCAGCCCATTTGCAAGAAAGCGCCGGAAGCCCTGCATAAATGCCCTCCTCAAAAATTGGTACAGGACTATTTGTATTAGCAATATTTCGGAAGTATTACATTTTGCTGCGAAAATCCATTAAAATTTATATTTTTAATTTATTTACATTTTTTCGCGTAAAAAATTTCGCGTCAGATATTGCAAAATTCCGCGAAATGGTGTATAATGATACTGTTGTAATTTAACGTGCTAATATTATAGCAGAATTTATCTCTAAAGGAGAAATACTACAATGGCATTCAACAATCAGTATCTTGCCGGCGTCTATGAGACCGTCTGCAAAAGAAATCCCAACGAGCCTGAGTTCCAGCAGGCTGTCCGCGAGGTTCTCGAGTCCCTCGAGCCTGTCGCCGACAAGCGCCCCGACCTGATCGAAGCCGGCATTTTCGACCGCATCGTCGAGCCTGAGCGCTTCATTCAGTTCCGCGTAAGCTGGGTTGACGACAACGGCAAGGTTCAGGTGAACCGCGGCTACCGCGTTCAGTTCAACTCCGCCATCGGTCCTTACAAGGGCGGTCTGAGACTCCATCCTTCCGTAAACGCTTCCGTTATCAAGTTCCTGGGCTTCGAGCAGTGCTTCAAGAACTCCCTCACCTCCCTTCCTATGGGCGGCGGCAAGGGCGGCTCCGATTTCGATCCCAAGGGCAAGAGCGATAACGAAATCATGCGTTTCTGCCAGGCCTTCATGACCGAGCTTTCCAAGCATATCGGCGCTGACACCGACGTTCCCGCAGGTGATATCGGCGTGGGCGCTCGTGAGATCGGCTTCATGTTCGGTCAGTACAAGAGACTGCGCAACGAATTCACCGGCGTACTTACCGGTAAGGGTCTGTCCTACGGCGGTTCGCTGGCTCGTACCGAGGCTACCGGCTACGGTCTGTGCTACTTCACCAACGAAATGCTGAAGGACAACGGTCTCTCCTTCGAAGGCAAGACGGTTGTTGTATCCGGTTCCGGCAACGTTGCTATCTACGCAAATCAGAAGGCTACCACTCTGGGTGCAAAGGTTATCGCCATGTCCGACTCCAACGGTTATGTGGTTGACGAAGACGGCATTAAGCTGGACGTTGTCAAGCAGATCAAGGAAGTTGAGCGCGGCCGCATCTCCGAGTACGCAAAGCGCGTTCCCGGCTCCAAGTATGTTGAGGGCTGCAAGGGCATCTGGACTGTCAAGTGCGACATCGCTCTGCCCTGCGCTACCCAGAACGAGTTGGACGCTGAAGGCGCAAAGGCGCTCATCGCAAACGGCGTAATCGCTGTTGCCGAGGGTGCGAATATGCCTTCCACTCCCGAAGCCATCGAGCTGTTCCAGGCAAACGGCGTCCTCTTTGGTCCGGCAAAGGCTGCAAACGCAGGCGGCGTTGCTACCTCCGGTCTGGAAATGTCTCAGAACAGCATCAGACTGTCCTGGACCTTCGAAGAAGTTGACGAGAAGCTCCACGGCATCATGGTCAACATCTACAAGAACGCTGCCGCAGCAGCAAAGGAATACGGCTGCGAGGGCAATCTGGTTGCCGGTGCAAACATCGCAGGCTTCCTGAAGATCGCTGACGCCATGAAGTGGCAGGGCATCGCATATTAATCTGCGAAAAAATGAATATAAAGGTACCCCCGATGCGGCGCATCGGGGGTGCTGCTTTTATTACACGCTTTTAGGCAGCGTGGTCGCCATATCGCCGAGGAAGCTGTCTTCGCCCAGCATAACAAGCTGCGTCCGATGCCGCTCGTTGTCGTAGTCCACCACCGAAACCGAGGCGTTGCCTACCCAGCCCAGCTGCTGAATTTTCTCGTAAGGCTCGCCCTTCCACTCACAGATCAGCGTGCGGATGGGGGTGGCATGGGTGGCGATGAGCACCGTCTGCCCGTCGTGCAGAGATGCAATCCGCCAAACCTCGGTACGGACACGCTCCGCCAGTTCGCGCACACTCTCGCCGCCGGTGGGACGGGCGTGCCAAAGATCATGCAGCCATGTATCGAAATCCTCGCTGTACAGCCGGGGCAGCTCTTCAAAGGGTCTGTCCTCCCACTCGCCGGCAAAAATCTCCCTCAGCCCCTTGTCCGGCGTCACCGCCAGATTGTGGGGCGCGGCGATGATCGTGCCCGTTTCGTAGGCACGGCAAAGATCGCTGCCGTAAGCCGCGTCGATTTTCCAATCGCGCAGGTATTCCGCCGTTTTCGCAGCCTGCGCCCGACCGAGGTCAGTGAGCGGTCCGTCCCAGTTGCCGTAGAAGCGTGCTTCCAGATTGCCCATACTCTGTCCGTGGCGGATAAAAATCATTCTCGTCATGCTGTTCTCTCCTTTATGCTTCGGGTATTCCATATATGGTTGTAAATGCCGCTTCTTTTGCAGGTGTCCAGTCATCCACCGGATTTCCGGTCAGATCGAGAAAGCGCAGTGTTTCGCCATTTAACATATCAATAAGCGGTGTCAGCGACGTGATTGCGTTATCCGCCAGATCGACCGAATCCAGTACGGGCAGTCCGGTCAGCGGCGTCAGATCGGTAACGGCGTTGCTCCAGCCATCAATCTCCGTCAATCCGCTCAGATGGGCAAGGGGCGCGAGATCGGTCACATTGCAGCGGGAAAAGCTGATCTGGCGCAGCGTGGGCAATACGGGCAGGGACGCAAAATCGACGGCGGGATTGTTGTCGATAAACAGCCAGATCAGGCCGGAGGCCGCTGTCAGCGGCGAAAGATCGGTGATATTGTTGTCCGTTACCGCCAGATATTCCAGCTGCGGCAGCCGTTCAATTCCGTCAAGGGTGGTCAGACGGTTTCTGTCTAACGACAGCGAGGTCAGGGCGGTCAGATTGGACAGCGCGGGAATCCGCGCAATTTCGTTGCCGCTCAGATCAAGGCTGAGCAAACCATAAAACGCCGGAATCAGGTTCAGCGCACTGCAATCGTGAATCCCCTGGTCAGCCAGCGTCAGACTGCTGTACTCCGGGAAATCACTCACATAAACACCGCCCTCCGGCTTGTCAATCAGTTCGCGCAGTGCCGATTCCAGCGCCGCGTCGTTCCAGATAATCAGCCCTTCCGCCGTCACCGACGCTTCGGCAGGCAGTTCAGGCTCAGGAACAGCTGTTGTTTCGGAAGCAGCCGTTGTTTCGGGGGCGGCCGTCGTTTCGGGGGCAGCCGTCGTTTCGGGAGCAGCCGTCGTTTCGGGAGCAGCCGTCGTTTCGGGGGCAGTCGTCGTTTCGGGGGCAGCCGTCGTTTCGGGAGCAGCCGTCGTTTCGGGGGCAGTCGTCGTTTCGGGAGCAGCCGTTGTTTCGGGGGCGACCGTTTCAATTTCCATCAACGATGCCAGCTTCGCGCGGATCAGGTCGCTTCCGGTAAGCTCCAGGCCGCGTGTCAGCACATTCCGCGCTTCATCATCTCGTCCCAGTGCAGCATAAGCCTCAGCCAGACCGATGTATGCGTCTGCATTTTTCGGATCAATCTCCAGCGCCCGTGTGAACGCAATCACAGCGCTCTCATATTCCATCTCCGACAGATAACGTTCCCCCAGGTCAAGCTGATCGCGCAGCTGGCCGCGTATCGACGCCGGCAATCCCACCAGCAGCCCCACAGCGATAGCTGTTCCAAGCAAGACGGCTGCGGCGATCCAGATCACTCGTTTTTTCATGTCATTCACCTGTCATAGGAAATTATACCGTAATGATTATACCATATTTTTCTCTGCTTGTCAATGCACCGGCAATTATTCTTCCTGAACACATACCTGCTCCAGAAATTCAGTCAGCGCCGTATCCGCGCACCGCCATGCATCCATCGCCATATCGCCCTTCTCGTTATCTTCATAGTGATATTCCAGAAAATAGTCCATATTCTCGCACAGCTCGCGATACGCATCCTCCCCCATCAGCTCATCGTAATCGTCCACCATGTGGCTGAACGCTCCCGCCGCCACGCTGTTCCAGAAACGATTGCGTATCACAGTGACGCAATAATCCGCTTCCAGACAATCATCCTCCGCCGTATCGCATTCGCTGATAAAATATTCGTCAATGTACCGCGCCCCTTCCAGCGGCTCACCGTAGGCAGACGCAAACAGTGACGCAAACCGAGTCAGCCGGGTCGTATCGCTGTCTTCGGCAAGCTCCCGCGCATAAGCCTCTGATTCATCCTCATAATCGGTATCGCTGATAATCCATCGCGCCAGCAGTTCGGCAGCGGAGGCTTCCATACCGCCGCCATAGCCCCTATCGTCACAGCATACACTTCGATGGAAGCAGGATTCACCGGTGAAGCAGCCGTCGCCGCCTCGTCCGCGCAGTCCCAGCGAATCCTCCGCCGAGATAAACAGCACATGGGCAAACTCTCGGGCAATGACATACGCAAGGTGGCGGCGGCTTTCGCTGCTGCCAATCATGAACGTGGTCTGAATCCGCACCATCGGTTCCTCCCGGATCAGTGTTGTGCTGCCGGTGGTGGTCGGCAGGCAGGTTCGTGCGAGGATGCCAACCGTCAGCACGCTGAGCTTTCCCGCAAACACCGCCCGATGATGAAGCCGGTTCAGAAAGCGTTCCGCTATATCTTCGACCATTTCCCGTACAAATTCGCAGCTCTCGTCGTAAATGCTGATGTTCATATGAACCTCCTGATAATAAATGAAATTTTCCGAGAGAAAACAAAACCTCTATTCCGACAGAACGCTCTGTCAGAATAAAGGTTTCTGAATATTCATCTCGCCGCCGTTTTGACGGGATAGATATTATAGCATATCGCAGCGGATTTGTCAAGAGATTTCGCAAAATTTTGAATTTGACTTTTTCCGTCCCTCATTTGCGGATTTCCGCATAAAATATGTGCCTTTCGCTTGACAAAGGCGCATAGATACGGTATAATTTTCTCAGTAAACATAAAATACACAGGAGGTTATTATGCTTTACAAGAAGAATTCAGCCCCCAGCCTCTCCCCCGAGCTGTTCGCTAATCCCACCGAGGAATACCGCGGCGCTCCCTTCTGGGCGTGGAACTGCAAGGTCACGCCCGAGCTGATCAAAAAACAGATCGGCTATCTCAAGGAGATGGGCTTCGGCGGCTACCACATCCACTCGCGCACCGGTATGGACGTTCCCTACCTGTCCGACGAATTCATGAGCCTGATCAAGGTCTGCGCTGAGGAAGCCAAGAAGACCCACACCCTCGCATGGCTGTACGACGAGGACCGCTGGCCCTCCGGCGCCGCAGGCGGTCTGGTCACAAAAACCCCAAAATACCGCGCGCGCATTCTGCGCATGACCCGCAACGACATCGTTTCCACCCTGCCCACAAAGGAGCAGGCCATCGAAGAAGGCAAACCCTATCTCTATCACGTCTATGACGTGGTACAGAACGACGCGGGCGAGCTGGTATCCTACAAGATCATCGCTCCCGACGCCGAGGCCGAGGGAACCAAGTGGTTCACCTACTGCATGACAAACACCCCCTCCGGCTGGTACAACAACCAGACCTATGTGGACACCCTCTCCAAGAGCGCCATTAACAAGTTCATCGAGACCACCCACGAGCGCTATAAGGAAACGGTAGGCGAGGATTTCGACGGCGTGGTGCCCGCCATCTTCACCGACGAGCCTCAGTTTACCGCCAAGGGAACCTTCGCTTTCGCCAAGGCGCAGAATGACGTGATTCTCCCCTGGACACCCGACATGGACGAGCTATATGAAAAGCGTTACGGCGCGAAGATCGCCGACACCCTCCCCGAACTGTTCTGGGAGCTGGAGGGCGGTAAAATCTCTCAGCCGCGTTACTACTACCATGACTTCGTATGCCAGCTGTTCACCGAAGCCTTCGCCGACAATTGCGGCGACTGGTGCGATAAGAACGGCATCTCCATGACCGGTCACATGATGGCGGAAGCCAGCCTGGGCAGCCAGACCATGATGCTGGGCGAGGCTATGCGCTCCTACCGCAAGTTCCAGATTCCCGGCATCGATATGCTCTGCGACTCCCACGAATACTCCACCGCCAAGCAGGCGCAGTCCGCCGTCCATCAGTACGGACGCGAGGGTATGCTGTCCGAGCTGTACGGTGTTACCGACTGGGATTTCGACTTCCGCGGTCACAAGCATCAGGGCGACTGGCAGGCGGCACTGGGCGTTACCGTCCGCGTGCCCCATCTGTCCTGGATGTCCATGTACGGCGAAGCCAAGCGCGACTATCCCGCGTCGATCTTCTATCAGTCCCCGTGGTACAAGGAATATCCCTACATCGAGAATCACTTTGCCCGTCTGAACACCGCTCTAACCCGCGGCGTACCGATGGTGGACATCGCCGTGATTCACCCTGTGGAGAGCTACTGGCTGCACTGGGGTCCTTCCGAGAACACCGGCAGCATCCGCTCCCAGCTGGAAGGCAACTTCAACAATGTGATCAACTGGCTGCTTTTCGCCGGTCTGGACTTCGACTTCATCAGCGAAAGCCTACTGCCTGACCAGTTCGGCGGCGTGGACGACAAGGCGCTGACCGTCGGTAAGATGAAGTACAAAGTCGTGGTTGTTCCCGCTTTGGAAACCATCCGTTCCTCCACCATCGAGGTGCTGAAGAAATTCCGCGCCGCAGGCGGTACGGTTATCTTCATGGGCGGCTGCCCGACGCTGGTGGACGCTGTTCCTTCGGACGGCGCACAGGCGCTGTACAGCGACGCCCAGCGTGTCAGCTTCGACCGCGACTCCATCGTGAACGCGCTGGAAGACTTCCGCCGCGTGGAAATGCGCAACGCCAGCGGCAACCTGACCGGGGAATACATCTACAACTACCGCCGCGATAACGACGGCGATTGGCTCTTTATCTGCCATGGCAAGCACGCCACCTCCGGCCGCGGACGTTACTACACACCCGACGCCATCACCATCAAGATCACAGGCGAATATACGCCGGTGGTTTACGATACCCTCTCGGGCAAGACCTATGTTCCCGTCTACACCGTGGAAAACGGCAAGACGATTATCCGCCGTGATATGCACGCCCACGACAGCCTTCTGCTGAAGCTACTGCCCTACGACCCGTCGGTTCAGGGCGAAGCCGCTCCCGCAAAGAAACAGATCGGCAGCATCTTCTGCCGCAAGCCCGTTTCCTACACGCTGTCCGAGCCGAACGCATTGCTGCTGGATTCCGCCGAGTACCGTGTGGACAGCCCGGCGCTTACCGCCGACGGCGAATGGCGCGCCGAGGAGGAAATCCTTCGCCTGAACAACGCCGCCGCCAAGATTGCCGGTCTCCCCGCATACAACGGCGCACAGCCCTGGGTTGAGCCGCCGGAAGTGTTGTCGCACACCGTTGATCTGCGCATAACCTTTGAATCAGAGATCGAATACGAGGGCGCTTATCTGGCCATCGAAAACGCGCCGCTCTGCGAGGTTATCCTCAACGGCGTTCCCGCTGACAAAACGATTCACGGCTACTTCGTGGACGAATCTATCCAGAAACTCGCGCTGCCGAAGATTGTCAAGGGCACAAACACGCTGCTGGTACGTTCGCCCATCGGCATCCGCACCAAGATCGAATGGTGCTATCTGCTGGGTGACTTCGGCGTGAAGGTCGCAGGCTGTGCGAAGACCATCTGCGCACTGCCCGAAAAGCTGGGCTTCTCCACCGTTACCGCACAGAATCTGCCCTTCTACACCGGCAACATCTCCTACACGCAGGAGATCGAGACAGGCGACTGCGAGCTGGTCGTCAAGGCCACCGAGTACAGAGGCGCGCTGATCCGTGTTGCACTGGACGGTGAAGATAAGGGCGTTATCGCCTTCAATCCCTGCCGTCTGAATCTGGGCCGCGTTGCCGCCGGCAAGCATACGATCACCTACACGCTGTTCGGAACCCGCTTCAACGCCTTCGGCGCTCTGCATAATACCAATCGTTATGACAATTGGGCAGGCCCCGGCATCTGGCGCACCGGCGGAGACTCCTGGTGCTATGAGTACAGACTGCGCGATATGGGTATTCTCACAAGCCCCGTTGTGGAAATGTACGAATAAACAGTTATGGGGGATGTTACACCTTGGCGTAACATCCCCTTTTTCATTCAATCCTGTATCGTCCATACGCAGCCTGAGAACTGCCGTCCGCGTCCGCTTGCTCAACAGCCGGTTGAACGACGGATTTTCTCCCACACTTCGCCGGAAGGCTCCACGGTATCCTCCCGCAGCGCCGATTCCAGCTGCCGGGAAGTGATCGCCATCGTTGTTCCGGCGGTTGTTGCCGCCAATCTGCGGCGGCGCAGGAGAAGAGCGGTCACGCCCAGCAGAACGCAAACCAGCATGACCCACACCGCAAAGGGTACAGCTTCTGCCGCCCGCTTCGACTGCTCTGCGGTATACCAGATTCCCACAGTGGGCTCGTAATAAATCCTGTCGCCATACGCCTTTTTCAGATCCCGGACAAATTCGAACGCGCCCTCAAAGGCAACATCAATCGCGACTGTCACATAGTTCTCGCTCTGATCGATGCCAACTCCCAGAACAGGCGAGGGCGACGCTCTCATCACATCCTCCAGCATATTTCGAATCGACATTAACTCCGTGTAGGAATATTTCTGCCGCACAATCTGAATGGAGCCGTCATCCTCCACCAGCCGAAGCACCTCCGCTTCCCCCTCGTCGCCGATCACGCCGACGGTCAGCAGCCCCACCTTGTTGTCAATCCAAAAGCCGCCGATATAATCGGGATAGGGGCTGACGTTGTACTCGTCCTCCTGCTCGTCCCAATAGGCCTTCAAATCCCATCCCGTCTCAAACTCGGCTGCCGCCAGCGGCATGGCAAACAGTACCACCGTCAGCAGCAAAACAACAATCCGTTTCATTTCATTCCTCCGTTCAGATAATCGCGCATTTGTCCCAGCGCCCGCCGATACCGCCACAGCACCGTTCCCAATGGCTCCTTCACAATCGCAGCCACCTCCCGGAATCTCAGCCCTCCGTGGATATGCAGCAGCACAATCTGCCGCTCCTCCGATGTCAGACGTGCCAGCGCCGCATCAAGATCGAGCTTCTCCACCGCATCCTCAGCGGCGGCAGGTTCGCTCGCCTCATCAAAGGCATCCACATCTCCCTTCTCCCGCAAGGCGTCAATTGCCAGATTCCGCGCCATGGCAAAAAGGTAAGCGCGCGGCTTTTGAGGCGCGGGACAGCTTCGCCAGAGCTGCACAAACAGCTCCTGCAAGGTATCTTCCGCCAGGGTCCGCTCACCGACGATGCGGTAAATGACGGTGAAAAGCGGCGTTTTCATCTCCCGGTACAGCGTTTCCAGCGCCGCACCGTCCCCGGCTGCAATCCGGCAAAGCAATTCATTCAACTCTCTGTCATACATATTCGTCCTCCTGAAATATCAGCTTTCATGAACTATGTCCCGTTTGGCATCGAATTTATTGGCGATTTCTGCGTTTTTTGCGAATTGATTTTTTTACCGTTCGGTGCTATAATTATGGTATCTATTATTCCTGAAATCGAGGCATATAAATGATTGCAAACTATCACTCCCACACACACCGCTGCCATCACGCAACCGGCACCGAACGCGAATACATCGAAACCGCCATTGCCCGAGGGCTGAAAATACTCGGCTTTTCCGACCATACCCCCATGATCTTCCCCACCGACGAATATTATTCCGACTTTCGTATGCATCCCGAACAGCTGGAGGATTATGTCCGCACCCTCTCTGATCTGCGGGACGAATATAAAAACGACATCGAAATCCACATCGGTCTGGAGGTCGAGTATTATCCCGCACTGTTCAATAGGCTGATGGAATTCCTGTCCGACTACCCCATCGAATACATGATTCTCGGTCAACATTTTGTGGATAACGAGTATGATACTCATTTCCATTCCAGCCATATCAAGGATCGTGCTGACTGCCTTACAAAATATGTGGATCAGCTGCTGGAAGCAGCCGCCACCGGGCGCTTCCTCTATATGGCGCACCCCGATCTCTGCCGTTATACCGGCGACCCCGACATCTGGGAAAAGGAGTACCGCCGTCTGGCTGAAGGCGCGAAGAAAATCGGTATTCCGCTGGAAATCAACTTTCTGGGACTTCGCGACAACCGCCACTATCCCAGCGAACGGTTCAATCAGATCGTCGCCGAAGTGGGAAATCCCGTCATCTTCGGCTGCGACGCTCATCAGGTGGATGCGGTGGCAAACCCCGACACGCTGAAAAAGGCGGAGGAATTCGCCGCGCGCTTCGGCTTTACGCCGCTGGAAACCCTCCCCTTCCCCGAAAATCCCATCAAGCGCTGATAAATACAACGCCTCTCGTTATCCGGGAGGCGTTGTATTATTGATATCGACACCAGACCGTGCAGTCTATCCCATCTTCCGGATAGACCTACGGCTTCGTTCCTCCCAAACAATTTTGCTGATGCGAAAACAATTTTCCTCTTGATTTTTGACCATATCATGGTATAATGATTATAACACAATCTTCCGCACACGTCAATATAAGAAAGGAACGCATCATGAAAAAGATTACATCGGGCACCGATGCCCGCAATCTCTGGAACATCAAGGGCAGCTTCGGCGAAATCAAAGGCGCCGTTACCGCCGATCATACCGGCTATGCCATCGAAACCGACGCCTGCCATGTGCAGACCGCCGTCGTGCAGGACGAAAACGGCGTCTGCACCCACACGACCACCATCCGCAACGTCACCGATTCGCCGCTGACGCTGACCTGCGCCCGTCAGAAGTTCATCTTCAACGGCGGCGAATACGATATTTACACCCAGTACAACGGCTGGGAGAATGAAAGTCAGGGCGGCTGGCAGCCGCTGATCACCACCGTCGCCGCCGAGGTGGCCGGCGTCCGCAGCACCAACAGCGCCGCCCCCATCCTTGTCCTCTGGAATCGCCAGACGGGACGCGGCACCGCGTTCCATCTGCTGGCACAGGGCGCATGGATTATGAAGGCCGCCCGGGTAACGACCGGCGGCGCAACCAGTGTCGTTGAGGTGGAAGTGGGACTATCGGACAATAATTTCTCCTATCCGTTGGTCGATGGCGAGGAACTGACCCTGCCCGAGATAATCTGCTACAACGTGCGCAATCGCACCGACCTTGACTGCTGGAAGCTGCACGCCAACATCAACCGCCGCTATCCCCGCAAAGCTCTGCCGGTGATCTATAACACCTGGCTATGCCGCTTCGATATGATCAACTACGACAATCTGGCAAACCAGATCGCTCCCGCCGCCGAGATGGGCGCAGACTATTTCGTCATCGACGCGGGATGGTTCGGCAAGGGCGGCGACTGGGCGGGCTGCCGTGGCGACTGGCGCGAAAATATGACTGGCGCGCTCTGCGGACGGATGGGCGAGCTTGCCGACGCGGTACGGGCTGCGGGTATGCAGTTCGGTCTGTGGCTGGAGATTGAATCCGCCTCCGCCGGTTCGGATATCGTCCGCGACCATCCGGAATACTTCATCGTATATCGCAATCAGTATCTGCTGGATTTCTCGAATCCGCAGGTCTGCGATTACATTCTGAATACCATCTGCGGTCTGATTGAGAAATACGGCATCCGCTTCATCAAGTTCGATTTCAACCAGGATATGAAGCTGGACGAGAATCAGTCCTCCTTCCTCACCTATTTTGAGGGCTACAACAGCGTCATCCGTGGACTCCGCCAGCGCCACCCGGAAGTTTATCTGGAAAACTGCGCATCCGGCGGACAGCGCATGAGCCTGGGCAATCTGCCCGACTTCGACAGCTTCTGGCTCAGCGACAATCAGGGTCCTTGCGAAGGCATCCGCATCTTCAAGGATACCCTGCTCCGTATGCCTCCCTGCGCCATTGAGAAGTGGGCGACCATCACATCGCTGACTGGGTTTGAACCGGTCTACGGCACCGGCGGAACCACGGAGAAGATTCTCGCCACCGACGACGCCATCTGGACAAGGGTAGTCAGCGTGGACGGCAGCTTTCTACGGGGCTTTCTCACCGGAGGCGCCATGGGCTTCAGCTGCGATCTGAACCGTCTCTCCCCTGAAACCCGCGCCATGCTGCGCGACTTCATCGCCGCACATAAGGCGAAGGAGGAATTCTGGAAAAAGGCTGTCTGCCGCATTCTCACTGACACGCCGACCATGCTGGTACTGGAATTCAGCGACACCGCCTTTGAGCACATTGAGCTGCTGGTTTTCTCGTGGAAGAACCGCCAGAGCGCCATCACTGTCTGCCCGGTGCTAGATACCGACGCCAACTATCGCATGGGCGAGCAGCTGCTCGCAGGCTCGGACATCGACGCCGACGGCATCGACGTCCGTGTTCCCGGCGACTACCGCATGGTACAGCTTGTGCTGGACAAAGAATAAACACAACACCAGCCGCGCATAAGCGCGGCTGGCTTGCTTTTATGAAGCGGGAAACAGCACCCGAACCGAGTATTTTCCGTCGTCGCCCACGATGTAATAAACCGCGTACTCATCCTCCGATGACGTACCTCGCCGCTTCACAGGAAGCCGGAACAGACCGTCATCGTCCCGATTCAGCGTAAAGGTCTCCCTCTTGATCGTAGTGCCATTCGTCCCCAACGCCTGATAGTAGTCCTCGCCCACAGTCAGCGTATCGCCGGAAACGGAGACATTGATAACCAGCGTCCCTTCGCCGTCAACAATCAAGTCGGGCAGCTTATCGTAGTCGAAGTTAAAATCCTTCGCCGCCTGCGCGGTGAAGCTCCGCCCCTCGATATGGACAAAGCAGGAATCCAACGTCTCCAGCGCCTCCACCGCCGGGTCGGATGCGCACGCCGTCACCACGGCAACCACCGCGACGGCTGCCGCCGCGTTGACCCAGCGCTTCGGCTCACGCCAGCGCAGCGCGTTCTTTATCCGCGCCCGAACGCCCGTCTCACCAAAACCGGACAGCCCCGGCATAAACCGCCGTGAATTCGCCGCCAGTGCCAGCAGCGTCTCGCTGTATGCCGTCCTGCTTTCGCCAGATGCCAGAACCGCCTCGTCGCAGCGCAGCTCCATGTCCCACCCCATCAGCCTATACGCCAGCCAGCAGAGGGGATTGAACCAGTGGAGCGCCAACAATCCGTAGGAAAACAGCCGAACAGCATGGTCGCCATGCCGGATGTGGAACCGTTCATGCGCCAGCACATAGCGCATCGTCTCGTCATTCAGCCCAAACGGAACAAAAATGCGCGGCTTCCATATCCCCATGACAAAGGGTGATCGCACCCGATCGGACTGCCAGACATTTCCCTCCAGCTTTACCGCAGTCCGCATCCGATAAGCCGTCAACCCGTAAGAAATCACGCCGTAAAGCAATATCGCCGCCGCACCGGCAATCCAGATGATTGCGCCGGCGAATAGCCAAATCTGCATCGGATTGGCACTGTACTGCGGCGTCGCCGCCGGAAGCAGCGGGTTGATCAGCGAATCCGCCGCCAAAGAGCCGGTGGAAACCTGCGGTTCTGCCATCATGCCGAGGTCGGCAGGCACGAAAGTCATATCATCGGTACGAAGCAGGTTGAACAAGCTGAACGGCAGCTTCACTCCCACCGGGCAGCAGAGCCGGAAGCCCGCCGCAATCCACAGCCAATAGGAAAACTTCTTCGGCGCTCGCGCAAGCGCCAGCCGCACCGCCAGTATCGCCAATATCACCCATGACGCGGCGATGCTCATGTTGAGAATCGTCACAAATCCCCCTTCCATGTCAATCCTCCCGATGCGCGTCGATCAGCGCCTTCAGCGCTTCGGCTTCCTCGTCGGAAATCGTCTTGCCGCCGAGGAAGGACGCTAAAAATCCGGGCAGCGAACCGTCGAAGGCGCGTTCCACAAAGCGCTCGCTTTCGTAAGCCTGCACCCGTTCCCGTGGTATCAGCGAAGTGACGATGGTGTCCACGTTCTGCGCGAACCCTTTGTCGCAGAGCTTTTTCAGCGTGGTGTAGGTGGTGGGCTTCTTCCAGCCAAGACGTCCGGCGCACAGTTCCACCAGACGCCGGGACGTCAGCGGCTCGTTGTCCCAGATCACGCACATGAAGCGGTAATCGCTTTCACAGAGTTTCAGGTTTTCCATTGTTATCCCCCTTGTTCGATTTGGTTGGTTATTACCGACCTGTATCTATAGTCTACAACTACCAACCAGATTTGTCAAGGGGAAATCGCATATGTTCACAGAATCGTTACAAAAGGAGCCGACATCCCACGATGTCGGCTCCTTCCCTATGTATCAGAAGTTACCTTCTTTGATCTCGTCGTTGATCCGGCTTCCGTCAGCCAACAGCTGGGTCAGACGCTCCCCATCCCCGTCGCGCATGGCGTCGGCATACGCCATCAGCTCGGCGGCGAGGCGCTCCACCTCGGGAATCAGGTTGTCCTTGTTCTCCATAAACAGCTCGCTCCACATCTGCGGATTCAGATGCGCCACCCGAGTCAGGTCGCGGAAGCTGCCCGCACTGAATCCCTTGTGACGGCGAGATGTGGGACTTTTGACGTAAGCATTCGACAGCACGTGTGCCAGCTGCGAGGTGTAGGCAATAATCTCGTCGTGCTCCTCCGCCGTGGTGATACGCACCGCAGCAAAGCCAACCTCCTTGAAGAAGCTCACCGCAAAATCCATATCCGCCGCGTCAACATCAGCCGGCGGAACCAGCAGCATGGTGGCATTCTTGTACAGCGATTCCTTGGACGCCGTGAAGCCGGAGAACTGGGTGCCCGCCATAGGATGTCCGCCGATGAAGGAAAAGCCCACCCGTTTCGCCGCCGTGAAGCCCGCTTCGCAGACCATACGCTTGGTGCCGCCCAGATCGAACACATGAGCGTTTGGGCTGATACGATCGGCATATTGCTCCAGAAACGCCTTGGATGCGTTGGGGTATGCCGCCAGCAGAATCACATCAAAGCCGGACACATCGGGTATCTCGGTGGACGCATCATCGCACGCGCCCACAAGCACCGCCTTGCGCGCCGATTCCTCGTCGGGATCGTAGCCAACCACCGTGTGCTCGGTGAAATATTTCAGCGCCCGCGCCATGGAGCCGCCGATCAGACCTAAACCGCAGATGAGTATTTTCATATTCAAACCCTCTTTATTTGCCAGATTTTATTTTCCTATATTTTCAAGAAGCCAGGCGTTGCGGTCACGCAGCCACTCCCGAAGAAACTCCACGTTATCCTCATAATCGCCCATAGACTCGCCCGCATAGATCGAATAGATCTCGCTGATGCTCCAACCCGCGCCATAGCCCGAGCCGTCGTCCTTCGTATACTCCCGGTTAAAGGACGCGCCGTTTTCCTCGATCAGCGCATCGATGCGGTTTCCGCCCAGCTCGTTGTCCTCGTACAGATTGACAATCAGCGACTGCAATTCCAGATACCGCTCACGCACCATCGACGCGAACTCCTCCGATTCCAGCAGAATCGCCCACCAGCCGTGAGCCATGCGTAAACCATGGGTGCTGTCGTTGGACTTATCGCCGTAACCGTTGGAATTGTGGTAGTTGAAGTAATTATCCTCCACGTAGGTTTTGCTCACGTTGCCGCAGGACAGGTCAAAATCCCACGCAGGTCCGGCGCAAAGCTTATCGTCTTTCACGTAGAAATAGAGCGATTTCCAGTAGCCGTCCACATCCTTGAACAGCTCCATCATGCAGTAGAGATCGATGAACGACTGCACATCGATATACTTCGCACATTCCTTCAAATCGCCGCTTTCCATGGCAGCCTCAGCCAAATCCAGCAGTTTGTTCAGATATGTCTTCTGAGCCTCGGTGGGATCTTCGGGCGAATCGTAGAGAATCTCCACCCCAGCGCCCGACTTGAAGCTCCAGCCGCCGAAGGGCGTGATCTCCAGAATAAACTCGTTACCCGACGTGTCCAGATCCAAGCGGTTCTTGCCGTCCGAAACCGGCTCGCAGAGCAGGTAGTTGCCCTGATACTTTCCGTTGAACCAGACCTCGCAGAACTCCGACTGGGAGGTGTGCGCCAGCCCCATCTCTCCGGCAAAATCCAGCGCCAGCTTATTGCGCAGCATGGTTTTGTCGAACATATTCGCCAGCAGCGACCACTTTTTGCCCTCCTCCATGCCCAGCAGGGACACCGATTCGGGGAATTTAATGTTGTACGGCTTCTTGGGCGCACCGGCGGTGCTGTTGCCGCGAACCTTGATGGTCACATCGCTCTCGATGATCTCGCCGTCTTCAATGACCGTCACATACCCGTCTGCGTAGGTTTTGCCCAGATTGTTCGGGGCGGTGATGACGATCACCGGATAGTCGCTGCGATAGGAGCAGGTCAGCGCCGCTTTCGCCTCCAGAAAATCGGTAAAGCACTGATCGGCTACGGACATCGGCTCAAAATATTCCTGCCGGATAATATCCAGCGTTTCGAAATAGCGAGCCTTCGCCTCCGTTTCGTAGAAATCTACAGGCAGCTTTAACGCGGTATCGTCAAGGATTTCCATGCGCTCGTCGTGGGTGTAGGTTCTGCTTTCCTGCGTTTCATCGGGCGAAGCCGACCCACCGCAGGCTGTGAGAGCAAGGAGCGATGCAAGAAGCAGGGAGAGAAGCCGTTTCTTCATTTTTTACGTTCTCCGTTTTGAACTTATTGATTGACCGCCGCGCGAACCGCAGCCGCAGCCGCGAGAATTTCCTCCCGCTCGTCGTAATGGCAGTATTCGCCCTCGATCAGCTGATACTGCTCATGCCCCTTTCCGGCGAACAGGATGCAGTCGCCCGCCAGCGCGTGACCGATTGCATAACGTACAGCCTCCCGGCGATCGACAAAGGTAACATAGGGACAGGAGGTGGCGGCCACGCTTTCCTCGATGTCGTGAATAATGTCCTCCGGCGGCTCAAAATTGGGGTTATCGCTGGTGATGATGCAGAAATCCGCCATAGTGGCGGCGATTTCCCCCAGCTCGCCCCGGCGCAGCTGGGTTCGTCCGCCCACCGAGCCAAAAAGCACCACCAGCCGTTTGGGCTGGTACTTGCGAATCGTCTCCAGCGCGGCACGCATGGAGACGGCATTGTGGGCGTAATCGATAATCGTCACCGCGTCGGGCAGCGCGTCCACGATTTCGAAGCGTCCGCGCACCGTAGCTTTGGCAAGGGCACTTTTGATCACGCTCTCCCGGATGCCCATCCGCTGCGCCACGGCAATGGCTGCCAGCGCGTTGTAAACGTTAAACTCGCCGGGCATACGCAGCTCGATTTCGCTTTCGCCCAGCACGGATTTGCAGATAAACCGTTCTCCCAGCAGATTTCCTCGCTTCCACGGGCGCATATCCCGGGCACTGATATCGCGGACACCGTTTGCTTCCAGCCCGAAGGTGGTGTTGATCGACCGGGCGTTTTTCACCATATCGGTGAAATGCGAATCGTCCGCGTTGAAAATACCGTAGCGGCACTGTTTGAACAGTTCCGCCTTGCAGCTCATATAATGCTCGAAGGTGGGATGCTCCACACCGCCGATGTGATCGGGGGAGAGGTTAGTGAACACGCCGATGTGAAAGTGAATGCCGGTGATGCGGCGCATATAGACCGCCTGACTGGACACCTCCATGACGCAGCAGGACACGCCCGATTCCACCATTTTGCGGAAGGCTTTGTGCAGTTCGTAGCTTTCGGGGGTGGTGTTCACCGTAGGTGTGCGCACGCCGTTGATCAGGATGCCGGTAGTACCGATGTAAGCGGTGTTGATGCCGCCCTCGCTGAGAATATCGGCAACCAGCGACGCAACGGTGGTTTTTCCCTTGGTGCCGGTAACGCCGATGATGAGCAGCGAGCGCGCCGGATATTCAAACAGCGCCGCCGATGCCAATGCCATGGACGTGCGGGTATCTTCCACCAGAATCTGCACCGCGTCGGCGGGCAGTTCCAGCTTTCGCTGCACCAGAAAGACCCGGCAGCCGCTCTGATAAGCGCCCTCTGCGTAATTGTGTCCGTCGGACACCGCGCCGATGAGGCAGATGAACATCGTCCCGGGCACCGCTTTGCGGGAATCATAAACGATGTCGGCAATATTGATACGTCCCAGCTTTTCGGCAGGGGTATCGGATGTATAGTTCAGATCGGCGAGAATGTGTGTCAGCAGCATAAAAGCGTTGACTCCTTTTGAATGATTTCAGTCAAATATTGACTGCTTTCCGCAGGCGTGGATGGACGACAGCGCCAGACACTCCAGCGGATCCACGTAATAAGCGCCAAGCCCCTCGTTTTTCTTGATAAGCGACAGCTCGGTGCAGCCCAGCACCAGCCGCTCACAGCCCCAGGAGCGCATCGTGTGGGCGATTTCATAGAAGCTCTCGGTGTCCACCGGCTTGTTCTGCTTGATGGAGCCGTAGATAATGTCCATCACCCGAGCCTGTCTGGCGTCGTCGGGAACGACGCATTCGATGCCGTGGGTGGAGCAGTAGCGCTGATAGGTTTCGGAGCGCACGGTACCGTCGGTCGCCAGCAGTCCGAACCGGGACACGCCGTCTCCTTTCATCGTCCGCACCGCTTCCTCGATGATGTTGAGAATGGGAACGTCCACTTCGGCGGCCAGCGCGTCATAGAAATAGTGCGCCGTATTGCAGGGAATGGCGATCAGTTCCGCGCCGAAGGCGATCAAACGCTTCGCGTCGGGAATCATGGCGTCCAGCGGATTTTCATCCGACTGCCCTAAAATATAGCGGGTGCGGTCGGGAGTGGTGGCGCGGCTGGAGATGACGATATCGATATGCTCCTGATCGCACGACGCGCGGGTCAGCGAGGTCAGCAGCTCGTAGAAGTAGACGGTGGACATCGGTCCCAGACCGCCCAGAATGCCAAGCGTTTTACTCTTTGCCATAATACTTCTTGAATTTTCCGAAATGGTTGTAGCCGTGCATGGTCAGGAAGAAGGTGCGCATGGGGTTGAAGAAGGTGTCCGGGCTATACCACAGCGCCGGATGCGCCTTGCCGGTCTTCGCCAGTTCTTTTGCTCGATCAGCCATAGCCTTGTCGCGGCAGTATTCGTAGACCACCTTTTTAGGCACGCTGTGCCAGAGTATCTCATTGTCGCAGAAATAGGTCTCCTCCGGCAAGCCTTCGCCAAGAAAGTCCTCCACAATATAGCGCGCCACGTTGCAGCCCGCAGAGGTCACATAGTTGTTGCTTCGTCCCAGCCGCAGATTGATTTCAAAGGCGCGGAAGGTATTGTCACGCTCGTCATACTTGATGTCGAAATTGGAGTAGCCCACAAAATGCAGCCCCTCCAAATAAGCCTTGAACTTCTCCATCAGCGGGCGATCCTGCTCGGTAATGATGGCACAGTGATTGCCCAGACCCTTGGGCGTGTGTTCCTCCAGCAGCACATGACCGAGGCACATCATCTTCACCTTGCCGTTCTGATCGGAATAGGCGGTGAGCACCCGCATTCTGGAATCGTCGCCGGGAATCATATCCTGAAGAATAATCTTCTCCGGGTAGCCCGAGCCATAGATGCGGCGGATAATGATCTCGGCTTCGCCCTTGGACGCGGCGGTGTAGACCTTCTTCATGCCGTCGAAGGGATACTTCCAGTAAACCGCGCTGGCCGAGGGCTTGACGATGATCGGATAGGAGAAGCCCAGCGCCGCCTCATCCAGCGTCTCGTCCAGATTGGTTTCGGGGGTGACAACCACCGTTTTGGGATAGAGAATGCCGCAGCGGTCGCAGTCCTCGTAGAAGCTGGCCTTGTACGCCAGCCGCTCGAACAGCTCCGGTCCGATGTAGGGCACGATATAGCGGGGACGGAGGCGGTCGCCGTTATGGATGAGCATGGCGGCGTAATCGTCGGTGCAGCCAAAGGCAATAAGGGACGCGCCCTCATGCTTTGCCGCGAAGTCAAGCAGCGTCTCAACCATCACGTCGGGATCGTCCAGCTTTTCGACCACGTTGAATTTCAGAATTCGTGTATATTTGGACGCGCCGATGGCATAGCGTCCGAACGCATAGGATTTTACCCCGTACTGTTCGTGAAAGGCGCGCGCCACACTGTAGCAGTTCAGGTCAGCGCCCAGCAGAACCGGGATGATGTTGCGTTTTTCCATGATTTGATCTCTCCAGTTGATTTTATGAGAAAAACGACGATATTATGTTTCGTCGATGAAGAATCGTTTGTACCAGACAAGGAAGGTGAAAACCGTCCAGATGCGGCGTCCGTTGTTGGCCTTGTCGGCGCGGTGCTCGTCAAGCAGGGCGACGAGCGCGTCGGTGTCAAAGAACTCGGCGGCATAGTCGCTGGTGAAATAGCCTTTGACGATGTTGTAATATTTTTCTTCCTTCAGCCAGTAGCGGATGGGCACGGGGAAGCCCATCTTCTTGCGGTCAGCCCACTCGTCGGGGAGGGTTTTGTTGGCGGCCTTGCGGAAGATGTACTTGGTATTTTTGCCGTTGATCTTGTACTCGTGAGGCAGCGCCTGCGCCTGTTCCATGACCACACGGTCGAGGAAGGGCACGCGAAGCTCCAGCGAGCTTGCCATGCTCATTTTGTCGGCTTTGAGCAGAATATCCCCCGGCAGCCAGAGATTCAGGTCGAGGTACTGCTTCTTGTCAAGCTCCGATTTGTCCTTCACCCGGGCATAAATCGGCGCCGTGACCTCCTTCGTGGAAGGTCCGCAGCGAAACGCGGGCTTGAGCACCCGAAGCGCGTCCTTCTCCGCCCAGACCATAGCCTGACCGATGAAGTAATCCTCCGGGCGTCCGCTGGACTTGATGATGAAATCGTGTCCCTTAAAGTAGGGCAGCCGCTTTGCCACACCCGCCGCCGCGATACGCAGGGGCTGCGGGATTTTCTTGTATTTCTGCATCATGGGCGTCTCGTCGTACCACTCGTAGCCGGCATAGATTTCATCCGCGCCCTCGCCGGACAGCACCACTGTAACCTGCTCTCTGGCAAGCTTTGCGAGAAAATAGAGCGGTACGCTGGAGGGGTTGGACTGCGGCTCGTCCATATGATACTGAATGTCAGCAAAAGCGTCAAAGCATTCGTCGGCGGTAATCAGCTTGCGGTAATTTTCGATGCCCAGACGGTCAGACAGTTCCTTTGCGTAGTTGGTTTCGTTAAATTTATGGTAATCGAAGCCCACGGAGAAGGTCTTGTCGGGCATCAGGCAGGCGGTGATATAGGACGAATCCACGCCGCCCGAAAGAAACGCACCCACCTTCACATCGCTGATCTTATGCGCCGCCACGGACTCATTGACCGTTTTGTCGATGTCGTTGACATATGCGTCGAAGTCGCCCGGCTTCTCGGTGAAGTCGGCGTCCCAGTAACGAGTGACTGTCATCGCTCCGTCCTTCAGCGTGAAATAATGCGCCGGAGGCAGCTTGAACACGCCCTCGAAGAAGGTCTCGTCCAGCGACGAATACTGGAAGGTCAGATAGGGGCGCAGCGCCTTTTTGTTGAGCCGCTTGTCAAAGCCCGGATGCTCGAGGAAGGACTTGATTTCCGAGCCGAAAAGGTAGTTTCCCTCTGCGGTGCGGTAGTAGTAGTACGGCTTGATGCCGAAGTAATCCCGGGCGCCGTAAAGGACGCCGCTCTTTTTATCGTAAAGCAGGAAGGCGAACATCCCGCGCAGCTTCGATGCGAGCTTTTCGCCCCATTCTTCCCAGCCATGCACCAGCGTTTCGGTGTCCGACCGGGTTCTGAAGGTATGTCCCGCCGCCGAAAGCTCCTCGCGAAGGGACATAAAATTGTATATCTCACCGTTGAAAACGATGACTACGCTGCCGTCCTCATTGTACATGGGCTGCGAGCCGCCGTCAAGGTCGATGATGCTCAGACGCCGGAAGCCCAGCGCCACATCCTCGCCGAGGAATTCTCCCGCCGAATCAGGGCCGCGATGGACAATCCGCGCCATCATGTTATTCAGGATTTCCTTTTGCTTTTCCAGCTTCCCGGTGAAGCCGACAAATCCACACATAGTAAATCTCCAAAAAAGTTCGTTACATTATATTATATCACAAAAGTCCCCCAAAATAAAGGCTTTTGCGAAAGTTTTTATGAAATGCAGGGAAATTATTCATCATCCGGGAAGACGACCAGCTTTCCTTCCTTGTAGCCGTCGATTCCCGCCTTCTGGAGCGCGCCGAAAATACGGTGGCGCAAGCCTTTATTGTTCCGCTCCAGAGAGGCCAGCAGCTGCTTCATGGACTCCCGCTCGGTATGCTTGTCCGCCGGACAGGGAGAGGTAATTACCGGCAGCGGATGGTGGTTGATGAAATAGCGCACATCCTTCTCCTGTGCATAGAGCAGCGGGCGGATCATGGTCAGATCCTTTCGGGAAAGATAGGTCACGGGCGAGAAGGAGCCAAGCCGTCCCTCGTAGAACAGATTGAGCATGAAGGTATCCACCACATCGTCGAAATGATGTCCCAGCGCCAGCTTATTGCAGCCACGCAGCTTGCAGGCGTCATGCAGCGCACCCCGCCGCATTTTCGCGCAAAGTCCGCAGGGATTTTTCTCCTTGCGCACGTCAAAAACGATATGAGCAATCTGCGTAGGTACGATGGTGTAGGGCACATCCAGCTCCCGGCATAAATCGGCCACCGGCGTGAAATCCACCGGCGTGGAAAAGCCCATGTCGATTGTAATAGCCTCCAGCTCAAATTTTTTCGGATAAAACCGCCGCAGCTCTGCCAGCGCGTAAAGCAGCGTCAGCGAATCCTTGCCGCCGGAAATGCCCACGGCGATACGGTCGCCGTCGTCGATCATCTCGTAATCGTCCACGGCACGGCGGGTAAAACTGAGAATTCTTTTGATTTCTTTCATGATTTAAGTCCATTCTGTGGCATTATCGCCGTTTTTTCATATGCTGTACCATGATGATATTTCGGAGGTACACACATGGCAATTAAAATTTTCATCGATCAGGGGCACAATCCCACCAATCCCAACGCGGGCGCCGAGGGCAACGGTCTGCGCGAACAGGACATCACCTACAATATAGGTGTTATTCTTGCCGATCTGCTGCGCGCCAACGGAAACTTTGAGGTCATGCTCTCCCGCAATTCGCCCACCGAGCAGCTGGGAACGTCCAATGCATCCAGCCTTGCCGCCCGGGTCAACGCCGCCAACGAATGGGGCGCGGACTATTTCATCAGCCTGCACACCAACGCCTTCTCCAATCCCTCCGCGTCCGGCGTGGAAGCCTACGCTTACCGCACCGGAACCGAGGGCTTCCGGCTGGGCGAAAACATCGTCGATCAGCTGAGCCTGATCACCGGTCTTGAAAATCGCGGCACCTTCGCCCGCCCGTCGCTTTATGTCCTGCGGAGGACGAATATGCCCGCCACCCTCATTGAAATGGGCTACATCACCAATCCCGGCGACGCGGCGCTGATGTCCGGGGAGCCTGATTTGTTCGCGCTGGGCATTTACAACGGCATCCTGCAATTTTTCGGATTGTAATAATTTCTGCAAATTCTGCCGATACTATGGACATCAACCAAGATTGGCAGGTAATCCTATGTCGCAGACATTCAGCGAAAGCTATCAGAAAAACATAAAAACCCTCGATACCCTTTTTGGTATCGGAAAAAATTACGATTTCATCAGCCGCGAGCAGATTTTCGGCGGTCACTCGGCGCACTTCTACTACATCGACAGCTTTGTCAAAAGCGACGTTCTGGAGCGGCTGTTCATCTATCTGGCACAGCTTGAGACGGTGGAAAACGCGCAGGACGCAAAGCAGTTTGCCGCCCGCCATCTGCCCTACACCGAGGTTTCGGTAGTTACGGATTTCGATCAGTTCGTTTACGCCGTCATGTCGGGCACCATGGGCGTAATCATGGATTCGCTGGGCGCCGCGGGCATCATCATCGATGTGCGCAGCTATCCCACACGGGGCATCCAGCAGTCGGAAAACGACCGGGTTCTTCGGGGCGCCCACGACAGCTTCGTGGAAACAATCAAGCAGAACTCCACCCTCATTCGCCGCCGCATCCGCGATCCTCGGCTCACCTTCGAACGAATTGTCGTTGGCGAGACGGCAAAAAACGATGTGGTCGTGGCCTACATCGACGGCAAAGCTGACAAGGAGTATGTGCAGACCCTGCTGTCCAAAATCAAAGCGATCAAGGTGGACGCCCTGACGCTGGGACAGCAGAGCCTTGCCGAATGTCTAATCAAACGGCGGTGGTACAATCCCTTTCCCAAATTCCGCTATACCGAGCGTCCGGATTCAGCGGCGGCTCATCTGCTGGAGGGCGGCGTCATCATCCTCTGCGACACGTCGCCGGAAGCGATGATTCTGCCCACCTGCATCTTCGATTTCATGCAGGAAACCGATGATTATTACTTTCCGCCGCTGATCGGCTCCTATCTGCGGCTGCTGCGCTACGCCGTCTTCCTGATGACCATGCTGCTGACTCCCACGTGGTATCTGCTGATTACCCATCCGAACTGGGTTCCCGATTGGCTGAATTTCATCTTCGTGGATTCGGAATGCAATCTTCCCATCATCGTCCAGCTGTTCATCATCGAATTTGCGCTGGATGGGCTGAAGCTGGCGTCCATGAACACGCCGAATTCGCTGAACAATACTTTCGGCGTGGTAGGCGGTTTGATTCTGGGCGATTTCGCGGTGCAGATCGGCTGGTTCGTGCCGGAGGTCATCGTCTACATGGCCTTCGTCGCCATCGCGAACTTTTCCCAGTCCAGCTACGAGCTGGGCTATGCGTTCAAGCTCATGCGAATGCTTCTGCTGGCCACAACGGCGCTGTTCGGACTGTGGGGCTATATCGGCGGGCTGGTGCTGAATCTTACCTTCGCCGCCACCAACAAAACGGTAAACGGCAAGCGCAATTATCTTTATCCGCTGATTCCCTTTAACGGAAAGGCGCTGAAGCGGCTGGTTGTGCGGGAAAAATTAAAAACGAAAAGCAATTGACAAGGTGTTATCTGATCTCCGTCGTCTCTTTCATAGCGGTGGTGCAGATCTGGAAGAAGGTCTTGCCGCGGTTGATCAGCAGCTCCTCACCGGCTTCGTTGTAGAGCTTCACCGGCGAGTCCTCGTCCGACTTCTTCCAGGTGATTTCCTCGTATTTTCCGCCGTAAAGGTAATATCCATCGCCGCTGCCGGTGGTGGTCACATCCATGTGATTGTAGGAATCCTTGGTGTTGACGCTGGGCAGGTAGAGCACGATAATATTTTCGAAGGAGAGCTGTACGTTCGCCGTGTTGTCCATATGCTTGTCCCCGAGGAACTGCCAGCGGTAGTAAACGCCCTCGTCCTCGTTGAATTCGAAGTAGGGCTGATGCGAACCGGAATACTTCACCTTCAGATAGGAAGCATCTCCCTTGGCGGGCAGGCGGGTGGTGCCGTAGTCCACGAAATCCAGCGGCGAATCAAGCTTTTCATCGATCTCGGTGCGGTATTTCATGTAAGCGATGCCGTCCGCGATTTTTTCGCCGGTGGTCATCAGGCTGTGCTCCAGACCCATATTCTTCTGCCGCCAGGAATCGCGGTAGAACATATTGGGTATGTACATATTCACGCCGTCCAGATTGTCCACGTCCCTCGACTTGATCTCGACATAAGCCTGATCGCTGCCGCCCGCGTGGATGTAAATGGCGTCATGATTGGCGGCAAAGTCCAGGAAATACTCTCTGGACGAGCGTACCGAGCCGACCACGGGCAGATTGGCATAATCGCAGGTCAGCATCATCAAGCGGGTCTGATAGCCTTCCACCACGCATTCATACATGATGTCGGCGTAGGAAATGCCCTCCTGAGGCGTGGCAACCTTGATGTTGTTGATCATAATTGCCACCGGACGAACACTGCGCAGATCCTCGGCAGCCTCCAATCCGGTCAGCGGGTTGAGCCTATCAGGCTCGACCGGGACAGGCAGGGTGGTAACTTCCTCGGTAGTCTCGGCTGTAGTTTCGGCGGTGGTTTCGGCAGTGGTATCAGCGGTAGTTTCTTCGGTAGTGAGCGCTTCCGTTGTATCGGGCGCGGTGGTTTCGGCGGCAGTGGAATCGTCGGTGGAATCGACAGGTGTCTGCATGGTACCGCAGGATGCAGCAAAAACGCTGAGTGCGGCAAGCAATGCTGCCAGCAGGATACGGAAATTGCGATGTTTACTGAATGCGAACATATTCATCCTCCATCGGCACGTCTATATGCAAACGCGCCGTATTTTTATGGTGACTGCAATTGTATACCATTATATTATAGTATAAAAATCGCCGCTTGTCAATCATAATTCGCCAACAAACACCGACTTGTCGAATCCTTTTTCCGCCTTTTTATATAGTTTACAATTTGTATGTAGAATTTACGCGCCTCATATGTTAAAATGAATATATTAAAATTGATATAACAGGAGGCTGACCGATGAGTACGGTAAATGGTAAATATATGATGTATCGGGGCAAGCCGCTGGTTCGCGAGGGACAGCAGCTCTGCTACGGTAATATGAATGACAAATATGTATTGGTGCTTGGCATTATGTCCACAAAGAAGGTGGGAAACAAGGAGCTTCCCGATCAGATTATGATTATGATTCAGCGAACCGGCGAGGATAAAACGGTTGTGAAATCAGGAATCAAAAACGGCTTGCAGGAAGCTTTCGACTACGGCATAATCTGGCTCGAAACCGAACTGGCTAAGAAATAGGAATTAAGCATCCCCCGCAGAGCGAAGCTCTGCGGGGGATGCTTATCATCAGTACGCTACATAGATAATAGGCGTTTCACCAACCACCACCGGATGCGGCAGCAGCCCCCGACGGACAACCGCCAGCAGAACTGCCAACGGCAACGCTCTGGCTGCGCCGTAATGCCGATAATATTCCGGTGCATCCACGTGGGCAGGCAGCTTGTTGTCATGAACGAGAATCAACGCTTTCAGCCGCTCGCCAAGGATATGGTCAAAGGCCGCGTTCATTTTTCCCAGCAGCCTTCCACATTCATTATGCCGTACCCAAGGCAGCGCCGGAATATCCAGCGCCATTTTGTCTCCATCCTGACGCAGGATATGCAGCCGCTTGAAATCAGGCGCCAGCTCGTAGATACGCGGATCATCCGGCGTTACACGGTCGGTAACAAAGGAGACGTAAAATTTCAGAATCTCCCGCAATGTAAAGCTGTATTTTAGCCCGCCGTACACCCAATGTGTATCGCCGAAGCAGGACTGATAATCCCGCATCATGCAGTCGATGCCGCTGCCATCCGGGCGGGCAGTGCTGACCCAAACCGGCCCCGATGAATCATACCGATGCACCGGTGTTCCCTCATCCCGCCAGCTTCCGGCCGCCAGCCAGCTTCCGCCGTTGGGACGTTCGGGTATACTCTCCGGCAGAGTGGTCAACTGCTCCAGTATATATTTCACACAGCCGTCAATCTGCACCATCAGACAGTACAGCAGCAGCGTTGAACGCTGCTTTTCACTCATCGCCCGGTATTCATCCCATTCGAACACCGGTGCGATACCCTCACGGAACACCGTCCACAGAGCCTCGCAAACCTCCTCCGCCAGCGCCTCCTGTGCAGGAATGTCGCCATAGCTGTCGTTGTAATCGCACAGATATATCCTCGTGTAGTACAGTCCGCCGGACGTCTTCCCCATCAGTTCCCCCTGAACCAACTTATCAAGCTCCGGTTCAATGTAGGGCAGTGGAATTCCCAGCGCGTCTGCCAGTACCTTTGGGGAAGTCGGCTTCTCGTAGGCAAGAATCAGCAGATTCTGCGCGATTTTTGACGGGTACACCAGACTGAACGGCTCATTTCTTGTACTGCTGTTCCCCCAGATACCGATGTGCAGCGACTTAGGCGCATAGCTCAAATTCGAATAACGCTTTTCCTGCATAACAATTCCATCCCGCACCTGCTCCCTGCCCGCTGCCAGCCGACGCTTCACCGTTCCCACCGGAATACCCAGCGCAGCAGCAATTGCGTCCACCCTCTCGCCCTTCATGTAATAACGCACCATCACTTCCCGATAGATGGCGGTGAGCCGTCCAAGCTCCCGACGTACCTTCGCCTCGTCGAACTCACGCTGCGCCATTTCCCTGGCGTCGATGTGCGATTCGCGTACCCGGGACAGCATAGTACCGTCGTCCCAAACCACGATCGAATCCTGGTACCTGCGGCGCAGCCATTCATTGTGTTTGTTGGCAAATACGCCCCGCATATAGGCAATTGGATGATCAATGACCTTCCCCATTCTGATATCGGTGAGAACGGCAAGAATCGTATCGGACGCCACCTCCTCCGCTTCGCGCATCGTCCGGCAGCGGCGGCAGGCATAATCGAGCAGCTCCGCATAATATTGTGTTAATTCGTTTTCGGTCACGGGATGACCTCCTTTCACTTACGATGTCGGAAAAATATGCGGAAAGTTCGCGCTTTTTCAGAAAAAATCATCGTACTTTCCGATTGGATTGACTTGCCTCCGGGAATGTGATATACTTACTGTATAACATAGACCTACTGCAAAGGAGTCCTAATTTGACAAATACCACTGCTCTGCCCGAGCTGACCCCCTATACCGGAACGCTCGCGGACAATATCCTGCGCATCGCTCTCGATGTCGGCGAGGGAATGCTGACCTGCGGTGCGGAGGTTCACCGCGTCGAAGTCGCAATAGAGAAAATCTGCCGCACCTACGGCGCCGCGCATATCGATGTGTTCACGATACACTCGTTGATTCTGGCCGCGGCCTATATGCCCGACGGCTCCCATTCCACCCAGTCCCGGCGTATTTATGAAACCTCCAATAATCTATCCCGTCTGGAGCTGTACAATTCCCTCTCCCGCAGAATCTGCGAGGAGACGCTTTCCATTGCCCGCGTTGACGAGGAAATACGCGAAATCAAAAAGGAGCGCGCCTATCCGTTTTACCTGATCGTCCTCGCCCATGCGCTGGCGGCGGGCAGCTTCGCCGTCTTTTTCGGCGGCTCGCTGCGCGACGGTATCACCGCCGCCCTCATCGGCGTGGTGATGGCGTTTCTCGACCGCGTAAAAATTGATCAGATCAACAAAATGGTCAAAACCATGCTCATCTCCTTCGCAGCGGGGCTGTTATCCTGCCTCGCGGTACATATCGGGCTGGGCGAAAACCTCGACATGATCATCATCGGCACGATTATGCTGCTCATCCCCGGTCTATCGCTGGGGAACGCCATGCGCGACCTGCTCAGCGGCGACACGCTGACGGGTACGCTTAAAACAGTACAGGCCATCATCACCGCGATAATGATGGCATTGGGCTACGCGCTGGCGCTGCTGGTCGCGGGAGGTGGTCTGTGATGACAGATATCATTGTCAGATTGATCACCGCGTTGCTCGGTACGCTGGGCTTTGCCATCATGTTTCGTGTCAGCCGCAGCAGGCTTCCATGGGCGGCGCTGGGCGGACTGCTCACCTACGCGGTTTATGAGCTGTTCTGGCAGCTGCTGGGCGACCCGCTGATCTCCGCCTTCGCATCCTCGCTGTTTATGGCGCTTTACTCGGAAGCCCTCGCGCGGATTCTGCACGCCCCAACGATTATCTTTCTCTTTCCCTGCGCGATTCCGATTGTACCCGGCGGCGGGCTTTACTACACCGTCTACAATTTGCTGTTCTGGAATGAAGCGGAGTTTGTCCGCAACGCAAAAAGCACGGCAAGCATTGTACTGGGCATGGCTGTCGGTGTGAGCGTGGCTTCCATTATCATCGGCGGGGTGCTTCAAGCGGCGGGAGCGCTGCGGAAGATGCGAGAAAAATGATATTGCTGCATGAAAAAGTGCTGCACAGAACGTGCAGCACTTTTGTGCAGCATTTTTTACTTGTCAGCGATCAGTGTGACCTTCTTCATGACAACATCCTTGAGCGGCTTGTCCATGTAGTTGGTGTCTACTGCGGCAATGCGGTCAACGACATCCATGCCCTCGGTAACGCATCCGAACGCGGCGTATTCGCCGTCCAGATAGGTAGCATCCTCGTGGCAGATGAAGAACTGGGACGATGCGCTGTCCTTAACCTGCGTGCGCGCCATGGAGATGGTGCCGCGGGTGTGGCTCAGGTTGTTCGTAACGCCGTTGGACTTGAACTCGCCCTTGATGGTGTCGGGGGAGCCGCCCATGCCGGTACCGGTAGGATCGCCGCCCTGAATCATAAAGCCGTTGATCACTCGGTGGAAAATCAGGCCGTCATAGAAGCCCTCCTTGACCAGCTTTTCAAAGTTGGCCACCGTAATCGGCGCAACCGCCGGGTAAAGCTGCAGCTTAATGATGCCGCCGTCTTCCATTTCAATCTGTACCATGGTTAAATCTCCTTGTAAAATCATATATTTTCGCGCACCGTCATACGGCGCGCATATTGACAGTTTCTAAAAGTGGAATCGCTTGTGCAGCTCGTTGCGTGTACGCCGGTCGGCAAAAACCAGCATCGCCAGAAAGCAGAGCAGCGCCGTTCCACAAGCTGTCACCACCGGCCATTCCACCGTGGCGGCGCCCGATATCCAAAGCAGCACCGACAGCACCCCCAGCACCGCGTTCACCAGCAGATAAATGGTATACGCCCGGTACTTCACCGGCTTGATGACAATCATCAGCACAATCGCCACCGCTGCCGCCACAACCAGACCGGGGATTGCATAGTTCACCGACCAGCGATGCCAGCCGGTGAGATAATCAATGAGGAACAGCAGGCCGCTGACGCTCAGCAGCTGACACAGCAGCAGCATACCGGGATTGCGTGTGTTGCGGATAATGTTCAGCAGATTGAACCACACATAAACAATAGCCGCCGCCGTGATGAATGCCCATGGATTGTCCGTGGGAACCAGATGGTTGATCAGCAGGCTCACCGCTGCGAACACCACCGCTAAAAAGGTAACGATACGAATCATCAATCCACGGGAAAAACGGCTTTTGATATAGGGATAATCCAGATCGTAATGATCGTCCAGCTTAACCGTTTCCATATCGCACAGGGGACAGTAAGGCAGATCGTTGGACAGCTTCACGCCGCAGTGACGGCAGTAGTTCATTGACGCTCACGCTCCTTCTTCTCCCGTTTGGCAGCTTTTTTGATGGCTTTGCGCTCCGCTTTTTCCGCTTTCGCTTTTTCTTTGGAGAGCCGGGACGGCTCCTCCTTGGAGGAACGGGACGGCGCGGGCGTCTCATTGGAGGAGATGGTCACATCCAGCCCCTCGGACACCAGAAAGCTGATCATAAACCGCTCAATCGAGTTATCGTCGATGGTTGAGGCAAAGCCCAGCACCAGATTATTTCTATAGGATATCAACGAAACCTTCTTCGGATGGGTCTGAGAGCCGCTGAGCAGCAGTTCAAAGCGCTCCACCCGGTCGGCGATGGCTTCGGGAAGCTGCATCCGCCCCACATTGGAGAAGGTGCAGGTATAGGTTCGCTGCGTGCGCATATACTGCTGGCGCAGAATCAGATTCTTCAGCCAGATAGGCACAAATCGAACGATGGGAATCTGCTCAATGCGAACATGAGCGGCAATCTGACGCTCAAAATAGCCCTTGGTCAGGCAATTTTTCAGCTGCTCCGCCGTCGTTTTCAGCACATCGTCGAAGGTCAGCCCCTCGCCAGAAACGGCGATGCTCAGATGACCGAAGAAATTGCGCATGGTGTTTGAACCGAACAATCCCCGCAGATTCACAGGCACGCTGATCACAATGGGCTTGCTGCGCTTGGAACGGCGATAGGTGGTGTTGTAGATCGACCAGATCAGCAGTCCGCACATATACTCGGACAGGGTAACGCCCTTCTCGTGCGCCAATGCCAGCAGCTTATCGGTGGGCAGAATGGCCATCAGCGCACCCAAACGATCGCCGTCGTATTTGTAGCCGTTGATATGGTAAGCCTCTGGCGGCTCGGAAACCTGCGCGGATATGCTCTGCCGGGACTGTTCATCGTCCCGAACCGTATTTCGGACAAAGCTGTCCTCGTCGAATTCCACCGACGAGGTGTCGGCAATGCGGCGGATTACATCCTCCGGAACCGCGTCGCCATCCATCAGGTTGAAGTAATAATAAAGCAGGCAGTGCAGAAAGCTGGTGGCGCCCATACCGTCGGTCAGGGCATGGAAGACCTCCAGATTGATTCGCCTGTGATAATAAGTAACCCGGAAAAGATAGCCGTTTTCATAATAGCGCAGGAAGTGCGTACAGGGATAACGGTAATCCTCCCGCACCGTCGGCTTCTCGTAATTCGGTTCGAAATAGTACCAGAACAGTCCGGTATGCAGCTTAACCGCGAAGGCGGGCATCACCTCCAGCGCGCGTTCCACCGCCTGTTTCAGAATATCCGGACGAACCTCCTCGAACAGCACTGCCGTCATGCGGAATACATTGGAGGAGCGGGTATTGGATATGGCGGGAAAGAGCTTGGCGGCGTTATCAAGCCCGTCCCAGTAAGTTTCATCAAGATAGTTGTGGGCGCGCCGTCTGGCATCCTTGACCATAGTGCTCCCTCCCCTCTTTATCGTTTTATGTTACAGCGTGGTCAAATGTCCCACCGGCAGATCCGGCTCCACATCGGCGGCGTAATCCACGCCCTCCACGCCGAAGCCGAACAGCTTCAAAAATTCGCTGTCGTACTCGGCAAAATCAGCGTATTCGCTCAGATTTTCGTTGGTCAGGCTGCCCCAGATTTCGCTGATGCGATTCTGAAGCTCAGGCTCCATTTCCCAATCATCCATGCGCAGACGCCCCTCGCCATCCAGCTCGCAGGGGGTATCGCCGTAGAGCTTGCCCATCATGCGGTGCATCTGCTCAATGACGCCTTCATGGGTGCCCCGCTTCTTCATCTCGGCAAAGAGAATCGAAATGTACAACGGCACGACGGGAATTGCCGCGCTGGACTGCGTAACCAGCGCCTTGTTCACCGATACCAGCGCGCGAACGCCGTATGCGTCGGCGATGGCTTTCGCGGATTCAGCCAGATCGCGCTTGGCCTGACCGATGGTGCCGTTGGTATAGATGGCGTGGGTCAGCTCGGGACCAATGTAGCTGTAAGCGACCGTTGTGAAGTTGTCAGCCAGCAGTCCTTCGTCGGACAAACGCTTCATCCAGCGCTTCCAGTCGTCGCCGCCCATAACCTTGATGGTGTCGGCGATTTCGGCGTCGGTGGCGGGCTGGAGCGAAATCTCGCTGAGGGTATGGGTGCGCAGATCAATGCTCATGCTGGTGTAAGGTTCACCCACCGGCTTGAGCACCGACGAGACGGTCTCACCGTCGGGCATGGTGCGGCGGGGGGCTGCCAGCGAATAAACCAGCAAATCGATCTTACCCAAATCGCGGCGGATGATGTCGCATACCGCGTCTTTGGCGGCGTCCGAATAGGCGTCTCCCATCACGTTGGCGGCATAAAGTCCGGCGGCGGAAGCGTATTTGTCAAAGGCGGCGGTATTGTACCAGCCGGTGGAAGCGGGGCGACCGTTCACCGAGGGCTTTTCAAAAGCCACGCCCACCGTCTTTGCGCCGTAACCGAAAGCGGCAGCAACCCGGCTTGCCAAACCATAGCCGGTGGAGCTGCCGATTACCAGCACGTTTTTCGGCGCATCGGCAGAGGTGTTCTTATTTTCGAGGACGTATTTGATCATGCGGCGCACATTTTCATCGCAGCCGGTGGGATGGGCTGTGGTGCAGATAAAGCCGCGGGTACGAGGTTCAATAATCATGTTGTTGGATCCTTTCTGCGAATTCACAATTATTTTAATTATACTACGTCCCGCGCGGGATAACAAGTACCATTTTGTTAATTTTAATTATGGATTGACAAAAAGTACGATATGCGGTATAATGATATCATCCGGCAAGATGATTCTTCCGTGCAAAGCCCTGCCCCATCACCTCGGCAGCGTCGCCGATTATGATGAACGCCCCCGGGTCGCAGCCAATCACCGTCTGCTTGAGGAAGAACACCTCCCGGCGGCTGACCACGCACATTACCACCTGTTTTTCCTCGCCCGACCAGCCGCCGCGCCCTTGCAGCAAGGTCACGCCCCGGTTCAGCTCCCGCAGGATAGCGGACGCTACCGTCTCCGGCTTCGAGGATACCACCAGCGCCAATCCGCCCCGGGACGCACCCGAGATGAAGTGATCCATCAGCTTACCCGAAGCGAAGATGCAGATCACCGAGTAAAAAATACCGTTGTAATCGCCGGTCAGCAGCGCCGCGCCTACGATGATCACCAGATCGGCCATCATCACCAGGCTTCCGGTAGAAATCTTCGGCCACTTCGCTTTGAGCAGGCTGGCGATCAGATCGGTACCGCCTGTGGTAAAGCCTCGTGCGACCAGTGTTCCCACCGACGCGCCCATGGTCAGCCCGCCGAAAATCGCGCATAACAACGGGTCAGTGACCGTCACCGGGAAGATTTTCAGCAGGTCAACGGCGGTAGAGGTGGACACCAGCCCGATCAATGTCCGAACGGTGAAACCCATGCCGTAACGCTTCGTGTTGACAATGAGCAGCGGCACGTTGAGCAGCAGAATCATCAATCCGATGGGCAATCCCCAGAACAGGTTGATCACTGTAGCCACGCCGGTCATGCCGCCCAGCACAATTCCTGCGGGCAGCAGGAACATATTCATCGATACCGCGAACAGCAGCGCGCCGACGGCTACCGATACGGCGTCCTGCATCAATCCCATATGCTTTTTCTTTAATTTTGCAAGCTGCATATTAAACTCCAAACCATAGAAATGAGGAATCCCTATGAAATCAAATATCGTCCTGATCGGTATGCCTGGATGCGGCAAAAGCACGCTCGGCGTGCTGATGGCCAAAGCGCTCGGCTATGAATTTCTCGACACCGATCTGGTGCTCCAGCGTCAGGAGGGCAAGCTGCTCCAACAGATCATTGACGAGGACGGACTTGCTTACTTCGAGCAGGCGGAGGAACGCGCCCTCTGCGGCATAAATGTGTCTCACACGATCATCGCCACCGGAGGCAGCGCCGTCTATTGCGATGCCGCCATGAAGCATCTGCGCGAGAACGGCACCATAGTCTGGCTGTCCCTGCCCTATGAGGAAATCGAGCGGCGAATTCAAAATATCACTACCCGCGGCATTGTCCTCGCCCCCGGCAAAACCCTGCGGGATGTATACGAGGAGCGTCAGCCCCTCTATCAGCGCTGGGCGGATATGTTTTTTAACTGTCATGGCAGCGTGGAAGACACTTTGTCGAAGATTCTGGAATTGCTGGATGTGTTTTAATAAGGAAAGGGATGCCCCGGATATTGGCCGGGTGCATCCCTTTCTCGTCAGTCCTCGTAAACCGCGTTGTCGGACGAGGACAGCTCAAAGTAATCCAGCGGATTCACATACGAGCCGGACACCTTCATCTCCATGTGAAGGTGCGGTTCCTCGGCAATCTCCACCAGTGAGCTTTCACCCACCGCGCCGATCACCTGTCCCATGGAGACCTTCGCTCCCACAGCCATTGTTTGGGCCAGATCGGGCGCCAGATTCATATAGGTGGTGTAGATGTCATCGCCGTGGTCAATGGTGACGCAGCGTCCCATCATCGGGTCGTTCCAGATCTTGCAGACCACGCCGCTGGAGGATGAAACTACCTCACTGCCCAACGGCGCCGCGATGTCCACGCCCGTATGAGCGCGATAGTCGTTCATCGTCTGCGACCAGACGGGAATATCGATCTCAAACGCCTTGCCCATTGTGCCTGCCACCGGCATCACAAAATAGCGGATATCAATGGACGTAGGCAGTTCTTCACCGTCGTTGATGGCTACGGGAACCTCATCGGGAGACTTGGTCACTGATGCGGGGGCGGTGGATTCGGCAGAACGCGCCGTCGTATCGGCAGGAGCCGTTGTGCCAGAAGCCGAGGTATCGACGGGCTTGGTGGTGGATGTGCCTGAACCGGTGGTGTCGGACGTGACAGCCGAGGTGTCGTCTCCCTCGACAGGAGTGGGTTTGTTCCGACGGGACGCGACGGTGTAGACCGAGACGAAGATCACGCAGAGCAGCATACCTGCCAGCAGAAGATAAATAACCGAGTTGATGGATTTTCTTTTTACTTTGTTTTCCATGTATTTATTACCAACCTTTCTGATTTCCATGCGGTTTGGTAATATTGTTGACCGGCGTCACGCCGCTTATACATGGTGAGGATAAAAAAGTATCTGCCGAGAGTTACAGCAGATACTTTTTATGTCATTGCAGATTAACCGATTTTTTCATAATAGCGTTGCTGATGGTGAAATAGCCCGCCATCAGGAAAAGCTGAAGGATGATCGCCAGCACGATGTTGACCTGTAGATTGAAGGCGGTAAAGCCGTCAATCTGCCTGCTGTACTGAAGCAGTTCCTCAAAATCCAGCACCACGCCCTGCGTCAGGGTCAGCGCGAAGGAGAACGCGGAGGTGATGATTTGCACCACAGTGTTCAGCCCTATGTAGCCGATCACAGAGCCGAGCAGCCGATGTCCCGTGAACAGCTGTCCCAGAGAGATGGATGCGTAGCACATGAGCAGACCGCTGAACAGGCTGATAACCGCCATAAGAACAATTTCCACGATCAACAGCGGCGCGGGCATCCGCAGGATATAAAGGATTTCATCGAAAGCATATCCGAGATAATACATCACTTCCCCAAGGGTCTGCCAAAGCGTCTGGGAGGACGCGATGATCAGCAGCGACAGCAGCGCGCACAGCCCGGACAGCAGCGACCACGTTACGCCCACCAACAGCTTGGAGACGATGATCTTCCAGCGGCTCACCGGCAGGGTCAAGGTCAGATAGCCTTCGTCGCCGTAGACATTCTTATAGAAGCGGCGGATGTTCAGCACCACGACAACCACGACGGAGGCGATCATCAGCAGCACATAGAAGAACATGGAGATTCCCATCGGAATGGCAAACAGCTCCATCATGTCTGCCAACAGCATGAACAGCCGGGTCAGTCCGGCAAATACGATAACGCCAGCACAGAGCAGCGCCACCCACGCTCCCGTGGCGCGGAATTCGTGCTTGATCAGTTTTCCTAACATCTGTACACCTCCCGGAACAGCTCATCCACCGTCATGTTGTGCTTCTCGCGGATGGACGCCACCGACGCGCAGAGCGCCGCTTTGCCCTCCGACAGGAAGATTACGTCATCCAGCACCTTCTCGATATCGTTGATCAGGTGGGTGGAGATAAGGATGGAGCCGCTCTCGTTGTAATTCTGCAAAATCGTCTCCAGAATATAGTCCCGCGCGGCGGGATCCACGCCGCCGATGGGTTCGTCCAGCACATAGAGCAGCGCCCGCCGGCTCATAACCAGAATCAGCTGCACCTTTTCCTTCGTACCCTTGGACAGCGTGCGCATCCGATCCTTGGGATTGATGTGCAGGCGGGTCAGCATTTCACTCGCCTTTACCCGGTCGAAATCCCGGTAGAAGTCGGCGAAAAAGTCCACCAGATCGCAGACCCGGCTGGCATCAGGCAGATAATTGCGCTCGGGCAGATAGGAGACAATGACCGCCGTATCCTTTGAAGGCGGCATACCATTGATGAGAATTTCTCCCATATTGGGCACCAGCAGACCGTTGATCAGCTTGATGATTGTGGTTTTGCCGCTGCCGTTGGGGCCGAGCAGTCCCACAATGCCGCCCCGTCCAATGGTAAAGCTGATGTCATCGAGCACCCGCTTTGAGCCGTAGTTTTTCACAACATTACGGAACTCCAGCAGTGGAAGCTCGTTTGTCATATCGTCCATTTGCTTAATCTCCTTTTTGTGAAAAGGAGGTGCCGAAACAACGACACCTCCTGTATTTCATGATATTGCCTGCAGCTTTGCAAGATGCACGCTCTGATTCATCAGACCGTAGAGCGTTGCATAGAACTGCGGTGAGATCAGTGTGATTCGGTACTTTCCGTTCTTCATGCGGTCCACACCCTCCACGTTGTAGCGAATGCCGCCGCAGAGAATCTGCACATATGTAGTTTTGTTGAACATACTTTTGCTGGCGCGCAGCTTTTTGATCAGTTCGTCGGTCAGCACAAGATTGTCGATGTCGATCATCTCTGCACAAATCTTGTTGGGTCGTTTTGTCATTTCCGAAATGGTCAGAACATTATGCGGTACATTGGTTTTCATATGCCGTGTCATACCTCTCATCCATTGGCTGCGATACGAACAATCCTGCTGTTCCATTGTCAAAACGCCGATGAGGATGCAGTCGGTTCATATCATAAACGGACACCCTACGTGCTCGGAAAGAAGCGCGAGTGGAAAACGCTGAACTCTCCCTCACATATTTTATTATAGCATATTAAAATATATTTGTCAACACGTGCAGAAAATTTAACATCCTGCCAACATTATCATGCAGATTGATTCACATTTCGACACAGGAAATGCCTGTCGAATTCACGCTCTGGCAAACCATCCATAATAAATGAAAAAGCGACACTGCGACCGTATTCACGGCTTATACAGCATCGCTCATAATCAGTTGATTTTTGTCTGTGTGAACTCAGTCACCGACTGCGACTCGCCGTCGCTGGTGACGGTGCGGGTAAACTCGCTGAGCACGGTACGTGTCACACCGGAAGCATCCACATAATAATTGTAAAGTACCTTCGTGCAGTCCGACTTCACGCCGTCCGCCTCCAGATCGAAGGTGTCGGCATATGCGCCGGTCATAGTCACCGCGTAAAGCGTCAGCCCATCACCGGTAGACACAACCTCGATGCTTTCAATGTCGGCTGTCGTATAATTGATGCGGAAGCCCTCAAAAATATCCGGCTCCTCCGCCGATATCACCACGCCGTCCTGAAGCTGTACCAGCTCGCCCATCTCCTGCGTCGCCTCAAAGGTGGAGGTTTCGCCGGTGGAGGTGATCGTGGTGTTTGCCGTCAGATCATATTCCAGTGCTTCGCCCTGGACAAACTTGATGTAGGTCTCGGTGGAGCTGTTGGTAGCATACACCGGAACATCCTTCTCCGCCTTCACCGATGCGTAGATCATAATCTCGCCCGATTCCAGCGCAATCGCATTTTCACAGCCCTGCTTCGGCACCTCAAAGTCCTCGGTCAGCTGCTTTTCGCTGCGGCATCCGCACAGCAGCGAGGACGCAAGGCAGAGCGCCGCCGTCAGCGCTGCGATTTTTCTCATCGTTTTCATTGCTTAAATCCAGAATTTTTTAATATTTCCGATCCCGTCATGGCCGGTCTGCCGCGAAACCCTCATCTGTCCGCCATAACGGTGGAGCAGCGGTCACTCGCCGCTGCGGCGGGTTTCCAGCTCACGGGATTTGCTAATCTTTTCAGCGGACAGAATGCCGCTGGTGGGAGGCGTGTAGGTGATGGCATTGGCGCCGGCTTCAATGGTCTGGCGGATGGTTTCATCGCTGGGACCGCCGGTGGCAATAATCGGCACATAGGGGTATTCGCTGCGGATCTTGCGGATAATAGCCGGGGTATTTGCCGCGCCCGATACGTTGAGTATGGACACGCCCGCCTCCAGTCTGGCTTTGAAATCCGTATTCTCGGAAATAACCGTCAGAATCACCGGGATATCAATCGCCGAAGCGGTCTCCGCCACCGCCTCATTGGAAATGTTTGCGCTGACAACCACGCCCTGCGCGCCCTGATATTCGGCGTGCTTGGCCGGATTGACCACGCGCTTGATGCCGCCCGCACCCGCGCCGCTGCCGATTCCGCAGAAGACCGGCACGTCCGCCACCGATACAATCGCCTGTGTGATGATCGGCTGAGGAACGAAGGGATAGATTGCGATGACCGCGTCCGCGTTGTTGTTGCGGATGGTAGCCACATCGGTGGTAAAAATGAAGGAGCGCAGGATGCGTCCGTTAATTTTCACGCCGCTGGCCATGGAAATCGCGTCGGGGAGCTTAATGATATTCTTTTTCAGGTGCCCGCGCACCTCGGGAATATACGCATCATTTGTCATACTTGACAAATCCTTTCAATGCTAATTACACCGAAAATGCACTTTCATCAAGTGCATTTCCAGTGTAATTTCAGGTTATGGAAACAGTCGATCAAAGATACTTCTTGATCGTGTCGGTTGCCTTATCAGCAGCCAGCGACAGGGTCATAACACACTGCAGACCATGCTTTTCGGCCAGTGCGTTGACCTCGTCAGCCAATTTGTCGAAGCTGGCGACATCGTTATCGCAGATTTTGAGAGCCGAGTCGATGTAGATGTTGGTGATGTCGTGGTTGCTGGCGATGATGCCGGCGATGAAGCCGAACAGCGACTGTGCATCGCAGATGCCGTACTGTTCTGTATCAATCAGGCGCGCGGTGTGCTTGATGTCGTAGGTGAGCTTGGTGCCCTTTTCGATGCAGACAACGGAACCGTTGCTCTGTTCGGAAGCGGTGTTGACCATCTCGATGAGCTGCTTGGTCTTGCCAGTACCCTTGACGCCGATAATTAACTTTAACATAGTGAACTCCTCCTGAGATATAATAGAGTTTTGGAATTGCTCTGATTATATTTTACACTAAAACGCGGAAAATTTCAAGAGGTTTTCTAAACAAACGGCATGATTGCACAAAGTTTTTACATCTTGTACAAATCTGCGTGATAATGTTGGCTTACTTGGACATACGCTCTTCCAGCGCAGCCTTCTCCGCCTCATAGCCGGGCTTGCCCAGAAGCGCGTACATATTCTTCTTGTAAGCCTCAACGCCGGGCTGGTTGAAGGGGTTCACGCCGAGAATGTAGCCGGAAACGGCGCAGGCCAGCTCGAAGAAGTATACCAGCCAGCCGAAGGAATATTCGCTGCGGTCAGCCAGGTTGAGCACGATGTTCGGCACGCCGCCGTCCACATGAGCCAGCAGGGTAGCCTTCATGGCAGCCTGATTGACCGAGTGCAGCTCCTCGCCGGAGAGGAAGTTCAAACCGTCGATGTTGGCCGGATCGTTGGGGATAACAACGGTGTCGTTGGACTTTTCGATGTTGATAACCGTCTCAAACAGGTTGCGGCGACCTTCCTGAATGTACTGACCCAGGGAGTGCAGGTCGGTAGAGTTGATGACGGAAGCCGGGAAAATACCCATATTGTCCTTGCCCTCGGACTCGCCGTAGAGCTGCTTCCACCACTCGTTCATCATCAGCATGGCGCTTTCGTAGGAGACAAGAATTTCGGTGGTCTTGCCCTTTCTGTACATCAGGTTGCGCAGAGCGGCATACTTTGCGGCGTCGTTGGCGTTCAGATCGTCGGAAGCGTAAGCCTCGCGAGCGGCAGCGGCACCAGCCATCATCTTGTCAATGTCGCAGCCGGCAGCAGCGATGGGCAGCAGACCGACAGCGGTAAGCACGGAATAACGTCCGCCCACATCGTCCGGCACGACGAAGGTCTCATAGCCCTTGTCGGTAGCGAACTTTTTAAGGGTGCCGCGCGCCTTGTCGGTGGTGACGAAGATACGCTCGCGGGCGCCGTCCTCGCCGTACTTCTTCTCCAGCAGCTCGCGGAAGATGCGGAAGGCGACGGCAGGCTCGGTGGTGGTGCCGGACTTGGAAATAACGTTCACGCAGACATCCTTGCCCTCGCAGAGTGCCAGCAGCTCAGCCAGCGCGGAGGAGCAGATGTTGTTGCCTGCGAAGTAAACGGAGGGGGTGTCTTTCTTCAGCTCGTTGTACAAGGGGGACTTGACGAACTCGATGGCAGCGCGCGCGCCCAGATAGGAACCGCCGATACCGATAACCACGAGAATGTCGCAGGTCTTCTGAATCTTCTCGGCAGCGACCTTGATGCGTGCGAACTCTTCCTTATCGTAGTCCACGGGCAGGTCAACCCAGCCCAGGAAGTCGTTGCCCAGACCGTTTCTCGCGCGAACCTCGCCCATCGCCATTTTGACAGCGGGAGCGATTCCCTTCAGATCCTCGGCAGCGAGAAAGTCGCTGATATATTTATCGTTGATGGAAAGTGTCATGATGATAACTCCTTATCTAAATATAAAATTTTTCCGATAATAATATCTTACTACAAAATCATGATCTTTGCAAGCATTATCCGACAAATTTTCTCAGGCGGCCGGAGAAATTATCTCCCAAACCGGGCGGGATTTTTATGCTTTTTTCACAAACAGCATCCGGGCAAACGCGCATGAAGCGGTGAAAGCGAAAAAAATACGAATTTGTGCAAACTTTTTTGCCCGGACATCTTGCAATTTCGATTGATTTGTGGTATAATAGCTGTTGTTAGTTATGAAATCAGTATCGCCGTCCGACGGAATCGGTATACAGTCCCTGACGGGACGCCCCCTTTCCAGGCGCGGCTTTTTCAGGAGGTAAGAAAAATGGCAAAGTGTGCAATCTGCGGCAAAGCAGTGACTTTCGGTCTGGCTGTCTCGCACTCCAATCGCAAGACCAACAGAACCTGGAAGCCCAACATCAGAAGAGTCAAGGCTATCGTCAACGGTACTCCCAAGACCGTCAACGTATGCTCCCGCTGCCTGCGCTCCGGCAAAGTAACCAGAACTGTCTGAGTCTTTCAAGCATGAACAAAGAGCCTGTCGGCGTCTGCCGGACATAGGCTCTTTTTTCGTATTCAGGAGGAGTTTATGCGCAATCTGATTCTATCGATACAGGCCGCGTGGGAATATGGTCGTGAGCTGGAGGCGCTGGGGTATGATCTGTGTGCGCTGCCGCCGGACGAAAGCCTGAACCGGATGGTCTGCACCCATGCCGACACCTGCGTTTTCCCGTGGAACGGTCGTCTGTACGGCAGCGGCGCGCTGGTTCATGTTCTGTCCGCCCCGCTGTTATCGCGGCTGGTGGTCATCCCCGACCCTCCGCACGGTGATTATCCGGACGACGTGCGGCTGAACGCGCTGTTCTTCGGGGACTGCCTGTACGCTTACCTCCCCGCCCTGTCCGACACTGTGCGCAGACTGGCGGAAGAATCCGGATTGGAGCTGGTAAATGTGCGGCAGGGGTACACCCGCTGCTCGGTGCTGGCGCTGCCCCACGCCAATCGTGCCGTCACCGCCGACCGAGGCATCGCCGACGCCATGGAAGCGCGGGGCGTGCAGGTGCTTCGGATTTCGCCCGACGGCATCCTGCTGAATGGTATTCCCTACGGCTTTATCGGCGGCGCGTCCTTCGTGGATGGAGAGCGAATCATCTTCTATGGTCGTTTGAACGGTCATCCGGACGGCGATGCCATCCGCACCTTCTGCGCGGAAAGCGGCTGCGAAGTGATCGAACTGCACGGCGCGCTCACCGACCACGGCGGCGCGGTGGTTATCTGAATATATCAAATCCGACAGGGCGCGCCCTGTCGGATTTGTTTGCTTATATCCAATCATCCTGCTTCTTCTGCGAGCCCATCACCGACGCCAGCTGGGACAGAATATCGCCCTGCCCGCTCAGATTGATGTTGCCCACCTTTTCGCAGAGCTTTTCGATGTACTCCATCTCCTTGAGACGGTAGAGGGTCTTGTTTTCATCCATCAGCTTGGCGGTGTTCAGCAGGGAGCGGGTGGACGCCACCTCCTCGCGGCGGGTGATCACGTTGGCCTGCGCCTTCTTCTCGGCCACCAGCACAGTGTTCATGATGCTGCGGATTTCACCGGGAAGAATGATGTCACGCACGCCGGCGTCGCTGATTTCCACGTAAAGCGACGGCGCTTTCTCGGACAGCTTCCCGCCCACATAAGCCGAAAGCTCCTCCTTATTCTCAAGAATATCGTCCAGGCTGCGGCGCCCGATGTAATCGCGCAGCGCCAGCTGAGCGGTGACATGAATCTGCTCCCGGAAATCATCGATTTCAGTAAGCACCTTCACGCAATCGGTGATGCGGTAATTGCAGACAAAGGTCACGCGCAGCGCTACCTTATCGGCGGTGAGCAGTTCCTGCCCGGTGACAGTCATGCGGGTTACGCGGGTGTCCACGATGTCCGCCGCCACATCCACGCCGCCCCGCCAGAAATAGTAAACGCCGCCGTCCAGAATCCGCACAAGCCTGTTATCGTAGTACAGCCGGGCTTTCTGGTATTCAAACACGTTGACGCGCAGGTAAAGATCGCTGGGCATCCGGACAAGCACACCGGCGGGAATTCCGGTAATCTCCGGCTCCGTGGTATCGACGATCGTGAAGCTGTGGGATTCGCTGATCTTCCAGAAGGCGTAGCGTCCGGGACGCAGCACATCGCGGAAGACGCCGTCAACAAAGTGGAGCGCCAGATGTCCGTCCTCCACCGTCACCGGCTCGGCAAAAACGGCGGCCTTCGGGTCGGACAGCAGAGTCTCCAGCGTACACTGGGACGGCAGAATCTGACCGGCGGCGGGCAGCTTCTGCACGGTAACATCGCCGAAAAAGCGATATTTTCCCGGCTCCAGCAGCCCGGCGTAGCGTCCGTTTTTAATCAGGATGCCGCGTTCGTTTTCAAGGATAATCTCTTTCATATATGGTAAACCTCCTTTGGAAGTGGAATTGACGTCCGTTCCCGGTCCATACCGATGGCGCGGCGGCGGGATTGAGCGCAGCCGCCGCACGGCGGAGACAGCCGTCTGAAACGGTTGTCCTGACCGGGCTTTGACGGCGCGGTATCCTCCCGCCGGCAGAGCGCTGCCGGTATACACAAGTCTGCCTCACTGACGTGAAACAGACCCGTGCGCGGACACGGGGAACAGAACTGATTATAGTGGTTGTAAAACCTTTCAATACTTTTCAAAAGCTCCAAACCACTGGCGAAGCCTGCCTGCCGCGTATGACCGTCAGAAGCGACGACGCGGTGCATGACTTCGGCGGGATTCGAACCCGCGATTAGGGTATTTCCATGCGTTTTGGTACACCGAACGCAGCCGAGGGCAACTGCACGCCCACGGAATCATACCCATGACAATATTATACACCATCCGCGTCGGTTTGACAAGAGAAAAAAGTGCTGAAACCGAATTTTCCTATAAAATCACCGCCTTTGTCTTGCCGCCATCCGCCGCCAGCTGATGAAGCCGTACACATCGTTGAAGAAGAATGCGGCAAAGCAAACCACCATGGGCAGGCAGGATGTATCGCCGGTCGATGCCATAATCCACAGCACGATCAAAACAAGGTCGTTGGCAGCGTAAGCCGCTGCGTACCATGGACTGCGCAGCAGGGTCAGCGCCGAGGCGAGAAAGCTGGTGGTAATCGATATGGTGCTGAACAGCATATTCGCGTTGCCAAAGAAATCGAGGATGTAGTAGAACCCCCACGTCACCACTCCCGCCGCCAACAGAAGAAGCAGCCATCCCCGTATGGACAGACGCTTCACCTCCACCTCCCGCGTTCCCGCGTAGGGATGCCGCAGCCATGAAATTACCGTCAGAATGGCAATGGGCGAGGTCATGCCGAGGTAGGTGATCATCTCGCCGTAATAGCGCTGACCAAAGGAAATCACGCCGTAAAACAGGCTGAACGCCACGGTCAGCACCTGCCCCAGAACATAGCCCCTGGCGACAAAAATCAGCGCCGTCACGCCGATGAGCGAGCCAATGAGCGTCAGCCAGTCTTCCCTGCCGAAAAGCAGGAAGGAAGCGGTTACAGCGGCGGCGGAACAAATCCAGAGCAGCCGCTCGCCGCGCGTCAGATCACGGATGGATTGCAGCATGGTAATATCCCCTTTCAGCCAAAAAGCACCCGCCGCACATCTTCAAAGACCTAACGATGTGCGCGGATGCTTTCATCCCCTACCCGGTGGCAGGGGCTATGTATTTGTTTGTATTATTGTATCACACGGCGGCGGATTTGTCAAGGCTCATTCTGCTTTTTCTCCGCAGCGTCCAGCACCTTTTTGTAGGGCGCCAGCATACCCTCGTTCATTTTGTTGCCCAGCTTCTTTTTCACCGCCGGAACCGACAGCAGCGCGCCCACCAGATACATCTTGCGGATGGTTCCCTTCTGCTTCTGCGGAAAGTCGTATTGATCGTGCTCCTTGTAGAATTTGTGATCCGCCTTCATCATGCCCTGCATCACCCAGATCAGGTCGCGGAAAATCTTCATGCCGCCCACACCCCAGAAATTCTGAGGCTGGGTGTATTTATTTTTCAGCGCGTAGCAGAGGCTGCGCGCCAGATTGTTGACGGCAGCGTCCGTATTCTGCTCATCGGTCGCCACACCCGCCAGATGGTTGCCGCCCACCTGCGCCCGAGCTTCGACAACCATTTGCAGGTTGAACTCCCGCGAATAATCGCCCGAGATCAGATACCCCACCGGCATATCCATGGTGACGGTGCGGTGTCCGTTGCAGAACTGGCGGTCGTCGTAGAGTTTGAACAGCGCGCCCATGGAATGATCGCGGATTGTAAAGGCATAGACGATAGCCTGCGCCGTCTGGATGCTGCCCCGCAGGAACTCATCAAACCCATCCTTATACACGCACTCGCCGGACACCGCGCAGTTGAAGCAGCCCAGACATCCGCCCGCAAAGGGATATTCGCGCAGATTCACCACCCGGGTTTTCAGGGGCATTACAGCGCGGAAGCGTTCGATCATCCCTGAAAGCTGGGCATCTTCGGGCGCGCAGTCGGTAACAATGACCACATCGCCCTTTGTTTTCTCCGCCGACGGGGGCACAACGGCAGGAATACGTTCCCCGGCGGGCTGAGGAGTGGGCGCAGACTCGTAAATATCCCGCTTCATGCTCCACAGCACATGATCAAAGAAAGCGGACGCTTCGCCCTGACCCTTATCGGTGAGCAGATCATCCATATCCGCCGACAGACCGCGGATGAATTTCATTCCCATGTCCTGACAGTTATCCTGTATGTATCGATGGGCGGTCACATCATAGAAATGCTTGGAGGTGGTGATCTGCGTGGCAAACTTGCCCTCCGCCGAAACGCCCGCCGCTTTCAGCAGTTCAATGAAGCGGTGCAGCTGACTGGGCGCGAGGAAGGTGTAAACCGGATAGGCGAACAGCAGCAGATCCGCCCGCTTCACCGCTTCGACCGCAGGGGTGAAATCCTTCGCCAGCGATTTGATGCGGCGTCCAACGTGCAGCACCTCCCACCTGTGCTTGGGATGCAGAAGCATCAGGTAATTCACCGTCTGGAGCGTGATGCTGTACTGTCCCTTGGGGCTGCCGTTGAGAATCAGTATGTTCATGGCTGTATATCTCCTGTATAAAAATCGATCGGGGTATGATACTATTATACCATACCCCAACCCGGTTGTAAAGAGTTTTTACCCCTGCTTCTTATAGCTGATTTCGTTTTGGCACTTCCCGTCGGCGAAAAATTCCCGGATATTTGAAATCGTGGTAGCCGCGATGGCGGACAGCGCCTCATCGGTCAGGAATGCCTGATGGGACGTGACAATCACATTCGGCATATAGATCAGCCGCGCCAGCGTGTCATCCTGAACGATATGCCCCGAATAATCTTCGAAGAAGATGTCCGACTCCTCCTCGTACACATCCAGACAGGCAGCGCCCACCTGACGGGCTTTAATGCCCTCCAGCAGCGCGTCGGCGTCCACCAGCGCGCCCCGGGAAGTGTTGATCAGCACCACGCCCTTTTTCATGCGGGCGATGGCATCAGCGTCGATAATATGGTAGGTGTCGTCGGTCAGCGGGCAGTGAAGCGAAATGATATCGCTGCCTGCCAGCAGCTCGTTCAAGGGCACATAATCGAAATCCGCGTCTTTGGCGGGGAATTTGTCATAGGCGAGAATCTTCATGCCGAAGCCCTTGCAGATTCGGATAAACTCCCGGCCGATGCGCCCCGTACCGACAACACCCATGGTGCGTCCGTGCAGCTCGAAGCCGGTGAGACCGTTCAGGCTGAAATTGAAGTCGCGGGTGCGGATATAGGCGCGGTGAACCTTACGCAGCACGCAGAGCAGCATGGCCATGGCGTGCTCAGCCACCGCGTGGGGCGAATAAGCGGGAACGCGCACTACCGTCAGCTTCCCGGCGGCGTGCTTCAAATCGACATTATTGAAGCCCGCGCAGCGCAGGGCAATCAGCTTCACCCCGGCCTCACAGAGATGATCGATGACCTCGGCGTCAGCGGTATCGTTGACAAAGATGCACACGCCGTCGAAGCCGTGAGCCAGCTCGGCGGTGTCGGCGTTCAGCTTGGTCTCGAAAAATTTGAACCGAATGTCCTGCCCGATATGCGGCTCAAAGGCGGCGATGTCGTAGGGCTTGGCGTCAAAAAAGGCAAAACGGATACTCATAAAAAATCACACTTTCTGTTTTGGATTTGCTCATAGTGTCTCCAAAACAGAAAATGTGATTCAAAGATTTAATCGATCGTGACAGCTTGAACGTCCGCCCACGTTCCGGACTTGGACGAGCGCTCGATGGCGTTCATAACAAATACCGGAGCGATGAAGCGATCATAATCCACCTTCATCGGCTCACCGCACAGAAGATCGTGCATATGCTCCATCTCACGATGGGCGGCGCCATCCAGCGAGAGAAAATCTGCCTTCGCGCCCTTTGTGCCGAACACCGACACATGGAAGTAGCCCTTTTGTTTTGCGTAGGATGCCGTGACCTCGTACCCGCCGTAATCAGCGAGGAAATAGAGCTTATCGTCCCGAACCTCCGCATTGACCCGCTTCACGCATGAATTCCGCCGCTTCCGGTTCATTGCTGTAGATGCCAGCGACCGCCACATCCGGGAAGCTGCCGTCGGCAATCATCGTAAGAAAGCTGTCAGCATGGGAATTCTCGAGCCGAGAACCGCTATTTTATACATAGTTATACCTCATACAATCGTGCGTCCGCCGATGATAACACGGCTGACATTCACATTTTCGTCGAAGATCACAATATCCGCGTCGCAGCCTGTAGTCAGCCGCCCCTTGGATTGGCAGCCCACCAGCTTCGCCGGCGTCTCGGACGCCATCTTCACCGCGTCGGCAAGCGGTACGCCCGCTTCCAGCATATTGCGCACCAGACGATCGGTGGTCGCCACGCTTCCCGCGAAGGCCTGCCCCGACGGCAGCCATGCCACACCTCGTTCGATATAGACCGGCTGCCCGTTTTTTCGGCTGCCCAGCAGACTTTCGCTGCCCTCGGGTAAACCTGCGCCCCGCATGGCGTCGGTGATGAGCGCAGTTTTGTCCGCGCCCTTCCACTTATAGACCAGCGCCAGCAGCTCATGGGGAATGTGCATCCCGTCAGCGATTACCTCCACCGTGATCGAATCGTCCAGATATCCCGCTTCAATCGCACCGGCGATGCGGATGCCGTTCACCCGCTCAACGCCCTTCATACAGGAGTAAAAATGGGTCATATGGCTGTAGCCGTTCTTTGCCGCATCCAGCATCTGGCGGCAGTTGGCATCCGTATGCCCGGCGCTGACCAATATGCCCCGTCTTTGCAGCTCGGCGGCGAATTCATAGCCCGCGTCCAGCTCCGGCGCGGCGCTCCAGCGGACAATATCGCCGCCCGCCGCCTCCAGCACGCGCATATACTCTTCCCGCACCGGCGGGTGAACGTACTTTTCATCCTGCGCGCCCTTCTGGGACAGGGCGAAATAGGGGCCTTCCAGATGCAGTCCGATGAAATCCGCACCGTCCCGCCGCATCGCCTTCACCCGGCGATAGGTGTCGAATACCCGCAACGTTTCCTTAAATTCGCCGGACAGCGTGGTCGGACACAGAGCCGTCGTGCCATGCTTTGCGTGAAACGCCGCCGCGCCGATAAAGGATTCCTCGTCCCCGTCCATGAAATCGTACCCGCCGCCGCCATGGACGTGAATATCGATAAATCCGGCGCTGACATAGCGTCCGCCTGCATCGATCACCCGCTCGCAGGGCGTGCCGGGCGGCAGAATGCGCTCGCCAAAGCAAAGCTCCCCCTGCCGCACCTCGCCGCCGTCCACAACGCGGGCGTTGATGATTTTCGTCGTCATATCAATATTTGATGGTCAGCGGATTGTCCCGGTGAACCTGCTCGGAAATCTGAATCTGCATCATCGACTGCCACGGCTCAATCTCGGGACGGCGTCCTTCGAACAGGCAGCGGTAAACCATGTCGTAATAGCGGCTGGTTCCCACATCGAAGGCGGAACCGTCCAGACTGATGGTTTCCTCGTGCCAGTTCAGCTTTTCCGAGCAGTAGGCGGGATAGCCGTTTTCATGGCAGAGCGGCTCCAGAATCAGCGTGTGGTCAACATTCTCCAAGGGAACGAAATACTTGTACTGAATCTCCCGAAGCGTAGCGCGCAGAGAGCCGTTTTTCGCGTGAATCACATAGTTATCCTTAAAATAGCCGTTGGCACTGCTGACCTCTAAATCGATCAGCGGCTTGCCCGGCGCGGTAATCAGCAGTTTGGCGTAATCGTCCGCGTCGCCGTAGGTGTTAAGCGTATCCAGCCGCGAGTAAAGCAGCGTTGTCTGCGGATCGAAATCCAGCAGATCCAGCGCCTGATCCAGCGGATGGGGTCCGGTGTTGTAAAGTCCGCCGCCGCCGAATCGCTGGGAGCACTGCCAGTCCCAGCGGCGGGCAAATCCGCTGAAGCTGATGGAAATCTGCTCGATCTTCCCCAGAACGCCGCTGTCCACAATTTCGCGGATTTTGGTGTAGTAGGGCGCGAATCTGGACTGCTGGAAAACGAACAGCTTCACGTTGTTCTCGTAAGCCGTGTCAATCATCTTTTTGCAGTCAGCCTCGGTCATGGCGAAGGGCTTTTCCACCAGCACGTTGAAGCCGTGGGACAGCAGATCGAGGGTTACGGGACAATGCTCATAGGAAAAGGTGGAGTTGACAACCAGATCGATATCGTCCCGCTTGAATAATTCGCGGTAATCCTCGTAAACGTCGCAGCCGAAGTCCTTTGCGGCACGCTCCCGGCGGTCAGCCTTCCAGTCGCAGACGGCGACGACCTTGTAGCGCTCGCTTTTGTCGTTCAGCAAGAACGCGCCGTGGATGTCACGACCGGAACGTCCCTGCCCGATGATGGCAATTCTCATTTGTTTCATGTTCATTTCCTCCAATCAGAGAAGCTTCGCACCGCTGTCCGGGTCGCAGTACATGACCGCGTTCGGGTGACGGCGCATGATGGTGGCAGGATAATCGGGGCTGATCGGCTTTGATGCCGTATTGTACACCGCCTCCGCCTTGGTGGTGCAGGGAACGGTGCAGATCAGCGCTTTCGCCGAGGTCAGCGCGGGGATGGTCAGCGTGTATGCGTGGGTCGGCACATCGGCGAGGGTCGGGAAGCATCCGTCGTGAACCTGCTGATTGCGGCAGGTTTCGTCCAGCGGCACGGTTTTGACCAGCTTCGGGTCATTGAAATCCGCCACCCACGGGTCGTTGAACGCGATATGCGCGTTCTCGCCGATACCGAGGAACACCACATCCGGCGGATTGTCATGCAGCAGTTTGGCGTAATCGGCGCAGACCGTTTCGCCGTCCGCGTCGGCGCGTCCGATGTAGCAGACCTTTCCGAAGGGAACAAGACCGAAGATATGGTTGTCCAGATACCTGCCGAAGCTCTGGGGATGCTCCCGGTCGAAGCCCACATATTCATCCATGTGGTAGGCGTGAACCCGCTTCCAGTCGATGCCCGGCTGTGCGCAGAGCGCGGACAGCGTATCGTCCTGCGACGGTGCGGCGGCGAAAATCACGTTGACATGATCCTGCTCGGTCAGCAGCTTTTTCAGGATAGCAGCGCCGTCCGATGCGGCGGCAGCTCCTGCCGAACGGCGGTTGTTCCAAACGCGGATGGTCAGCTTATCGCAGAGAAGCTCTTTTAACAGTTCCATTTACATTCTCCTTATATGAATTTGATGATACCATTATAACGCATATTTTTCTTCAATGCAATTGCGATTATCGCAAAAACTATTGCAAATATCGACATCTTGTGTTATACTGTTTTTATGATCGGACGAAAGGAGGGCTGTTCATGGAGAAATGCGATGAATACCGTGACGCGGACATCTATCTGCATCACTCGATCAGCCCGGAGCCGGACGCCGGAAGTATATCCTACTCCGCCCATTTCCATGACCGCTTTGAGCTGTACTATTTCATCGGCGGCAGCGGAAGCATGGCGGTGGAGGGCGTGTCAACCCGCATGGAGCCGGGACGCTGTCTGCTGCTCTGCCCCGGCGAAACCCACGCCATGCACGTGGACGCCAGTATGCCCTACGAACGGATGGCGCTGCTCTTTCGGGACACCATCTTCACCGGCGAGCTGTCCCCGCTGGGCGACAGCCTGCGGAACCGTCAACGCGCCCTTTGCCGCGATGACGACGGCTTCATCCGCACCTGTCTGACGCAGATTTTCCACACACCGGTGGAAAACCGCCGCTGTGCCGTTCTCGTTTCGCTGGGAGCCATCCTGCACCATCTTTCCGACGCGGACACGCTCCCGCCCGATGAGGACGGCGGCGATCCGCTGGTGGGCGAGATCATCCGTTATGTCAACACCCATCTGGGCGATCACTGGGATCTGGACACGCTGGCATCGGCGCTCTACCGGGACAAATCCTATCTGAACCGCCGGTTCCGGGCGACAGTGGGTACGACAATCTGGGATTACACCACGAAAAAGCGTCTCATCGCCGCCAGACAGAATATGTTCCTCGGCGGGAGCGTCAGCGCCGGATTCACGGGCAGCGGCTTCTCCGATTATTCCTCCTTCTGGCGGCAGTACCGGAGCCTGTTCGGTCTGTCTCCCAAGGATGATCTGACCGCCTATCGCCGGCAGCGGGAAAATTCATAAAGTAAACTATTTTTGAAAATTATACTTAAAGGAGCGAATTGTCATGATTCTCACACCCAAGCAGCTGAAAAGCATCATCCACGGCGCGTATCAGTTTAAGGACGAGGACGGCTATACCGTCTGCTGCCGCGTTACCGACGCGCAGATGGAATATTACAAAAGCGTCGAAATTTTCTATGTCCGCGCCCATCACACCGGCGCGGTTCACGCCGACCTGCGCACCAACGCCACGGAAATCGGTTTCGATTACAAGCTGGACTACATCGTCTCGACAGGCAGCATCGACGTCTGCGTGGACGGCGTTCCCTGCCATGTCTTCCCCATGGGCGACATAACCGAGGGGCACTTTTCCTGCAAGCTGCCCGCGGGAATGAAAACGGTACAGATTTACTTTCCCAACTACTGCCGCCTTATGCTGCGCAATTTCACGCTGAACGGCAGCTTCACACCGACCCGCCGCCGCACAAAGGTGCTCTGGCTGGGCGATTCCATCACGCAGGGGGCGGGTTCTCAAAATGTCGGTTCCATGATGTCCAGCGGCAGTTACGTGAACCTGACCACCCGGACGCTGGGCTATGATTCGCTGGATCAGGCCATTGGCGGACTGATGTACGACGACGGCTATATGCTCCCGCTGGAAGGCTATACGCCGAACAAGATTATTGTCTCGCTGGGCACCAACGGCTGCGGCGGGGCTGACTTCGCCGACCGCGCCGAACGCTTCTATGCCGCGCTGAACCGGCTTTATTCCGGCATCCCCACGCTGGTGATTTCCCCCATCTGGCGGGCGGACGATGCCTGTGCCTTCCTCCCCGGAAACCTTGAGAAGGTGCGCCAAATCTGCGCGAAATATCCCAACATCGCGATTGTGAACGGCTTCACGCTGATGCCCAATCTGCCGGAGCTGCTGCATGAGGACAAGGTGCATCCCAATCTGCTGGGACACAAATACTACGCGGATAATCTTATCCGCACCATCCGCGGTCTGCACTTCTGATGCAACTCCGGGTTGATTGATGTTTTATTCATCAATCTAAAGTTGATTTTGTCAAAAACGCCTCCCTTGCAGACAACCGGAGATTGTGATATAATAGAGACACTGAAAGACCGTTCAGAAAAAAATCCGGAGGTAAAACCATGACAAACAACATCGGAACCAACATCGCATCTCTGCGAAAAGAAAAAGGCACAAAACAGGAGGAGCTTGCCAATTTCGTGGGCGTATCCGCACAGGCCGTCTCCAAATGGGAGAACGGCGGTCTGCCCGATACCGAGCTGCTGCCCCGCATCGCCGATTTTTTTGGCGTTTCCATCGACACCCTGTTCGGTCGGAGCATCGCCGACTACAGCGACGTGGAGACGGCGCTGGCAAAAAAGCTGGCGGACGTTCCCCATGAGGAGCGAATCAACACCGCCTTTGAGCTGTGCTGGACAATTGAGCGCGCCATGTACGACCAGCCCCTCCGTCCGGAGGATACGCTTGCAAACGTGTGCAGCGGAATCGACGAAGGTCAGCAGCGCTACTCCAGCATCCGCCGCGACAACGGTTACACCGAAATGGGGCTGGGCAGGCGTCTGTCCTATTTTCTGCTCGTCCCGGAGATCGCCGATATGGGGAAAGCGCTGCTTGACGGCATTGATTATCCCACCCTTTTCGCCGATCTGGCAGACAGAACCTTCTTCGACACACTGGTCTATCTGAACCGGCGCGACCACAACAAGGCCTTCACCCCCAATCTGCTGGTGAAGAATCTGGGGCTTTCCGCTGACGCCGCAAAGGAGATGCTGGAAAAGCTGAAAAAATATCAGCTCGTACACATCACCACGGTGGAAATGGATGATGAGCCGCAGGAGGTTTACACCTTCCAGCCGTCGCCGTCCTTCCCCGCGCTGCTGATCTTTGCCCGGGAGATGATCGACAGACCGAACTGCTTCCATTATTTCTACGGCGGACGCTGCAAACCTTATCTGGCATAAAATAAACGGGGCGGGTGATTTCACCTGCCCCGTATTTTCGTCATGGTCGCACGCGTCCGGCGTTCGACCTGTATTCACTGGCTGTGCAGCCGTTGAGCCGGCGGAAGCACTGGGAGAAATAGGACGCCGACGAAAAGCCCAGCTTCGCCGCAATCTCGTCCACTCCCGCGCCATCGAGCAGCATCTGTCTGGCAGCTTCCATCTTCATCTCCACAAAATAAGCCTTCACGCCCTTGCCAGCACATTCGGCAAAGGCGTTTTTCAGCGCCGTGACGCAGACGCCGCACTGTCTGGCGATCATCGGCACAGTCAGCGGCTCGTGAAGATGATCGCCCATCACCGTCACCGCCCGATGGTAAATCGCCGGATTGCCGGTCATCGTCCGCTCGGGAACGCTGCCCATTCCTTCCAAACGCAGCAGCAGCGCTTCCAAAAGATCCAGCGCCGCACGGTTGATTTTCCCGGAGTTTCCGTCCACGGCATTGCCGCCCGCCTCCTCGTCGATCAGCCCCACCAATGTCCGGCTGCTATCCGACAGATGGTAGACCGCCGGTTCCTCCGCCTGACCCCGGTCGGCGGAATCGAAATGGATGGACAGGAATTCGGTCATTCCCTCCGCCGCCGTCCGGTTGCAGTGGAAGCAGTCGGTGTGCCAGACGCCCAGCTCTCCCGCCCTCAGCCGGAAAACCGACGCTCCACAAGTCACCTCCAGACAGCCCGCCAGCACGATATTCACCTCGTAGCCGTTCCGCCCGGAATGGCGGTGTCCCTCAAACACATAGCTGCTGTCCTTGCGGTAGTGATAGCATTTTTCAAAGCAATCAACCGTCATATGCCCTCCTATGCCCAAAATCTAAAATATTTTGGCTGTTTTCCTATTTACAAGCCCGTATATATAATTATAATAGAATCAGAGACAAAAATCAACCCTTCAAGGAGGATTATCATGGAATACCGCGTAAAATTTCTCCCCGGCGAGCTGTTCTGGGGAGGTCCCACCGTCAACGGCACAGAGATGCCCATCGCCGCAGGCTGTACCTGGTCACGGGATATGCGCCGCCGTCCGGTCAATCAGTTCATGCCCCTGTTCCTGTCCAGCAAGGGTCGCTATATCTGGAGCGAGGACACCTTCCGCGCATGGGTGGATGGCGACGAGCTTTGCTTCGAGGGCGGCGGGTTCGAATGCGTCGAAGCCGGAGACTGCCTGCGCGACGCCTATCTGGCAGCGATGAACGCTCATTTTCCCTTCACCGAAACCCGCAAAAACGGCAAGCAGCTTCCCCGGGAATTTTTCCGTACCGCGCAATACAACACATGGATGGAATTTACCTACCATCCCACCCAGCAGGGCGTTCTCGATTACGCTCACGCCATCATTGATCACGGCTTTGAACCGGGCATTTTAATCATCGACGAGGGCTGGCACACCCGCTATGGTCTGTGGCAGTTCGATCTGCACAAGTTCCCCGATCCCAAGGCTATGATTGACGAGCTGCACAAGCTGGGGTTCATCGTCATGCTCTGGGTCACGCCGCTGGTCACAGCGGACGGTCAAGAGTTCAGCATGAACACCCGTCCCGATTTCAACCCGGACAGCTGGAACCGCCTCTTCCTGCGCAACAAGACCGGACAGGTGGCGCTGGTCAACTGGTGGAACGGCTATTCCGCCATTCTGGACTTCCGCAAGGACTGCGACCGGGAATTTCTCGATTCCAAGCTAAAACACCTGATGAGCGAATATGGCGTGGACGGCTTCAAGTTTGACGGCGGCTCCTATGGGATGTATCACCCCGCCAACATGGCAAACGGCGAGCCTGCCGACGATCACGACCCCGCCGCGCTGAATCTGGCATGGAATGAGTTCGGCGCCCGTTATAAATTCCACGAGTACAAGGACACCTACAAGGGCGGCGGCAAGGCTACCATCCAGCGTCTCTGCGACCGCGGGCACCGTTGGGACAACGACGGCATCAACACGGTTATTCCCTGCTCGATCATGCAGGGGCTGATGGGACATCCCTTCATCTGCCCGGACATGATTGGCGGCGGCGAGTGGAGCTTCAACCTGAAGCCCGGCTTCAAAATCGACGAAGAACTGTTCATCCGGATGGCGCAGGCATCGGCGCTCTGTCCGATGATGCAGTTCTCCTGGGCGCCCTGGCGCGCGCTGTCGGAGGAATCCTACAAAATCGTCGCCGAGGCTGGTCAGCTGCACAAGGAGCTGGCAGACGAGATTATCGCGCTGGTCGGAGATGCCGAGCGCACCGGCGAGCCGATTCTCCGCGCCCTTGAATACAACGATCCGCATCAGGGTTATGCACGGATTACGGACGAATTCATGTTGGGCGAGGATATACTGGTCTGCCCGATTGTCACGAAGGGCACCTTCACAAAGGATGTCACCTTCCCCGCCGGACGCTGGGCTGACAGCGACGGCAATGTTTACGACGGACGCCAGACCGTAAAGCTGGCCTCACCGCTTGAGAAGCTGCTCTGGTTCCGCAGAGTGAAATAAAACGCACACATCACACAATCAGCTTCAGCCGCGCATAAGCGCGGCTGAAGCTGATTGTTTTTATGCAGTTTTTCTTACAACGCTTCCCTGACCCGTCCGGCAATGATCTCCGCCTGCATATTCACCGCGGAGGGCTTGAAGTGGTAGGTGTCCGACCAGTACAGCTCCCGATCCAGCGGCATGAAGGCGGCAAACAGATTGATAAAGCCCAGCCCCTGTGAGACGGCGGTCTTCTTCGCATAATCAGCCAGCTCGGCGGAGACGGCGGTCAGCCGTGAATCCTTCAGCGGCGTGGTGGAAACCAGCAGCAGCTTCGCGTCGGGCAGCTTTGCGCGGATGAAGCGCAATACAGCGGTGTACGCGGCTTCCCACTCGGCGCGGTTGGTTCCAAGGCTGTGCAGACCGTTGTTGAAGGTCACAACGTCATATTGATACGCGCCCAGCATGAAATCCAGCTCCCGGAAATACTCCCGGTCGGTGACGCACTTGGAGCTTGCCCAGAAGGAAACGTTCACCTTCCCGTCCAGTTTGTCTCTCACCCGCGCCTGATAGGCGTTGCAGATTGAATCGCCAATGAGCAGCACACGGGGCAGTGTTGTGTCGGGCGCGTTGTATGTATAAGTGATCGACCACTCGGTTGCCTCGTGGACGCGTGAGGTGGTCTTCGGCTGAAAATCGATATAGTATACCATAGAAATTCCCCCTTACAGATTCCATCCGCTGTCAATATGGAAAGTCTCATAGAATTTTTCCGCAATGACCCGTCCGCCCTCGCCATCCGGATGAGCGCCGTAGGGATAGCGGCAGTCCAGATTGCTGTCTCCCTCGATGGCGCCGTCCAGATCGAACACGCGGCAGCCGTATTGAGCCGCGATGGACGGAATCGCCAGATTGAATGCCCGCCATTCCAGCACAGATTTTTCACTGTAGGAGAAGGGTGGAATGATGGACAGAATAACCTCTGCCCCCGCTTCTTTCAACGCCTTTACGATTTTCTGCAAATTGGCGCACAGCTCGCCCGCAGTGGAAGGACGCCCCAATCCCAGCGGACCCCGCAGCAGATCGTTGGTGCCGCAGGTGACAACCACCACATCGCTCTGCTTCACCTTATTCAGCCAACAGCCGTCGGTCGCCGCGTCATCACAGCGCGCAAATCCCAGCCCCAGATTCCAAACGGCATAATCGGGCTGGAGCATGGCGGCAATACGATGAACCCAGTTCTCATAATAATTCTTGCGCGTGCCGCAGCCCTGGGTGATCGAATCGCCCACAAAGGCGACACGCTTTTTGTACGGTCTGTCGCAGCCGATCAGCGCCGGCATGGGGCAGTCGAAGTGATCACCGGTTGTCCAGCCTCCGCCCATATCGATGAACGCGGCGGTACGACTGTCCGGCGTGCAGGGGATTGCATCGCCCTCCAGCTCCCATTCAAAGGCGATGTAGTGTCCGTCGGGGATATTCAGCTTCACCGGATCGCTCCAGAACGCCTCATCAGGCTGAACGTTCCGGGATGTGCTGCCGTCGTATGTAACCGGCAACAGCTCCAGCTCGCCGGGAACAACCTCCGGACCATCGATGACGCCGCCGTCGGCAATCGCCGCAGACAGAATGCGCCAGCTTCCGCCGCTGCGATTGCGCTGCGCAACATCTCCATCGCCGAAGGTGCTGTTCACCGAATTGACGTAGTAAAAGCGCCAGTTAAAATCGCCGAAGACCTCCGGTCGGAAGTAAATCCGCGCGCGCAGACGTGTGGGCTTGTCATAAAGCAGAATGAAGTTGGTGCCGGTACCGGCAGCCGTGTTGGAAACATATTTTTTGAACATGAAGCTGCTCCTTTCATGTGATTTTTTAATAGTATATCACGCTTCATTCGTCTTGTCAACACCGTTGCGCAGAAAAAATTTCCTTAGAAAAATTCTGCAAACCTATTGACAAGGAACCGTATTGCTGATATAATACAGTTACAAGAGAGGTGAGCGCATGGCACACAGCGGCATTGAATTCGAGCGTCCGGACGGCAGTGAGCCGGTCTACCTGTCCATCGTGCGGCAGGTAAAATCACGGCTGGCAGCTGGTCAGCTGCACCGGGGCGATCCCCTGCCCAGCAGGCGGGAGCTGGCGGTTCAGCTGGAAATCAACCCAAACACCGTTCAGAAAGCATATAAAATATTAGAGGATGAGGGCATTCTCGCCAGTCAGCCAGGCTCGGGCAGCGTCCTCTGCGCGTCCGATGAAACGGTGGACGCCATCCGCGAAGGACTGGCGCATGAGGCGGCGCAGATTTATGTCAACCGTCTGCGCGACCTGGGGCTGGACTTCCGCTCGGCGGTACAGCTGCTGGGCGACAACTGGAAGGATTGAATCCGCCGACACACCGTATGAATCAAACCACACACTTTACCCACGAAAGGCTGGAAATTACCATGAAAAACGAAACCATCAAGCGTCCGCTCCTGCTCTGCGAATTTCTTATGCGCGATCTGCTGATCGCCGGGCTCGCCGTCTCCGCCGCGCTGATTGTCGTACAGCAGCTCATGTTTGCCTTGCAGCTCGACAGCGCAGGTTCGCTGGAACTGCGCTATGTCCTCTTTTCCACAATGATCGATCAAAGCGGCTTCGCGGGCGTCTATGTCGCCGCCGTCGTGCTGCTGATGGCGCTGTTGACCGCGTCAGTGCTTCGCCGCTATCTGATCTCCCGATCGGTGCTCAGCCTGTACACGGTTCCGGTGAGCCGGGTTTGGGTGTTCATCGCTTATCTCGTCGGCGGCGTGATGACCCTTCTGCTGCTGAGTGCCGCACAGCATATCAGCGTCCGGCTGGCTTATGAGCAGCTTTACGCCGCGCTGACCTCCCTGCGTGAGAGGGTGACTTACACCGTCTATGTGGAACCGAACGCCGTATGGCTGGCATTCCTGCGGGACGAATTCCTGCACTTCGTCCTTCCCCGCACCGCCGGAGAATGGCTCTTTATGCTGACCGTCCACCTTGGCGCACCCGCCGTCACCCTCTGTGCCGCCCTGTCCGTGATGGCCCGCCGCTGGTCGGGACTTGCTCTTGCCGCAGGCTTCATCCTGCTCTGCGCTTTGGGAACGGCGGATGTGATTCCCGTACTGATCTTCGCCGCGCTTGTTTTAGCAGCCATCGCCGGATGGAAAGCCTGCAGCCTTATCCGCCGCGGCGATACCCTGTGAGGCTTACCGCCATGAAGCATCTGTTCACCGCGTCCCTGCCGATTCTGACAGCGGCGCTGACTCTGGCGCTGTTTATCGGCTGCATAACTGTCGGCTACACAAGCTACGCCTTCCCCGCTTATCTCACCGCCGTGGATGGACTGGAGAATGTGTCCCTGGAGCTGGAATATTACGACAGCTTCGACAAGCTGCGCTATGACACCACTGTTTCCTTCGGCGGCAGCGCCCACGCCGCAGTCATGTCCGACGAATCGAAGTTCTACACCGACGGCGTGCTGTCAGCAAACGGCGCTTCCGGCTGGTTTCTGGAATGCCGCATCACTCTGCCGGAGGGTGCAGAGCTGACGCAGATCGATCCCGCCGCGTACAATCTGCCTATAGCTTTTTCCTATGAGGGAAATCTCTACTATGATGACTATTATCAGGTGTCTGCCGTCACATATCAATACTATCTGACAGACAGTACAAAAAAGAAGGAAATCCCTCTCGCCGAACCACGTACACTCACCGAGGATGATGAGGGACAGCCGCTGTACATCCGCTACGCGCTGGATATACTCCCGGATTGGGAGGGCGGCGGTCACACTGTTGCCGTCGATTACAGCAAGATTCAGAGCTTTGCCGCAGGAAAGCCTTTTTACACCGATGATACCTCCTTTGAAGACCGCATCGCCTACATCGAATACACCGGCAGCGGTATGCGCTGCTACCTCTGGGACAGCCACGACTGCCTGCACGCCGATGTGCGCGTCACCGATATCGTGGGAACCACACCGGTCGGCAGCTGGCTGCTGACCGAAATCAACTACGACAGCCCGCAAACCTTACTCTGGTTCAGCGCTGAAGGCAAGAATCTGCTCACCGCCGTCCGTTCGGACAACGCTATCATCCTGCAAATCTTTGCCGACGGTCAGCCCTGTGAGCCGTACAACATTCCCACCGCCGTCGAGGAGTATTACGCCCCCACGGTTCGTGCGGTCCTCTCAAACGGCGCGGCCTGCTTCCGTGTCCGGCGGATGTACGGCGGCGTGTCCTACGAGGAGGAGGCGCAGTATTTCGCCCTGTCCATGACCGACGGCAGCCTGCTGGCTCACGGCAAAACCGAGCTGACCAACGTTTACCACCGGGGCTACACGCTGACCGGAACGGAACAGGATTTCGACGCGCTGTGGCTTCATGACAGGCTCTACGTCCTCGACAACGCCGAATACCACTTCTCCACCGCCCTGCAGTATGATTACCCCTCCACTCCCGAATGGAGCGATCAGGATATGCTCACACGATACGGCGGCGGCATGACCGGATACTTCGTCACTTTGTCGGTGATGGACGCCGACGGCGAAGTGTCCATGAACCTCCATCCGCTCAACACCCTCTATTCGGGCAATAACGGCTCAGCCCAGCGGTTCATCGTCCGCTTCGCCGATTAAGGAGAATGTTCATGAAAAAATACTGGCTTCACGCACTTTTTCCGATTCTTGCCCTGATTCTGGTCATGGTGTTGACCGTAAGTCTGCTGGCAGTGGGCTACAGTGACTACGCCTTTACCGTTGCCTTCGATGACTGCGGCGGGCTGTTGGACGGTCTCGCCGTCAGCGGACGATTTTACCAGTCCGGCAGTTACGGATGCAGCTTCAAGCTGAACGCCGGGGAGACGGTTAAAGCAGAAACTCATGTGCAGTGGAAGGAGCTGAAATCCTATTACGGCATGAATTCTGCCATCTGGAGCAGTTCCACCGTCCGCGACATCCTTAATCGCAGTCTTATCGCCGTCGTTACCGTTCCGGACGACGCCACGCTGACCCCCATCGACAATGTTTACCCCGATCTGCCCTATTGCTACGGCAGCGTGGACAGGGACGGCGAAACCGTCCTCGACGGCTTCCGCGCCAAGGGCTACACCGCCGACAAGCTGACGTATCAATACGCCCTGTCCCGTGGTTCGCTGGAAAACCTGATCGAATACACCCCCGAGCAGCTTGATCTGATTCTGCTGGGCGAGCCGCGCACCGTCACCGCCGAGGAATACGGCAAGCTGACTGTCTGGATGGCTCCATACTTCGACTACAGCAAAACCGTGCCGAAGAGCGGCTACCCCTACGTCTCCTATAACACCGAATGGACGGCGTGGTTCTCAATCGGCGACATCAGCGAGCTGCCGCATGGCGCAGTCTTTGCCGAGAAAACGAAGGGCGGCTATGCCGTCACCCATGTGGACGCGCTGACCACGGACAATATCGGCAGCGCGTCGGTGTGGGTCACGACGCTGGATGCGGACAGGAAGGTCATATCCACCGAACGGATTGCCGCCTTTGAGGATAACGAAAAGCTGTCGCTGGCGGGGATTTACACCAACGGAGAAAACGCCGCCGTCTGTGCGGTTCGGGACGGCGATATGCTGGAGCTGCGCGCCCTGTCCTGCGGGAAAAGCCCGGTCAGGGTTCTGACCCTGTACGGCGTTGAAGACGCATCCGTCGCCTCTCTCGTCTCAAACGGCGCGGTCTGTATGCGGATATCCACCAACTACGACACCGTCACCTACGCCGCCGTTGACCCCGCCTCCGGCAAGCTGCTGGCATACGGAAGCACACCCTTTGCATTCGACAGCCGATTGCTGAACTACAACAGCAGCGTCCCCGGCTTCGACGCCCTCTGGGACGGCGAGCGGCTGTATGTCCTCGACCGCTCGGACTATGAATGCCAGCTTTATTCAACAAACACCGATAATCAGGAACGATTGGCGCTTTATGGCGGCGGCGTCATTGGTCATGCGGTTTCGATTTCGGTCATGGATAAGGACGGCGAAATCGCCATGGGACTGCACCCCATCACCGCCAATTTTTCCGGCTCCAGCGGCAGCGGTCAATATGTGCAGCTATATTTTGAGGTAGAAAACGAATCATGAGACAAAATATTCAGGCTTTTCTCCCGCTGATTGCAATTGCAATTGTGTTGGGGCTGGTGTGCGGACTGTTCGGTGCGGGTTATCGCAGCTTCACTACCCTCACGCTGGATGACTGCGGCGGACTGCTGGACAGCATCGCCATCCGGGGCAGCTTCTATGACCCATACTACTATGACCCATACAGCCGGGATAGCGACACCGGCAACGATTGGGGCTGTGAATTCCGCGTCACCGGCGGCGAAACCGTCATCGTCCGTCAGCTGGGCGGGCAAGCGGCCGCAGATTACTGCGGACATCTGACAGAGGGTGTCTGGAGCTTATTCAACAACATCCGTGGCTATGCTATCGGTCAGAAGCCATTCATCATCGCATTCATTCCGGAGGATGCAAAAATGACGCGAGTCGGCGATCTCAACCCGGACTACCCCATTCTGGAAGGTGTCATCGACGGTGTTGCCGGTACCTACTGGACGGAATGCTACACCATCGACAAGGTGAACGTTCAGCTTGCGCTGCATGGGTTTCATTCGCTGGGCGAACTGGCATCCTACGGTTACAAAAATGCCACCCCGCTGGGTGAGCCGCGCACCATCACTGCTGAGGAATACGGCGATATCCGGGTATGGTTCCCGCCCCAGCGTACCGACAACTTTCTCGAAGAACCCGATCCGCTGGCGTATGATTATACGACAACCGTCTACATCACCATCAACGGTGAGGAAATCGATCCGACAGACTTTCTCTGGTCGGAGAGAACCGGAAGCCGCAGTTATCGGCTGACCAGCGTTGACCTGCTGTGTGCCGACCGGATTGGAGGCGCGGCGGTCTGGGTCACGGAAATTGATACAACGGACGACTATATCGGCACCAAACGTATCTATACCTTCCCCGAGGACACCGCCGGAACGCTGGAGTGGTTCAGCGCCGACCACGGACGAGCCCTCTGCGCAATCCGGGACGGGGACAGCCTGCACCTGTCCGTCCTCGCCGAGGGATTATCGGGCAAGCCGGGCATGACGTGGACGCTTGACGACGAAATCTTGGACACCTCCGCCATCATGGCCGACGATAACGCCGCCGTCTTCCGCGTGCTGACCGCCGACCATGCGTATTACGCCGCCCTTTCACCGGACACAGGCAAGCTGCTGGCATACGGCGATACGGCGTGGGAATATCCAATCGGTGTTTACACCGACTATCGGCTGGTCGAATACCTGCGCCCCTCCTGGGACGCGCTGTGGGACGGCGAACGGTTGTATGTGCTGGATTTGTCCGATTATAAGACCTGGCTTCGTGTGGATGCCGGAGGCGTCTCCGGCGAAACCTACGCCGGACTGCTGACCGAGTACGGAGGCGGCGCCATCGGTTACGTGGTCTCGGTTTCGGTTATGGACAAAAACGGCGGGGTGGCTATGAATCTTCATCCCTTCACCGCCAGCTTTTCCGGCGGCAGCGGAGACTATCAATATGTGCAGCTTTTTCTTGAAAGGAGCAAGGAACCATGATCATCTGTCATGCGCTTGACAAATATTATAAGGAATCCATCGGCTTGGAGGGCATCAAGCTGACCATCCCGGACGGCGAAGTAGTAGGTGTGCTGGGCGTCAACGGCGCGGGCAAATCCACGCTGCTGCGGATTATCGCCGGGCTGATCGCTCCCACCAACGGCAGCGTCACCATCGACGGTCAGCCGCCCGAAAAGATGCTGGCGGATATCGCCTATATCTCGGAAGCGGGCAGCTGGTTTCCGTCGCTGGACGGGCGGGGACATATGCGGTTTCTGGAAAAATTCTATCCCCGCTTTGACGGCGAGCGATTCTGCCGGCTGATGAAGTTCTTTGATCTGCCGCTAGACAAAAAAGCCTATGCCATGTCCAAGGGACAGCGTGCCAAGCTGGAAACAGTCATCGGCTTCTCCAAGGGAGCGAAATATCTGCTGATGGATGAGCCTTTTCTGGGCAAGGACATCTTCACCCGCCGGGATTTTCTGAAGCTGGCGGCATCCATGCTGGACGGCGAGACACTGCTCATCGCCACCCACGAAATCAGCGAAATCTCGGGTTTTCTCGATCGGGCAGTGATTCTTCACCGGGGCAAGCTGCGCGCGGATACTACCCTCGACGCGCTGGCAGAGGATGGACGGACGCTGATCGATCTGATGGCGGAGGTCTGCGGCTACGACCCGGCAAGAGCCGGTCAGGCACTGGAGTAAATACGAAAAGGACGCGCGATGCGCGTCCTTTTCGCTATTCAAATAAACCTTCAAGTTGAAAATATCCATCTCTGCCGACGCCCATGGTCACAGCGCCAAGTGGGAAATACCATGTCCGCACATGAACTTCACCATCTCCAGCATACTCTACCTGATTCGCTATCACAAAGAGCGGAATTTGCGATGAATATATTCCTCTCCTTGTGGGCGCGCCATTACGCTCCACATAATCCTGATATTCTCCGGGGCAAATGAAAATCGGATGCTGGGACAGATACACAATCATCCCTGTCTCTATAGCCAACGCAGCCAGCAGCACCCGAACAGCACGTTTGAACTTCCACTCAAAACAATAGCATAAAACGAATGCAATGAATGAAGGGATAAACAGGAACCCAAAGATAACAAACAGATATGCCACTACAGCAATGATTGTTTCCATATTTATTATGTATTTACAGCCCGCTCAAAGGCTTCGCTTCCATAGTGCCCCCTTGCCAAAACGGCGGCAGTCAGTGACTGCCGCCGTTTATTCAATTAACCTCAGTCTACGCGAACAGTCCAGCCCTTGTCATCCGGGATGCGACCCCACTGGATGCCGGTCAGATTGTCGTACAGCTTCTGGGAGATCGGACCGATCTCGCCATTGTTTACAATCATCTTGTCGCCGTTGTCGTTCAGCTCGCCGATGGGGCTGATAACAGCTGCGGTGCCAGTGCCAAAGGCTTCGTTCAGGCGACCGGACTTGGCAGCCTCAATCACCTCGGCGATGGCAAGGCGGCGCTCAGTAACCTTGTAACCCCAGCTCTGGAGCAGCTCGATGCAGGACATACGGGTAACGCCCGGCAGAATCGAACCAGCCTCAAGCGTAGGTGTAATTACCTCACCGTCGATGACGAAGAAGACGTTCATCGCGCCCACTTCATCGATGTACTTGTGCTCGATGCCATCCAGCCAGAGCACCTGCGCATAGCCCAGTTCCTCAGCCTTCTTCTGACCAATGAGGGATGCCGCGTAGTTGCCGCCGCACTTGGTGAAGCCGGTGCCGCCCTTGACAGCGCGCACATACTCGGTCTCCACGAAGATCTTCACCGGGTTGATGCCGGCTGCGTAGTAGGAACCAACGGGGGAAAGAATAATGCAGAATATGTAGGTCTTAGCCACGTGAACGCCCAGATGCGCGTCGGTGGCAAAGATGAAGGGACGGATGTACAGGGACGTGCCTTCCTTGCTGGGAACCCAATCCTTGTCCACTTCAACCAGCGTCTTGAGGGCGGTGAGGACGTCTTCCTCGTCCACCCGCGGGATGCACATACGATCGTTGGTGCGGTTCATACGCTGAATGTTCTTCTGGGGACGGAAAAGCTGAACGTGTCCGTCAGGCGTTCTGTAAGCCTTCAGACCTTCGAAAATTTCCTGTGCGTAATGGAATACCATCGACGCGGGATCCAGCGAGAAGTTCTGGTAGGGCACAATGCGTGCGTCATGCCAGCCCTGACCCTCGGTGTAGTTCATCAGGAACATGTGGTCGGTAAAATAGTTGCCGAAGCCCAGCTTGTCCGGATCGGGCTTAACCTTAGGCGCAGTCGTTCTTTCAATTTTGATATCAATCATGTCGGTATACCTCCGAAATATGTTTTCTATAAAGATTATTATAACACTAATATGTTAAAATTTCAATAGCTTCGGGCAAAAAAATTCGCGGGTTCCAAAAAATATTCAACGCCGGTGCATAATCATGCCCGGGGCGGAAAAAAATAGTGGTGCAGCATCATCCTATATCCCAAACGGAGGTAACTTCAATGAAACACATAATCCCCATTACCGCCGCCCTGCTGGCTGTATCACTCACCATCCCGGCACTGGCAGCGGACGCTCCCCTTTCACCCGCGCTGGCCATCATCGCCGCCGACGAACCGATGGTCAAAACCGGTCTCGCCAACACCGATATCAGCTTTACCGCCGACGATTTCGCCGAAGCGCTGGGCGTGGAATCGGTGAGCAGAATCACAATCACTTCCCTGCCCGACCGTGAGCTGGGCGTGCTCCGCCTCGGCAGCCAGGACGTAGCCGTAGGACAGACCATCAATAAAAAGAACCTGTCCTCCCTGCGCTTCGTCCCCTACGGCAGTGACGAGCTGGATACTTCCTTCGGCTTCACCACCGGCAGCGGCGTCAGCTATGAATGTGCGCTGTATGCCCTGACTTACGTGAACAGCGCCCCCATCCTCACCCAATCAGCCGCAGAAGTCTTTGCTTACTCGGGCGTAGCCTGCTCGGGCAGCATCGAAATGGCAGACCCGGACGGCGACAGCGTGCGCTTTGAGCTGGTTTCTCAGCCTGCCCACGGCAGCGTAACCCTCACCGACCGTGAGCGCGGCTACTACGTTTACACGCCCCTCGACGATTACGAGGGCGTTGACAGCTTTGAGGTGCGCGCCGTTGACTTTTACGGCGGACGCTCCAATACGCTGAAAGTCCGTCTGCGCGTGGATATGCCCGAAGCTGGCGAGGTTATCGCCGATATGGACGGTCACTGGGCAGAAAGCGCTTTGATTACCTGCCTGCGCAGTGGCGTGCTGGAACAAGCCGGCATGGCGCTGACCGTCGAAACAGCAGGCGGCGTGGAGGGCACAGCCAACTTCTACCCAAACGAGGGTATCAGCCGGGCTGAATTCCTGTCGCTGGTCATGAACGCCGCCGGATATACCGGCTTCTCCACATTGAATACCGGCTTCGCTGATGACGCCGATATCCCCGAAGCCTATAAAGGCAGCGTAGCCGCTGCCGACGCCATCGGCATCATCAGCGGCGTGGAGGCGGAGGACGGTCTGCGCTTCTATCCCAACAATCAGATCACCCGCTGTGAAGCAGCCGTCATCCTCTCCAGAATCACCGGCATCCGCGGTTCGGATACTCTGAGCGTCAGCGCCCCCGCGGACGCGGAAAGCATCCCCGCATGGGCACGCTCCGCAATGTTCGGTCTGATGGAAGCGGGCATTATGCGCGGTTCCGACGGCGTTCTCAACGCCTACGCGCCCCTGACCCGCGCCGAAGCCGTTCAGCTTGCCGCCGCGCTCCTGCTGCGATAAGCGGATATCCATTCTTTTCATTGACAGAGCGAGCTGCTGCACGGAGGTGCAGCAGCTCCTTCTACGTTTCGTAGGTTTTGATAATTCCCTCGGCGATTTCGCGACGGGTCACACGCATATCCATCGCCTGCTTCTCAATGTAACGATGCGCCTGCGGTTCAGTCATGTTCAGGTACTGTATCAACGCACACTTGGCGCGGGAAATCAAGCGTACCTCCTCCATCTTTGCCTGAAGATTCAGATTCTCGGTTTTCAATCCCAGAATCCGCCGTCTGGAAGCATGAAGCAGCTTCAGCGCCTGATAGAACAGCGCCCGGCTCAGCGGCTTCTGTACTACGAAAACACCGTAAGGCTCCAGCCTGTCAGCCACCTCGTCCGCTATTTCCGCCTTTACCAGTATAATCACACCTACACCGTATGTATCCGCCGTGTCAGCAGCCAGATCATTGCCAAATTCATCAGACAGGGGCGCATTCACAATCAAAATGTCGTAATTGTCCGCCCCCAGCATCCGTCGGGCCTCGCCACCGCTGCGCGCAATGTCGTACATTACGTCGCCCGATGGATCCAGCAGCTCGCTGATATAGCCCGCACCCTTGTCTCCACTGGCTGCGATCAGAATTCTGTCCATACAACCCCCGTTATTATATCTTCGGGAAATAGGCCTTCACATCAAGCGCCGTCTCCGACCGCTTCAGCGCCAGATAATTCTCCAGCAGCTTTGCGGGCAGACAGCCGCGCAGAAATTCGCTGTCCTCGGCCACCGCAATGGCTTCGCTCAGGGACATCGGCAGCGTGGGCAGCGATGAATCGACAGTGCTGAACAAATCGCGATTGTCCGCAGGCTGCAGGGGAAGCTCCCGCTTGATGCCATCTAATCCGGCGTAAATCAGCAGCGCCACACCCAGATAGGGGTTCATCGCACAGTCGGCGGAACGCAGCTCCATCCGCGCTCCATTGCCCCGGCATTCGGGAATGCGCACCAGCTGGGAACGATTGCCTACCGACCAGGACACGTATTGGGGCGCTTCGAAAACGCCAAAGCGCTCATAGGAATTGGGAATCGGATTGAGGAATACCGTCAGCTCCCGAATATGCGTCAGAATGCCCGCCATAAAGCTGTCGGCAATTCTGCGATCCCCGGCAAAGCTGTTTCCGAACAGATCAATGCCGTTTTTGTACACCGAAATATTCAGATGCTGACCGCTGCCGCTGAAATCCGGCAGCGGCTTCGGCAGAAAGCTGGCAAAGAATCCGTTCTGCGCCGCCGCCGTCTTGACCACCGCGCGGAAGGTGGTGGTATTATCGCAGGTAACAAGCGGAGAAGCGTACATAAAGTCCACCTCGTTCTGTCCCGGTCCCTGTTCGTGATGAGAGCTTTCAGGCTTGATGCCCATTTCCTCCAGCGTCAGACAGACACTGCGGCGAACGTTTTCGCCCCGATCCAGCGGCGCAACATCCATGTAGCCAGCCTGATCGCAAGGCTCCAGCGTGGGCGAACCCTTCTCGTCGGTGTTGAAAAGATAAAACTCGCACTCCGAGCCGATTTTGCAGGTATAGCCTGCCGACAGCAGCGCGGCTTCGGCGGTTCGGACGATATGGCGGTTGTCGCATTCAAACTGCCGTCCGTCCGGATAGGTCACGTCGCAGTACATACGCACCACACGTCCGTGGGAGGGACGCCATGGCAGCACCGCAAGCGTAGCCGGATCGGGGTGCAGCATCAGATCGGAATGCTCCACCCCCGCAAAGCCGGGAATAGCGGCGCCGTCCACCATAATGCCTTCCTCGAAGGCGCGGGGCAGCTCACTGGCCATGACGGCAATGTTCTTCTGCGCACCGGTAATATCACAGAAGGCGAGACGGATGAATTTCACGTCGTTCTCCGACACAAAACTCATAACTTCTGATTTCGTATAATCCATATGGAAACCTCCATTGTATATGTGAATTGGGAAAAGCAAGGGAAATGGATTCCCTTGCTTATATTATACCACAATCAGTTGTTCACGTAAAGCTGTTTGTACGGATTTTTTGTATCCGGCGTGAGAACATAGAATTTGTGCGGCAGAATCTCGGTGTGTTCAACGCCGAAATAACGGCAGTAGCTGTCGATATAGGGCATGATCTCAGCCATGTCCTCGTGAGTCGCTTCGGTGACTACCACCTGCGGCGGAAGATCGCGGGGCGCTTTCTTCGCCCGCAGATACATTTTGCCGCCGTGCATACCCGTGCCGCAGAAATCTCCCACAGGAACCTCATCCTCGCAGCCCAGTCCCAGCACGACAATCTTGCCGCCCGCCTGGTACTCGCCGAGGAAGCTGCCCGCTTTTCCGCCGACAACGAGAACAGGTAATTTCTCCTTGTAGGCTTTCATGTGGATTCCTGCCCGATAGCCCACGTCGCCGCGGACATAGATCGCGCCGCCGCGCATGGCGTAGCCGGTAGCGTCACCCGACGAACCGTCGATGATAATCGCACCGTCGTTCATGGTATCGCCTGTAGCGTCCTGTGCGTTGCCGTGGATGACCAGCGTCGCGCCGTTCAGGTAAGCGCCCAGCGCATTGCCCGGCGTGCCGTTGACAGTGATTTTGCATCCGCTCTGAGAGCAGCCGATGTAACGCTGTCCGATACAGTTGTCGATGACAATCTCCTGTTCTCCCGACTTTCGGACGGCCTCGTTGATTTCTTTATAATATGTAGTTCCGGCGTTGATTGTATATGCCATTTTTGTTACCCCCGTTATGATTCAATGCGACGTGCTCAATTGTTTCGCACGTTCATGCCGCGTGAATGCCATCAGCTGCGGCTTTTCGCAGATCAGCTCAAAGTCCACCGTATCAAGCGGCGTCTCCTCACGGATGAGCGACGTATAAATTCCGGCGCGCATCACATCGCCGATCAAAATAAAACCCTTTAATTTGTTGTCCTGATAGAACAGCTTCTTGTAGCTGTCCTCGGTGCTCTTTTCATAAACATGGCCTGTATAGCTTCCGGCGGTGATAATATGCAGACCGAAGAAACCGATGGCATTCATCGCCATGGCGCGATCCCACTTCGCGTCGCCGCCCGCCATGTTCACACCGGCCGCGTAACCCTGCATATAAGCGTTGGGCAGCAGCGCCAGAATGCGATCCTGATCCAGCGTGATATCATGGGAAAGCGCACAGTCACCGGCGGCATACACATCGTCCAGCGTCGTCTCGCAGCGCAGGTTGGTCACGATGCCGCGATTCACTTCGCCGCCTGCCGCCGACACCAGCTCGGTGTTCGGGCGGACGCCCACTGCCAGCACCAGCACGTCGAAATCCAGCTTTCTGCCGCTTTTCAGCGTGGCCGCGTTGGCTTCAAAGCTGTCAACGCTGTCCGAAAGGATAAAGCGTATGCCCTTCCCCTCAAGGAATTTCTGCACCAGAGCGGAGCCGTTTTCATCCAGAATACTGGGCAGAATACGGGGCGCGAGGTCTACCACCGTAATCTGACCGCAGCGATCCTTGATGCCCTCCACGCATTTCAGACCGATCAGACCTGCGCCGATAACCAGCACCCGGGCATCGGCAGTCAGCGCATCGGCCAGCGCGTGGGCGTCATCCAGCTTCATGAAGCTGAACTTCTTTGTCACAAGGTCAAGACCGTTCATCGGCGGCACAAAGGGCTTGGAGCCGGTCGCCACCAGCAGCTTCTCGTAGGGAATCTGCTCCCCATCGTCCAGCGTAACGCGCTTCATCACGTTGTCGATGGCCAGAGCACGATGTCCCAGCAAAGTCCTGACACCATTCTTTTCATAAAAATCGTCCGGGCGGTATTTCATGCGTTCCTCGCTGGTCTTTCCCCACAGCAGGTAGGAGATCAGCGGGCGGGAATAGGTATGATACGGTTCGTCGGAAATCAGCGTAATCCTGCCCTGCTTATCCGTGGCACGGATGCCCTCGATGCAGCCCACAGCGGCCGCCGAATTTCCGATAATAACATAATGGTCGGTCATAGCTCATCTCTCCTCGAAAACAATGGCTTTGTTGGGACATCCCTTCACGCAGGCCGGGCTGCCGGAAGCATTGTCCAGACACAGGGCGCATTTCTGCATCACGCCGTTATCGCCCGGCATGATCGCACCATAGGGACAAGCTGCCACACAGGTATAACATCCCACGCACTTGGTCTGATCGATGCAGATTACGCCGTCCGTTTTCGATAACGCGCCCGCAATGCAGCTTTTCACGCAGAGCGGATCGGTACAGTGACGGCAGCTGACGGCGAAGCTGATGTTGTTGTCTCCCTCCACCCGGATGCGGGGATTGAGGGTAACACCCTTCAGGGCTTTCACCATGTCGATTTCGCCCGAATTGGCAAAAGCGCAGTAATATTCGCAGAGGTGACAACCCAGACACCATTTTTCATTCACATATACTCGTTTCATGCTATACTCCCTAATCTATCAGAGCTTATTCGCCGGCGTGCTTGATGCCGAGGATTTCCAGCTCTTTTTCGTTCAGACCCACACCCCGCAGCATCAGGCGGTTGCCTTTCAGGGCTTCAATGGAGTTAATGCCCATGCCGCCCATCATTTCCTTGATTTCATGATCCCACGCGGTCAGCAGGTTGACCAGACGAGCCGCACCCATTTCGGGGTTCAGACGCTTAACCAGGTCAGGACGCTGGGTAGCAATCCCCCAGTTGCACTTGCCGCTGTGGCAGGAACGGCAGAGGTGGCAGCCCAGTGCCAGCAGCGATGCCGTACCGATGTAGCAAGCATCCGCGCCCAAAGCAATGGCTTTCACCACATCGGCGCTGGATCGAATCGAACCGCCGACCACCAGCGATACCCGCCCGCGAATGCCTTCGTCACGCAGACGCTGATCCACGCTGGCCAGCGCAAGCTCAATCGGGATACCCACGTTGTCGCGAATGCGAGTGGGCGCCGCGCCGGTACCGCCCCGGTAGCCGTCGATGGCGATAATATCCGCGCCGCTGCGGGCAATACCCGACGCAATGGCGGCCACGTTGTGGACAGCGGCGATCTTCACGATCACCGGCTTCTTATATTCGGTAGCTTCTTTGAGCGAAAATACCAGCTGCCGCAGATCCTCGATGGAATAAATATCGTGGTGCGGTGCGGGAGAGATGGCGTCCGAGCCTTCGGGAATCATGCGTGTGCGGGAAACATCGCCCACAATCTTCGCGCCAGGCAGATGACCGCCGATACCGGGCTTTGCACCCTGACCCATCTTGATTTCGATGGCGGCTGCGGCTTCCAGATAATCCTTGTGGACGCCGAATCGTCCCGACGCTACCTGAACGATGGTGTTCGGACTGTACTTGTAGAAATCCTCATGCAGACCGCCTTCACCGGTGTTGTAGTAGGTGCCCAGCTTGGTTGCGGCGCGCGCCAGACTCTCGTGAGCGTTGTAGCTGATGGAGCCGTAGGACATGGCGGAGAACATCACCGGAAGTGACAGATTAAGCTGGGGCGCCAGGTTGTTCACCAGCTTGCCGTCGGCGTCCCGCTCGATGCCTTCGGGCTTGCGACCAAGGGAAACGCGGGTCTCCATAGGCTCGCGAAGCGGGTCGATGGGCGGGTTGGTAACTTGGGAAGCGTTGATGAGAATCTTATCCCAGTAGATCGGATAGGGCTTCGGATTGCCCATGGACGAGAGCAGCACGCCGCCGCTTCCCGCCTGACGGTAAACCTCCTTGATGACCTCGCCGCTCCAGTTTGCGTTGTCCTTGAAGGTATGATCGGTTTTGATAATTTTGAGCGCGCGGGTCGGGCAGAGCGACACGCAGCGGTGGCAGTTGACGCACTTCGATTCGTCGGAAATCATCACGCCCGCGTCGGGATCGAAGCGATGCACCTCGTTGGCGCACTGGCGTTCGCAGGCGCGGCAGGTGATGCAGCGACCCGGGTTGCGGATTACTTCATAATCAGGATACAGAAAATCTATCGGCATTTTAATTTACCCCCATATCAATTCAGCAGCTCAGTGCTGCGCGTCCTTGTCCAGCGTAACGATGACCGGTTCGCCGCCCTCGGGCGACCAAATTTTATCAAGCTCCGGCGCGATCACGCGGATGGCCGATTCCTCGCTGGCCAGATATACCATGTCATCCTTTTCGCCCACGACCATCGACCGCAGCTTCAGTCGGTCGTTCAGCGCCATCAGACCGCCGTTGAAGCCCAGTATAATGGAAAACGGACCGGTAATCAGCAGGCTGGAGAAGGCGGTGCGCAGATAAGTAAGCCGTTCCCGCTCCTCTGCGGGCAATGTTTCGATGGTTGACCAGAAGGGAGCGGCGATGACGCTGGCCATTTCCTCCAGCGACAGCTTTTCCTTGCGGCAGAGGTAATCGATGATATAGGTGATGACCTCGGTGTCGGTGAGCAGGTTGCATTTGTAGCCGAACATTTCGATGAAGCGGCGGTTTGCGTCGTAGGACGAAATTTCGCCGTTGTGGACGATGGAGTAGTCCAGCATGGCGAAGGGATGTGCGCCACCCCACCAGCCGGGTGTATTGGTGGGATAACGTCCGTGGGCTGTCCAGCTGTAGCCATCGTATTCATCCAGACGGTAGAAAGCGCCCACATCTTCAGGATAACCGACAGCCTTGAAGACACCCATGTTCTTGCCGCTGGAGAATATGTACGCGCCGTCGATCTCGGTATTAATGCGCATCACACAGCGTACAACGAACTCATCCGGCTCCAGCTGACTCTCTACCAGCTTGGTGTGCAGCGGATCGACGAAGTAGCGCCAGATCAGCGGTTCATCGGTGATTTCCTTCACCTTGCGGGTGGGAATCTTAGACAGGTTGACGATATCGAAATGGCGTTCGAGGAACTGCTCGCACTCCTCTCGGCATTTAAGATCGTTGTAAAACACATGGAACGCATACAGATCCTTGTATTCGGGATAGATGCCGTAGCCGGCGAAGCCGCCGCCCAGACCGTTGGAGCGATCGTGCATCACAGCAATGCTCTTGATGATATCCTCGCCGGAAATCCGCCTGCCGCTCTTGGAAATCATGCCGGATATGGCACATCCGGCAGGGATGCGGTATCCGTTGAAACCTTCTTTTAACATAATATTTACCCCCTGAAAACAGAAAGACGCTCATCAAAAGCCACACACGGATGCGTGAAACCTTGGATGAACGTCTTTGTTCATTAATATCTATGCTTTAGTGAATACAGACTAAAAAATCTGATGTTTATATTTTACACCATTTTGCCGACAATGTCAATAGGCAATATGAAAGTATCAAAGTGAATTATTGCAAAAATTTCGCCGTTTTCAACAAAATCAGCTGCCTGTGCCCGATAACATGACACAATCAAAAACTTTTGCTTCATTTTCCACGGCTTATTGACAAAACTCCGCAGTTATGGTATGATATTAACCGTAAATTCTTTGGGGGTTCCTGCAATGAACAAAAAATATCTTGGTATCTTCTATATTCTGCTGGCGGGCGTATTGTGGGGCTTCTTCCCCATTTTTAGCAATGTGCTCTATGCAAACGGCATCACCGTCATGCAAGCAGTATCCGCACGCGCCGGATTTGCCGCGCTGATTTATCTGGTCTGGGGTGTCTGCGCCGGTACATACAAGGGGCTGAAATGGCGGGATTACGGCTTTTTTGCCTTCTACGGCGTCTGCTCCATACTGGGCACGTATATCTTCTATTCCTTGTCCATCAAATATCTGTCCACGGCCATGGCGGCCATCCTGCTCTATACCGCGCCCGCCTTTGTCATCGTTTTCAACCGCATCTTCTACGGCGATAAGATTACACCCATCAAAATCGTCGCGCTGATTACCACCATCGCCGGCAGCTTTCTGGTGGTACGCGCCTATGACGTCGGCGCGTTGGTGGTCAATCTGCCGGGCATCCTGTTCGGACTGGGTTCGGGCATTGCCTATTCGCTGCTGACCGTCATCGGACGCGCCGCCATCCGCCGGGGCTATACGGCCAAGCAGAACACCTTTGTCCCTGCAATGGCCGCCGGACTGGTCATGACTGTTGCCGTTCCCCAATGGACGCTTCCCTTCCCTTCGGCGACGGTAGTGCTCTGTTATCTGGCGGTAGCGGTTATCGGCAGCGTGCTGCCCTATTTTTTCTATCAGAAGGGACTGGCCACCGGCATTGACGGCGGCGTGGCAAGCCTGCTGGCTAACGTGGAGCCGGTAACGGCGACAATCTTCGGCTGCATCCTCCTGCACGACGCCATCGAGGTTTGGCAGATTATCGGCATTCTGGTGGTTCTGGCGGGCGCCATGCTGCCCGAATTCGCAGCGTCCCGCAAGCTGAAGAAAAGCGTCGGGTCTGACCGCATGAATTGAACAAAAATATTGTAAAAGTGCTTGACTTTCCAATCGGCATCATGTATAATTGTAGTAGATACCAATCGGAAAGGCAGGCACTTTATATGTTGAAGAAACTTTATCAAACCATGAGCGTCCTGCTCATACTCTGCGCCGTCGTATGCTGCGTTCCCGGCTGCGCGGAGAGCGAGCCGCAGCAGCCGATCACCGCCCAAATTCTGGTCGGTCAGGTAAACAGGCTGCAATTCCTTATCCGCTCGGAAAAAGGCGTCTATCGGGAAGAAGAGGCTGACAAGCGCCGTCCCTTTGATATCACGGTGGAGGTCGTGTGGCCCGACGCCTTTGAGGAGGTTGTCATCGAGCATACCGACCCGATGGTCACGCTGCGCTATCTCACTCCGGAAGGCTCCATTACCGCCGCCCATCCCACGGACGACACAATCTTAATCACCACGCTGACGCCGGAGGATAATACCGTCTCCTATCATCTCGACGGCAGCAGCTTGACAACCATGGGCAGCGCACCCTTTGGCGCTTATAAACTGCTGGCAGATGTATCGCTGACAGCCAACGGTGAGGAGATCGAATTCTCGCTGGAGCTTCCCTTCAGTTATCTGGCAAAGAATGCCCAGCCTGGGCAGGAGGAAGTCTCTGCCAAATGCACCGTGGGCGATTATACCTTCGCCCTGACCTCGCCCCAGCGCGTGGTGGAATATACGGCAGCTGATCCCCAAGCACCCTTTGATCTGACGGCGTCGCTGGTGTATACAGGCGGGAATGAGTCCGTGGAAATTGTCCACGGCAATCCGCTGATGGGAGCCTACGCAATTCCGCCGGAGGGCTATCCGGCGAATTATGGTATCGGCTTCGAACAGATTGCCAAGCGCATGACGCTGACGCGGAACGAAGCGGTGACAAAAACGGACACGGGCAGCGGCGTTTATACCATGCTCGGCGAGCTGCCGACGGGCGATTATGCCGCCGTCGGCGCGGTCAGCTTCCGCGAGGACGATGCCGTCAACGCAGATATCCGGCTGTCCCTGCCGATTCGGGTAAAGTGAGATGAGGAAACCGCTGTATGCCGTCATCCTCACGCTCTGCATATTCTTCTGCGGATGCGGCAAATCAGAGCCGATCACACCCGCCCAGCCGCTCACGGCGGCGGTGGTGTGGAATGATGTCCGGATGACTGTTACCTCTATTCGCAGTATATACCGGGAGGGCGAAAACGGCGTAACTTCGGATAATCCCTATGATATTACGGCTGAGGTCAGCTATATCGGCGATGCGGAAAACGTGAAGCTGACGTATGATAATCCGTCCATCCACGTGGACAGGCTGGAAAACGGCGAATACCGGGCGGCGGCAGATTTCCGCTGCACATATGACGGTCGGGAATTCGCCTGCACGCTGGAACTGCCATTTTACTATTTAGAGGAAGATGCCGCTCTTCCCGAGGGCGAGATCAACGCACAGTTTGTGTCCGCTGATTATACGTTCACGCTGACCTCTCCGCAGCGCACGATCAATGACGCATCGTTGGATAGAGCCGCGCCCTTTGATCTGACAGCAAAACTCACCTATGTGGGCGCCCAGGACGCGATGAACGTTACACACGCGGATCCGCTGATAGGAATCACCGTGGAACCGCCGGATTCGGGCATTGACAGTCTGGGGGATTTCTTTTACAATATGGTATCCATCGAAGACCGGCTGGAAAGAAATGTACCGGTGATGACAACGCAGACAGGCAGCTATCTGAATCACGCTCTGGATGCCTTCCCCATCGGCAATTACATCGCCGCCGGTCACACATGGTTTGACGACGCGGACGGGAATCGGATTTCCATCGACATTTCCCTTCCGTTGGTGGTGGAATAAACGGCAGATGGTGCTGTCATCGTCATGGACGCAGTGCTTCCACTTCGTCTGGAATAAATCAAAACGGAGGTGTCCGCGATGCGGACACCTCCGAAATGTTTACGCCTGACTGGGGAGCCAGACCTTGTAGAACAGCGCTACCGCGATAACGGAAATAATCAGCAGAACGATCAGCAGAACGATATGCTTTTTCGTCATTTCCGGGCGGTACTCCACCTGCGCTTTGGGAATGATATGTATCTTCGTCAGTATCGGCGCCACCAGACCGAGAAACAGCACCAGAAGGAACGCTTCCACCGGGAACAGAGCCAGATTCTTGACCACACGGGGCAGAGTTACAAACTTATAGCTCTTACCGTTGCCCAGCCATTCGTAGTAAATATTCATGATAATCGGGTTCATGATGAAATTACAGACCAGCGATACACAGAACCGAGACAGAATAATCCGCGTCGTGGACAGCTTGGCGCGCCAGAGCCAAAGCGCAAAAATCAGCGAACCGGCTATTTCAACGAAGATAAACGGGAAAAAATAGGTTCCCGTCGGGAACAGGATCGCTCCCAGCGTATCGCTGATGGCTGCACCGATGATCGCGATAACCGGACCAAAGACCATCGCTCCCAGCGCATTCACGAAAAAGCCAAAGGTGATATTCAGATTCTCACCGACCGGAATGTACGCTGACTTCAGTACGATACGCAGCACAATAAGAATCGCCGCAATGCAGATTATGCGGACGTTTCCCAGCTGGGCGGCGGCATCCTTCCAATACGCGGGAGACAACGGGGTTTTGTAGAGCGTCTGTTCGTTTCTGATTTTGAGTTTCATAAATAAAAATACCTCCTGTTCTGACAACATTCCGAGTGCCACATACAGGAGGATGAACGCGCTCTCTTATGGGGCGCGGACTCCGTTATGGTACAGCGGGATGCGACTCTGATACCGCAGAGCGTGCTCACCGCTCTTTCGTTCCCACGACAACTCCCCGTTCATGGGACACTTTACGCACCAAAGTCTACTCTGTGCCGGTCATTTCCGACCGACAATAATATGATACCACTTTTTCCGCCTTTTTGCAAGACTAAAATCGCACGAATCTTTATCCGCCGATCCGACGCGGCTTGGCATATCCGACGAAGCGGAGAAATCCTGTCCGCGAAAATGTTTCGTGAATACCCACCTTGACAATGCCCCGATAGTCTGCTATAATGAATGCAACAAAATTTCCACATGGAGGTATTCCAATGAAAATCACCGCAGACTTCACAAAAATCACCGGCAGAATCAAGCCGATGCACGGCGTGGGACAGCCGCCTGTCCTCGGCATCGACGATCGATTCATGCACTATCTGGGCGAAGCGGGCATTCCCTACTCCCGCCTGCACGATATGGGCGGTCCTTACGGCGGCTTCCGCTTCGTGGACATCCCCAATATCTTCCGGGATTTCGACGCGGATGAAACACTGCCTGAATCCTATGATTTTACCTTCACCGACTGGCTGATTACCGCGCTGATGAAGCAGGGCACCGAGCCATTCTTCCGGCTGGGCGTAACCATCGAGAACGCATGGCAGTTGAAGGCTTACCGCATCTATCCGCCCGCAGACTTCGCAAAGTGGGCGCGCATCTGCGAACATATCATCCGCCATTACAACGAGGGCTGGGCAAATGGCTTCCGCTACGGCATCAAGTACTGGGAGATCTGGAACGAGCCGGAGGGCGGGTGCGACGGCAAGGGCGGCGCCATGTGGCTTGGTACGCGGGAGGAATATTTCCGTCTGTACGAAATCACAGCAAACCACCTGAAAGCCTGCTTCGGTGACAGCATCAAGGTGGGCGGCTACGCCTCCTGCGGCTTCTACGCAGTAGACGACGATCCCAGCTGTGAGGGCTTCCCCGGCGGGACATATACCAACGATTTTCAGTATTTTTTGTATTATTTCCACGAATTTCTGAAATACATTTCCTCCGAGGAGCACAAAGCGCCGCTGGACTTTTACTCGTGGCATACCTACAGCCAGCCGGACGAAGCGCTGAAAATGGAGGACTACTGCCGCCGTACAATGGCTAAATACGGCTTCGGCGATACGGAGGACATTCTGAACGAGTGGAACCCCACCCACGACGCGATTCTGCGCAGCACACCGATGGCCGCGGCGCGAGTGCTGGCGATGATGCTGGGTATGCAGAAAAAGCCGGTCGGTATGCTGAACTTCTACGACGCCCGCATCGGCACCAGCACCTACAGTGGAATGTTCAACCCCGACACATGGCGTCCCTATCTGACCTACTATGCTTTCATGATGTTCAATGACGCCTACAAGCTGAAAGATGAAATTGAGACCGCCTCGGATGACGACAAAATTTACGTCGGCGGCGCGGCGAAAGACGGCAAAGCGGTTCTGCTGATTGCCAATCCGGAAAACAAATCGGTCAAAGCCGAGCTTACGTTGTCCGGTGTTGATTTTGCGGCGGCGGAGGTATTGATGATCGACGCTTCGCACCAATACACGCCCACCGGCATCCGCATCACCGATGGCAAGCTGACCATCCCCGCTCATTCCTGTGTAGAAATCCGCTTCTGATCGTCGATATGGGGCTGTTGCACCGAGGTTCAGCAGCCCCAATAATTTTTTCAAAAAAATTCGGATTTTTTTCGAAAAGCTCTTGACAAACGCGTTGTGTTATGCTATAATATTTAAGCACCGTGATTTGAACGGTTGCAAATATGGCGGAGTAGCTCAGTTGGTTAGAGCAATCGGTTCATACCCGATAGGTCATGGGTTCGAGTCCAATCTCCGCTACCAATCTCAGCCAATCGGTTGGGATGAGGCCCGTTGGTCAAGCGGTTAAGACACGGCCCTTTCACGGCTGTAACATGGGTTCGATTCCCGTACGGGTCACCATACGAAAAACACTCCCTACAGGAGTGTTTTTCGTTTGCAAATACGCCTTGCCGCCTTTGGGGCGGCATTTTTGATTAGCCGCCTATGGCGGCTAATCAAAAAACGTCGTATTTGTTCACTTCTCCTATCGCTTGTAGATAAGTTAGTTGGATTTTGGATTACATTGTTTCGCAAACAGACGCAGCCGCGGATATGGCGGCTGCGTCTGTTTTCTTAGTCTTTATATGTTTCGTTGATTGCTTCGATCTTTGCCAGAGCCTGTGCCTCATATTTGGCGTAGAAGGATGAGAAACCATGATCCTCCTCATGCGCCAGGAAGTAACCGATGCTGTTGATCTGGTAGACGAAATCATCATTGCTGTAGAAGTAACCGATGTCGTAGACGCGACCTTCGCTAATCAGATCGAGCATAGCCACCGATTCTTCGTCGCGGGCATATTTGCTGGTCAGCACCACTTCGTAGTAAGTGGGGATAACCGTTTTATAACCTTCATAGCAGAGCGCCTCCAGAATCACTGATGTGCGCTCCGGGTCGGATGCGGTAATCGGCACGCAGATCAGGTTGGAGCCTGCGCCGACCTTCGAGTAATACTTGTCGATGGTCTCGTCATATTTCGGCCACGGGATAATGCCGAAGTCGTCCTTCATGCTGCGGAATTTCTCGATATCCACGATACCCGGGTCGAAGAAAAGCGCACGTCCGTCGGAGAAAGCCTTCTCGATGGAGGTATAGTCGCTGTCCAGATGAATGTAGGCCGCATCGGTATCCGTGAAGGCAAAATAATTAGCAAACACATCAATTGTCCGTTCGGTATTGAGTGTCAGATACATCTCGTCCGCCTCGTTCTTGCGGCAGATACGCTCATCCGCTGAATAAAGCACCTGCGTGGGACCGCCCCAGTGCTGGGTAATGTAACCAATCTGGTCGTTCTCGTAGTCGATCAACGTATCACCGTTCAGATCACTGATCACCGATTTCGCCATAGTCGTGAATGTCTCAAACGTCCATTCCCCGGCAATGACCGTCTGGTAGGGATACTCCATATTATAGGTGTCCATGATCGTCTTGTTGAACAGCATACAGGTGGCGGCGCCGAAGTTCTGATAGCTGATGTCGCCGGTCATGGTATACAGCTTGTTGTTGAAGGAGAAATTCTCCCGGGCATCCTGATTCCACCATGGATTATCCAGATCAACATAAGGCAGGTCGGTGTTCCAGTCGAGAGTCAGCCCGGCCTGTGCGTAGGTGAAGGCAGTACGACCGTGGGGGATGATCACATCGTAAGAGTCGTCGCCCGCCATAATTGCTTTATCCGCGTCTGATGCAACGGAGTTTCCGCGTGCATAGGTAAAGGTTACGTTGTATTTATCGCCCACCGCCGCGTTGCGGTCATAGATCACGTCATTCATCAGGTCGCCGGTAATCTCTTCGGCGTACATATCCTTGATATGGCTGTCGCTGTCACGCATGAAAAAGGTAAATTCATAGCCGTCATAGGTCTTGTCCGGCAGATCGGGCGTCAGCTCGGTGTCGGTGGCTTCAGCTGTTGTTGTCGTGACGTCCGACGAGGTGTCAACGGGCGTTTCCGTCCCTGCGCAGGATGTCAGCAGACCGCACAGAATCAGCGCGCAAATCAGGTGTTTTCCAAAAAGTTTCATGGTATACCTCCGTATCGTTATTACACCTTTATTATACAGAATTCCGTCGATAGTTTCAATATTCACTTTATTACAATACTTAACAGTTTGTTACCGATGCTTGACAACGGATTCGTTCTATGATAAAATATCGTTAAATAACAGGAGGTGTAAACCTTGCACGGACTTGAATTTGTCTCCCCTTATGTGCGTCATGTACGCCGCATTCGGTTAAGTTCCGATGATAAGGAGCACTGGTCGTCCACAGAAATGGAAAATCTTTTAATCTATGTGGTTTCGGGCAGTTTTGAGCATATTGTCGGCGGTCAGACGCACATTCTGTCCGAGGGAATGCTGGAAATCATTCCGCCCTATACACGACAATATGTGGGAAAGGTATACTCTGACTCCGTGGAGCTGCGCTGCATCCATTTCGATCTGTTTGACTGTGAGGAGAGCCGCCGCATTACCGAAGATAACGGCAACGATCGCCATCTGCCCCATCGGGAGATGTTTTACGCGGATCATCATACCCTCGGTCTGATTCGCACCGAACGTCGTGCCAAAGCCTCGGAATATATGGATCTGATTGAAAATAATTATCAGGCGCATGATATGTACGCAACCATGCTCACGAAGCAGACCATGCTTGGGCTGCTGGTCATTTTCTGCTGCGCGCCGCCCATGAACAAGCGCTCGCCTCAAAACCGTTCTTCCTACTATGTAGCCGAAGCCATCCGTTATATCCATAAAAACTTCTCCGACACCAATCTGTCGGTGGCTGCTGTCGCGGCTCATGTCGGAATTACGCCCGCTCACCTTTCGCGTGTCATGCGCCGTGAACGGGAACAGACGCCATCTGACTGCATCACGGGAGTTCGTATCGCCCATGCCAAGAGCTGTTTCTCGCTGGGAAAATCGATCACTGAGACTTCGTCCCTCTGCGGTTTTCTGTCGCTGCAATCCTTTTCGCGCACCTTCCGCAGTGTCGTCGGCATGGCGCCGCGGGAATATGTGGCAAGCCTGAACAATCGGAAATTATAAAAATGCAAGTGCCTTGTACAGAGCACTTGCATTTTTTGAATGATCAGCCGTTAATCTCCGCCAGCTTGGTATCCACAGCGGATTTGTGGGACGCGAGGATGGACGCAACCGAATCATTACCATTGCCGATGGCAGTCTCAATTTCATTGAAAATCTCAACGCCGACGTTGTACGTATCGGAGAGCAGCGGTACAGCCGCATTGATGACCACATCGAGCATTTCGATGGATTCATCATTGCGCAGATTCTTCTGCTCCAGCGTGATTTCGCGGTATGTGGGCAGCACAATATCGTAGCTGAGGTAGGTCAGCGCGTCAGCCAGCGCGGCGCAACGTTCGGGATTCGCTACCGTCACGGGAATCGAGAGGTTCGGCGTGCGGCTGAAGGGTACGGAGTAGTAGTTTTCCTGTGCTTCATCAAACTTGGGAAGCGGAACGATGCCATAGGAGAAATTCTTGTCGCGCATCCGTCCGCCCTTGCAGATCTGGGTAATCCGGAACAGCGCCTGCTCGCTTTCAAAAATTTCCATATAGCTGCCCCGGTCATCGTCGGTTTTTACGGGGATGGCGCCGAACTGCTTGCCGTCTTCCTTAGTGAAGACCGATACGCACTTAGAAACCGCGTCGTAGAAACGCTCGGTTCCGCCGGTGTAAACCAGCTTGCCGTCCCTGGATTCAATCAGGAATTCGCCCATTCCGTTCAGGATGTATGAGAACGTAATATCGCGGATCGACATTCCATAGATACAGCGGGAATCCGCGCTGAATGTGAAGGTCGTGTCGCCGTTGAGGTTTGCGCCGGCCGTGATGTACTCGTTCAGCCGGTCTATCGTCCATTTGCCTTCGCGGGCAAGATCATAAGGAAAATCGAGGTTCAGGTCGGTCATCATGTCCTCATTGAAGAACAGACACCAGAGGGAGTCCAGAGTCATCAGCTGCGAGTAGCCCGCTGCCGAATACAGCTCGCCGTTGATGATGTTGCTGTCATTGTAAGCCTGCATCCACCATGGCTCATCGATCTGTATCTCATCATAATCGAGCAGATTCAGCAGATATCCCTCGGTGGTGTACTTGTACAGGCTGTCCGCCTTGACGTAGACCACATCGTACATATCGTCCCCCGCCATGATAAACTTCTGTGTCATAGACGCAAGATCTTTATCGCCCGAAGCGCCCTCCAAAACAAGGCTGGTTTCATTGATGGTCACGCCGGTAAGCTCCTCAAACGTGATACATCTCTCATACATTGCATCGTCCAGCGATTCGCCGGTTTCCTCGTCGCGGGTGATCTTCGCGTGCATTTCATACATATCGTCCGCGTTCAGAATTCTGAATTCAGAACCTTCATATTCTTTGGTAAAGGTGTACTCGACAGTATCACTGACTGTCGTGGTATTGCCGGACGCGGTACCGGCAGAGGTGTCATTGCCCGGCTCATCGCTGCCGCACGCGGCACATGATGCGAGCACAGATGCGAGAAGTAGGATTGCGGTAGTTTTCTTATTCATCAGCAAGTTCCCCTTTTCAATATAGAATTGTCCTGTGGACAATTTTATTATATCAGACTAAAAGAGAGATAACAAGCAGGAGAAACACATTTTATACAAAACATTCGCGCCATGTTCTGGTTTTAATTTTCACTTCACTATTGACATTCGAAAATTCTGTACTTCTGCATAAGAATAAGGCGCACCATTTGTTCACTCCGAACATATGGCGCGCCTTGTTCATTAATTCAATTCACCTTAAAGCTCCCGGCGATCGCATCGGCGTCAGCCGCATACGTATCATACGTCTCGCTGTTGGCAGTGTAGACAATGTTATGCACCAATTCGCCGTCGCACAGCAGGTACATACACTGCTTGATCACATAGCTGGTCTGGGAGGAAGTGCAGGTGTACACCAGCTTCACACAATCCAGTCCGGCGACTGTTGTGCGTTCCCGAAGCAGCTCGGTATAATCAGCAGTATTCGTGGAAATGCCCTCCGCCACCAAAGCGGCAAACCCGTCCAGATCGGATGCGCCCGAATCCTTCAGCACAATCGCGCCGGTATAGATCACGTTCTCATAGAAATCATCCGACGCGCTGGCATCCGGCGTGGAGAAGCAGACCGACGTCTCATCCTCCGACACCGTCCACCCGGCGGGATAATCGGCGGAAAAGCCGAAATTCAGGCTGCTGTACCGCTGAGCGCCGCCGCAGGAAAAAAGCATTCCCATACAAAGCAGCAATGTGATAATAGCTGTCAATCGTTTCATATTCAACCTCATTTCATCATAATGGAATATACGTGCGCCTTTTCTGCGCCCCATGCGCGTTCGGGCACCAGCTTAACGCGGCTTACCTTACCGTCCACCGGCAGCTTCCACAGACGGCGGTAGTTTTCGGTCACGTCGGCGGTCAGCTTCCATTCGCCGTCGCCGCTGTCGATGTACAGCTTGAAATCGCGCATCAGCGGGTCAGGCAGGAAGAACAGCGGATCGGTTTTGAAGTAGTTGCAGCGCAGGGGCATATCACGATAACGGCGATCCTCGCTGGGGCAGCTGTCCCGGTTGATATCGCTGTCAAAGATGAAGCCAATCTCCCGCACCTCTCGGGCTTCGGGCAGGGTTGCCACAATCTCGCTGCCGAAATCGCAGGTAAGCAGGTGGTCATCCCCGTCGATGGTGCGGTCAAGACCGTCCAGCAGCACCGAAGCGTCCGCACCTCCGGCAGTAACGGTAATGCCGTCCATCACCGGCGTCAGCGCACGGCGGTTGAAAGGCAGCCAGCAGTCGTCCTCCATCAGACGCTGTTTCAGCTCGGCGATATGGCTTTCGTAGATGCCGCGGGGCGTGGTATCATACTGAACCGCCATGGCGGCGGCAGTGCCCACAGCCTGACCGAGGATGCCGCAGGTAGCCATCACGCGGCAGGAGGACATGGCGGTATGGGTGCAAGAAATGTTGCGTCCGGCAAACATCAGGTTAGCGATGTTCTTCGAATAGAGGCAGCGGTAGGGAATGCCGAAGGGAGAGGGCGCCTTGTGATTGATATTGGCCGGCTCGGTGGTGGCAAAGCCCGCGGGATGATGGTCATCCATCGGCCAGCCGCCGTAAGCCACCAGATCGTCGAAACGTCCCTCGGCGGTCACATCGTACTGGGTCAGAATATGATCGCCCACATAGCGGCGGCTCTCCCGCTTGCCGGGCAGGAAGCCCACCCAATCCAGCTCCCAGTTTTTCGTCTCCTCGCGCATTTCCTCCGAATTTTTGTAGTAATCCCACACGCCGAAAACAATTTTCAGCAGCTGGTGGCGCAGCTCCTCGGCATCGCCGATGGCGTCCTGCATACCGCCAAGCTCAATCCACCAATAGTTGTCCAAGCTGAACCGGCGTCCGAATGTGCTCACGCGATGCTGGAGAGATTCCTTCGTAAATTTGACCGCCCAGTCGGGTGCTTTGAAGGGGATTTCCCGGTCGTGCTCGCGAATCTGAAACAGGCAGGAATTGCCCATGGTGCAATTGTCGGACACCTCGGGGGCAATGCTCTCGCCGAACTCATCCCGCCCCTCGCGGCCCTGGCGGAACTCGGCGCCGGTCAGCGGCGCCAGAATGCTGTCGCCCGAGCAGTCGCTGAAGATTTTCGCCTTCACCACGTGATATTGCTGGGTCGTAGTCTGCCAGCCCTTCACAGAAATAACGCGATCGCCGTCCATTTCGGCATCCAGGCAGGAGCAGTTGAGCAGAAGCTCGATGTTCGGCTCATTGATCAGCATTTCATAGGTCACGCTGTCCCAGATTGAGAAGTTCAGCATGGGATTGCGGCGGAGATTGGTCAGCGCCAGTTCCTCCATCAGACCGGTCTCGTGCTTGTCACGTCCCCGCGCGCCGCGAATCCACATCCGAATCTCGCCGGAAGCATTGCCGCCCACCACGGGACGGTCGTGCATCACGACCACCTTCGCGCCGTGGCGAGCTGCCGCCACCGCCGCGAACATACCGGCACAACCCGCGCCGATCACGCACACATCGGCTTCATGAACAATCGTATTGAAGCCGGTTCTTTCGCTCATATGAATCATTTTTTTAATGCAGAATTTTCATGCCATTCTGCTTTCCTTCCGTAAGATTTTCACATACAGTATATAACATTTGCCGTCAATTGTCAAGGGCTATGCGTGTTTATTTACAAATTCTCTGGTGCATATACGCAGCAGTCTTTAATATTCTGCACAAAATCTTGAAAATTCAGCAATTTCCTTTTTCGCCCCCGCATCTTTTGCTTGCATTTTTTCGCAGATTACTGTATAATAGATACAGCCAACTGAAAAATATTTTCGCAAGGAGGGCTGAACTTGATCGAAACCCGGTTCATCGCGCTGTCCAAGCTGGACATTAACGCCGCCGTCTACGCGGCAGGACACGGCATCTGGCAGCGTGGCAAAGCAGATCAGTATACCGCCAGCGGCAGACGCACCAATCTGTTCTATTTTATGATCAGCGGCAAGCGGCAGTATTATATCGGCGGTAAACCGGCATTCACACTGAACCCGGGAGATATTATTTTCATTCCCATCACAAGCTGTTACCGCTCGATGGCTGTGGACGAGCCGCACTCCGAAGGAATCTATATTGATTTCGGACTGTTCCGGAACGGCGAGGAGCTTTACGTCAACGACCCGTTCAGGGTTTTTCATCATATGAACGAATATCTTCCCCATTTTCGAAATATGGTTGACAACCGTTACGACCGTCTGCGGCTGAAGGGCGAGCTGTACCAGCTGCTGTCCGTGCTGGCTGCCCATGAGGCAGCGGCGCTCCACGGAAATGACACGGCAAATTCGATTTACCGCGCTGTGCTGGAAATGGAGAAGCATCCCGAGCGTTCCATCGATATCGCCGCCATGGCTCGTACCTGCTGTCTGTCCGAAACCGGCTTCCGCGAGCAGTTCAAGCGCTTTACCGGCGGCGTAACGCCGATGGAATACCGCAACCGCCTGCGCATCGACCGCGCTGACGATCTCATCGCCTCCGGCAGCTTCAGCATAGGGCAGATCGCTGATAAGCTGGGCTTTTACGATACGGCGCACTTTTACCGGGTTTACAAGAAAATCCGGGGCGCCACACCCCGTGAAAATCACAGTTCATAAAGGGGATGTATGCCCAATTGAGGGTTCCATTTTTGTGTGCTATGCACACAAAAACCGATGTATTTGGGCGCATACGCGCCCGGGAGCTGTCACAAGTTTTCAACATGCAACAGCTCCCGTTTTTTATTTATTTCGTTACGGAGTTTTCAAAAATGAAGTTGGGGATGATCGTCTGATACAGCACAAACTGCTTGATATAGGGTTCGCCGTAATATTCCACATAGTCGGTGTAGCCGCCGGCTTCGATATCATCCGCCGTAACGGTCAGTCCCTCAATCTCCGCGATGGCCTGAGCGCCCAGATACTGAATGGCGTTCAGCTCATAGGTCTCCATGTTTGCTTCGATATAGGCTTCCTTGGATTCATACCCGGTCAGTGCGATGATGGCATCCTCGGCGGTCAGACCGTAAATCGAATACTGCTCGTAGGAAGCGATATCATAGTCGATGACCCAGTCAAGCACCGTCTGAGGAATATTGTCACAAGTCACCTGCTCCAGCAGCTCGCTGAAGAGATTGAACTTGCGGCTTTCCACCAGCCAGCTCTCAATGTCAGCGAGCATCGCGTCGGTGGAATCGAAGCCGTAATCGGAGGCAATGTCAGCGGTCAGTTCCGCTTCAATCATTTCGCCCTGAATATAGTTGATAGTGATGTTGAAGACGGCGTCCTTGCCATTCAGCTCATCTTTGCCGTAGTCCTCGGGGAAAGTAACCTCAATATCAAAGTTCTCGCCCGGCTTGTGACCGATGAGCTGCTCAAGGAAATCGTCGATATACTGGGTTACGCCGATGGTCACATCGGTACCGGCGCCGCCGGTGCTGCCGCCGTCAAACTCCACGCCGTCAATCGAACCAACATAGTCAATGTTTACCGTGTCGCCGTCCGCAACCGCGCGGTCAGTAACCTGTTCATAGGTAGCGTAAGATTCCAGAACGCCGTCCAGCTGCTCCTGAATATCCGCATCGGTGACAGTCAGGTAGTCAGCCTCGACCTCAATGCCCTTGTAGGTGGGCAGGGTCACAAGCTCGGAAGCCTTGACATTCTTGAAGAAGCCGTTGGTATCCAATCCCGCGCTATAGTCAAAACCGGTGGACTCGTCTTCCTTTGAGCCACAGGCAAAGAGCTGGGTGCCGATCAGTGCCGCCGACAGAATGAGGGCAGCGGTTTTCGTGAATTTCATGTTTCTTTCCATCCTTATATTTTTATTTTTCATAATAGGGTTCACATAAATAAGCGTGGATTCCGGCTGATGCCAGCTTCGACTTCGCGGTCTCCGCCGACGGACGGTCGGCGAACAGTCCAAAGACCGAGGGACCGCTTCCGCTCATCAGGGCAGACAGCGCACCGCCGTCCACCATCGCCTGACGCAGAGCGCTGGCGCGCTCTCTGACAGGTAACACCGCCGTTTCGAAGATGTTGGTCATCCTCGCGGCGATTTCATCCAGCCTTCCGCCCGACAAAGCCTCGCAGAAGGCGGTAATATCGGTATCGCGGCTGGCAAAATCGTACATACTGTCCAGTTGACGATATGCCCACGGCGTGGAAACGCCTTCGCCGTCACAGGCGATAAGCAGCCAGCAGTCCGGCAGTCTGGCACAATCCGCAAAGACTTCGCCGATTCCCCGCGCCACACTGATGCCCCGCCGGATACAGAAGGGCACGTCCGCGCCGATTCTCGCACCGATGGCACAAAGGGCTTCGGCAGACAAACCGGTTTCCCAAAGCGTATTCAGCCCGATCAGGGTAGCGGCGGCATCGGTGCTTCCGCCGGCAAGCCCGGCGGCGATGGGAATCTGCTTGTCGATATGAATGAACAGATTGTAGCTTTTCTGTCCCACCTCGCCGAAAAATTCCTGCGCCGCCCGATAGCAGAGGTTGGATTCGTCACAGGCCAGCGTGCTCTGGGAGCAGGAGATCGAAATCTGCCGCCGCCCCGGCTTCGGCTCGTGACGCTCCAGCGTCAGCCGGTCGAAAAGGGTGACGGTCTGCATGACGCTCTCGATGTCGTGATAACCATCGGGGCGCTTGCCTTTAATTTCCAGCCACAGGTTAATTTTGGCGGGTGCGTTCAATGTTATGGTTGTCATATGGTCAGATCACTCCGGGTCGTTCAGCCGCCTATGAGACGGATGATCGGATTTTTATGGATTTTCACGGCTTTGAAGGGGCACAGCTCCTGACAGCAGTAGCAGCGGATGCAGGCATCGTAAGCGATAACCGCACGCTTTTTGCCGTCCTTTGACGGCTGCACTTCAATCGTGTGCCGCGGACAGCTCCGCGCGCACTCGCCGCAGCCAACGCAGGTCTTCGCGTCAATGTCTGGACGGGGCTGGAGCCATTTGTACAGCCGCCCGCCGAAGAGCTTCGGCAGAATGCGGAACATGGACACGCCCACGCCGGGACGCTTCACCGTGTCCGGCTTGATAAAATTGTCCACGTGAACATCCTCCAGCGTCAGGTCGGACAGCAGCTTCACCTGCGATGCTGTCGCCGGGCAGAAACCGCGCCGCGCCGCTTCCTCCAGCATAATCACGCCGTCGATGTCCACAATGGCGGTCGCCGCACGGTCAACGGTGAAGGGATTGCATCCCGACAGCAGACAGCCCACCTTGCGGGGCGTGCCGCTGGTAGGACCGTTGCCCTCCATGGCGACGATGCCGTCCAGCAGGTTAAACGTGGGCTTGGACGCAACATGATACGCGCAGAGATCGACCAGCATGGAGCCAAAATCGTTGTAGTCGGGGAAACGAGCGTGCATCTCAAATTTCTGCACGCCGGGAATGGTTCCGAAATAATTCTTAACCGCGCCGCTGTAGCCGGTCAGCGAGTGGCTTTTCAGTTTGCAGAGGTTGACGATCACGTCCGCGTCGAGAATCGGCGTGATCAGGCTGAACATCTTCGATGTTTTCCCATCGGGCGCTTCCACGTCCCGGGCGGAAGTGTCGTAATTCAGCCGCACCTCCATCCGCTCCGCCACCTCGGCTAGCCCGCAGCCACGATAGGTGGAACGCAGCAGCTGCTCGGTGTAAACGCCACCCGGGCTTTCGGCAATCACAATGTCGGCGGCGCGCTCCTTTAAGATGCGCAGCATGGCCTCAAGCACCGCCGGATGGGTGGTCGCCGCTGCGTCGGGGGATTTCTTCATCACCATGTTCGGCTTGATCGCCACCCTTTTTCCGTCGAACATATCCGCGCAGCCCAATGCTTCCAGCTGACGGCGGATCAGCGTCTCCAGCGTGTCAACATCGTAGGAATCACAACGGTCGAGGGCGACGGGCGTGGTCGGATCGATCCCCGCCGGATAAATGGCGCTCATACGACACCACCGATCAGCGATATAAGATCGCGCACAAACGCGGGGTAGGATTTGTTTATGCAGCTCATATCGTCCACAACCACCGGGGCATCACAGGCCGCCGAAGCAGCTGCCGCCGCCATGGCGATGCGGTGGTCGTTGAAAGCGCAGACCCGTCCGCCGGACAGCTTCGGTCTGCCGACAATCCGCAAGCCGTCCTCGGTTTCATACGCTTCAGCACCCAGCGAATCCAGCATAGCCTTTGTGGTGGCGATGCGGTCGCTCTCCTTGATGCGCAGGCGTCCGGCGTTGTAAATGCGGGTTTCGCCCTCGGCACAGGCTGCCATAACCGACAGCGCAGGCACCAGATCGGGGATATCCGCCGCATCGATGTCACTGGCACGCAGCTTCCTTGCTTTGGTGATGGTCACATCGTTCCCTTCCCAGCGCACATCCGCGCCGAAGCGGGAAACGATATCGAACAGCGCAAAGTCACCCTGCTTCGTGTTCCGGCGCAGTCCGTGAAGTGTCACACAGCCGTTGATGGCCGCCGCCACTGCAAAGAAAGCTGCCTGCGAGCAGTCGCCTTCCACCGTATAATCGCAGGGGTGGAAATTAGCTTTTTTAATGATATAGCCGCCGTCCGCCTCGGTGATGTCGCCGCCGAAGGTGCGCAGCGTCTCTACCGTCAGATCGGCGTAGGGCTTGCTCTCCAGCCGCGTGGTCAGCTCGATGCGGCTCTCGCCGTCGATCAGGCTGAGTGCCAGCAGCAGTCCGGTGACAAACTGGGAGGAGATATCGCCGCGAAGGCTGTAGACACCGCCCTCCAGCCGTCCCGCCACATCAAGGGGCAGGTAATCGCCGTTGTCCGGGTAGGTCAGCTTTGCGCCGTGCGCTTCCAGCAAAGGCTTGTACAGGTCGGTGGGACGCTTGGGAAGCCGTCCGCCGCCGGTAAAGATCGTGTGGCTGCCCAGCGCCGACGCCAGCGGAATGAAGAACCGCAGCGTGGACGCCGATTCGCCGCTGCTGACCGTCCCGGCGTCGATGCCCCGGGCGCAGGGTTTGGTGACGGTCACAACCCGGGTCGCCGGATCATAGGTCAGCTCGGCGCCCAGCGCACGCAGACAGGAGGTGGTGGCCTCCATGTCGTTGGACCAGTCGATATCCCGCACAACGCTGTCTCCGGCAAGGGACGCGCAGATCAGCGCCCGGTGCGCCTGACTCTTGGACGAGGGAATGCGCACTTCGCCTTTTACCTCGGCGGGGGCAAAAGTCATATCCTTCATTGAATCATACCCGCAAGCTCCGAAATCGGAACCTTCTTCACATAGCATTTGCCGATCTTCTCAAGCAGCACAAAGGAGATCTCATCGCCCTCGCGCTTCTTGTCGGCACGGGCGGCGTCGATCAGCGCTTCGGGAGCATAATCCATCACCGTGGGAAGCTCCCACGCCTGAAGCGCAGCCAGAATGCGTCCGTAGATATCCTTGGGACAGCCCATCGCCTCGCCTACTTTTGCCGCGTACAGCATACCGATGCCCACCGATTCGCCGTGGGAGAAGCGGCTGAACCCGCCCAGCTTTTCGACGGCGTGACCGATGGTATGACCATAGTTGAGGATGGCGCGCAGTCCCGTGTCCCGCTCGTCGGTGGAAACCACCTCCGCCTTGATCTTCATGCAGCGTGCGATCATCTCCGCCCGGTCGATGGATTTGTCGGCGATGGCGTCAAAGAGCTGTTCATCCCAGATACATCCGTACTTAATCGCTTCGCCCATGCCGTCGTCGATGTAACGCCGGGGCAGCGTATCGAGGAACGCGCTGTCGGCAATCACCGCCGCGGGCTGCCAGAACGCGCCCACAAGGTTTTTGCCCACCGCCAGATCCACACCGGTTTTGCCGCCGATGGAGGAGTCAATCTGGGAAAGGAGCGTGGTCGGCACCTGAATCACGGCAATACCCCGCAGATAGGTCGCCGCCGCAAAGCCGGTCATGTCGCCGCAGACACCGCCGCCCAGCGCGATCAGAATCGACCGCCGGGTCAGGCTCGCCGCCGCGAAGGCCGCGTACATATCGGATACGGTTTCCAAACGCTTGCTGGTCTCACCCGCCGGGAAGACATAATGTCCCGCCAGCGTAATGCCGCAGGAAGCAAGCACCTCCGTCATTTTTTCGCCCCAGAGCGACCAGACATTGCTGTCCGACACGAGGAACACCCGGTCATATTTCGAAAAATCGAATTCGCCGAATGCATCCTTCAAAATGCCCTCTCCGGCATATATTGTGTATTCGCCCGCCGCGTGGGGGACTTTAATTTTTTCCATCATAATGATCATCCAATTCTGTGTAATATAGACTTTGTCAGCGCACAATCGCAAAACACAACTGTACACTATAATATCATATCACAAATCTTCGCATTTTTCAACGGCATCCCGAATAAATTTCAATTAAATTTATAAATTTTAGGTTCGGCTAAGGTTTCGACTAAAATTCTAACGAATTTTTGCCAATATGTTAATTGTTTTTCGGCATTCCTCAAAGCCCTTGACTTTAGTTCGGTTTTGCGTTAAAATAATTCTGTAATAACTTTAGGAGGTTCTTCCTTGAAACTTGACTGGAATCGTAAATACACCACCATTGCAGCATACGCGGTCATCACCGGATTTCTTCTTCTGCTGCTCGTATTCGCATTCATCCATTTTGACAGCGTGTCCTCCGCGTTCGCCATCATGAATGACGTGCTCACACCGGTATATCTGGGCATTATTTTCGCGTACCTCATGAATCCTATCCTGAAAATGTGCGAAAAACACATCTTCCGCTTCAAGGTCACATCCCGGCGGACACGCAACGTGAAACGCTTTTTATCCATCACGCTGACGATCATCATTGTTCTGATCATCCTGACTATCCTCTTCCTGCTCATCATTCCGCAGGTTTATCTGAGCATCACCGACCTGATTTCCAAAATGGGCGGCTACATCAAGGATACCATTGCATGGCTGGATACGTATCTGCCCGACTCGGTTTTCAGCGAGGTTGGCAAGACGCTGGACAGCTTCTACCGCAAGATGCAGGAGGGTTTGTTCAGTTCCTCCATCAGCGATGAGCTTCAGGATATTTCCGATCAGCTGGACACCATCGCATCCAGCCTCGAGGCGCTGATCACCAACTCCTACGCCATCATCAAGGACTGGCTTCCCCAGATATTCGGCGCTTTTGCCGGATTCGTGGGCGGTTTTCTGGATGTGCTCATCGGAATCTTTTTCGCCATCTATTTTCTGGCGTCCAAGGAGCGGCTGACCGCGCAGATCAAGAAGCTGCTGCGCGCCGTTACCAGCAGCAAGACCTACAACAGCATTCTTGAGCTGGCCATCTTCACCGACAAGACCTTCGGCGGATTTATTACCGGCAAGATCATCGACTCCACCATTATCGGCATTCTCTGCTTCATCGTCTGCGCCATCTTCCAGATGCCCTACGCCATACTGGTCAGCGTATTCGTCGGCATCATGAATGTAATTCCCGTAGTCGGTCCTTTCATCGGCGCCATTCCAGGCGTGTTCATCATCTTCATCGTCGATCCCACCAAGGCGCTGATCTTCATCATTATCAATATCGTCCTTCAGCAGATCGACGGCAACGTCATCGGACCGAAGATTCTCGGTCAGACCACCGGTCTCAGCGCCGTCTGGGTGCTCTTTTCGATCACCGTCATGGGCGGTCTGTGGGGACTGTTCGGTATGCTCATCGCCGTACCGATTTTCGCGGTGCTCTACTCGCTGCTGAAAATCTTCGCCGAGAAAAAGCTGTCCACACGTAATCTGCCCACAGCCACTCTTGACTATTACTCGGGCGTGGAGGATCGCACGATTCTGGCGGATGAAGAAAACGAGCATTACTTCGCCATGAAGATCAAGAGCATGAGTGAGGGAATCTCCAAGCAGTCCTTCGGCGATAAGCTGAAAAATCTGAGCAAACGCAAAAAGAAATCCGACGAATCGGATTCGGACAATCAAAACTGAATAGTCAAGGTGCCGCGCATCAGCGCGGCACCTTGTATTTCTATATTTTATCGTTTGGATTCCCACGTTGCGACGAGCGAGGCTGCGTCTGTCTTTTCGCAGCGGCTGTTCGCATCCTGACCGGTGGCATCACGGTAAGCGTCAAAGGACGGGTAGTTCACGCCGCCGAAGCGGTTGAGCAGCACTTCGTTAGTGCTGTCGTAGATGTTGTTGTCCAGCGTCATCTGCGCCTCGGCTTCGGGGCAGATGATCGAATAGATGGCAGCGCCCACCGGAGCGTCGCCGAAGTAGTTGCGGGAAATCTCCACACTGCCGCCGTCTGTAGGCACATCAATCCGCCACAGGAAGATGTGGTGTCCCATGGGCTGGGGCCAGATTTCCGATTTGCGGGGGAGCGTCTCGCCGTACATGGCGAAGCCGGTTCCCGCGTTCAGGCAGATATTGTCGGTAAAGCTGGACTCCATGGGCAGCAGATCGCGATATTCGAAGGCCGCCATACCGTAGGTATCAAACAGGTTGTTCCGGCAGATAAAACGCTCGGCAGGCTTTATGGCAGCCTTGTTTCCCTGATGGGTCACGCAGGAGTCGTAAACCGCCTTGAAGCTGCAATCCTCCACGGTCACGTCCCGGGCAATGTTCCACAGCTCGATGGCGTTGCCGAAGCGGATGCGCAGACCATAATTCCAAACACAGCCGCCGATGAAGCGGAAGTCGCAGCGGCGGACAATGATATTTTCACCGTTTCCGGGCAGTGCGTGAACACCGCTATTGGCAAAGGCGATGTCCTCGATGATAATGTTGCTTTTCAGCCGTGCCAGACAACGATCTGCGAAGGGTACGCACTCGATGTGATCGTACACATCGGCGGGATTGTCCTCGGACCAGAGCAGCACCTCCTGCTCCGGCGCTTCCAGACGCTTCTCACTGCATCCGAAGCGACTGTCCCAGAAATCGCCCTGCGCGTGCAGGTCTTCCTTCACCCAGCGCAAGGTGGCGCCGTCGTTGTCGTTAAACACGAAGTTGCCCACATCGCCGCGCACCGGGCGGGTCATGCGCCAGAGATTCTCTCCCACCGCTTCCCAGTCGTCGGGGGAGCTGACATCCACAGAGCCGAGGAACAGCGGCTTCTCACCTTCGCCATACGCGCCGTAGGTAACTGGCGCGCCGTCCTCTCCGCTGACCGTTCCGATCATGCGGCGGGCGGTGACACCCCGGCGGAAGAGCACGGAATCGCCCGGACGGATTTCCAGCCCAGCTTCCGATAAGCGGGCATCGGCAGGTGTGAGACCTGCCGCGTCGGCTTTGCCGCCGACGGGATCGATGTAATAAACGGACATAATATGTACCTCCAATATGGAAAATAATTTGTTAGACTTCGGTGCGGTAAATCGACCGCAAAGAACGTGCCACAACGAGGAAAATTACTGCGAGTATAGCAATCAGCAGCCCGATCAGAATCGGCGGATGCTCAAGGATAAAGAGCAGCACAACCGCGAAAGGTTCGCAGTGCTCAGGCAGTGTGGTGAACAGATGGTAGACGCCAACGCCCAGCAGGAACACGAGCGATACAAAATTGATCAATCCGTCGCTGCCTCTGCGGTTCACCCAGGACGCCGCGATGATTCCGGCAGCATACAGCAGCAGAATCAGCACAAAGCTGAGATACCATAGCCTGCCGTCGGTCAGGTTGACGCTGTATAGGTAGATATATTCGCCAAATCCCGCCCGCAGCAGGATACGCATCAGCTTCAAAATGACTACGATGCAAACCTCGCATACCATCGGCAGTGCGAATGTACAAACCGCGGCTGCCGTCAACGCCGTCCGGCGGGCAATGCCGAAATGAATCATCTCCCGATATCCCCGGCACAGGCAGCGGACAGTCAGCAGAAATGTGGCGCCGTACAGCATAATTTTGATCAAATAGATTCCAAACGCCATCATGCCGATCCAATCGAAGAAGGCCGACACCAGATCAACCGCGCAGAATATCATCCACAGCATGAGAATGACGCGTCCCCACAGCTTCCAGCCGCAGGTATCGAATGCCCAGCGAAGGGCTGTTCCAAATCGTTTCATCACAGCCTCCTAAATCTCCGCCCTGCGCAAACAGAACCACGCGGCAGTCTGACAAAGACCGCTGCATACCAGATATGCAGCGATTTTCAGCAGAAATTCCCCTCCAAAGCGAAGCTCGCCAACTGTACCGCCCACATCAGTCGTTATCCCCACCGTTAGAGATACTGCCAGCAAAACCAGTACCACCAGAGCGACTTTCCATTGAATCTCCCGCGTGTCGACACAATGTATCAGACAGCCGAACAGGTCGCCGAAGGACAGCATCAGCAGGATTATCAGCAGTCCGATCACCGCTATAATCAGCACGCGGTCGATCGTATAGCGGCAGATGATGCCGGCCACAGCCGCCAGCAGACCGACTGCCAGCGAATAGCAGAGCTTGCAGTACAGACTGCCGAGGAAGAAATTCCGCCGGGTCATCCCACAGTGAAGAATCAACGGCATATCGGAAAGATATCGGCTTATAACCCAGTAAACGGTAAACTGGCCACCCCAGATGCAGATTCCGATTTCAATATTGGAATCGGAATCTGCAAGACTGAGGCCAATGTTGATGACGGCAGCCATTGCAAGATATATAACAAACCCGAACAGCTGATTATAGAGCGCACAGCGTACCGCAGGCGCTTTCAACCATTGCTTCATGGCGCACCTCACAGCAGATTCATGAACAGCTTCTGCAGGCTGGCCTTGGAGATATCGAAATCATACCCCTCGGCATCCCGGCGGAAGCCCGCCATATCGTCAATCGCCACGCAGACCGTCTTCTTGCGTCCCAGCGTCTCGCTGTGTACCACATTCCGCCCTTCGCAGAATCGGTCGATGTCCTCTGCCAGACCGCTGACCATGCGGTGGCGCTCCAGCAGCTCCTCGGTGTTCTCCATACAGACGATCTTTCCCCGATCGAGGATGATCACATCCTCCAGCAGGCTGGTCGCTTCGTCGATGATATGCGTTGAAACCACGAAGGTGCGCTCGGATTCGCAGTATTCCTCCAGCAGCAACTTGTAGAAGCGGTCGCGCATGAACACATCCAGCCCAGCCACCGGCTCATCCAGAAAGGTAATCGGCGCCTGTGACGCCAGCGCCATCACAATCGTCAGCGCCGAGCGCATACCGTCAGACAGCTCTGTAATCTTTTTGTCCGTATCCAGCTCAAAGATATCCGTCAGCTCTCTCGCATAGTCCTCGTCCCAGCCGGGATAGAAATACGCGCCCGCCTTCAGCATATCGGACGTCATTCGGTCTTTGTTGCCGAAAAACGTGGTTTTGCTGATTTCGCGGGAAAAGCAGATTTTATCGAGGGCGTCCTGATTTTCCCAGACCGGCTCACCGTCGCACAGTACCTGTCCGCCGGCAGCGAAGGTCTGTCCGGACAGCAGGCTGAGCAGCGTCGTCTTACCCGCGCCGTTCCGTCCAATGAGACCGTAGATGCGATGCTCCTCCAGACACAGGGAAATATCCTTCAGCACCTTATGTCCGCCATAGGCTTTGCTTACGCCGATGCATTCCAGCTTACTCATGGCAAACCTCCTCATGACCGGCTTCCTCGCGGATCATGCTGGCCAGCATATCAGGCGTCAGCCCCAGCAGCTTGGCTTCCCGGAGCATTGGATGCAGATAATCGTCCACAAACACGCACCGCCGCTTGTCAAATATTTTTTCCTTTGCTCCTGCTGCTACAAACATACCTACTCCCCTTTTCTTGTACAAAATTCCGTCGTTCATCAGCATACTCAGACTTTTGGCCGCCGTGTTGGGATTGATCTCATACGCCGCCGCCAGCTCATTGGTTGAAGGCGCGCGCTCATCCTCAAACAGAATGCCCCGCAGGATATCGTCCTCGATGGACTCGGCGATCTGAACGAAAATCGCTTTGTCTTCCCGGAACTCCAAATGATCACCTCCATGTCATTTAGTTACCTATTTACGTAGGTAAGTATATCATATTTTTGTTCACTTGTCAAGTAGTTTACAGAAGTTTTTTCAAATTCCGTCCTCTTTTTTGGATTTCCGTGACAAAATTATCGGGAACAATTGACAATCCTGCCCCCAAATGATATAATGTTGATACCATTCTGCAACGAAAGGACAGTATTCCAATGAAAGTATTCCTGATGATGGGACAATCCAACATGGCCGGACGGGGCAGCCTCAGCGAGGTGGAACCGATCCATGACCGCCGCTGCTATATGCTGCGCAACGGCAGATGGCAGCGTATGTGCGAACCGATCAACGTGGATCGCCCAATCATCCTCGACAATCCGCTGGCGACCTTCAGCGGCGTCAACCCCGCCGCCAGCTTCGCCGCGGCCTACGCCGAAGCCTACAACGAAGAGATCGGTCTGGTTCCCTGCGCCGACGGCGGAACCTCGCTGGAGGACTGGAAGATTGACGGACAGCTTTTCCTGCACGCCTACTATCAGGCAAAGCTCGCCATGAATGTGGGCGAGCTGACCGGCATTCTCTGGCATCAGGGCGAGGCGGAATCCTCATCCGCCGAACTGTCTTCGACCTATGTGCCCCGCTTTACCGCCATCATGGACGAATTTCGCAGCCGTCTGGGCGTGAAGCTGCCCATCGTCGTCGGCGAGCTGGGCTATTTTCTCGCCGATCGTCCCAAGCCCATGCCCTACTGGCAGGACGTGAACAAGGCGCTCCACGAGCTTGCCCAGCGTCCGGACATCGCCATCGCTTCCGCTGAGGGACTGGCTGACCGGGGCGACGCGCTCCATTTCAACGCAGCCGCTCAGCGCGAGTTCGGCAAACGCTATTTCGCTGCTTATCAAACACTGAAAGGAAACAACTGATATGAAGGTTCTCGATCAACTCTCCGGCATCAAACCCTTTGACACCGACCCCCGCACCCGCACCTACCTGCGCCCGGTTTGCATCGTCATGACCAAAGGCGACGTGCAGAACGCAGAGTGTCTGCTTAAAAACGTCCCCAACCAGATTCAGCTTGCCGACAGCGTGGAAACCGTCACCATGCGCAACACCGAGGGAAGCGAACACGCCGCGATTCTCCTCGATCTGGGCTGCGAAATCCACGGCAGCGTGCGCATCCTGACCCAGAACTGCGATCCCCACCCGGCTCAGGTAAAAATCCGCATGGGTGAATCCGTCTCCGAGGCTATGAACGATGTGGGCGTCAAGGGCGCAACCACCGATCATGCCAACCGTGATTTTATGCTGAATCTCCAGATTCTCAGCGGCACCGATACCAACGAATCCGGCTTCCGCTTTATCTGGCTGGAACTGCTGGGCGACAAGGCCTTGCTGAACCTTCGCGCAGTCACCGGCGTGCTGATCGTCCGCGACATCGAATATGTGGGCAGCTTTGAATCGGATGACCCGCTGGTGGATCAGATTTACCGCACCGCCGCCTACACCGCTCATCTGAATATGCAGGAATATCTGTGGGACGGCATCAAGCGCGACCGTCTGGTTTGGATCGGCGATATGCATCCCGAGGTCATGACCATCTGCTCGGTTTTCGGCGATAATGAAGTTGTGCCGAGGAGCCTGGATTTCGCCCGCGACGTGTCCGACCTCAACAAGGAAACCCGTTTCAAATGGATGAACGGCATCCCTTCCTATTCGCTGTGGTGGCTGATGTGCCAGTACGACTACTATATGCAGAACGGCAATCTGGATTATCTCGCCGAGCAGAAGGATTATCTCGTCCGGCTGCTGGAGCTGCTCTGCGGGCAGGTCGATGAGGACGGCGTGGAAAAGATGGAGGCGTGGCGCTTCCTCGATTGGCCGACCAATGCCGATCCCGAAGCCAAGCACGCCGGATTGCAGGGTCTGCTCTGCATGGGTCTGGACGCTGGCGCCAAGCTGGCGGATGTGCTGGGCGAATCCGCTTCCGCCGAACGCTGCCGTCAGCTGACTGCAAAGATGAAAGAACATCACTTCACCTGCCAGGCAAAGCAGGCTGTCGCGCTGACCGTTCTGGCAGGCATCAATGACGCCGTCGAAACCGACCGCGACTACATCTCGAAGGGCGGCGCGCACGGTTATTCCACCTTCTACTCTTACTACACCCTCGCAGCCCGCGCCATGGCAGGCAAGACCGCCGAAGCGCTTCAGGATATGCGCGAATACTACGGCGCGATGCTCAAGCTGGGCGCCACCACCTTCTGGGAAGATTTCAGTCTGGACTGGGTGGAATCCGCAGGCGGCTTCGACCATGTGTCGGGCATTGACGAGATTCCCGCGGAAGGCAAGAAGGACATCCACGGTGACTACGGCGCATACTGTTACGTAGGACTGCGGCACAGTCTCTGCCACGGCTGGTCCTCGGGTCCTGTAACCTTCCTGACCCGCCATGTCCTGGGCGTGAAGATTCTGGAGCCGGGATGCAAAAAGCTGGAGATCAAGCCCAACCTCTGCGGTCTGGGATTCATCCGCGGCAGCTTCCCCACTCCCTACGGCAAAGTCAGCATCTACGCCGACAAGAACGGCGTTAAGATCGACGCGCCCGACGGTGTGGAGATTGTACGATAACACATAATGAAAAGGCATCCGGTGCTTGGCACCGGATGCCATTTCATTATATATTAGATTCTCTCTATCAGTTATCGCGCTTGTTGTTCTGGAGGATGTTGAAGATCTCGTTGAAATCATCATCGGAGATCAGCTCGTCCTTCTTCGCGGGCTTGGGAGCCTCAGCAGGAGCAGCTTCCGCAGCGGGAGCGGCGGCAGTTCTGGACGAGGAACCACCTGCTCTGGGAGCGGCAGTAGTCTCTGCGGCCTTCTTCATCGAATCCGCGATGGTGTTCTGCATACTCTTGGGTGCGCTGTCAAAGCCGGTGGCGATGACGGTTACGCGCATTTCGTCCTGCAGATCGGGATCCAGGCAGCAGCCCCAGATGATGTTTGCGTCGGGATGCGCTTCCTCGGCGACCATGCTGGATGCCAGGTCAACCTCTTCCAGTCCGATGTCGGGGGAAGCGGTGATGCTGACGATGATGCCGTGTGCGCCGGCGATGGAGGTTTCGAGCAGCGGGCTGGAGATGGCAGCCTTCGCGGCCAGCTCGGCCTTTTCCTTGCCCTTGGCGGAGCCTACGCCCATATGAGCGTATCCGGCGTTCTGCATGATAGCAGTCACGTCGGCAAAGTCCAGGTTGATAAAGCCTTCCACCTGAATCAGCTCGGCAATACTCTGCACACCGCTGCGCAGCACATCGTCGGCCACTTCAAAGGCGTTGGCCAGTGTGATTCTGGTGTCGGAAACCTGCTTCAGTCTCTCGTTGGGAATGATGATCAGAGAGTCAACCACCTCGGCCAGATTCTTGATGCCAAGCTCAGCCTGCATCATTCTCTTGCGGCCTTCGAAAGCGAAGGGCTTAGTTACCACGCCGATGGTCAGGATGCCCATTTCCTTAGCAGCCTTGGCAACGACGGGAGCAGCGCCGGTACCTGTACCGCCGCCCATACCGGTGGTGATGAACACCATATCAGCGCCCTGCAGCGACTTCTTGATTTCCTCAAGGTTTTCCTCGGCGGCTCTGGAGCCGATTTCGGGGTTAGCGCCCGCGCCGTGACCCTTGGTGATCTTTTCGCCGATGGCGATCTTGTTGACAGCGCTCGAATGCACCAGCGCCTGACGGTCGGTGTTGATTGCGATGAAATCAACGCCCTGAATATTGGTGGTAATCATGCGGTTGACCGCGTTGTTTCCGCCGCCGCCGACGCCAATTACTTTTATATTTACGCCACTGTCGAAGTTATCGTCGAGTTCAAATGCCATTTCTATATCCTCCTGATTTTTCATGCCCGTTATTTTCGGTCGTCATTGTATCGATATGTTAATAATAATATGATAAACTCTATTCGCGCAATTTGCAAGCAGTTTTCATAAAATTTAATAGTATTTTTACGTTTTCTTCTCAAACGCGACGTTATTCCCCGCTGCGAAATTGGCTGTGCCTGTCTGCGGGTTCGTCACATCGAGAATGGCCGGGCTTACCCCGTCAAAGGCTTCGGTACCCAGCATACCATAAGTTAAGTCCAGCTTGACGTCAAGGTCGCTGCTGTCCCCCATGTTCACAAGATAAATGCCGTCACATAGGATGGCAAGATCAAACTTGTCCCGCAGATCGATGCCGGTGATCCGGTCATACAGCGTACTGCTCTCCATCAGCGAAAGATAGGAGCGCACATACTTCTCATCCGCTTCGTCGGTGAATACCAGCTTGCTGCCCACAATCGCCGCGTCCAGCTCGGGAAGCACCAGGTCGCACAAACCTTCGCTGACCGAATCCCGGTCGAAAGCCCTTGCCAGCACCCGTAGATCGGTTGACAGCTCAAAATATTCGCCGTACAGCTCCAGCACATACCGGGGGGTGTCCTCGGTCAGAGTGATGATCAGCGTACTCGGCAGCCGCCGCGTAATCCGGGCATCTTCAATATAAGCCAGCCGCGCGGGCAGACCATCAAAGTCCCGGTCGGACACCAAAAAGAGACTCTGCCCCTTCTCGATACCGGCAGCATCAAGCACATCCTGCGCGCTGTATCTTCCCGAGCCGACCACCTCGATGGTCTCAATCCGGAAAAAGAGATTCAGACACAACACCACAAAGACAACGCCCAGCAGCAGGAACACAAGCATCCGCGTCAGCCGCGAAATCTGCTTTCTTGTGCGGTTATGCTTATGAAATTTCTGCAGGCTTTCCTTGCTTTTGATCGCCTGAAGCTCACTCCGGTCACCGTTGAAAAACCGTGAATCGCCACGGTTGTTTGCATAGCCGTTCATGAAACCTCCCGCGAATGCCCGCATCCTTTCTGTAAATTCTGGAATTTTATTCTTCCAAAGTCCATAATACCGCCTTTATAATATTATAACATAGAGATCGTTGAAAAGTCAAGTGAATTTGCGCGGTTTTATCGAATTTCCGTAATTTTTTCTACGATTTTTTCTCTAAGTTCTTTTTCGCCAGCTCCATCAGGTCAAAATAGATCGAACGGTTGGCGTCGGGCAGCGCAAAAGAGGAAATGTTTTCCGACATTTTCGCCTGCTTTTCCTTATCGGCCAGCAAACCGGCGATGGCTTCGGTGACTTTGCCCTCGGTCAGCTCGCTCTCCTGTAAGAGCAGCGCGGCTCCCGCATCATAGAGAACCTTGGCGTTCTTGTACTGGTGATTGTCGGTCACATGGGGGGACGGAATCAACAGGCTGCATTTTTTCAGAATTGCCAGCTCGGAAAGCGTCATGGCTCCCGCCCGGCAGACCACCATGTCCGCCGCCGCCATCTGCTGCGGCATATCGTAGATATACTCCAGCAGCCGGATGTTCTCACAGCCCTCCAGCCCGTACTCACGGAACTTCGCCGTGGCCGCTTCATGCTCAATGGCGCCTGTAGCGTGTACGTGGAGCAGCTCGGGGTGCTTTGACGTGTAGTCGCGCATGAACGCCAGCATTTCGTCGTTGACCTTCTCCGCGCCCATGCTTCCGCCGTAAGACAGCAGAAAATGCTTATATTTACCGGTGATGCCCAGCCGTTCCCGCTCGGTTTCATAGCTCAGCGCGGTAAACTGGGGCTTAATGGGATTGCCCACCTTTTGGATCTTGTGCGCGTATTCCTCGCCCAAAGCGGCTGCGGTGGCATCGAAGTTGACGTAAATTCGGTCAACATAACGCGCCAGCATTTTCACCGCCACGCCGGGGATGGCGTTGGACTCGTGGACAGCGGTGGGTATACCCATGCCCGCCGCCGCTTTCAGAAGCGGCCAGCTGACGTATCCGCCGGTTCCCACCACCAGATCAGGCTTGAATTCGCGGATGAGCTTCTTGGCCTTCATGGGCGATGTGAACGCCAGCCAGGCGGATTTGATGTTGTAGGGGGTGAGCTTGCGCTTGAAGCCCTGTACCTCCACGTGGTAGAGCTTGTAGCCCTCCTTGGGCACCAGTTTGTTTTCGATGCCGTGGGAGGTGCCGACAAAGGCAATCTCCGAGCCGGGCTGGTTATCGCGTATATTGTTGGCGATGGCGATGGCGGGATTTACGTGTCCGCCAGTGCCGCCGCCGGTCACTAAAACTCTCATTGACAGGATTCCTTTCTCATTTTTGCTGTTTGGAGAAGCGTGATATGGATAGTACGATGCCCATCTCGATCATCAAAATAACAAGGGATGAGCCGCCGTAGGAGAAGAATGGCAGTGAAATGCCGGTGGGCGGAATGGAGTTCGTTACCACCGCGATGTTCAGCGCCGACTGAACCGCCACCTTGCCGACAATACCCATGACCACCAGCGACGAGAAGGTGTCCGGCGCTTTCATGGCGATCTGGAATCCGCGCCATACAAAGGCCGCGAACAGCAAAATCACCGCGACCGCTCCCAAAAAGCCCAGCTCCTCGCAGACGATGGTGAAAATGTAGTCGTTCTGCGGTTCGGAAACATACATATGCTTTTGTCGGCTTTCGCCCAAACCTACGCCGAAGAAGCCGCCTGAGCCAATTGCGTACAGTCCCTGTAACGTCTGCCAGCCGCCGTCCTGCGGATAGGCCTCCGGATGCTGCCAAATATCGATACGCCGCTTGGTGTAATCGGTGAAGATACTGACTAAAAATAGTCCCACCATGCCTACCGTTCCAAAGCCGACCAGCCAGCGAATCATGGCACCGCCGGCGAAAATTACGATAATACCGATCAGGAACATAATGATTGTACCCGAAAGGTGCTTCTCAATAATAACCAGCACACAGGTGACGCCGATCATCAGAATCGGGAAGAACACGCCGAAGAAGGACGAGCGCCAGAAGTGCTTGTAATCGGTAATGCGCTCATAGTATCGGTCAAAATACCAAGCAAGCAGCAGCACCAGACCCAGCTTCATGAACTCAGAGGGCTGAACCTCGGTAAAGCCCAGACTGATCCAGCGTTTTGCGCCCTTGTGCTCCACACCGATAATCGGCACCAGAGCCAGTACAAGAAAACAGATGATATAAATCACTAACGCAAATCTCTTATACCATTCCGGTCGGAACCACATGGCAAAACCCATACCGAAAAATCCAACCACGATGAAGATAAACTGCCGGAAGATAATATAATAGCTGTCGTTATATTTATTCATGGAATACGCGTAGCTGGACGAATAAACCATGATCGTTCCGAATGCCAGCAGAACCAGCACGATGATCAGGAACACATAGTCGTAGCTTCCCTGCTCACGCACCAGATCGCGCTGTTCCAGCACCGTCTGATCAACAGAGAAAGCGCGCATCCAATAGCCCCAAAAGGAGCCTTTTTTCTTCTTTTTGCGGGCAGCGGGAACGTTGCGTGAGGGGGCACGGGCCGGTGCCTGCGCCGGAACACGTGTCGGAGCGGTCATGGAACGCTGAGGCTGCGGACGCGGTACCTGCTGCGATTGTGCCGAACGCTGTGTCTGCGTGGAACCCTGCTGTCCCTGTACAGGATGCTGCCCCTGTGCGGGACGCTGCTGCCCTTGTGCGGGACGCTGCTGCGTCGGACGATTCTGTGTCGGCTGACCCGACGCCGGGCGATTCTGCTGCCCGTTTGGCGGAACGTTCCGGTTTGCGCCGCCGGACGATCTGTAGTTATATGACCCGTTTTGCAAGCCGATCACCTCCGTAAAATTCTGAAATCAAAGCCCCAAAAAAGCCAGCGCACCTGCGAGCACTGTCACCAGCGCGAACACGCCGACAATTTTCAGCTCACTCCAGCCACACTTTTCGAAATGATGATGGATGGGCGCCATCTTAAACAGGCGCTTGCCGTGGGTCAGCTTGAAATATCCCACCTGAAGCACCACCGACGCCGCCTCGCAGATATAGATGATACCTACGATCACCACCAGCAGCGGATTGCTGATCATATACGCCATGCCTACCACCATGCCGCCGAGGAACAGCGAACCGGTGTCGCCCATAAATACACGGGCGGGATAGAAGTTATAAACAAGGAAGCCCAGGCAGGCACCCGCCGTAATGCCGGAAACCACCGCTTCGGGCAGCAGTCCCAGATAAAACGCCGCTACTGCAAAGAAAGCGCTCACCGCCAGCGTTACGGTGCTGGCAAGTCCGTCGATGCCGTCGGTCAGGTTGACCGCGTTGATAATGCCGGTAATCAGCAGCAGGGACAGGACATAGTAGAAGATGCCCAGCTCCAGCTCAATTCCCGCAAAGGGAATCACAACCGCCGTGGTCAGGTTGCCGGTCAGCTTCATTGCCGCCAGAAACAGTCCCGCTGCAATCAGCTGAAGCAGGTATTTCTGGGAGGCGGTCAATCCCTCGTTGCGGTGGTTCTTGAACTTGGTCAGGTCGTCCACCACGCCGATGGCGCCGTTGACCGCTGCCATAATGATCAGAATGACAGCTTTCTCCAGCCCAGCGCTCTCGCTGCGAACGGCCATAACCACCGCCAGCAGGGCGAAGACAATCAGCGACGCAATGATGAAGCTGATGCCGCCCATGGTGGGCGTGCCCTCCTTGCTTTTATGCCAGCGGGGACCGATGTCAAGAATCTGCTGCCCCAGCTTCATGCTTTTCAGCTTGGGAATCAGAACGCGCGCGATGGACGCGGTCAATATAAAGGTCAGCACAAGTGCTGCGATAAAATATATAATCATAAAAAGACAATTCTCCTTAGCAATGATATGTCATTGCTGCAATGACATACCGTTATACGCCCGGCGCCTCGATGTCAATCAGACGCTTCAGCTCCTCAATGACACGCTCCAGCTTCACGGCGCGGCTGGCTTTGAACAGCACCGCGTCGCCGCGATGAAGCAGGCTGTAGATGATTCTCGCCGTGCCGGAGGGATTGTCAATGCCGGTGTTAATGCTGATATTGTCGGCCTTGAAAGCGTGATTGATAGCTCCCAGCGCGATATTCTCCGCTTCCCGTCCAAAGGTGATCAGATTGGAGATGTGTCTGGATGCCACCAGCGTGCCTACCTCCATGTGAAGCTGCTTAGAATATTCGCCCAGCTCACGCATATCGCCCAGCACTGCCACCGAACGGCAGTTATTCTTGTCCGCCATGCGGGCAAGCACCTCCACCGCCGCCTTCATCGATTCGGGGCCTGCGTTATAGCAGTCCTCGATGATCGTGATGCCACCGTATTCGTATATATTTTGGCGCATTCCCGTATTGCGGAAGGAGAGCAGTCCCCGCTTGATTTCGTCCGGGCTCATGCCCAGCAGAATACCTACTGCGAAAGCGTAGGTGGCGTCATAGACGTTGTGGCGTCCGATGGTGGGGATGCGGATGTTGGTGACAACCGATTTCCCGGCGACCAGGTCAAACTCGGTGCTGTCCTCATATTCGCGGATGTTCAGCGCGCGGTAATCCGCCTGCGGGTTCTGGAGGGAAACAAAGAGCAGGTTCTGCGTCAGCTTGCCCTTCTGCGCGAACAGCATCGGCTCGTCGGCGTTGAGAATCACCCAGCCATCGGAGGGCATATCCTCAACGATTTCCAGCTTGGCTTTGCAGATATTCTCCCGGGAGCCGAGATTTTCGATGTGAGAGTTGCCGATGTTGGTGATCACGGCGATATCCGGCTGGGCGATATGGGTCATGCGGGAAATTTCCCCCGCCTGGCTCATGCCCATCTCCAGCACGCTGACCTGCGTTCCGGCGGGCATATTCAGGATGGTGATGGGCAAACCAATTTCGTTGTTGTAGTTACCCTCGGTTTTATGCGCCACATAGCGTGCGCTTGCCACGGAATATATGAATTCCTTGGTCGTGGTCTTGCCCACGCTGCCGGTGACTGCCACCGTCTTGGGACGGATACGCAGCTTGTACGTCCGGGCAATCTTGCCAAAGGCTTCCACCGTGGAGGGCACCACCAGCAGATGGGCGCGCTCCTCCTCGGTCAGCCCCTCGGGCACCCGCTCGGCTACCACCGCCGCCGCGCCCCGTGACAACGCCTGACTGATGTAATCGTGTCCGTCGAAGCGTTCGCCCCTGATGGCGATGAACAGCACGCCCGACTCGGATTCGCGGGAGTCGGTGACGATGCCGGTAACGCTTTCGCTGACGCCGATGGTAGTGCCGAGCACAGCGGCCAGCTCACTTGTATCAAATACTGCCTTTTTGAACTTGATGCCCATATTTCTATCTTCCTTTCATTCCAACGAGGGTTTTACTCCAACAGTTCTGTGAGAGCTTCGGCAATAATTGCTTTTTCCGAGAAGGGATGCTTGCCCTTCTCATCGATTTCATAATCTTCGTGACCCTTTCCCGCAAGCAGGATCAGGTCGCCGGGGCGATGATCCCGAATCGCGGTGCGAATGGCCGTCTCACGACGCTCAATCACTTTATAATTGGATCCTTCCACGACACCGTGGAGAATATCGTAAATGATGGCCCGGGGATTTTCGTTGCGGCTGTTGTCTCCGGTGATGATCGTGTAATCCGCAAGTCCGGTGGCGATGCGCCCCATAACTGGACGCTTGGAGCGATCCCGGTCGCCGCCGCATCCGAACAGCACCACCAGCCGTCCGTCCGGCTTTTTCAGGGCGGACAGGGTTCGCAGCACATTTTCAAGGGCGTCAGGCGTGTGAGCATAATCAATGAATATCTCAAAGTCGCAGCCCTCGGGAAGGGGCATCCGCTCCATCCGTCCGGGAATCTGCGGGCAGGCTTCCAACGCCGACGCGATCACATCCGGCTTAATGCCAAACATTCTCGCCGCTGATGCTGCCGTCAGGGTGTTGTAAACCGTGAAGCTGCCCGGCACAGGGCAGCTAATCCGCCGCAGACCGCCCCGCTCCAAAAGCTCGAAGCGGATGCCGCCGATATCGCCGCACTGGGGATTTTTCGCCATGTAGTCGGCGTTTGACAGTGCGGACAGCGTAACCGGCTTCATGCCGGTCTCGGACAGCTCCCGATTCAGGCGGCGTCCGCTGGCATCGTCGATGTTGAGCAGCGCGGCGTCGCAAAGGCTGAATAGCCGCTTCTTCGCCTGATAATATTCCTCCATCGAGCGGTGGTAATCCAGATGCTCGGGGGTAAGGTTCGTGAAGATGCCCAGATCGAAGTGCAGCGGATCCAGCCGATACTGGGTCAGAGAATGGGAGGAAGCCTCCATGAAGACGATTTCCACCCCTTCGTCCGCCATTTTCGCAAGCTCGGTATAGAGCTTGTCGGGAGCGGGCGTGGTCATGGCGTTGACCCCCGATTCGGGGGAATCGGACAGGATATCCACCCGATCGCCCACCATACAGCGGACGGTGCCGATGACGCCGGTTTTGTATCCGGCGGCTTTGAATATCTCCCGCAGGAAATAGGTGGTGGAGGTCTTGCCGTTGGTTCCGGTGACAGCCACCAGAATCATTCGCTCGCCGGGACAGCCGCAGAGTGCGTTCCACATCTGCGAACAGGCCAGCCGCGTGTTGGGCGTCTGGATATACCGGACGCCGGGATTGCCCGCAAGATAGGGCGTGACCCGCTCGCATACAATCAGAGCCGCCCCCCGCTCCACGGCGGTGCAGATGAAATCATGTCCATCATGGGAACCGCCGCGGATACAGAGGAAAGCGTCTCCCTCGGTTACTTCAAGGGAATTGGTACACAGGCGTCCGATTTCGATATCGGTTGACGGAAGATTGGTGCCGATGACCGTAACGCCGGTCAGCAGTTCGGATAACATTGCCATAAATTCAACCTCACTTTTGCGCAGATATGTTTGGTGCATATTTACGCTGGAAGCGGTCAGAATATGACAATCCGGTCAGTCGGTCATGTCGGTATGGCGGAATTCCACCGTGACTACGGTACCGCGCGGCACCTCGGTTCCGGCTGCGGGAGACTGGGAGATAACCAGCGCGCCCGAGCCGCCGTCCACGTTCACCGAGCCTTCCACTTTAATGTTCAGCTTGGCATTGACGATTGCCTTGTTGCAGGCCGTAGCCGTCTTGCCCATCACATCGGGCACCGTAACCGTATCGGTTTCCGGCAGCTCATCGCCCACATAGAGATAGACGACGCCGTTTTCGGTGGAAAGTCTGCTGCCTCCGGCAGGCGACTGCGCCAGCACCTTGGTGCCGTTGCCGATGATCTGCCACTGCAGCTTGCGGTTGGTGATATAGAGGGTTGCGTCGTCGGTGGACATACCGGTAAGGTCGGTAATAGCCACATCCATCTTAGACAACTCTTCCTCGGTATAGTGCGGCTCTACACCCAGATAAGGCAGTGCCGCCGACAGGAACTTGGAAATGTAAGGAGCAGCCACGATGCTTCCGTAAGAACCGCCGACAGTCGGTTCATCGACCATGATCAGCACGGCAATCTGCGGATCCTCCGCAGGCGCGATGCCCACGCAGGAACCGATGCGGAAGGGCTGCTCATAACTCACCCACTCGTCGTCGGCGCTGACCACGTTGCCCTCGGCATCGTAGTAAACATATTTGTCTCGCTTCTGGGAGGTGCCAGTCTTGGCAGCTACGCTGTAGCCCTTGACGTAGGCGTTTCTCGCGCCGCCGTCGGTAGCGACGCCCTCGGCGAGAATGCCGAGCAGCGTGTCGCAGGTTTCCTCGCTCAGAATCTGTAATTTGTCCTCATCCTGATAGGTGCTGATCACGTTTCCGTCATCGTCCACCATCTCCTTGAGCACGTGGGGCGTCACCAGATAGCCGCCGTTTGCCACGGTGCAGATGGCGGTCAGCTGCTGGAGAGGCGTGGTTTTGAAGGTCTGTCCGAAGGAGTATGTAGCCAGCTCAACCGCGTTCATATTCTTCATGGCGTGATACACACCCGAGGTTTCGCCGGGCAGATCGATTCCGGTGCGGGAGGTGTAGCCAAAGGCCTCGAAGTATTTATAGAAGGTCTCGCGGCCAATCCGTTCGATGGTTTCCATCATCGTGGGGTTGCAGGACTGCTGCAAGCCGCGCGCAAAGGTCACTTTGCCGTGACCTGCGGTCTTGTGGCATTTAATGTCGCCCCAGCCCTCCACATAATGGTAGCCCGGGCAGTAGAACTCATCGTCCACCTGCACCGCGTCTTCCTCCAAAGCAATGGATGCGGTGATGATTTTGAAGGTCGAACCCGGCTCATAGGTTTCGGTGATGCACTTGTTGTTCCACATCTGATACATCAGCGAACTGCGCAGCTTGGCGTACTCATCGCTGTCCTCCGCATAACCGCTTTCAGCCAGCTCAGTCAGATATTCCTCCGCCAGCTCATAGGGCGAGTTGCAGTCAAAGCCGGGAACGACAGCCATCGCCAAAATGCCCCCGGTGTTCACGTCCATAACGATGCCGCAGACACGCTCGTCCGCCTGCGCGGAATCATAAGCCGCCTGAAGCTGATTCTCCAGCTCATACTGAAGACGCATATCAATGGTCGTCACCAGATTGGCGCCGTTCTCCGCGCCCACATAGCTTTCGTATTTGAAGGGCATATCCTCCTGAAGCGCATTGCGCGCGGTGATGTATTTGCCCGATGTTCCCTTGAGATAATCGTTATACGTGGCTTCCACGCCGTAGACGCCGTTGCCGTCCGAGTTGGTAAAGCCCAGCACATGGCAGGCCAGATCGCCGTAGCAGTAATAACGCTTGGACTCGGCGGACAGATTCAGCAGTCCGGTGAAGCCGTTCTCCTGAATAAACGCGCGCAGGATGGCTGCCGTATCGGGATCCACGTTCTTCTTGATCGTCTCATCCCGGCGGTTGTATTTTTGGGACTTTTCGATCACCGTATTATAATCGACGCCCAATACCGCCACAAGCTCCTCGGCAATCTTCGCCGCCGCCTCGCCGGTGCCGTAATCCTCGCTTTCATTCTCAAACTCCATAATGTCCTGGGGTGCGATAAAAACGCGGTAGACGGTTGTATTCGTGGCAAGCAGATTCATGTTGGTATCATAAATCTTGCCGCGGTCGGGGGTAGTGGTATTCTCAACAGTGAGCTGATTGAGCACAATCTGCTGATAATAGTCGTAATCCGCAATCTGAAGCCTCACCAGCTGGGAAATCAGATAAACCCAGATCAGAACCAGTACCACGACAAACGCAATGGTTCGTTTGTGCATTCCGCTGTGCTGCGCCGGATGTGCCATGGATATCCTCCTTCATCATAACACGATATCTACGTACAAAGAGCAAGCGTTTGGACGCTGCTTCACGCTTGCTCTTACGGGTCTGTCAATTATCTTTTCCTTATACTCTATTCGCTTACAGTCCGAAAAATGCACGGACACGGGAGACAAGCGAGCTGCCGAATTCCAGAATTCCGTCAAAAAGGCTGCTGTCTTCCTGAACCTGCTCCTCCACCAGTTCGATTTTATCCTCACGGCGGATGGTCAGATAGTATCTCTCCACCTCATCCTTTTTCACCATGCCCAGTTCGTTTGTCGCCATGGTTTCCACGGCGCGCAGGTCGTCCCGGGTCTCCAGCTGTAAGCGCAGCTCGTTCTCATTGGACACCAGCGAAGCGTATTCGCGCTGAAGCGACGAATTTTTGCTGGTAATTTCATTGATCTCCGCCGACGTGGTGACGATGGACATAATCAGCACAGTAAAGGCCAGCGCCAGCAGGACAATGGACAACGGGAAGGAATACCGCTTCTCCGCCATGATGGTATGCAGATGGGTGATGGATTTGGTTTTCACCTTGGCGCGGCGTTTGGCAGCGGTTTTGGCTTTTGCCTCCGCGCGGGTGCGGGCAAGCTGCTGCGCCTCGTAACGGCGTCTCGCTTCGGCACGGGCACGAGCCGCGTCCGCCTGCTGCTGAGCCTGTCCCACCGGACGTCGCACACCTGCACCTACCGGACGTGGCTGCGCACCGACGGCAGCGCCGCTCATCTGATAGGGGCGCGCGGTCTGCGGACGTGCCGTCCGAGGCTGAGCCATTCCGGACTGAGCCTGACGCATGGCCTGCGGACGCGCGTTGGGATTGGGATAGGGCGCTGTATTCTGCTGGGATGTAGTGCCCCGGCGGGAGCCTGTATCCCGTTTGGATAGACTATCCCATGTGTATTCTGTATAGCTCGGGTGTGTCGAAATGCGCTGACCTGACATCGCGCCCGGATTATTCATCTTTTGTGATGCGGCATTCGTCATCTCTTACACCTCCGTTTGATTTTCAATATGCATTCAGATTTTTTCAAGTATCCTCAGTTTGGCGCTTCTTGAGCGCGGGTTTTCCTCCAGCTCCTTTGCAGAGGGAAGAATGGGTTTGTGGGTGAGAATCTTCACCCTCGGCTTGCGTCCGCAGACACAGACCGGGAAATCCGGCGGGCATACGCAGCCCTTCGCATAGCCGCTGAAAGCCTGCTTCACAATGCGATCCTCCAGCGAATGGAAGGTAATCACCGCCAGCCGTCCGCCCGGGTTCAGAGCGTCCACTAGCGCGTCCAGCGTGGGTTCGATGACCGAAAGCTCGCTGTTCACCTCAATGCGGATCGCCTGAAAGGTACGCTTTGCGGGATGAGGCCCGTCCTCACGGGCTTTGGCGGGAATCGCCGCCTTGATCAGCTCCACCAGCTCATAGGTGGTTTCGATGGGCTTTTCCTCACGCGCCGCGCAGATTTTCGACGCAATGCGTCCGGCGAAGCGCTCCTCGCTGTAATCGTAGATCAGCTTTTTCAGCCGCTCTTCGCCGTAGGTATTGATCACCTCGCGGGCGGTAAGCGGCGCTTCCGCGTTCATGCGCATATCCAACGGCGCGTCGTGCATATAGGAAAATCCGCGCTCCGGGGTATCCAGCTGATAGGAGGACACGCCCAGATCGATGACCGCGCCGTCGATGCCGTCATAACCCAGCGTCTCCAGCGCCTGTCCTACGTTGCGGAAGTTGTCGTGTACAAAATCGATACGGTCGGCATAAGCGGCCAGCCGCTTTCCCGCCGCCGCGATGGCGTCCGCGTCCTGATCGATGGCGACCAGCCGCCCGCTCACCAGATGGCGAAGAATCTCCTCGGAATGTCCGCCGCCGCCCAGCGTGCAGTCGGTATAAATGCCGTCCGGCTTTATGTTCAGCCCGTCCACCGACTCGTGCAGCAGCACCGAGTAATGCGAAAAGGCCGGTGTTGTATTGTCCATGCTCAGATGCCAAGCTCCTTCATGATCGAACTGATTTCATCGGCATCGCTGCCGTTCTTGATGGCTTCCCACTTTTCCGCCGCCCACAGCTCGGCACGGTCGCCCACACCGAGGAACGCGGCTTCCTTCTGAAGCCCGGCAAAATCGCGCAGCCCCTGAGGCAGGGTGATGCGTCCCTGCGAATCGGGGGACACTTCGGCGGCAAAGGTAAAGAGGAACCGCTTGACTGCGCGCGTCTGGGAATCGGGCAGCGACATCAGCTTCTCATTAAGCCGGTTCCACTCGTCCATGGGATAGAGGGACAGGCAGCCGTCCACATTACGTGCGAGAACAAATACCTCGCCCAGCGCCTCACGCAGCTTCGCGGGCACAAAAACGCGGCTTTTCGCGTCGATTGTATGCAGATATTCACCGGTCAGCAGCGTTTTCACCCTCTCCGCGTCCGTTTTGGGGGATGGCGCTCCACTAAGCGCCACTTTCCACCACAAATATTATAACGCAGATTCGAGCCAATTTCAATAGGTTTCGGAAGATTTTTTTTGCCAATATGCAAATTTTTTCGCAGAATATACAGAATCGCAGACCATATTATGCCGATATGCGCACGAATTGTGTCGAATCCGCGAATATTATTGCAATTTTGTTAATTTTTTGCGTCCGATTTTCTCCGCGCCAGAATTTCCGCCAGAACCTCCGCCCCGCCCTTCGGAACGAAGGGCGCGTAGTCATGACCGTAGCGAATCATCTCGCTGACCATGGTCGAGCTGATGTGCAGATACTCCGCCCGGGTGGGCAGGATGATGGTGTCTACCCTGGGTGCGATGGAACGGTTGATCAGCGACAGGGACAGCTCATAATCGAAATCGGTGGCGGAACGTGCCCCTTTGACGATGGTCTGAATATGATTGACAATGCAGTAATCGGCCAGCAGTCCATAGTTGATTTCACAGCGGATGTTGGGAATCCCCGCGAAGGAAGCCTTCATAATCGCAAGCCGCTCTTCCTCCGAAAAGCGCCCCTTCTTGGCAGCGTTGGCAAAGGCGACCACGTGTACCTCATCGAAAATCGCGGCGGCACGGACAGCCAAATCGTAATGTCCCATGGTCAGCGGATCGAAGCTGCCGGGTACCAGCGCACGCCGGATGTTGGTCAGGCTCATGCTTCCTCTTTTCTGCGCGTCAGCACCACAATGTGTACGCGGCTGTAGCGAGAGGATTTGACGATTTCATACTTTGCCGCCAGCGCTTCGTCGCCGTCAAAGATGTCCTCTTTCTCGTCCTCGGCAATAATCCATGCGTTGTCGGCCAGAAGATCACTGTCCGCCAGCTTGTCCAGCGCGTCGTGCAGCAAACCGCTGCCGTAAGGCGGATCGACAAACACGAAGTCAAACTTGTACTGCCCTCTCGCCGAACGCAGGTACTCCGCCCAGTCCATGTTCAGCACCCGGCAGCGATCCCAGAGGTGGGTCTTCTGGGCATTCTGCTTGATGATGGCTGCGGCCTCGGGGGATTTATCGATCAAATGCGCCTTTTCCGCGCCCCGGCTCAGGGCTTCCAGACCCATCTGCCCGCTGCCCGCGAACAAATCAAGGAACCAGGAATCCGGCACATCAAATTGAATCATGCTGAAAATGGCTTCCTTGACCCGTTCGGTGGTGGGACGGGTGGCTTCGCCCTCAAGGGTGGCCAGCTTGGTACCGCGGGCGGTACCGGTGATAATTCTCATCATAACATTTATTTTTCTCCCGCTGGGGAGTCCTTTCGTTTCTTTTCGTAATATGCGATAATCGCGTCCGCGTTGACGGCTGTGATGCCGTTCACCCTCATCAGCGAGGCTTTGTCCGCCTTTCTGATGGCGGCGATGCTCTTAAAATGTGCCAGCAGGCTCTTTGCCTTGATGGCGCCGATGCCGTCGATTTCCTCCAGCGTGGAATGCTTCAGCGACTTCGACTTGGCGTTCTCCATGCGGGTGATCGTGTAGCGGTGTACTTCCTCCTGTAAGCGGTAGATGAACTGGAACACCGCCTGTTCCCGTGCGATGGAGATTTCGCTGGTATCGTCGGTCAGGGCGCGGGTCTTATGGAAATCGTCCTTCACCATGCCGAAAACCGGGATTTCGCAGCCCAGCTCCGCCATCAGTTCGCGCACCACAGCCACGTGCCCCTTGCCGCCGTCCAGCAGAATCAGATCGGGCGGAGCGCCGAAGGATTCATCGGTCAGATGCGCCAGTCTGCGGGACAATGCCTCCCGCATGGCGCCGTAATCGTCGATGCCGTCGGTAGTTTTGATTTTGAAGGTGCGATAGTCCGACTTTTTCAGCTTGCCGTTCTCCGCCACAATCATGCCGGCAGTAATGTTGTCCTTGCCGAAGTTGGAAATATCGTAAGCCTCGATGCGGTCGGGAACGACCTCCAGCCGCAGCATGGACGCCAGCTTGATCAGAACCTTGTTGTCCTTTTCGGTCTGCGCCTTGTACAGCATGGCTTCCTGCTTGGCGTTATCGTAGACCATCTCGCAGAGCGCGCGCCGGTCGCCCCGTTCAGGCGTGCGGATATCCGGCTTGTAGCCCACCCGGCTGCGGATCATCTCCGCCAGCGCGGACAGCTCCTCGTCGGGCAGCGTAAAGTCCAGCATAATCTCGTGAGGAACATATTCGCGAATGTTGTACAGCTCGGACAGAAAGGCGGTCATGTTCTCCTCCTCGATGATCTGCTCGGCGGGGAAAAGAAAATGCTCGTTGTCCGTAATGCTTCCGCCCCGGATATAGAAAACCGATATGCAGGAGCAGACCTCATCGGTATAGAGGGCGATCACATCCTCCTCCATGTCGGGGGAGCCAACAACCTTCTGCCGCTGCCAAAGCTTGGACAGGGCTTCAATCCGGTCGCGATAGCGGGCCGCCGCCTCGAACATCAGGTTCTCCGATGCATACTCCATCCGCTCCCGCAGCGACTGCTCGCATTCCTTGAAGGAACCGCGCAGAAAACTCATAATCTCTTTGAACAGCCCGCGGTATTCTTCGCTGGACACCGTACCGGTGCAGGGCGCGCAGCAAAGTCCGATATGGCTGTTCAGGCAGGGGCGCTCCTTGCCGATATCCCGGGGGAATTCCCGATTGCAGGAGGCGATGCCGAAGGATTTCTGTATAGTACCCAGAATGCTATAAACCGCCGAAATGCTGGAATACGGACCGAAATATTTCGCGCCGTCCGCCAGACGCTTCCGCGTAACGGTAATCTTCGGGTAAGGATCGTTGATGGAGATTCGGATATAGGGATAGGATTTGCTGTCCTTTAATTTGATGTTGTACTTGGGCGTGTACTGCTTGATCAGGCTGTTCTCCAGGGACAGCGCCTCAATCTCGGTATCGGTGAGGATATAATCGAACCGCCACACGCAGGACACCATGCGCCGGGTTTTCTCGTTGTGATGCGCCGATTCGTGGAAATACTGGGACACCCGGTTTTTCAGCGACCGGGATTTGCCCACGTAAATCACCTTATCGTTCTTGTCGCGCATGATATACACACCCGGTCTGAGCGGCAGACTGTTCGCTTTTTCGAGCAGTATGGCGCGGCGCTCCCCGGGCGTCAGCTTCTGTTCCATGAACAGTCCTCCCTTCGGTAAATAAAAGACGAGCCGGCGTAACCGAACCTCACGCGACCCGTCATTTATTATTTAACTTTTCGCAGTGTCAGACGTCAGCGTGCATTATTCGCCGAAGCCGGTGTCGATCAGCTCAGCAAGACCGTCCAGTGCGTCCTTCTCATCGTTGCCGTCAGCAATCAGGGTGATGGTCATGCCCTTGGTGATGCCCAGAGACAGAACACCCAGCAGGCTCTTGGCGTTGACGCGGCGGTCTTCCTTTTCAACCCAGATCGAGCTCTGGTAAGTATTGGCCTTCTGAATAAAAAATGTTGCCGGTCTGGCGTGCAGTCCTACGTTGTTCTGAATTGTAACATTACGGGAAATCATGTTATTACTCGCTCCTTCATACTATAATATCGTGTAAATCAAGACCGGCTGACGCAGGATATACGGAACCACACACAAGACGCATCCGGGTCTCGATCGGGTTTACGGATAGCTTTGTTCGATCCGGCGGAAATCCAAATATCTCGGAAATTAATATACTGATTATAGTATATCAAATTTTCGCAATAAAATCAATAGCTTTTTTGCATATATTTTAACATCCCGCGAACTTTTTTCTCTGCAAATTCAACTTTCTGCGCCCACAGCATCAATTTCCGTCACGGTCAGCGTCACATCAATCGTGGAACTAAGCACATGAACAGTGGAACCGGGCGCGATATAGCTGGTGCCGTTCAGCAAAAAGCCTTCGTCGGTGAAGATGCCCTCGCAGAGGAACACACCCCGAACGTCGATGCGGTCTTCCTTGTAGACCTTAAGCAGCTCGCCCACCTCATTGTTGATATACGCCTCAGCGGGCAGGAACTGGATGTTCGACTGGAGCACGCCGAATTCAGCACTGTGCGTCTGGCTGTAAAAGCTGTCACCCGCTACAAAATAATTTGCCGATTCATCCTGAATGTCCTGAATCAGGAAGGATACATAAGCGGAGCTTAAGCTCGACTTGGTCACGACCTTCTCCACCACGCCGAACCGCAGCGCAATACCCGCGACGGCGCCGAGAATCACCACGATAATCAGAAAATCAATGATATTCAGCCGCAGCTTCTTTCCCGAAGCCTTTGCGGCGCTGTTTTTCTCACTCATAATTCTACGTCCTTTCCGTTAATCCTTGATTTCCTTGATCTGTGTGCAGTAGCCGGTGCCGGTATAATCGGGCATCCGTGCGTAAACCGTCGCACCCACCGACATCTCATAGCCGCCGTCGATCACATATCTGCCGCTGTCGTTGATGACCGCGTTGGAGCGTACTGTGATCTGCACATCCGAATGATCGGGATAATCGCCGTAAACCAGCTGACCGCTGGTAAAATCGGTGCCGATGAAGGTCGCCGTCTTTGAAGTGACCGCCACCACATCGCCCAGACTATATTTTTTGGAAGCGTCCACCAGCTTCACGCCCACATTGATGTTGTCCACAAACTCGTCGCGGATGGTGCGGAATTCCACGATGTATTCCAGGGTTACGCTGTTCTGCTCGCTCTGCGCGTTCCGCGAACCCAGCAGGAAGGCTGCCGCCGCCACAACGGCGCAGATCACCACCAGAATCACCGCGTCTATAACATTGAATTTATGCTTTTTCTGTGTAGTATTGACTGACATTACGATCACCTTTCATTATATGACATATTCGGAAGCTGTGCTTTCATAAATCCGCCGTACAGCCGCGCCCAGTCCCAGCATCAGCCAGAACATCAGAAACACGCGGTAATTGTACCAGATATAATCGGTCATTCCCTGCGCCAGCACCGACAGCAGTCCGCAGAACACAGCCGAACTGAGCAGGCGGGTGTCCCGGCGCTCAATCTGCTGAAGACCAAAGCAGCTCTGTGCGTACAAAAACAGCACCGCGATAAAGACAATCAGACCGACCACGCCCAGCTCCACGGTAATCTGCAAATAAAGATTGTGCGAGTGGGGCGCCGATTCAATGCCGGACAGCGCGTAGAGCGGATAGACCAGCTTGAAGGAATCGTTGCCGATGCCGATGCCGGTATGCCAGTATTCCTTCAGCATATTGAGCACGCCCTGCCAGATATAAACCCGGTAGGAGGTGGAGCTGTCGCCCAGGTTGCCGATGCTTAAAAAGCGCTGTGTGATGCTCTCGGGGAGCACAAAGGGCAGGAAGGGGATCGCCAGCGTGCCAAAAAGCAGCCCGGTCATTGTATGGCGGGAAAGCATCAGCAGGAAGATCACCATGCCGATGAGGAAGCCCAGCCATGCGCCGCGCGACCATGTATAAATCAGGCATCCCGCCGTCATCACGCCGCATACCGCGACGGCAAAGCGTGCGCGGGGCTGCTTCTGAAGCAGAAAGAAAGCGAACATCAAAGGCAGGCACATGATCAAATATTCAGCCAGCACATTGGGGTTTTCAAAGGTAGACACCACACGTCCTTCGATTTCGCTGAACATATCCGAATCCTGCCATGTCTGGGACACGGTTCCGAAGAAGTTCTGATACAGACCGTACAGCGCAACCATCGCACAGGAGGCAATGACGCCGATCACACAGCGTTTCAGCCATTCTCTCGAGCGAATCAGGTTCACGACTAAGAAATAGCCCACCATAAACGCCACATAGACCATCATGGGCTTCATGCTGCCCCGCGATACCGCCACCAGTCCGCCGCCGATCATCAGCAGCGCGAAGACCAATACCGCGCCGTCCAGCAGATCCAGCTTCACCGACCGTTTTCCGCAGAGCACCTTCAAAAGGAAGCAGAGCATCGTATAAAGCACCGCCGCCACCAATCCCATCGTAGGCGCGAAGGGCAGCAGCGTCAGAATCGCCAGCACGCCAAATTCCGGGCTGATGAGCACCAGATAGGCGGCGACACATCCGGCGATGCCGATGAGCAGCCAGAGCGGGCTGATTACATAGGTCGCAAGCCCGAACAGCATACCGATGATAAATGCGATATTGTAGCGGCCGTCGGATTCCCCGCGGTTTTCCAGCGACTCCCGGCGGATGCCCACCACATCAAACAGGAAAAAGCAGGTAACTGAGCTTCCCAGCAGCGCTTCGGCCAGCGTATGCCTTGACGCGATCATCGCCACCGAGGCGAAGGTCATCAGCACCAGCGTCAGCACGATGCCCATATCGACAGCCGCCTCGCCGCTGTCCACGAAAAAGAAGCGGAAAATGTAAACCAGCGCGCTGTAGAGTGCAAAGGAGAACAGAAAGAGTCCGTACAGCTTCATGGGGCTGCACAGCATCTGATCGAGAAGCCGCCGGATGGTGTTGAGTATCCAGCTGTTCTCAAAGCCGCGGGCTATCTTTTGCTTCAGCGGTCCGAGAAAGCGTCCGCCGATGTCCAATCGACGTGTTCCCTCTGCGGCGGCGCTCTGCTTCAGCGCTTCGTTTTCGCTGTTGTAGGCCGTGAAGATTCCGCCCGCCATGCCGCTCCCCAGCTTGCGGTAAATCCATGCGGAGATTCGTCCGAAGAACGTGACAATCACCGAGGATTCCAGCAGGCTCTTTGCCGAGCGGTTGGGGAGGGTCAGCCTCGACCTTTTCTGCGTTTTGTTCAAATGTTTATCCTCCTGATAAAAGAGTTTATGATCTGCCGAAGCGGACGCGGGTCAGCTTCGTGAAGCCGAGGTAAACCGCCGCCGACGGCAGGAAAATCACCATGGCTTTCCACAGGTTTGTGAAGAACGACGCCTCATAGGGCTGGCTGTTTACAAGCCGGCTCAATCCCAGACAGCATATCAGCACAAGTCCGCCGCCCGCCAGAATTTTAAGCGTATCCAGTACCAGCGCGCGATTGAATACGCCCGGCAGCCGCTTCACGGCAAAAGCCAGCATCACCAGCGCGCACACAATCTGTCCCGCCGCGTTGGAAGCACCCACCGCACCGATGTCAAACAGCCCAGCCTTCACCAGAAAGAACCCCACGGCAAAGTTTGCCGCAATGCCCGATATGGCCGCGACGGCGGGTACTCGCACCTGTTCCCGGGAATAGAAGACCCGGGAGAACAGCTCGGTGACACAGAAGAAGGGCATGGCGGGCAGGATAAACCGCAGCGCCTTCGCCGTATACGCCGCGTCCTCGGCGGTGAATACGCCCCGGCGGTAGAGGATGGTCACACCCTCGCCCGACAGCACCAGCGCCGCCGCCATAAACGGCACGACGATGTACAGCGCCGACAGAATGCCGCTTCGCACCATAGAAGCAAACCCAGCCTCGTCCCCGTCCGCCGACATACGGGCGATTTTGGGGAAGGTGTAGTTGCAGATGCTGTAGGTCAGCGTTCCGGCGATGATGACGTAGATGTTGTTGGCATAATCGAACATGGTTGTCGCGCCGGAGACTGCCACCTGCGACGCAAAAAACTGACCGATCAGCGTTCCCGCCGGAGCCAGCCAGGAGCCGACCATGATCGGCGGCGCCATTTTGATGGCTTTGCGGAGCGCGGGATTTCTGAAATCCAGCAGCAGCCGCCAGCGAAAGCCTCTGCGCCAGAGCGGAACGGCCAGCGTCAGCAGCTGTATCAACCAGGACAGCAAATAAGCCGCCGCCAGACCGTAAATGCCCGCACTTCCCAGCGAATCGTTGATAAGCAGGAAATAGAGCACAACGCCCGCGTTGGATATGGCGCTGATCAGCGCCGGCAGAATGAAGGAACCCTTCGACTGCAAAACGCCTACCAGCGTATAAGCCGCACCGGTGAAAATCACCAGCGGAAACATAATACGGGTCAGCGCAACCGCCAGCGACAGCGTGGCGTCGTCCAGATCCTGCGTAATCAGCAGAATCAGCGGCTCGGCAAACAATATGCCAACCAGCGCCAGCACGCCGCAGAGCAGCATAATAAAATTCAGGAATATGCAGGCGAAGCGGTCGGCTTCCTCATCCTTCTCATGGAAGCTGTTGTAAACCGGGATAAAGCATCCCAGCACCGCCGCCGACAAAAAGAGATCAAAGAAGGTCAGCGGCAGCTTGGACGCCGCCGTAAAAGCATTAGCCGCCAGCGTTGTGCCGTAGGCGCGTGCCTGGAGGATTCCCCGAAGCATACCGAGCAACTTGGCAATCACCGTCGCGCCCATCATCACCGCTACTGTTTTGACGGCTTTCGTACCGGATTTGTTCCCGCCGCTCATGATTTTTTCACACTTTTCTCATCGGCGGCAGGCATATCCAGTCCCACGCCCTTACCGCCCAAAAGATCGGGGCGTTTTTCCAGCGTCAGGCGGATGGCTTCCTCCCGCCGCCATTTTTCGATGTTAGCGTGATGTCCGGAGATCAGCACATCCGGAACCTTTTTTCCGTGGAACTCGTAGGGGCGGGTGTATTGGGGGTATTCCAGCAGTCCCGACGCGATGCTCTCGCCCCGCCAGCAGTCCTCGTTTGCCAGCACGCCGTCCAGCATCCGGGAGATACAGTCCACCAGCACACAGGCGGGCAGCTCACCGCCGGTGAGCACATAATCGCCGATGGACAGCTCCTCGTCCACGATTTCCTCGATAATCCGCTCGTCCACGCCCTCGTAGTGACCGCAAAGCAGGATGATGTTGTCGTACTTTGTCAGTTCATACGCCTTCTGCTGGGTGAGCACCTTTCCCCGGGGAGACATATAAATCACCCGCCGCTTTACCGGCTCGGTGCGGGCTTCGTCAATCTCACGCTGAGCGGCAAGCACCGCCTCGTAGCAGCCGTAAATCGGGACGGCGGACATCAGCATACCCATACCGCCGCCATAGGGGGTATCATCCACCCGGCGGTGCTTGTTGGCCGACCAGTCGCGGATGTTGTGGGTATGGATTTCCACCAGTCCGCCCTCCTGCGCCCGTCCGATGATGCTGGAACCCAGCACGGTGTCCACCACATCGGGGAACAGGGTCATGATATCAAAGCGCATCTTCGTCCTCGCCCTCGGTGGAAATCACCTCGCCGCCGTCATCGAACATACCGGGAATAGGGGTCAGATATACGCCGTCCTCCGGATCGATGTGACCGATAAACTCGTCCACCGCCGGGACAAGCACTTCCCTGCCGTCGGGCGTTTTTACGCAGAACAGGTCGGAGCCGGGATTCTCAATCAGCTCGGCAAGCTCGCCCAGCTTTGCGCCGCTGCGTTCGTCATAGACGGGCAGACCGATGATATCCGCGATAAACACCCGATCGTCGTCCAACGGGATATCCTCCCGATCGGCATAGACCACGCGGTTCTTGAGAAGCTGCGCCTGCTCGATGGAATCGATGCCATAGAAATAAGCCAGCACATGATTTTTGTGGATGGAGGTTTTGGTGACGTGGAGGGGGATGTAATCCTCCTTCTTTTTATAATAGAGCGTTTTGATACCGCAGAGCACCTCCAGCGAATCGCACCAGCATTCGATTTTGCATCCGCCGTGTACGCTGTGGGTGTTGACGATCTTTCCGCATTCGAGATATTTTTCCTGTGACATGATAGTCTCCTTCAAAGTTCAATCAGTATTATTGTAGCACATTTTTCCTTCATATTCAAGGAAAATCGCAAATTTAATGAAATAGACATATTCTGACGCCGGATATGACAAATTTCTTTCGATATCTTGAATCGTTAACGAATTCATGCTATAATAAAATATCCAAACTTTTTTCAGACGGAGGAACCTATGAATATTCTGATCGCCATCGACTCCTTCAAAGGCAGCATGACCTCCCTCGAAGCGGGTGAAGCCGCCGCCGAAGGCATCCGCCGCGTCATTCCGGACGCGCATATCACCGTCGCTCCGCTGGCTGACGGCGGCGAAGGCACCGTAGAAGCCCTGACCGCCGGACTTGGCGGCAGTCTACGCACCGTCCGCGCCGACGATCCTCTGGGACGTCCCGTTGACGCCGCTTATGGAATTTTACCCGGCAATGTGGCCGTCATCGAAATGGCAGCCGCTTCCGGTCTGCCGCTGCTTAAGGCGGAGGAGCGCAATCCTTCCATCGCCAACACCCGCGGCGTAGGACAGCTCATTGCCCACGCCATGGGTGAGGGCTGCCGCGACTTCATCATCGGCATCGGCGGCAGTGCCACCAACGACGGCGGCGTGGGAATGCTGGAAGCGCTCGGTTTCGGCTTCTTCGACATCGACGGCCATCCCATCGCCCCCTGTGCAGCAGGGCTGGCATCCCTCGCATCCATCGACCGCACATCCGCCCTGCCCGCGTTGAAGGAGTGCCGCTTCCGCGTAGCCTGCGACGTGAAAAATCCGCTCTGCGGCGAGAGCGGATGCAGTGCTGTATTCGGTCCTCAGAAGGGCGCAACGCCGGAAATGGTAACGCAGATGGACGGCTGGCTGGAGCATTACGCTTCTATCGCGGGCGGCGATCCCAACCTGCCGGGAAACGGCGCGGCAGGTGGTTTGGGCTATGCCCTTCGCACCTTCCTCGGAGCGGAATTGGAATCCGGCGTCAGCCTGATTCTCGACGCCACGAAATTCGCCGACCGTGCGGCGGACGCCGATGTGGTGATCACCGGCGAGGGACGGCTGGACGCGCAGACGGTCATGGGCAAAGCCCCTCAGGGCGTGGCATCGCTGGCAAAAGCCGCGGGTAAGCTCTGCATCGCCTTTGCAGGCTGCGTTACCCGGGACGCTTCCGCCTGCAACAGCGCGGGCATCGACGCCTTCTTCCCCATCGTGCGCGGCGCGTGTACGCTGGAGGAAGCCATGGATCCCAAAAATGCACGGCGAAACATGGCGGACACCGTGGAGCAGGCGTTCCGGCTTATGTCCGCTTGTCAAACCTTGTCTTGCAGCAGGGACAGGTGATCGTGATTTCGCCCTTACCTTTGGGAACGCGCAGCGTGTTGTGACAGCTGGGGCAGGAGAAATAACGGTGGGTGCGGATGTCGCGCAGACGGTTGCACTGGAGCTTGAACCATTTCTGAACGGGCGCCCAGAACTTCATGAACGCGGCATTTTCGCGGTAACGCGCCTGGTTATTCCTCGACATCATGCGAAAGATTTCCCAGACCAGCATGGCATAGGATACGAGCATCAGCAGCCCGATACCAAACAGCGAGGAGAGAAACGAAATCACCAGCGAACCGAACACCAGCACATAGCCAAGGGTGTCCACCCCGTAGCGGCCAAACATAAAGCGGCGGAGTTTTTCCTTCATAAACAATCAAAGTCCTTTCAATTTATCAGATATAGTGACTATGGTAAGCATTATACGCTAAAATCCGATTCATTTCCACGCTATTTATTTGACAAAGCGTAAAAAATTCATGAAAGTCCAAAAAGACTTGCAAAATTCCGTCAAATGCGTTATAATAAAAATAGTAATCAACGAAAGGAGAATTTCTCATGATATATGATGATACGCAGGAGAAGCCGGAGTCCGGTTGCACCCACAACTGCTCCACCTGCTCATCCAACTGCTCTTCCCGTGAGAAGGAGAGCCTGCTGGAAAAGCCTCATGAGCTTTCCAAAATCAAAAAGGTCATTGGTATCGTTAGCGGCAAGGGCGGCGTAGGCAAATCCATCGTCACCTCCATGCTGTCCGTTATCCTTAACCGCCGCGGCTACACGACGGCCATCCTCGACGCCGACATCACCGGTCCATCCATTCCGAAGGCTTTCGGTGTGAAGGGCGACGTTACCGGCGACGGTGCGGGCGGCATTTACCCGCTGGCATCCAAGACCGGCATCCGCATGATGTCCGTCAACCTGCTGCTCAACGAGGAGACCACTCCCGTGGTCTGGAGAGGTCCGGTCATCGCCGGCACCGTCAAACAGTTCTGGACTGATGTAATCTGGGACGACGTAGACTTTATGTTCGTGGATATGCCTCCCGGAACGGGCGACGTGCCGCTGACTGTCTTCCAGTCGATTCCGCTGGACGGCATTATCATCGTCACCAGCCCCCCGGAGCTTGTCTCGATGATCGTCGCCAAGGCTGCCAACATGGCGCAGATGATGAACATCCCTGTGCTGGGTCTGGTGGAGAACATGGCATACTTCCGCTGTCCCGACTGCGGCAAGGACTACAACATCTTCGGCGAGAGCCACATCGCCGAGGTGGCTGACAAGTTCGGCTACGACGTGCTGGCACATATGCCCATCGATCCCCGTCTCGCCGCACTCTGCGACAAGGGTATGCTGGAGCTGATGGAGAACGATTATCTGGACGGCGCGGCTGACAAACTGGAAAAGCTGCTGGAGAAATAAGTCGATCAGGCAAAAATTAAGCAGACTGTAAAAGTTCCCGAAAAAGAATCTGACTATGTCCAAAGGAAAAGAAAGAAGATCTATACTGTACGGTCAATTTCCGTATTGATGAAAAGGGATATCTGGTATGTCTTAACGCCAAGAGATTCTACTATTTCCAAACTGCTCCCGTTAAGGGAAACAAGTACGGCAGAACGGAAGAATATTTAGGTGTGAAGGCTGTCCTCACAAGGAGAAATACTGCGAAGTCGAAGGAAATCACACCATTCGTATCAATGAGGATATTAAATAGCACAAGGCACATCCGAATGGGTGTGCCTTGTCTTCTTGATCCGCTGTTTTTTACAGCTATTTTATTGTTTTATTTGCAATCAGCCGATCACTCTGCCGTCTACAGCCAGCAGCGCCTTGATCTTCTTCATCACGCCGTCGAATTCGTCGGGCGTCAGGGACTGCTTGCCGTCAGAGAGAGCCTTAGCGGGATTGTTGTGTACCTCGATCATCAGACCGTCCGCACCGGCTGCCACAGCCGCCAGAGCCAGCGGCTCCACGAGCCAGTTAATGCCGCCCGCATGGCTGGGGTCCGCAACCACAGGCAGGTGGGACAGACGCTTGAGCACCGGAATTGCCGATACATCGAAGGTGTTGCGGGTCGCGGTCTCGAAAGTACGGATGCCGCGCTCGCAGAGAATGACGTTCGAATTGCCGCCTGCCATGATGTACTCGGCGCTCATAAGCATTTCCTCGATGGTGTTTGCCAGACCGCGCTTGAGCAGAATGGGCTTGCGGATATGTCCCAGCTCCTTAAGCAGCTCAAAGTTCTGCATATTACGTGCACCGACCTGAATCACGTCCACATTCTCGAACAGGGGGAGATGGGAAGCATCCATGACTTCGCTGACGATGGGCAGACCGGTTTTCTTCTTGGCTTCGAGCAGCAGATCAATGCCTTCAGCCTTCAGACCCTGGAAAGCGTAAGGCGAGGTGCGGGGCTTGAAAGCGCCGCCGCGGAGCATGGTGGAACCGGATTCGCGGACACGGGTCGCGATTTCGCAGATCTGCTCCTCGCACTCTACCGAGCAAGGACCGCTGATGACCTGAAAATGTCCGCCGCCGATTTTGATGCCGCCGATATCAACGATGGTATCGTCGGGATGGAATTTGCGATTTGCGTTCTTGTAAGGCTCCTGCACGCGCTTGACTTCTTCGACAATGTCGTTGGTGCGGAGCTGATCGATATCGACCTTGGAGGTATCGCCGACCAGACCGATGATCGTGGTGTGGAGACCTTCAACCAGATGCGTCTGAAGGCCGGGCGTTTTTTCGAGATCGGTGATGAACTCGGTAACACGCGCCTTTTCTGTGTTGGGCTTAATAATGATAATCATTGACGTTATGTTCCTCTCACTAATATCTGTAGCCGCCAGGCAAAGCCTTCGGCATTTATATTATATCATTTATCGCAGGGATTTGCAAGAATTCGGCGTGAAATTGACAGAATAATAACATTTTCTATATAATCAATACATACTTTATTCATCATCCGCCAATAAATCCGGGACAATCAGCGCAGGCGGACGGCGGGGGACACGTTTCAGCGGATCGTAGACAAAACGGCGGCAGCGGTATTCTCGTCCGACCACGCCCCGGCGTTCACAGAGCATTTCCTCCGCTCCGGCAATCTCCGACGCAAACCGGCAGAACGCGCAGATTTTTTCGCACTCGTTTTCTTCATTCTTCGGCATAGGCTCACTCCCATCCATATGGCATGATATTATTGTACCACAAACCCGCCCGCTTGTCAAGGCGCGGGCAGGCACATCAGGAATTTATTGCTGCTCAGACAGATGTTCGCTGAATTACCCCACCGACATATCCACCACTCTCACCCAGAGCGTGTCGTCCTTCTCGCAAAGCTCAGTCAGATGCGCACGTTCCAGCGTGCCGCCGTTGGGCTGATGGCAGACGAATTGAAGCGCGCCGCCTTTATCGCGGAAGATCATGCCGTGACCGCCGTCCTTCGTGAACAACAGCCGCTGGTCGTGCGACCACTTGCCGGTAATGCTTCCGTTGTCCGAATAAGCCAGCGCCTCGCAGTAGCCGTCAGCGGCAAAGCTCGACCAGATCATCATCAGCCGTCCCGATTCGGTGCGGTAGAGGAAAGGTCCGTCCGTGACAAAGGTGGGCTTTTCCTTGAGCGCCCATGCGGGCTGAGACGCCTTGAAAAGCAGAATGGGCTCACCCGCCGGTGCGGACAAATCGCCGGTCAGCGGCATGGCGCACATCTCGCCGTCCTTCACCTGAACCCACTCATGGCAGAAGACCATGTAGGGCGTGCCGTCGCTCTCGATGTGAAGCGTGCCATCCAGGCATTCCCAGTCTCGGGGTGTCACCGGACCGTCGCTGTGCAGCTCAAAGGGACCGAGGGGCGACTCCGCTCGGAAAATCTGCGTGCCCCGACAAGCGTCAGGACTTTTCAGGCTGGCGAAAAGATAGTATGCGCCTTTGTATTTGTGTACCTCGGGCGCCCAGAAATCCCGGTCAGCCCAGAACCCCTCCGGCGGCGTGAAAACCACCGTCGGCTCGCTCCAGCCCGTCAGATTATCGCTGACATAAACCATGAAGCCGTGACCGTTGGATGCGTACATATAATAGTTGTCCCCGTCAAGCAGGATGAACGGGTCACGGATGCGGAAATCGGATATTTGCATAGCTGCCTCCCAAAATTATCTGAACTACATAGATTTTATCACATCCGTGTTTACTTGTCAAGCCTGTTTTGAGACTGCTTGTCAGAAAAGGTCTGTCGCATAAGCGGCAGACCTTTTGCTATGGATTTATCTCTTGGACAGCACGTCAGCTTCGTACTTCTTGACCTCAGCCAGCCAAGCGTCGCGAACCGGTACGTTCTGAGTCTCGCAGTAGTAATCCCATACAGCTGCGAACGGATAGGACTTGTACTCCTCCAGCAGAGCCAGACGGGAGGTATAGTCGCCAGCAAGCTCCAGCTCCTTGAGCTTTGCGGTCGGCTCAAGCAGAGCGTACAGCAGAGCCTTCTGCATATTGCGGGTACCGATAACCCATGCGGCGATGCGGTTGATGGAAGCATCGAAGAAGTCCAGACCGATGTGAACACGCTTCTCGAAGCCGCCGCGGATGATCTCCTGCGCGATGTACTTCAGCTCGTCGTCGAAAATAACCACATGGTCGGAGTCCCAGCGAACAGGGCGGGAAACGTGCAGCAGCACGTCGTCCAGGAAGAGCAGCGAGGAGGAAATCTTGTCGGACACAACCTCGGTAGGATGGAAGTGACCGGTGTCCAGGGTCAGGAGCAGGTTGTTCTTCACTGCGTATCCGAGGCACATTTCCAGAGAACCAATGGTGCAGGACTCAGCGCCGATGCCGAATACCTTGCTCTCCACAGCGTTCAGGTTGTACTTCTTGTTCTGACCTGCGAAAATCTTGTCGTAGGAATCAATCAGGCGGGCACGGTAGCCGTAGCGGTCAACGGGAATATCCTTGAAGCCGTCGGGAATCCAGTAGTTGGTCACAGCCTGATCGCCCAGCTGCTCACCGATATACTCGGCGATGATACGGGACTGGATGCAGTGCTCGATCCAGTACTGACGGACAGTTTCATCCGCGCTGGACAGAGTGAAGCCGCTGTCGCTCATAGGATGAGAGAAGCAGGTGGGGTTGAAGTCGATGCCGATGCCGGTCTTTTTCGCCCACTCAATCCAGGAATCGAAGTGCTTGGGCTGGATGGCGTTGCGTTCCACCTTCTCACCCATGGTGTCGAGATAGATGGCGTGCAGGCTGATCTTCTTCTTACCGGGGATCATGGAGATCGCCTTTTCGTAGTCAGCGCGGAGCTGCTCGATGGTCTGTGCTCTGCCCGGATAGTTACCGGTGGTCTGGATGCCGCCGGTCAGGTCGCCGTCGGGATTCTCGAAGCCGCGGACGTCATCGCCCTGCCAGCAGTGCATGGATACCGGGATGGTAGCCAGCTTTTCGATAACCTTGTCGGTATCGACGCCGATGGATGCGTAAAGTTCTTTTGCAAGCTCATATGCTTTCAGTGTGCTCATTTTGTGTTCTCCTTTATGTATCAATTATTCGCCGATGAGCTTCTTGAAGCGCTCATATCCTTCGTCCCAGACGGAGGAAGGCTTCGGCTCATAGGTAACGATTTCGAAGGAATTGCGGACAACCTCGCGTGCCTGTGCGATATCCTTAATCTCGCCGGCCGAGATGGCCTGAACGGCCAGATTGCCGATGGCGGTTGCCTCCACGGGGCCGGCGTAAACCGGACGTGCGCAGGCGTCAGCCGCGAACTGGCAGAGGAGTGCGTCCTTGGTGCCGCCGCCGACGATGTTGATGAAGGGCGTCTTTCTGCCCAGCATCTCGTCGATCTTTTCCACCGTCCAGCGGTAGCGCAGGGACAGGCTCTCAAAGATGCAGCGGACGATTTCGCCCGGATTCTCGGGCACGTGCTGACCGGTGGCCTTGCAGTAATCCGCGATGCGGCCGGGCATATTGCCGGGACCGGAGAAAAGCGGATCATCGGGATTGATGATGCACTGCATGGGCTTGGAGGCGATAGCCATGTTCGCCAGATCGTCGAAGGAATATTCCTTGCCCTCGCGCTTCCACTGACGTCTGGATTCCTGCTCAATCCACAGGCCCATGATATTCTTCAGGAAACGGGTGGTGCCGTTGACGCCGCCCTCGTTGGTGAAATCGTACTTGCGGGAGGTTTCGGTAATGATGGGGGACTTGGTTTCGGTGCCCATCAGCAACCATGTGCCGGAGCTGATGAAGACGAAATCCTCGCCCTTTGCCGGAACGGATACCACGGCGCTTGCCGTGTCGTGAGCGGCAACGTTGACCACGTCCGCGCTGATGCTGCCCACATCCTCCAGAACCTGGGGAAGCAGCTTGCCCACCTTGTCACCGGGCTGGGACAGCTCCGTGAAGATGTTCTTCGGAATGCGAAACTTTTCCATCAGGTCGAAGGCATAATTGCGGGTCTTCGCGTCGAGAATTGCGCCGGTGGAGGCGATGGTGTACTCGGTATGCTTGACGCCGGTGAGGAAGTAGTTGAGCAGGTCGGGAACGAAGAGCAGCTTGTCCGCGTTCTCAATGAGATAGGGCGTGTCACGCAGATCGGCGATCAGCTGGAACAGCGTGTTGAAGTTCATGAACTGAATGCCGGTGGTGTTGTAGATATCGCTCTTGGAAACGGTCTTGGCGGCGTAATCGATGATACCCTCGGTGCGGGTGTCACGGTAGTTGATGGGGTTTGCCATCAGGCGACCGTTTTTATCGAGGTAGCCGTAGTCCACGCCCCAGGTGTCGATACCGATGGAACGGATATCCTTGTCGTCGGACAGGGCGCATTTGCGGATCGAGTTCTTGATCTCGTGGAAGATGCGCAGAATGTCCCATGTAAAGGTACCGGCGGCGGTGACAGGCTCATTGGGGAAGCGGTGATTCTCCTCCAGAGAGAGCTTTTCGCCGTCGAAGCTGCCGACGATGCCGCGTCCACTGGACGCGCCCAGGTCGATAGCCAGCATTTTCAGCTTTGCCATAGTGAGTTCTCCTTTCAAAACTGTGTTAATTTTCTGACTTTCTAACAAATTTATCCTATACCCAGCAGTGCCGCCGCGTATACACGCGTCGGCACTGAAATGGATTGCAGGTAAGTATATTTACGCGATGATCGCCTTGATGGCGTCCACAGCGGTGCCGAAGGCTTCATAGCTGGTGGCATAGGTGTTGGGCATGGTGGTCTTCTGATCGCGCTCCAGAGCGTCGAAGCCCTTGAAGACACGCAGGTGAGGCTCCACGGTCAGGAACATCTTTCCGGAAACCTTCTTGTCCAGGTCAGCCAGAATCTCGGGAATGCGTCCGACACCCTTGCCCGCGGGAGCGATGACGTGCTCTGCGGAAGCGTCCTTGATGTGCATATAGTAGATCTTGTCGCCCAGCAGGTCGTAAGCGTGAGGATAAGGCTCGTGACCGTCCATGATGAAGTTTGCGGGGTCAAAGATCAGCTTGATCTCGCCGCCGAATTCCTTCTGGATGTCAAGGCAGCACTCGGCGGATTCGCCATAGATCGCCTTCTCGTTCTCGTGGCAGAGAACCACATCTTCCTTCTTCGCCAGCTCCAGCATAGCACCCAGACGGCGCATAACCTCGGGGCGTGCTTCCTCACGGGTCATGCCCTCGGGCATATAGAAGCTGAAAATGCGGATGTTCTTCGTGCCAAGAATGTGAGCGGCCTTGATGCAGTTGGCCAGCTTAGCCATATGCGCGTCGAAATCGTCCGTCACCTTGATCTTGCCGATGGGCGAACCGATGGAAGAAACGCCGATGCCTGCGGCGTCCAGCTTGGCGCGGACAGCCTTCATCTCGTCCTCGGTCAGGTCGGAGACATTCTTGCCGTCCACACCGCGGATTTCCATGTAGCCGATGCCGTGCTTCTTCAAGCCTTCCAGCTGCTCGTCAAAGTTCGGGGAGTATTCGTCAGCAAAAGCGCTGAGTACAAATTCTGCCATGTTCTTTGTTCTCCTTGAAATTATTCAAAATACTGACCATATCTGGCCATAACGTTCTTGTAGCTGGTCTCCAGGCATTCGAAGGGATCTGCGCCTTCCGGCACGGTATCCTGCTCGACCATGTGATACTTGATGCCGCTCTTGAGGCAGGATTCCACGATGCGGTCGAAGTTCATGTTGCCTTCGCCCACAGCCGCGAATTTCTGCACGTCGTCCTCGATGCGCATATCCTTGAAGTGGGTCACGGCGATCTTGTCCTTCCACTTTTCGATGCGGTCTGCCGGATCAACGCCGCCTGCCTGTGCCCAATAAGTATCGAAGGTGAGCATCAGGTCGGGGGAGGAATTCATAATAAACTCAAACAGCAGCTGACCGTCCGGCAGCTTTTCGAACTCGAAGCGGTGGTTGTGGTAGAGGAACTTCTTACCGGCAGCCTTGATCTTCTCGATGGCGGGCGCGAAATCGTCGGTGAAGCGCTTCAGATTTTCGGGGTTGAAGGGCTTGTAATTGAAAATACCACCGATACCGATGCAGTCACATCCAAAGAGGGTGTGCTCCTCGATGACCTTTTCGGTTTCATTGAGAATGCGGGCAGGAGCCGTATGGGTAAGAACGACCTTCAGACCGTTGTCCTCGGTGGATTTTTTGATAGCAGCGGCGCTCACATCGCCGATACCGGAAACCTGCACATACTTGTAGCCGATCTTCGCAATCTTCTCCATGGTACGTGCGAAGTCTTCCTCGGTTTTCATGTAGTCACGCACGGTAAAGAGCTGTGCGCCGAGAATCATTTTTTCTGACATTTTCGTAACACTCCTTAATATGTGTATTTTAATGGATTCATGTTATGATGAAACAAATCTGCCACATATATTATAACAGAAAACGCGGAAAAAAGGAAGCGTTTTTTTCATTTCATATCGCTTTTGATAAAAACCAGACCGATTTGATTGGAATTTTATATTCTATTCATCCCGCCGACACAATTTATACGCAATTTCAACCTATCCGCAGCGTTTACAGACCCGCTCCTTCCCCGCGTTCATCGCGTCCGACACGCTGCCGGACAGGATATCCTTCGACCGGGACAGGCTTGGGCAGTTCTCGCGCAAATGCCAGACCTCGCCATTCTTCACCCAGTAGACTACGTTTTCCGTTGACTGCGACGGAGCGGCGGTGGTTTCTGGGACAGCCGCAGTGACCGGTGCTGCCGTCGTTTCGGGCGGCGCTGTCGTTTCCGGCGCGGCGGTAGTTTTGGGAACAGCCGCAGTGACCGGTGCTGCCGTCGTTTCGGGCGGCGCTGTCGTTTCCGGCGCGGCGGTAGTCTCGGGAACAGCCGTCGTTTCTGGTGCGGCGGTGGTCTCGGGAACAGCCGTCGTCTCCGGTAAAGCGGTGGTTTCGGGAACAGCCGTCGTCTCCGGTAAAGCGCTCGTTTCGGGAAGCGCCGCGTCGAATGCGATTTCGCCCGCAGCGATGGTTTCCTCCACCTGCTGCAGAACCGGCTCCGCCTCGGCGTAAAAGGCCATGGTTCCGCCTACGACGATCAGCTCCGCCAGCTGCTGCTGACAGCCTGTCAGCAGCAGTACCAGCCCAAGCAGACATCCGCAATACCGCAGCCAGCCCTTCATGCCCATTCCTCCACTTATTTTACTTCCACAATAGTCACGCCCAGATCACCCTCACCGTACTTGCCGTAGCGGTAGGAAACCACGCGCGGATCCTTTTTCAGATAATTCCACAGCGCATTTTTCAGCGCGCCGGTGCCCTTGCCGTGAATCAGGCGCAGCGTGTGAATGCCGGCGATGTGGGCTTCGTCGAAATACTTGTCCACCATGTACCAGGCATCGTCGCCGGTCTGACCGCGCAGGTCGATTTCGTCCCGGAAGTCCCGGGAAACGGTGACGCGGTACTTATCCGCCGCCATCTGCTTCTTCTGAGCATCGGTGTAAGTCACCTTATCCTCCTCCAGCAGCATCAGGTTCTTCACCTTAGTGCGGGTCTTAATGATGCCCGCCTGCACGTTTACATTGCCGTCCTTGTCCGGGTCGTCCAGAACAACGGCCTTCTTATTAATATTAATAATCAGCACGTCGTCGCCCTTTTTGAGCGGACGGGGCAGCACATAATCTTCCGCCACCTTTTCGTTGACGGGATTGATCTTCGAATCCGATTCCCGCAGCTGACGGCGGATGTTCCGGCGGGATTCCTCCAGCTGGGATGCCAGCTTGTCCGTGTCGCGCTCGCGCTTGGCCTTTTCCAGCTGCTCCATCACATATTCGCTGGAAATCTTCGCGCTCTCCACAATGGACACCGCCTGTGCGCGCGCCTTCTCCAGCTCACGCTCGGCGGCGGCCAGCTTGTCGGCGATCAGCTTTTCGTTGGCAGCCTTGTACTCGGTGAACTCCCGGCGCAGACGTTCGGCTTCTTCCTTGTTGCGATCCATCTCCAGACGGCTGGCTTCCAGCTTTTCGATCACGTCCTCGAAGTGCTTGTTCTCCTCGCTGACCAGCGACTTGGCGCGGTTGACAATCTCGTCGGACAGCCCCAGCTTTGACGAAATGGCGAAGGCGTTGGATTTGCCGGGCGTGCCGATAATCAGGCGGTAAGTCGGCTTCAGCGTGTTCACGTCGAACTCGCAGGAGGCGTTGACAAAGCCGTCGGTCTCCAGCGCGAACGCCTTCAGCTCGGCATAGTGGGTGGTTGCCGCGCAAAGCGCGCCCACCGAATGCACCTTTTCCAGCACCGCCACCGCCAGCGCCGCGCCCTCCACCGGGTCGGTTCCGGCGCCCAGCTCGTCGATGAGCACCAGCGAGCGTGCGCCTACCTTTTCGGTGATGCCCACGATGTTCACCATGTGAGACGAGAAGGTGGACAGGGACTGCTCGATGGACTGCTCGTCTCCGATGTCGGCGAAAATGTCGTCAAAAATGCAAAGCTCGGAGGTGTCGGAAGCGGGAATATGCAGACCGGACTGCGCCATCAGCGCAAACAGTCCCAGCGTCTTGATGGTAACGGTTTTACCGCCGGTGTTGGGGCCGGTGATAACCAGCGTGGCGTTGTCGCCGCCAAGCGACACTGTGATCGGCACCACCTTCGCCGGGTCAAGCAGCGGATGGCGGGCGCGGATCAGGCTCATGTGACGGTCGCCCGTAATACGCGCCGGAACGGCGTCCAGCTTGAAGGACAGCTCGCTCTTGGCAAAGATGAACGCAAGATCGGTGATGTTCTGATAGTTCAGCGACAGGGATGTTTCAATCTCAGCCACGGCGGCAGACAGCTCGGTGAGAATCCGCTCGATTTCGGTGGCTTCCTTTACCTGAAGCACCCGCAGCTCGTTGTTGGCTTCCACCACCGACAGCGGCTCAACGAACAGGGTCGCGCCCGATGCGGAGGTATCGTGTACCAGACCGCGGACGTCATTTTTGCACTCGGTTTTGACCGGAATAACGTAGCGTCCGTTGCGCATGGTGATGATGTTTTCCTGCAAATATTTCGCGTAGGAACCGCTGACAAAGCTCTGCAGCGTATCCTTGATGCGGTTATTGGCCGAGCGCATCTTCCGGCGGATGTCGGACAGCGCGGGGCTTGCTTCGTCGGCAATCATATCCTCGGAGATAATCGCGGTATAAATGCGGTCTTCCAGCTTTTTATTGGGAATCAGCCGTTCAAACACATCGTCCAGCGATACCTTTTCCCGGCGGTCGGTGCGGCTGTATTCCAGCAGTGACCGGGAGGTGCGAAGCACATTGGCGATATCCAACAGCTCCCGCTGATTCAATACCGCGCCTTTGCCGGCACGCTCGGCGCAGTCGCGCACGTCCTTGACCATGCCGAAGGAAGGCATACCCTTAATGGCCTGCATAGCCTTGGCTTCGGTGGTTTCCCGCTGAAGCCGAAGAATGCGGTCGGGGTCGTTGGTGGGACGCAGTGCCAGCGCCAGCTCACGGGCGCCCTCGGTAGGCGCCTTCTCGGCCAGCAGGGCTAAAATTTTATCATATTCGAGCGTTCGTATGGCTCTTTCGTAATTGTTCAATGGAATCCTCCGTTGTTTTTAACTGAATGTCAGCATATCGAGCACCTGAAAATGGTGATCGACATGATTCTCGAGATATTTTTCGCAGGCGTGGGAGAACTGCGGAATCAGCTCCTGTGCCAGCGTAAAGGAGAACAGCTTGTTCGGCTGAACATACAGCGCATACTGCATGGCCAGCACCACCGCCGGGTCAAGGGGCAGAATAATCTGCGCCGTCCGGTTTTCGTCCACGAGAATATCGTTCTCCATGTAAACTTCCTTCTGAAATCGATCCACACACTTCTCGCAGAGCAGCGTACCTTCCATCACGTTGAGATGCAGCCTGTCCTCGCCCACGCCGCAGCCGCAGCCCTGACAGCAGACCAGATTGGGCGCAAAACCCGCCAGCGCCGCCAGCCGCAGCTCAAACGCGCCCTTAATCAGCCGCAGGTCGCGCTCCCTGCGATGGGACAGCGCCCACAGGGTATTCAGCGTCAGCCGCAGGATTTCCTCTTCCGGCTGTTCCTCCGACGTGACATACTCGGCGGCGTTCAGCACATAAGTCCCCAGCGTCATGGTGTCGAAATCCGAGCAGAGATAGAAATAATTCTCAATTAGCGAGGCGTCGTTCAGGGTGTATTTGCCGTTGTGCTCGTAGAGCACCATCTCTGAATAGCAGAAAATCTGCGTGGGAGCGGTGAATTTCCCCCGCGATTTCGCCGAACCGCGCACCAGAACCGACAGCCTGCCCCGCTCCGCCGTCAGCAGATTGATATAGCGGGCGTTGTCTCCGGCCACGTTCTCGCGCAGCACCAGCCCTTTGAGTGTATACAGCATCGGGCGGAAAAATCAGTCGTCGTTGAAGCCGAAGCTGTTGAGAAGTCCGGCATTGTCCCGCCAGTTTTCCTTCACCTTCACCCACAGGTCGAGATGCACCTGTACGCCGAAGAACGCTTCCATGTCCTCCCGCGCCCAGGTTCCCACCTTTTTCAGTGCCGCGCCCTTCTTGCCGATGATAATGCCCTTGTGGGACTCCTTCTCGCAGTAAATTTCCGCGCGAATTTTAATCAGCGTGGGCTTTTCCTCAAAGGCTTCGATGACCACGGCAGTGCCGTGGGGAATCTCGTCGTTGAGGGTGCGAAGCAGCTTTTCGCGGATGATTTCGGATGCCAGCACCCGTTCGGGCTGATCGGTGAGCATATCCTCCGGGAAGAACCAGTCGCCCTCATGGAGCAGCGGCGCGACCTCCTTTGTTACGATGGACACGCCCTCACCCTTGGCGGCAGCCATGGGAATGACGGCGGTAAAATCGTATAACGAGGAATACGCCATGATGCACTCGGCCACCTGCGTGGCGTTCACCGTATCGGTCTTATTGATAGCCAGCACCACCGGCGTTTTCTGCTTGGAAAGGCGCTCCAGCAACGTCTTTTCCACATCGGACACCGGCTTAGCGGCGTCCACCACCAGAATGGCGGCGTCCACATCGACGATGGTGGAGCTGATGGTCTTCACCATGTAATCGCCCAGCCGGTTCTTGGGCTTGAGCATACCCGGCGTATCCAAAAAAACATACTGATTTTCATCCTCGGTGAGAATGCCGGTGATGCGGTTGCGGGTGGTCTGGGGCTTGGACGAGACGATGGCGATCTTCTCCCCCAGCAGCGAGTTAAGCAGCGTGGACTTTCCCACGTTCGGGCGTCCGACGATAGCGATAAATCCTGTTTTTGTCATGTTCTTCAATCCTTATCTTGTAATCCCCATGTAGTCGAGTATGGCGTTCTGGCGGTCACGCATGCGACGGTCGTCCTCCTCGGAGTCCACGTGATCGTAGCCCAGCAGATGAAGCACCGAATGCACCGTCAGGAAGGCTACCTCACGGGTATAGCTGTGACCAAACTCCGCCGCCTGCTCTCTGGCGCGCTCCAGCGAAATCACGATATCGCCCAGCAGCGCCGCCTGATTGCCGATATCCGTGTCAGCGCCCGAATCCTCATCGCTGAGCATGGGGAAGGACAGCACGTCGGTGGCAGAATCGATGTCACGATGCTCCCGGTTGATCTCCCGGATGCCCTCGTTGTCGGTGAAGGTCACGGAAACCTCAGCCTTGCGGCGGAAGTCCTCGAAAGCGAGGGAAGCGTAAATGGCAGCCTTGACAAGGGTGCGCAGCTCGGTAGTTACCGGTTCTTTATCCTGTTCGTTGGTAAAAAATATATAGTGTTTCATATTGGTCAGTCCTTTTTGATTCTGTATTCCGTTTGTTTTCTCTGCTTGTCGTAATTTTCATAGGCGAGGATGATCTTCTGCACCAGACGGTGGCGCACCACATCCCGCTCGCTGAAGCGGTGTACCGCGATATCGTCGATTCCCTCCAGAATCTTCACCGCCTCGGCAAGACCGCTTTTCTTGCCGAAGGGCAGGTCAGTCTGGGTCAGGTCGCCGGTCACAACCGCCTTGGAGTTGAATCCGAGACGGGTCAGGAACATTTTCATCTGCTCGGGCGTGGTATTCTGCGCCTCATCCAGAATGATGAACGAATCGTCCAGCGTCCGTCCGCGCATATAGGCAAGCGGTGCGATTTCGATGGTTCCCCGCTCCACATAACGCTGATAGGCTTCCACGCCAAGCATTTCGTAGAGCGCGTCATAAAGCGGGCGCAGATAGGGATCGATCTTATTTTGAAGATCGCCGGGCAAAAATCCCAGCTTCTCGCCGGCCTCCACCGCCGGACGGGTGAGAATAATCCGCTCCACCTGCTTGGCGCGCAGGGCAGTCACCGCCATGGCGACGGCAAGGAAGGTCTTACCGGTACCCGCCGGGCCGATGCCCATGACGATGGTATTCTTCCGGATGGCCTCCACATATTTCTTCTGTCCGATGGTTTTTGCTTTGATGGGCTTGCCGCGGGTGGTCAGGCAGATGGCGTCGTCGTCCAGCTCGGACAGCTCATCCTTTCTGCCGTCCGACACCATGTCGATAACATAATCCACGTTCTGCGCGCTCAGCGTATCGTTGAGCTTCGCCATCCGCTTGAGATAACCCAGCGCATTCCCCGCCTTCTCCACGGCGTCCATGTCCCCGCCGCTGATATGGATGGCGTTCCCGGTAGTTTTATCGGTATCGCGGGACTTGATGATCACGCCGAAGGCGCGCTCCAGCTTCTCCATATGCACGTCCAGCTCACCGAACAGCTTTGCTGTCTGTTCGACCGAATCGGTCAGTATGATTTTTTCGGGCATAATTCTTCCGTTTCTCCGGCGTCTTCATGTTGGGTATCCGCCGTTCTCCGCCGCCGGACGGGAACAGCCTTCTTCATTGTCCGGGCTGATCGGTCAATATCCGCGCTTCTGCGGCAATATCGCACAAAAGCCCCAGCTCGCATTCAATAACATACGCTCCGTCAACAATCCCCGCCGAAATCTCCCGGCGGAGAAGCTCGCAGCCCTCCTGCGCCGTCCGACACTCCCGGCGCAGCCGCTCCCAGGCCTGTCGTGACGCTTCTTCCTCAGTGAGTGTTTTTGTGACCAGCTCGTATTCTCTGTACACCGTTTCATGCAGGGAAAGGGGCACCTCGATCTCCCCGAAAAAGCGCAGAGAATCCTCCCCTTCTATTTTATCACACATGGCAGGTAAATTTCCAGTGTTTCCGAAAAGTTTTATTGAAATTCCGAAAAATTTTAACGATTTCTCGCTCACTTCCAGCCCCGTGTATACTTTTTCGGAAGTTTCAAGGGGAATTTCCACTTTTATCGTCCGTTTCACCTCAGCCGCCACCTTTCCCCGGGCGTGAACCAGCTTCAGTCCCCGCGCCGTATCCTCCAGCCCCGACGCCAGCAAATCCCCCGCCCGCACCAGCTCGCCCGACTCCACCATCGCCTGTCCGCGGTAAATATCCACGCTCTGCACGATGCCATCCTCCTTCGCCACCAGATTGTAGGGCGTGTCCTCATCGATGGTAAAATCGGGGCGCACAATCTCCCGCACCTCGACGGTGGCGTGGGTGCCCCGCAGATTGACGGCGATCCATGCGATGTCATCGTCGGACATCAGGAATTCGGTGTGCAGCGCATCAAAATCAATGGAGGGAATATAGGTGCCGATCCGACAGCCCAGCGCATCCAGCCGCTCCAGAATTTCGGTTTCAGTGACCTGATCGTTGCCCACCACGTCCATTGTCCATATGAACTGCCCGGACGCACAGATTACGGCGAAGAACATCCCGATTCCGATGGGAATTCCCCAGCGTCTGCGATAGCGGCGGAGCAGCCGCCGGAATCCGTGCTCGCAGACCAGCTTCCACGGGATGGAGTGCCCGTCGAAAATTGCCTCCATGTGCGGGCTGTCCGTCAGGGGCAGCGTGAAGGTCAGCCCTTCCTCCCGGCGGTGCAGACGGCGGAAATCGGCGCCCGACTGCACAAGCAGCCGGGCAGCCTTGTCCGCATGGGAAGCGGGAACAAAATAATCCCGACTGCCGATCAACCATCCGGTCAGCTTAGTCAGCATCGCCGCCAGCCTCCTCCCGTCCGTAGAAAATGCTGACGATGATGCCGTTCACCGTCACCCGTCCGCCGGTGAAGCTGCGCAGCGTCAGATCGCTGCCCCGTATGGTGATGCAGCCGTCGCACAGCTCCAGCACCACGCATTCCTCTGTATAAGCCACCAGGCTCTCGCAGCCGCTGATGCTCAGCTCCCGATTGCCCGCAGCCTCGATGAAGGAGATTTTCCCGAAGGTTCCCACCGGGATGTCGAAGGTCTCACAAAGCCGCTGGGATAAAGGTTTTCTGGCGTTTTTATTCATATTCTCTCTCCGAAACGATATAATAAACCAAATGTGATTCATCCGATACCATCTTATTCGAAGGGAGCCGTGAATATTATCGCCGCCGTCAAAAACAAACGCGCCGCCGGAACGGTACGTGCCGATATCACAGCCATCTGGATTCTGTCCGCCTTTCTGCTTGCGTACTTTCTGAAATCTCCCCGCACTGTCACCGCTTCCGCCGCCGGAGCGCTGGAACAGTGCGCCATACGCCTGATTCCGTCCCTTTTTCCTTTTCTGGTGCTCACCGGCATCATGAACGGTTCGGGGCTGTCTGCTCTCATCGCACGTATTCTCGGCAAGCCCTTCTCCGCCCTGTTTGGACTGCCGCCCGCAGGCGCTTACGCCTTTCTGCTCGGTTCGCTGGGCGGATTTCCCGTGGGCGCGGTTTGTACGCGGGGGCTGTATGAGCGGGGAGAACTGACGCTGGATGAAGCCGGGCGGCTCTGCGCCTTTTCCAATAACGCCGGACTGGCCTTCTGCGTGGGCGGAATCGGGCTGGCGCTGTTCGGTGACACAGCGGTGGGCTGGCAGCTGTATGTCAGCCAGCTGCTGGCGGCGGCATTGGTTGGCATCGCCCAGCGTCCGCGCAGTTTCAGACATCCGGCAGAATCCACGCCGCCTACCGAATCGGCATCCCAATCAGCGGGCGAAATTGTCACCGCCGCCGTTTCGCAGGCGGGAATGACCATGCTGAAAATATGCGCTTTCGCCGTATTTTTCGCCGTCATCGGCGACGCGCTGGCAATGGTGCTGACCGTGTATTTCGGGGAGATTGTATCGGCGCTGGGCGTCTCCTTCTGCGAGCTGACGATGGCAAGCCGCTGCTGCGCCGGTCTGGGCGGACTTGCGGGAAAGCTGCTCTGCGGGTTCGCGGTTGGATTTTCGGGAATTTCGGTACATATGCAGGTGGTGTCCGTGCTGTCGGGCAGCGGAATCTCCGCCACGCGCTATTCGGTAAGCAAACTGGTACAGGGGCTGCTCACTGCGGGAATACTGCTTGTTATCAATTTAACAGGGGAAATTTTTCGTTAAACCTATTGTAATATCCGCTGAAATGTTGTATAATTAATATATTAACAACATACCAGTTTAAGAGGTGAATTCTGTGGCATTTACGTTCCACGGCGGTATCCACATCGACGAGCACAAGACAACCCGGCGCTGTCTTGTCGAAACCATGCCGCCGCCGAAAAGCGTATCCATTCCGCTTTCTCAGCATATCGGCGCCCACGCGGTTCCCGTCGTCAAGGTGGGGGATACGGTTGACAAGGGACAGGTAATCGGCGTCATCGAAAAGGGTCTGGGCTGCCCTGTCCATGCCAGCGTGTCCGGCAAAGTAACCGCTATAACCGAAAAAAACGCCGCCAACGGCATGAAAATACGAAACATCGTCATTGCAAACGACGGTGAGGAGCGCCTGTCCCCCGATATCAAACCCTGGGGAAAATCCCTTGCTGATACAACCACAGAGGAAATCATCGAAATCATCCGTGCCGCCGGTATTTCCGGCATGGGCGGCGCCACCTTCCCCACCTACGCCAAGATTCAGTCGGCGCTGGGCAAGGTGGAGCGCATTATCGTCAACTGCGCCGAGTGCGAGCCTTACATCACCGCCAACCACCGCCTGCTGCTGGAAAATCCCGAAGCGGTCATCAACGGTCTGAAAATCCTCATGAAGGCTTTCGGTCTGCGGGAGAGCGAAATCGCCGTGGAGGACAATAAGCTGGACGCCATCAACAAGCTGGAGAATCGTCTGGTCGGATCGAAAATGATTCACGTCCGGGTGCTGAAAACCAAATACCCGCAGGGCGACGAGCGCCAGCTGATATACGCCCTCACCGGCCGCGAGCTTCCTGTGGGCAAGCTCCCCGCCGACGTCGGCTGCTGCGTATTCAACGCCGAAACCTGCGCCGCCATTTTCAACGCATTCGCCGAGGGAATGCCCCTTATCGAGCGCATTGTTACCGTGGACGGCGACTGCATCAAGCGTCCCCGGAACCTGCTAGTGCCGCTGGGTACCTCTTTTACCGATATCATGCACTGCTGCGGCGGGTTAATCCGGTCGCTGAAGAAAATTGTCAGCGGCGGTCCCATGATGGGTGTTTCCCAGTGGGACAAGGACGGCGTCGTCACAAAGGGCACCTCCGCCATTCTCTTTTTCTCGGAAAAAGCTGAAAACCGCTACGAACAGCCGCCTACCTGCATTCGCTGCGGACGCTGCGTGCGCGCCTGCCCCATGCGGCTGATGCCGAATTATCTGGCCACCTTCGCGTCACAGGGAAAGCTGGAGCAGTGCGAGGAATTCGACGTCATTGCCTGTGTGGAATGCGGCTCCTGCTCGTACAGCTGCCCGGGACACGTCCCGATTGTGCAGTACATCCGCGCCGCCAAGGGACAGATCAACGACAGGAAGCGTGCGCAGGCCGCCGCTCTGGCAAACAGCCAGGTCAACCCTGAGAAAGGATAAACAGATATGGACAAAACACCGGCTGATAATCAAACACCTTTGACCGCAGAAGCCGAAGCGCACGTTCCGGAAGTCTCCGCCGCGCCCGACAGCCCTGAGGAAATCGAAGCGCGCACCAACTCCTTTCTGCCCGAGCTGCTGACCGTTTCTCCCTCTCCTCATATCCGCACTGAGGACACATCCCGCTCCATTATGCTGGATGTCTGCATCAGTTTGATGCCCGCACTGATCTGGGGCATTTACGTATTCGGCTGGCGGGTGCTGACGCTGACGCTGATTTCGGTGGGCTTCGCCGTCGGCTCGGAGTTTCTGTACGAAAAGCTGATGAAGAAGCCTGTAACGATTCTGGACTTTTCGACGGTAGTCACCGGTCTTCTGCTGGCGCTGAACCTGCCGGTTTCGGTGCCGCTCTGGATGCCGGCAGTGGGCGCAGTCTTCGCCATCATCGTGGTCAAGCAGCTGTTCGGCGGTCTGGGAAAGAATTTCGTCAACCCGGCGCTGGCAGCGCGCGTCTTCCTCTTTGCGTGGCCCGGACATATGAGCACCTTTACATCCCCCGGGGACAAGCTGTCCGCCGCAGCCCTTAAAATTGCCGAAACCGACATCGTGGCAGGCGCAACCCCGCTGGCATCCCTGAAAAACGGCGTACTGCCCGATACATCGCTGTTTGATATGATCATTGGCTATGAGAGCGGCTGCATCGGGGAGGTGTCGGCGCTTCTGCTGGCGGCAGGCGGTATTTACCTGCTGGCGCGGCGTGTCATTACATGGCATATTCCCGTTTCCTACATCGGCACGGTGCTGCTGGTGACATTTGTTTTCGCCAAAAGCTCCCTGCCCTTTGATTTCGCGCTGGCGGAAATTTTCTCCGGCGGACTCTTCCTGGGCGCAATCTTCATGGCCACCGACTACGCCACCTCGCCTGTTACCAACATGGGGCGGGTCGTTTACGGCATCGGATGCGGTCTGCTGACCGTCTTTATCCGTTATTTCGGCGGTTATGCCGAGGGCGTGTCCTTCTCAATTTTAATCATGAACCTGCTGGTATGGTACATCGACCGCTACTCCAAGCCGGTACGATTCGGAGGTGTGAAAGTTGACGAAGCAGGCAAATAACACAGAAACAAAAGCCATTCTCTTTATCGCGTTCAAGCTGCTGCTGATCTGCACGATCACGGCGTCGCTGCTGGCGGGCGTCAACGCGCTCACCGCCGAGCAGATCGCTGCCAATGTCCGCGCTGAAAAGGCTGCCGCCATCGCTTCCATCTTCCCGTCCGCCGCGGAAAGCGAACTGGTGGACAAGCAGGCGGAGGGCGTGGACGAGCTGTACATCGTCATGAACGACAGCGGCGAACTGTTGGGCTATGCCGCCAGCGTATCGCCTTTAGGCTTCGGCGGCGAACTGGACATCATGGTAGGTGTCAGCCCGGACGGAACGATGGCTGGCATTCAACTGGTTTCACACTCGGAAACGCCCGGTCTGGGCAGCCGCGTGGGCGATGCGGACTACCTTGCCCAGTACGTAGGCAAGAGCGGAATCCTTGCTGCCGGAAAAGACATTGACGTCATCTCCGGCTCCACCATCTCCTCCAAAGCCATTCTGGAAGGTGTCAATAGCGCGCTTGCCGCCTATGATGACCTGTTCAGCGAAAACGACGTTTTGACCGGAGGTGCGCAATGAGCAAATACACCCTCAAAGAATTCGGCACGCAGATGATGGACGGTCTTTTCGCCAAGAACCCGGTGCTGGTGCAGATGCTGGGTATGTGCTCGGCGCTGGCCGTCACCACTTCCGTGACCAACGCACTGGGCATGGGTCTTGCCATGACCGCCGTACTGATCTGCTCCAATATCTTCATCTCGCTTCTCCGTCACTTTATTCCAAAGCAGATTCGCATTGCCGCTTATATCGTTATCATTTCGGGCTTTGTCACGGCGGTTCAGCTGCTGATGCAGGCCTTCCTGAACGATCTTTACAAATCGCTGGGACTTTTCATTCCGTTGATCGTGGTCAACTGCATCATCCTCGCCCGGGCGGAATCCTTCGCATCCAAACAGCCGGTACTGCCCTCGGCGGTGGACGGTCTTGCCATGGGCGTAGGCTACACCTTCGCGCTGACCGTGCTGGCAGCGGTGCGTGAGCTGCTGGGCGCAGGAACGCTCTGCGGTGTGAAGATTATGCCAGACGCTTACGAACCCGCCATCATCTTTATTCTGCCCTCCGGCGCATTCCTGACGCTGGGCTTCCTCATCGCACTGATGAACAAGCTCATGGACGTGCAGAAGGAGCACGCCGCGAAAAAGGCGGCCGCCGTTCCCGCAGCAGAAGCAGCCGAACCGGCAGAGGAAACAGCCAATGAAGAATCAGCCGACGAATCGGTCGAAACCCCAGAGCCTCAACCCGCCGAAACCGAACCTGCCGCGCAGGAGCCTGAGCAAAAAAAGGAGGAAAACTGAATGGATTATCTGGTTGATATACTCCTTCTGATGCTCACCGCCGTGCTCGTGGAGAACTACATCTTCTCCAAGTTTCTGGGCATCTGTCCCTTCCTGGGCGTATCCGAAAAGCCGGATACCGCGCTGGGCATGGGATTCGCGGTCATGTTCGTTATGACCCTCTCCAGCGCCGCCACATGGGCGGTCTACTACGGCATCCTTGTCCCCTTCCATCTGGAATATCTGGAGACCATCGCATTCATCCTGATCATTGCCGCACTGGTGCAGTTCATTGAAATGTTCCTGCGCAGATTTCTCCCCGCCCTCTACGGCGCTCTGGGCATCTATCTGCCGCTGATCACCACCAACTGCGCGGTTCTGGGAGCGGCGCTGCTGAACATCCAGAACGGCTACGATTTCGTTCAGTCGCTGGCCTACGGCTTTTCGTCGGCGGTGGGCTTCACGTTGGCTATCGTCATTTTCGCGGGCGTGCGGGTGCGCATCTCGCTGGCCGAGCCGCCAAAGAGCTTCCGCGGCGTGCCCATCGCCATGATCGCCGCCGGATTGATCGCCATGGCATTCTCGGGCTTCTCGGGTATGTCCTTCTGAATATGAGGTATTGATTATGGACAACATTCAGAATATCCTATTCGCCGCGCTTTGGTTCGCCCTGATGGGCGGACTGCTGGGACTGGCTCTTGCCATCGCGTCGAAGGTGTTTGCCGTGAAGGTCGACGAACGCATTCCCGCCATCAGCGAAAAGCTGCCCGGCGCCAACTGCGGCGGCTGCGGTTACGCAGGCTGCTCGGCTCTCGCCGAAGCCATCGTCAAGGGCGAGGCCAAAACCTCCGCCTGCGTCGTGGGCGGCGACGCCGTTGCATCGGAAATCGCCGCAATCATGGGCATGAAAGCCGAAAAGACGGTGCGGATGCGCGCGCAGGTCATGTGCTCGGGCAGCGCCGAATTCGCCAAGCGCAAGTACAATTACGAGGGTGCGCCCGACTGCATCGCGGCCACCAGACTGGGCGGCGGAAACAAGCTCTGCCCCAACGGCTGTATAGGTCTCGGCACCTGCGTATCAATCTGCCCCTTTGACGCCATCCGAATCGAGAACGGCGTTTCGGCGGTAGACTACGAAAAATGCCAAGGCTGCGGCAAATGCGTGGAAGCCTGCCCCAAGCATATCATCAAGCTCATTCCCTACGACTCCACCCACTGGGTAGGCTGTATGTCGGTGGATAAGGGCGCTGTCGCCCGTTCCTACTGTGATGTGGGCTGCATCAGCTGCCGCATCTGTGAGAAAAACTGCCAGCACGACGCCATTCATGTGAACAACTTTGTGGCGGTCATCGATTATGACAAATGCGTCATGTGCGGCGTGTGCGTGGAGAAATGTCCGCGCAAAATCATCTGGTCGGATAAGTCCCAGCGCACCATCGGCATTACGCTGGCACAGGAAAGTCTGAAATCCAATCCATGATACGTCTGTTTTTGACCGGCTGCACCCGCGAGGGGGAGCATGAAACCGGCATCGCACTGGCGAAATACGCCATCCGCACCGTCTTCGGCGCCGAGCCGCTTTTCGCCCGCACCGACCGGGGCAAGCCCTATGTGACGGGCATGGACGGCATCTTTTTCAGCATTGCCCATTCCCACGGATTGTGCCTCGCCGTTGTCTCCGATCGTGAAATCGGCGCGGATATTGAGCAAAACCGTCCGGGCGGTGATCGTCTGAACAGACTGGCCGCACGCTTCTTCACACCGGACGAAGCCGCTTATGTGCGGGAGGACATTGAACCGCGCTTTTACGAAATCTGGACAGCCAAGGAAAGCTTTATCAAGTACACCGGCGAAGGACTGGCACGTCCGCTGCCCTCCTTCTCGGTATTGGAATCGGAGCTGCAATTCACCCACTTTCGGACGGGCGAACACACAATCTGCGTCTGTTCCGATGAAAAAGCGGTTCTGCCGCCACTCTATATCGACAAAAATAAAATTATAGAAGAAAAAACGGAGGAAAACTCATGAGCACACTTCACATCATCGATCATCCGCTAATCACCCACAAGCTGACCATCATGCGCAGCAAAGAAACCGGCTCCAAGGATTTCCGCGAGCTGCTGAACGAAATCGCAACCCTGATGGGCTACGAAATCACCCGCGATCTCCCCATGGAGGACGTGGAAATCGAAACTCCGGTGTCTAAAATGACTGCTAAGGTTATCTCCGGCAAGAAGCTGGCTATCATCCCGATTCTGCGCGCGGGACTTGGCATGGTGGACGGACTGCTGAGTCTGGTTCCCGTGGCCAAGGTGGGACACATCGGTCTCTACCGTGACCCCGAAACCCATCTGCCGGTGGAATATTACTGCAAGCTGCCTTTCGACATTGAGGAGCGCATCTGCATCGTCGTTGACCCCATGCTGGCGACCGGCGGAAGCTCGGCCGATGCGCTGACCATGCTCAAGAATAAGGGCTGCAAAAACATCAAGCTCATGTGTCTGGTCGCTGCACCCGAGGGTGTGAAGAAGGTGCAGGAAACGCATCCCGACGTGGATATTTATGTGGCGGCGCTGGATGAACGGCTGAACGATCACGCCTACATCGTTCCCGGTCTGGGTGACGCGGGCGACCGTCTTTTCGGAACCAAATAATCAGGGCGGGCGGATGCTGCACGGCGTCCGCCCGCGTCTTCATTAAATATTAAGGTTTTCCTAAAAATTTAGCCATTGCAATCTGCGCAGATTTGCGTTATAATAGTAGCACTATCCAACAGGAGACTGACTATGCGAACCCTAACCATTAAACAGAACGACGCCGGACAGCGGCTGGATAAATTCCTGTCCAAAGCGGTCAAGGCGCTGCCCAAGTCGCTGATGTACAAGTGCATCCGCACAAAGAAAATCAAGGTCAACCGCAAGCGCACCGAAATAAGCTATATATTGCAGGAGGGCGACACGGTGGAGATGTTTGTCGCTGAGGAATTCTTCGCCGACACTGCCGTCGAAGAATCCTTCATGAAGCTGACGCCCCACCTGAACATTGTTTACGAGGACGACAACATCCTGCTTGCAGACAAACAGCCGGGGCTGATCGTTCACTCGGACGACAGCGAGGAGATCAACACTTTGATCAGCCACATCAAGGCATATCTCTACCGCAAGGGCGAATATAAGCCCGACGAGGAGCAATCCTTCGCCCCCGCGCTCTGCAACCGCATCGACCGTAACACCGGCGGCATCGTCATTGCCGCGAAAAACGCCGAGGCGCTGCGGATTATGAACGAAAAGATTAAGAACGACGAGCTGTCGAAATTCTACCTCACCGCCGTCCACGGCTCGATGCCGAAAAAATCCGACACCCTGCACGGCTATCTGAAAAAGGACGCCGCCGACAATATGGTGGATATCATAACCGCCCCCCGTCCCGGCTACAAGGAAATCATCACCAAATACCGCGTGATTGAGGAAAAGCGGGATTTGTCGCTGCTGGAGGTGGAGCTTGTCACCGGGCGCACCCATCAGATTCGCGCCCATCTCTCCTCCATCGGTCATCCGCTGCTGGGCGACGGCAAATACGGCGTCAACCGGGATGACAAAAAGCGGGGCTACAAATTTCAGGCGCTGTACGCTTATCGGCTGGAATTTCATTTCAAGACAAGCGGCGGTGCGTTGGATTACCTGAACGGGAAATCCTTCTGCGCCGACAAAGAAAAAATCTGGTTCTTAAAGGAGTTCAACTGACATGAATATCACTTTTCTCGCCAGCGACGCCTGTCTGTGCGCCCAAGGGAACGATTCCGCTGGCATGGTTATCAACAATGAGCTGCTCATCGACACCGGCTACAGTGTGCTGGACAACCTGAAAAAGATCGGCATCAATCCCCGGGACATCGAGCATATCTACTTCACCCATCTGCATCACGACCATTATCTGGGGCTGCCCCACCTGATCTTCTGGTATCTCCAGACCAACAAGCCGCTGGATAAGCTGCACATCTACGGTCCTAAAGCCGATCTGCGCCGAGTTGTCGATTTGACCATGCGCTTCCTTCAGGCGGGCAAAGATCAGCCCTTCTACAAAAACTCGCCCTATCCCGTTCTGCATGAGCTTGAACCGGGCGATACTTTTGAGACGCCTTCGCTGAAGGCGGAGGTTGGGGCGTCCTTCCACGCCATCGATTGTCTCTGCTGCCGCCTGACCGACAAAGAGAGCGGAAAGGTGCTGTCCGTCACCGGCGATACCTATTACCGCTCCGACATTCCTGTGTCTCTGCACGACTGTGATCTTCTGGTACACGAAACCTCGCTGGCTGACGGCAAGACCGATCCCGCAAATCCCCCCGCCTGCCGTCATTCCGCCATCGCCGACGCGGTGCGCACCGCCACGGAAGCACACGCAAAGCGGCTGTTCGTCATCCACTTCGCCGAATCGAAGGCGGAAGCCGTCATTAAGGCAGCCGCCGCGCTGACCGACATCGAGGTTGTTTATCCGAAGCTGTTCCATCCCTACGAGGTTTAAGCATCCCCAAAAAATTCAGGAGAGGAGGTCGCATATGAAGAAAAATGAATCCCTGCTGAGACGGCTTGCCGGAGCGCCGGTCGGCGTCATGTTCTGCGTGCTGGCAGGGCTGGCGCTGGTATTGAACCTGCTGCTGGAAACCCTTGGACGTCACTCGCTGACCGACGCGCTGCGCTTTCTGTGCGGTCATCCAATCTACTTTCTATATAATTCGCTGATCATCTTCTTCACCCTGACCGTCTGTCTGCTTGCCAAACGGCGGATGACCACACTTCTGCTGCTGACCACCGTCTGGCTGGCTTTGGGTGTAACCAATTTTATCGTGCTGACCTACCGCTCATCGCCGCTGTCCGCCATTGACTTTCTGGTGGCGAAATCGGCCATCGGTATGTTCTCAATCTATTTATCCATCGTGCAGATCATCCTGATTGCCCTGTTGATCATCGCGTTTCTGGGTTTGATGATATGGCTGTTTGTTAAATGTCCGCTAAGCTGTGTGTACTGGAAAAAATCACTTCTATGCATCATTGCCACCGGCATCACGGTTTTGGGGGCGTCCATGTTTGCCACCGAGACCAATGCTGTAGAGTACGAATCGGGCGAGCTGGCCGACGCCTATGGGCATTACGGCTTCGCCTACTGCTTCACCCGCAGTTTGGTGTCGCAGGGCGTGGAGAAGCCGGAGGATTATGAACCGGAACGTGTCGTGGAGCTGATCGATTCGCTGGACAGCGAGCCTGACACAACCGCTCCCGACGAGTCGGAACCGGCGCCGACGGAGGATGCGGTTCCCAATATCATCTTTGTACAGCTGGAATCCTTCTACGACGTAAGCAATATCCAGGGGCTATCCTTCTCCGAGGATCCCACGCCGAACTTCACCGCATTGAAGGAGAATGGCGTTTCGGGGAAGCTGCGGGTTGCCAATGTGGGCGGCGGAACAGCCAACACCGAATTTGAAGTGCTGACCGGCATGAATCTCGATCACTTCGGCTTCGGCGAATATCCCTACACCACCATCCTGCAATCCCGCGCCTGTGAAAGCATCGCGTCCGTTCTGCGGGAGCTTGGCTGCGGAACTCACGCCATCCACAATCACACCGCCACCTTCTATGACCGCCATATTGTGTACGGCAATCTGGGCTTTGACACCTTCACGCCCATCGAAATGATGAGCGGCGTTAAATACAATCCGCTGGGCTGGGCCTGCGACGATGTGATGACCGGCGAAATCCTGTCAGCGCTGGATTCCACCGAAAGCAGCGACTTCGTCTTTGCCGTCACGGTACAGGGGCACGGAAAATATCCCAGCGAACCGCTGGATGTGGATGAACTTGAGGAAAACAGCTATCTGGACGATATGGAGTTCGACAGCGATTTCATCAGGGTTTACGGTCTTGACGACGAAAGCGAACGCAGTCAGTACACCTATTACGTAAACCAGCTGAACGAAACCAATGCCTTTATCGGCGAACTGATCGCCGAGCTTACCGAACGGGGCGAGCCGTGTGTCGTAGTTTTCTACGGCGACCATATGCCGGCGCTGGCGCTGACCGACGAGGATCTCGTGGAAGGCAGTCTCTATGAAACCGAGTATGCGGTCTGGACAAACACTGCACTGTTCGACGGTGCGTCCGGTGAGCTGGATCGTGATCTGGAAGCATACAGTTTGTCTGCGTATGTACAGCAGCTCTGCGGCATCAGCGAGGGGAGCATCACCCGTCTGCATCAGCGCGCGCTGGAGACAGGCGAGGACATCGACGATGATCTGCGTCTGCTGGAATACGCGCAGCTTTATGATGAGAACGCGCCTGTTATGACATCCGCTCCCGTCACCTATGGTACCCGGGATGTGACAATCACCGGCTGGATGCTGTCGGGCAATACCCTTTACATCACCGGCAGCGGATTTAATGAATACAGCATCGTCCGGGTGGACGGCTTCACGCGCAATACCACGCTGCTGAGCGGCAATACGCTGGCCGTGGAGAACGTCTTCTTTAAGGTGAGCGATGTGGAGGTTATCCAGTACGCCGAAGACGGCACCGAGCTGACACAGGCAGTCCATACCACCCCAAAACAGACCCCGCCGCCCGATTCCGTCACCGTCCCCATCAGCCCCGAGGAATAAAACGGTGATTTTGAATATCAGGAGAACGTCCAGACAATGATATGCACCCCAAAGGTTAGACACTTTTGAAGGTGCATATTTTTTTAAGAAACACATACAGGGAGTGATATCATGCTGCATACTCTGCTTATCATAGAGGACGACCGCCCGCTGCGGGAGGGTCTGCTTCACACACTGAAAAGCGACGATCTGACCCTCCTCGCCGCCGCTTCCATCGCCGAAGCAAAAGATCTGCTGAACACCCATTCCATCGATCTGGCCCTGTTGGACTGCAATCTGCCCGACGGCAGCGGTATCGAGCTTTGCCCGCTGCTGATGGAACGCGGCATACAGGTGATTTTCCTCACCGTCCGCGACTCGGAGCTGGACGAGGTGGCAGCCTTCCGGGCAGGCGCGGTAGATTACGTGCGCAAGCCCTTTTCGCTGATGGTGCTGCGGGAGCGGATTGCCAACGCTCTCCGCCGCATGGACAGCGGATGCGAATACTCGGACAGCCGCTACAGCTTCAGCTTTTCCCGCATGATCTTCCATGCCGGGGACAGTGAGGTTCAGTTCAGTCAGAACGAAGTGAAGCTGCTTCGCTGTCTGGTGGAAAACCGCCGTCAAATCGTAACGCGGGACACACTGATCGAACGGCTGTGGTCATGCGACAGCGAATACATCGACGAAAACACCCTCTCCGTCACCGTGAAGCGTCTTCGCGCCAAGCTGGGCAGCGACTGCATCCGCACCGTTTACGGATTGGGCTATATGTGGGTGGGCGCATGATTGGGATCTATATGGCTGTAATTCTACTGGCGGCGGCAGGATTGGGGCTGGGCTGTGAGTATGGACTGGACGCCCGCGCCGCGCTGTCCGTTCTTGCGCTGACCGCTTGTGCGGCGCTCCTCGCGTTATGGCTGTATGAGCGCCGTCGCCGCCGGAAGCTGAACGAGCGAATCTGCGCCATCCTCAACGGGAAATTTTCACCCACCGTGGAAAACGAGCTGTCCGCCGTGGAGCGGCTTGCCATGCTGAAAATGCAGAGCCTTGACGCCACCGGCGAAAAGCTGCGGCGGGGATATAAAAATCTGTCCTCGCTGATATCGGACATCGCCCACCAGACAAAAACACCCCTGTCCACCATCCTGCTCTGCACCGACGCGCTGGACGCCGATTCCGCACTGACCGGATCGCTTCGCACACAGACCGAAAAGCTGCGATTTCTCATGGAAGCGCTGACAAAGCTGTCCAAGTGTGAATGCGGGCTGATTGCCGGCAATCTTTCGCCCAAGGTTCAGGAGGTATCGGCGCTGATTGGCAGCGCTGTAGGCGAAGTGCTGACCGCCGCCGACACGAAAAAAATCACCATCCGCACCACGATTCCCGACGGTCTGCGGGCCTGCTTTGACCTGCGCTGGACGGCGGAAGCACTGTTCAACATCCTCGACAACGCGGTGAAATATTCGCCGGAAGGCAGTGACATTTCGATCACGGCGGCGGCTTACGATCTGTTTGTGCGCATCGACATCGCCGACAAGGGCATGGGCATTCCGGAGGATGAGCTGTGCCGTGTCTGGGAACGGTTCCATCGCGCACCCACGGCGGAAGGTTCGCCGGGCGTGGGCATCGGTCTGTATCTGACCCGGGAGATTCTCACTGCCGAGGGCGGTCGGGTCAAGGCGGCTTCGGACGGAAACGGCAGTGTCTTCACGGTATTTCTCCCGGCAAATGTGACCGAACTGTAAGATTTCGTCACGCTCTCGCAAGGATTGTGTGGTATACTGATTCCACCAAAACGAGAGGAGAACATCCATGATTATTGAAACTCACGATCTCACCCGCGTTTACGGCGAGGGAGACAACAAAATCCGCGCGCTGGATATGGTGAATCTGTCGGTGGAGCGGGGCGAATTTCTGTCGGTGGTGGGAACCAGCGGCAGCGGCAAAAGCACACTGCTCCATCTGCTGGGCGGGCTTGACCGCCCCACCGATGGCCGGGTTTTCATTGACGGCACCGACCTGTATTCGCTGAAGCCGGACGCGCTCACCGTCTTCCGCCGTCGTTTTATCGGCTTCGTCTTTCAAAGCTACAATCTGATTCCCGGTCTGAACGTTTGGGAGAATATCACGCTCCCGCTGGGATTGGACGGCATCCGCGCTGATAAAGATGAAATCGAAAACCTGCTTGCTTCGCTCGGCATTGCGGACAAGCGGTTCGCCATGCCCTCCGAGCTGTCCGGCGGACAGCAGCAGCGCGTGGCCATCGCCCGGGCGCTGGCAGCAAAACCGCACATCGTTCTCGCCGACGAACCGACCGGCAATCTGGACAGCAGAACCAGTCTGGAAGTGCTGCTCCTTTTGGGACAGCTGAACCGGGAGCTTTCGCAGACCATCGTCATGATCACCCACAACGAGGAGCTGGCACAGATGACCACCCGCCGCGTACATATGGAGGATGGACGGATTGTGTCGGACAGCGGCAAGGCGGTGGAAGCATGAGCATCATCTCCAATCTGGCGCTGGGACAGCTCCGTTCCCACCGCAAGCGTTCCATGGTCATCGCGGCGGCGATTCTGCTGACCACGCTGCTGTTCATGACAGTGCTCAGCATCACGGTAGGCATCGCCCAGTCGGTGGAATTGATGAAGCAGCTTGCCACCGGCTCGGACGCTCACGCCAACTTCGACGCCGAACAATTCATGCTGCCGCCCTATGAGCTGATGGAGCGGGTAAAAGCCGAAGCTGGCGTTGACGACGCCTTTCTCATCGCGTCCTACCAGAATTACACCGACGATGTCAGTGAAAACAACCGCCGTGTCAGCACACTTTTCGCCGTCAGCGGCGAGAATGTGCTGGAGCACCTGTTTATGACCCTGGAGGAAGGCAGCTTCCCCGCCGACGCGGACGAAATCCTGCTGAACCGCGAGCTCTACCCGGACATGAAAATCGGCGATACCATCACGATTACCTCCCAGCTTCCGCTGAAGGACAAGCCGGTATTCATGGATTTCGTTCACACCTACACGGTCAGCGGCTTCACGTCCGGCGCCACCGATGAGCAGTTCCCGGCGCTGGTCTGGTACAGCCCGGAAGTCGTGGCGGACTACGATGTGGATCTCAACGTGTTTCTCACCTTCGACAGCACCATCGACATCACCGGCAAGCTGAACCGGCTGCTGGAATCGCTGTCCGACATCCATAAACCGGATGTGGAGGTGTCCTCCCGGGTCAACAACGCCTTCATCGGCGCGGATATCGTGGAATTTCTGACCAACCCGGCGAACATTCTGCTGATTCTCTGTTCGGTGGCGGTGGTATTCTTCGCGGCGTTCCTGCTGATCTACAACATCTACTCCATTGCCCTGACACAGGATATGCAGACCTATGGACTGCTGGGCGTCATCGGCACAACCTATCGGCAGATGAAGCAGCTTATCCTCCGTCAGACGCTGATTCTCTACGCCGCCGCTCTGCCGGTGGGACTGACTGCGGGCTACTTCATCGGCTGGCGGCTGCTGATGCCGATTTTCATGCGCATGGCCGATTACGGCGATCTGCCCTATCGGTTCAGCGGCTGGCTGCTGATTCTGACCGCGCTGCTGACGCTGGTCACGCTGATTTTCTCCGCGCTCCGCCCGCTGCGGCGGATTCGGAAGCTGACGCCCATTCAGGCGGTAAACGCAACGGCTGATACGGTGACAAAGCGGGAGCGTCAGCGCGGTACCCGACGGCGCGCCGCTCCCTTTACGCTGGCTATGGCGGCGGTGCGGCGCAACCCGAAAAAGCTGATTGTTACGTCCCTGTCGGCGGCGCTGTCGATTCTGCTGTTCGTGTTTATCGGCGCGGTGGCGGACGGTGTCACTGAGGTAACGCTGAGCGATATGCAGGCAGCCGATTTTATCCTCAGCTATTATCGGGACACCGACTACGGCAGCGCCCCGGTAAGCCTGTACAACGATGTTCCGATGGATGAAAGCATCCCACAGCAGATCGCCGCCATCGACGGCATTGTAAGCGTAGACTGCGTGCGGTATGCGTACATACAGTTCAAGGGCACGCAGAGCATCGCCGATTATGCCAATGCATACATGGAGCGGCGGGGTGCGGATTCGCCGTGGATTTCGCAGAAGCTAAAGGACGCCGCCGCCGGAAATCCTCACGCGGTGGTCATCTCCATCCCCGACGAATACTGCAAATATCTGCGTGTAAGCCGGGACGCGAACGGAAAATATTACGAATACGGCAGCGCAAAGGAGCTGTACGACGGTCAGCATATCTTATCTGTGGCGGAACATTTCAAATCCTTTGGAGAGACCAGCATATCGGCTCATCTGGAGGGCGGCGAGCTTCTGGTCAGCGGCGGGCTGTCTCAAACCTATACCGCCATCGAGGTGGATTCCTATATCTACTCTCTGTTCAGAAAAATCTGCAATATATCATGGAGCAGCAGTGACCTTGCCTGTTTTGTCCTGCCCTCCAGCGTATTTGACGCGGAATTCGCCGATTCGTCCCTCTTTGCCATCCTCGCCGAAGCCGAGAATGGACGTGAGGAGGAAGTCCGCGCCGCCCTCGACGAACTGGCAGGCCGCACGCCGACTGTGGATTTGCCATCCTCGCTGGACAACGCGTCCGCTTATCTGCACATCAGCGGAAAGCTGGAACAGATGGAAACACTGCGCGAACGCCTTGCCGCCATCAACATCGTGGGCTACAGCCTGAGCGCCATCATCTTCCTTATCGGATTGATCAACATTGTCAACTCGTCCCTGACCTCGGTGATGCTACGCCGCCGGGAATATGCCATGCTGGAGGCGGTGGGCATGACCGGACGGCAGCTGCGCGCCATGATGCTGTGGGAGAACAGCGTCTTTTCAGCGGCGGCGGCTTTGGCGCTGGTCATTGGCATTCCGCTGGCGGATATCATCCTTGCAAACGGCATGGGCGTTGAGGTGACACTCCGACCGGTGGCGGCGGTTGTGATGCTGCTGGTGCTGATCGCCGCATCAGCGGCAACATCGCTGGCGGTCTGGTCCATGCTGGCAAAATCGCCTGTTACCGAGCGCATCCGTGCGGCCGAATAGCGGACAGGGCTTGCAATCGCGGGAAAAATATGGTATACTGTATATACTACAACCGCGATTGGAGAGAGCATGATGACCGAGCTTGAGCTGATCGCCCGGGCAAAGCTGTACATGGACAAGCTGTCCCGGGGCGAAAATCCCTTTGACGATACCCCCATTCCTTATTCGGACATTACGCAGGACGAGCGTTGTCAGCGCTGTTTTGGCTATATATCCGACGTCCTCCGCCGCATTCTCGAAACCGGAGAGATTCCGGGTGCGCCGAAGGTGAAGAAAGTCCGTACCGAACACATCCCTTTTACCCTGACGCAGGAGCAGCGGGAACGTTTCCCATACTCGGACAGCCCGATTACGCTTATGGACATCGTGCGGCGTGTCAATGGGATGATCAATACGGAGCATATGGTAAAGCTGACTCACCGCAGTGTCAGCACCCGTCTGATGGAAATCGGTATGCTGCGGCTGCACACTATACCGGGCAGCTCACAGGTGAAGCGCCCGACGAACGAAGGTCTGGCGCTGGGCATCAGCGTAGAACGCCGCATATCCCAGCGCGGACCATACGACGTGGTCGTCTACAACCGCGCCGCGCAGCAGTTCATCATCGACGATCTGGACGCCATCGCCGAGCTGAACGTGACCCGTCCCTGGCGGGATACATCGGACGATGAGGAATAAAAAATATCGCGAGACTGCCGTCAGACAGTCCCGCGTATTTTTTTATGATTACAGCACACCGTGGGGGAGCAGCGGATTCATCGGCTCCTCGCGCTCGAAATGAGACTTAATTTCCACCGGCTCGCCGGTTTTGGCGCTGTTCAGCACCGCGTCCATAATCTCCAGCACGTGGAGGGTCTGATGCCATGTGGTGCGTCCCTTTCTGCCGGTCTCGATGGCTTTCGCCATGTCAGCCAGCCCCAGCAGACGGGAGTTCTCATGATAATCGAACACCAGCGGATAGTGTTCCTCCTGCTTGGTTTCGCCGTTGAAGAACACGACATCGCCGCCGAAGGTATTGGGGTCGGGAACAAACAGCGTGCCCTTTGTGCCGTAGATTTCGATGTTGGTTTGACGGGAACGCCAGATATCGAAGGAAGTCAGAAGCGACACCGACTTGCCGTTGTCCATGGTCAGGATGCTTTCAATGTGGGTGGGAGTGTTGACCTTGATAATCTCGCCCACATGAGGTTCGGCTGTGATCAGTCGCTCCTTGTAGGAGATGTGACCGTAGCCGTAAACCTTGCGCACGCCGCCAATCAGGTTGATCAGCGCGGTAATGTAATAAGGTCCCATGTCAAACAGAGGACCGCCGCCCGGCTGATAATAGAAATCCGGGTCGGGATGCCAGGTCTCCATGCCGTGACCGGCCATGGCAAGACGTCCGCCCGCAAACTCGCCGATCAGACCGCTGTCAATCAGCTTACGCGCGGTTTGAATGCCCGCACCCATGAACGTATCGGGCGCGCCGCCCAGCCAGAGTCCCTTTTCCTCGGCCAGCTTCACCAGCTCCTCGCCTTCGGCCAGCGTAATGCCCAGCGGCTTTTCGCAGTAAACGTGCTTGCCCGCCAGCAGCGCGCCCTTGGACACGTCGAAATGCTGATAGGGGCGGGTGAGGTTGAGCACGATGTCGATTTCGGGGTCGGCAAACAGCTCCTCCATCGTATCGTACAGCTTGGGAATGTTGTATTTCTTCTGCGCGTTCTCGGCGCGCTCGCGAATCAGGTCGCAGACTGCCACCAGCTGCACTTCCTTGAATGTCTCCGCAAAATTCTTCAGGTAGATGCCGCTGATGCAGCCAACGCCTACCATACCTACCTTCATCATAATTGTTGTTCTCCTTATATAATAAATTCAATTTTCAGACACCGATCGGTATCTTAGCTTACTCCCCCATTGCCCAGAGCATTCCCCGCTCCATCAGTAGCGACGCTTCGGGCGTGCGTTCAAACAGCGCGGCGTTGTGTCCCAACGAACAATAAAAAACCTTTCCCCGCCCCCACTGCTTTGTCCAGACTACCGGCATCTCCACCGCATCGCCGTAGGTTTCGGGCGACGGCTTGAAAACCGTGGTCGCCAGCACCTTCACCGCCGGATCCACATGCATATAATACTGCTCGGACTTCACGTGGAAATCAGCCATGCCGTCGGTAATTTCATGCCCCAGACGCAGATTTACCGTGTATTCCACGCCATCATTGCCTGGATGCGCCACCCACTGTCCGCCGGTCAGAAACTGCCATTCGGTATCGTTTCTAAAAGCATCGCACATTCCGCCGTGACATCCGGCAAGACCGGTTCCGGCGCGGACGGCGTTCATCACGTTGATTATGTATTCGTGGGGAATTGTTCCCATCGTCCAACAGGGGACAATCAAACTGTACTCCGCCAGCTTTGCCGGGGCGGACAGGCAGTCCAGCGTGCCGTAAATCTCGACGGCAATCCCCCTCGCTTCCAGCAGACGGCCAAGGTGCGCGGATACCGAACCGGGATTGTGTCCCTGCCATCCGCCCTGAAAAATCAATGCCTTTTTCATACGTTTATCCTCCGTTTCTTCGTCTATCTACCATTATACACATCCGTGTGAATAAATGCAAGAGGGGATTCGAAATTCGTGGGAAAATGTCCGATGAAAAATTGGAATTGGCAGTTTTTATCCGAAAATTTCATGGAATTTCACCGTGTGGTATTGCATTGGTCATATTTGTGTGATATAATAATAATATATGGACATTTCCGGGCGGCAAGGTGAGAGTGCCGTCCGATCAATCATGCCTGAATCAGGCACACTATTTTTAGCAGGAAGGATATACAGATCATGAAACACACAGACATCCGAGAGCTGTTCGCCCATCCCGAACAGTACGTTGACCAGTCGGTGGTCATCTGCGGCTGGGTCAGAACCGCCCGCGACTCCAAGAACATCGCCTTTATCGAGGTCAACGACGGCACCGCCTTCAACAACATTCAGCTGATCATCGACAAGTCGAAGCTCGCCGAGGAATCCATCAAGGACGCCATGGTTGTCGGCAGCTCGCTAACCGCCACCGGACGCTTCATCACCTCCGAGCGCAACGGCTATGAGATCGACACCGAATCGATCACTCTGCTGGGCAAATGCCCTCAGGATTACCCGCTTCAAAAAAAGCGCCACACGCTGGAATTCCTGCGCACCATTCCCCATCTGCGCGTGCGTACCCGCTATTTTGAAGCTGTTTTCGCCGTTCGCGACCAGCTTTCCCACGCCATCCACAACTATTTCCATCAGCACGGCTACCGCTATATCCACGCGCCGATTATCACCGGCAGCGACTGCGAGGGCGCCGGCGAAATGTTCCGCGTAACTACGCAGCCCTGGAACGCTCAGTATGAAACCGAGGAAGCCTACTGCGCCGACGATTTCTTCGGCAAAAAGGCCGGTCTGACCGTTTCCGCACAGCTGGAAGGCGAAATGGCCGCCATGGGTCTGGGACGCATCTACACCTTCGGTCCCACCTTCCGCGCCGAGCACAGCAATACAACCCGTCACGCCGCCGAGTTCTGGCACATCGAGCCGGAGGTCTGCTTCGCCGATATCAACGATATCATCGAAATCGCCGAGGACTTCATCAAGTCGATCATCCGCGACGTCATGGCAAACTGCCCCACCGAGCTGGAGTTCTTCAACCAGTGGGTGGAAAAGGGTCTGCTGGATAAGCTGAGCCGTGTGGTTGAGACCGATTTCGGTCGCGTCACCTACACCGAGGCGGTGGAAATTCTCCAGAAGTGCGGCAAGGATTTCAAATATCCCGTGGAATGGGGCAGCGATCTCCAGACCGAGCATGAAAAGTACCTGACCGAGGAATACTTCAAGAAGCCGCTGTTTGTCGTCGATTACCCGGCGGCCATCAAGTCCTTCTACATGAAGCAGAATCCCGACGGCAAGACCGTAGCCGCCACCGATCTGCTGGTGCCCGGCATCGGCGAGATTATCGGATGCAGCGAGCGTGAGGCTGACTACGACCGTCTGGTCGCTGCCATGGAAGCCCGCAATATGCCGCTGGAATCCTACACCGAATATCTGGACACCCGCAAGTACGGCAGCGTGCCTCACTCGGGCTTCGGTCTGGGCTTTGACCGTATGCTGATGTACATCACCGGCGTTTCCAACATTCGCGACACCCTGCTCTTCCCCAGAACGGTGGGCAGCTTATAATATCACACAATGCGACACCGATCTACATCCCCGTATGCAGGTCGGTGCTCGTTTCGTAAGAAAGGAATCATTATGCTTACAATCAAAACAGCCGACAAGGTGCTGCGCGCCTGCCTGACCACCGGCGCGGACTTTGCCGAAATCTTCTACGAGGACACTTATAAGGGCAGCATTTCCATGATCAGCGGCAAGGTGGATCAGGCTTCCACCAGCCATCTCTACGGCGCGGGTATCCGCATTCTCAAGGAGCTTCAGGAGGTTTACGGCTATACCTCCGACTGTTCGGAGGAGGGGCTGCTCAAGCTCGCCGAGAGCCTGCGCGCCAGCTATACGGACGAGCCGGCAGCCATCGATTTCACGCTGAAAGAGGAGAACGCCGCCGGAAAGTATATGGTGATCAACCGCGCCAGCAAGGATGTGGCGCTGGAAGAAAAAATCGCGTATATGCGTGTGGTGGACGGCGAAATGGACGGCTACGATCCCCGCATTGTTCAGCGCATCGTCAATTTCACCGACTGCTCCCAATATGTGACCATTGCCAACACAAAGGGAAAATTCATCCACGATATGCGCAATCAGCAGCGCATCGGAGCAACTGCCGTCGCCCGCGACGGTGATAAGAGCCAGTCCAACAGCGGCAGCGTGGGCGGCAACTTCGACATCGACGGCTTCCGAAAGAAAGACCTGAAGGGTCTGGCCAAGGAGGTCTGCGCCGCCTGCATCGCCATGCTGGACGCGCCTGAAATGGTGGGCGGCGTCTATCCGGTCATCATCAACAACGGCTTCGGCGGCGTACTTTTCCATGAGGCCTGCGGACATTCGCTGGAGGCCACCTCGGTGGCACGGGGACTTTCGGTGTTCACCGGAAAGAAGGGCGAGAAAATCGCTTCCGATATTGTCACCGCCATCGACGACGGTACCATTCCCAACGAATGGGGCTCCACCAACATCGACGACGAGGGCAATCCCACGCAGAAAAACGTGCTGATCAAGGACGGCATCCTTACCGGCTACATGATCGACGACCGCAACAGCCGCCGCATGAACATGGAATCCACCGGTTCCTCCCGCCGCCAGAATTACCGTTTCAGCCCCACTTCCCGCATGACCAACACCTATATCGCCAACGGAACCTCCACCTTCGACGAAATTATCGCCGCCACCGAATACGGTCTGTTCGCCAAATCCATGGGCGGCGGCTCGGTGAACCCGGTCACGGGCGAATTCAACTTCGCGGTCAACGAGGGCTACATGGTGGAAAACGGAAAGATTACCCACCCTGTCCGCGGCGCAACCCTCATCGGCAACGGCGCAAACGCTCTGCTGAACATTGATATGATCGCCGACAACCAGACCTTTGGTCACGGCGTATGCGGCTCAGCATCGGGACAGATTCCCGCCAACGTGGGCGAGCCTACCATCCGCATCCAGGGCATGACCGTGGGCGGCAACGGCAAAAAAACTGACAACTGAATAAAGAAAGGTTCGTTATACCATGAACTTCAAGAAATTAGAAGCCGCCTGCAAGGCGCTGAATATCACCGAGGTGGAAATCTACCACATCGAAGCTGAGGGTTCGTCCATCTCCACCTTTGACGGTGCGGTGGATCAGAACGTAGTTTATTCCAAAAATGAAATGTATGTGCGCGGCGTTTGCAGCGGACATATCGCGTCCCTTTATATCGAGCGGGACGCCGACGCCGAAATCGACAACATCGTCCGCCGCCTCATCGCAAACGCGGGCGTCATCGAATCGGAAGATCCCTATTTCATCTACGGCGGCTCGGACAAATATCCACCCCTGCCCGCTGAATCCCACGATTACGACAGCTTCACGCAGGCCGATAAAATCGCCCTCTGTCGAAAGATGGAGCAGCTCTGCAAGGATCGCTGCGAATTCGTCTCCACCACCGAGGCAGCCATCGATGTGGAAACCGAAACCATCACCATCGAAAATTCCAACGGTCTGTCGGTCTCCCGCACGGCTGTGGACGCGGTGATCAGCTGTGCCGCCGTCATCAAGAAGGACGGCGACGTGAAGCAGGGCTATTATGTGAGCCATGTGAAAAATCTCGCCGATATCGACTATGACAAGCTGTATGAGCGCGCGGTGGAACGTCCTCTGTCGGCCATCGGCGCGAAGTCGATGGCATCGGGACAGTACCCGGTGGTGTTCGAAAACAAGATGTTTGCCAGCCTGCTGGGATGCTTCCTGTCCATGTTCAGCGCCGACGCGGTGATCAAAAAGCTGTCGCTGCTGGGCGGCAAGGTGGGCGAGAAGGTCTTCGGCGATAACGTGACGCTGGTGGACGATCCGCTGCTGGAGCAGTCTTACGCCCGTGTCACCTTCGACGACGAGGGTGTGGCCGCATTCAAAAAGACTGTCGTCGAAAAGGGTGTACTCAAGACCTATCTGCACAACCTGAAAACCGCGAAAATGCTGAACGCAGAATCCACCGGCAACGGCTTTAAGGAAGGCTCGGGCGCGGTGGGAGTCCGCCCGTCCAATTTCTGCCTTGTCCCGGACGAAGCAAAGACGCACGAGGAACTGCTTGCTCCCATCGCCGACGGCGTGTACATCACGCAGATGATGGGTCAGCACGCGGGCGTCAACGCGGTTTCCGGCGCGTTCAACCTGCAGGCATCCGGCTACCGCATCCGTAACGGCAAGCTGGCCGAGCCGGTGACGCTGATCGTCGTTTCGGGCAACATTCTCGACCTGATGAACAGCATTGAGGGCATCGCCGACGACTTTGAGGTCAACCGTCTTATCGGCTGCGGCAGCGTCCGCGTCAAATCGCTTAGCATTTCCGGTCAGAACTGATGCAGTATCTGATTACCTTTCTGGAGGGAATTATCTCCTTCATCTCGCCCTGTATGCTGCCCATGCTGCCGATTTACATTTCGTATTTCGCGGGCGGCAGCGGCGAGACGAGGAAAAGCCGTACTCTGCTTTGTTCACTGGGATTTGTGGGCGGCTTTACGGTGGTGTTCAGCGCGCTGGGACTGTTTGCGGGAACGCTGGGGGCGTTCCTGACGGGGCATCGCACCATTGTCAATATCGTCTGCGGCGTCATTGTGATTCTGTTCGGTCTGTCCTATCTGGAGGTTATCCGCCTGCCCTTCTTCGGCGGCATGAAAAGCGGACAGAAGGTGGACGGCGTATTGTCCGCTTTCCTGTTCGGCGTGATCTATTCGGTAAGCCTGACGCCCTGTGTGGGAGCATTTCTCGGTTCGGCGCTGATGCTGGCATCCGCGTCGGGAACGGCGGTACAGGGGGTGCTGCTGCTCGTCACCTACTCGCTGGGACTGGGCATTCCGTTCCTGCTGTCGGCACTGCTTATCGACAGGCTGAACGGCGCGTTCAGCTTCATCAAGCGGCACTACAAGGTGATCAACCTCGTCTGCGGCATCTTTCTGATCGCCGTGGGCATCTTGATGGTCGGCGGGCTTCTGAACCGCTTCCTGGCAATCTTATCATAGGAGAACCAACATGAAACTGAAAATTTTACTGCTGGCTGCCCTTCTGGTGATTCTGATGGTCGCCGCTGTTTTCGGCTACAGGGCGCTGACCGAGTATTATCAGCCCACAACGCCCTCGGCACAATCGCCGACCAATGACGGCGATACCCAGGAGCTGACCGAAGCCCCCGATTTCACGGTGAAGGACGGGGATGGCAACGAAGTCAAGCTGTCCGATTTCGAAGGTAAGCCGGTAATTCTGAACTTTTGGGCGACATGGTGCGGTCCCTGTACCTCCGAGCTGCCCCACTTCAACGAGGCTTATGCCGAATATGCCGACGAGGTGGCGTTCCTGATGATCAACCTGACCGACGGAAGCCGCGAAACGATAGACGGCGTGAAGGAATTCATCGCCGATAACGAATACACCTTCCCGGTCTATTATGATACCACGCTGTCTGCGGCCTCCACATATGGCGCGTATTCGATTCCGCTGACCGTTCTGGTTGACGCGGACGGTATGCTGCTGGGCGGGCAGGTGGGCGCGCTTTCCGCCGAGACGCTGGAAGCATATATACAATATTTAACAGGAGAATCCGAATGAAAATAACATTAAACCCCAACGAAGAAGTCGTTAAAACCGTGAAGGAAGGTCTGGAGCGCACCGGCGGTTACTGTCCCTGCCGTCTGGCACGTACCGAGGAATACAAGTGTATGTGCAAGGAATTCCGCGATCAGATCAAAGATCCCGAATTTGAAGGCTTCTGCCACTGTCTGCTCTATTATAAGGCAAAATAAATGCCGCGAGAGCTTGGGGACTGAGCCATGAAATAAAACGCTGCTGCATGAAATCATGCAGCAGCCCTTTTTACAGTTTAAGAATATATCCCGCAGCGATACCCAATACCGCCGATATACAGATGATGGCAATGGGATGAACCTTCTTGAAGGATGGCACAAGCATTACAGCAAAGATAACCAAGGATACCCAGAACGCGGGAGTGGTAAAGACCGCAGTCGTCCAACCATCCGGGAAGAAAACCGGCTGTCCGATGGAGATAACCGCCGATCCGATCAGACCGATGGCCGCCGGCTTCAGACCGCTCATACAGCCGCTGATGATCTTGCTGGACTGGAACTTCTCAAAGCATTTGGTGATGATCAGTATAATGATGAAGGAAGGCATTACGCAGCCCAGCGTCGTAACAATGCCGCCGGGAATGCCCGCCAGCTCGGTACCTACGTAAGTCGAGACGTTGATGGCAAAAGCGCCGGGGGTAGATTCGCTGATGGCCACGAAGTTGACCAGCTCCTCGGTAGTCAGCCAGCCTTTGACCGCCACTTCCTTCTGAATCAGCGGGAGCATGGCGTAACCGCCGCCGAAAGTAAACAGGCCGATTTCAAAGAAAGTGAAGAAAAGTTCGAACAGCAATTTCACTGCTTTTCCCTCCTTTCAGCGATCAGTGAAGCCACAAGACCGATGATGGCACAGATGATCACGATAAAGATCACTTTCATCTCGGTGAACACCGCTAACAGAAATGCCAACGACATGGCAACGTAAGCAACGACGCCCTTCTTCGCTTTCTTGAACATGGTGACGAACGCCTTGAGAATCAGCGCCAGCACACCGGCACGGATACCCCAGAATGCGTACTGCACCACCTGAATTTCGAGGAAGGAACGCAGCAGATAGGCAATCAGCGTAATAATGACGTAGGACGGCAGCACCACACCGAAGGTGGCGCAGAAGGACCCCCAGAATCCGCAGACACGGTAGCCTATGAAGGTAGCCGAGTTGATAGCGAAGGGGCCGGGGGTGGATTCGGCGATGGAGATGATTTCAAGGATGTCGTCATCAGTGACCCAGTGATGCTTTTCCACCGCTTCCCTCTGGATCAGCGGAATCATCGCGTATCCGCCGCCGAAGGTGAACGCACCGATCTTAATGTAGCTGATCAGAATATCGAGCAGCAGCTTGAGTTTGCTTTTGTTCAAAGGAAAACCTCCCATAGCTATTTGATACTATTATTATATACATCCTCTTGACATAAATCAATCCATATGTTAAAATAATTAACATAAGTATTTCCTTATGGGAGGACACTATGACCATACGCCACCTGCAAATCTTCAAGGAAGTCTGCGCCGCCGGAAGCATAACCCACGCCGCCGAAAAGCTAAATATGACCCAACCCGCCGTCAGCATCGCTGTTCGGGAGCTGGAAAGCTACTACCACACCCGCCTGTTCGACCGCATTGGACGGCGAATCTGCCTGACCGAGGCTGGGAGCGTGCTGCTGCGCTACGCCGAGAACCTGCTTGATCAATTCGACGAAGCCGAGAAAGTTCTGCGGGACGGGGACAGCTTCGTCTCGTGTACCATCGACGTCAATGTAACGGTAGGCGAAACCATGCTGGAGCCGGTGCTTCGGACGCTGGAACGCGAGCTGCCGCAGCTGACGCTAAAGGTTTTCGTGGACAACACCCAGACCATTGAACGCCGCCTGTCCGCGGGAGAGATCGATTTCGCCATTGTGGACGGTCTGCCGGACGATACCAACCGTGTGGTGCTTCCGCTGCACGCGGCGGACATGGCGATTGTATGCGCGCCCGGATTCAACGCGGCGGAACAGATCAGCGTGGAGGAGCTGTCGGAGCTTCGTCTGATGCTGCGTGAGAAGGGCAGCGGCAGCCGTCTTTGTACCGATACCGTGTTCCGCGAGCACGACTGCGTGGTGCATCCCAGCGTGGAAAGCTCCAGCGATCTGTGCCTCTTGAAACTAGCGCGGGCGGGGTTCGGCGTAACGATCATGCCTCGTGAGCTGGTGGCGGACGATCTGTCCACCGGACGGCTGCGGGAGCTGACCCTGACCGACGGACGCTTCCGGCGGCGGTATTTTATTGTGTACAACCGGCGTAAGTACCTCACGGAATCCATACGCCGCGCCATTGCGGAGATACGCGGAAGCTCGATGGGAGGGGAGATATAGCTTTTCCACAAAATTCACGCAGAGATTTTAGTGGGCATGACGGATAAAAATGACAAAAATTTTCTTGACAGCAGGAAAATTTTATGGTATAATATAGGCACAAGGACGAAAAAAACGTACTTGTAATCTAATTTTATCGGGGGGTTTTACCTATGAAAAGAGTGCTTTCCCTGTTGCTGATGGTTGCCATGGTGGCGACGTGCGGCGTGTTGGTTGCGGCGGACGATGGGGCTTGTATGCATCCTCACTTAACCGGATCGCCGGTAGAGGATATTGGCTCCCCTACTCGCTCCGACGGGTGTCTGATGACGCAAAATGCAAGATTTGTCTACACTTGCGACGATTGTGGTTACGAATACGAAGGATACGGTACTTATACGTATTATGACCATAGTTATAGTGTTGTCGCTGAAACGTGCAATGGAAGTTCCCATGTTCAGTGGTATCAGTGCAGCGGTTGCAGTAATATCTATGATTATGGATTCACGTGCCACACAGACTGCCCTGTTTACTTAATGGGCGGCGGTTGGAGATAAGCGCTGACTTGAGTAAATAAATCATCTAACTATGAAGCGCGTGTTTCAAATATGCGCTTCATAGTTTTTTCAGAATCAGAGGTCTATATGATTAAAAAAATATTCTGTTTTTTCTTCTCTATATGCCTATTGACATTCTCGCTATGCGGATGTGAGAATACATTAGATGCAAACGATAGGGGCACACCACAGCCTGTCGCTTTCATAAATCAAAACGGCTACAAAATATACTGGGTTGAGTTTCCCCACGGCGAATTGAATTCAGAGGGAGAATATGAGTACGATTATACCTATAACCAAAATTATAAGAAGACAGCCAGCGATACTGAGGTAGAAACCAAAGAACTTAACTTTATTGATCAATCCTTTGTTTCTAATAATGGATATTTTTGTATACCATTCTATCATAGGGACCGGGTATTGGAACCACAAACACTTGACAAGGTGGAAACAACCGCAGGACAGAGTATAGCAGATGCATATGCTAAAGGTCAGATAACCCAAATCACTTATACCCCAACCCCGCCCAAAAAGCTCATGCTTATTTCGCCGTACACTCTGAATTACGAAATATATGACTTTGAATTTTTTTACGCCAACGATCCTGATACTCGCTTAACACATGGATATCCTGTATTATATCACTTAAAATCAACACCGGACGGTGGATTTTCAGCTTTCTTAATCGGGAACGCAACCATAAAGATAAACTCGGATGGTACAACTGAACAAAATACACCGTTTTCCTTTGCCCGCTGGGATAGTGAGGGGAATCGCATCTTGACAATAGATGCCACTTCAATCTATCCTTATTTCAAACTTATTAGCGATGTTAGCGACTACGTCGTCGCGAAAAACGGGAACAGCTATTTCTATATCGGCTCCACCGTACACGTCATTTCCCCCGAGGGCGAAAAGCTCTATTCGGTCGAAATCCCCGGAACCACACGCACCGGGCATTCCTTTCACCTGACCCTCGACGCGGACGGAAACGCCGTATACTGCTATCTGAAGTACACCGTCAATCAGCGACAGTATATGAATATTCCCTTTGACGATGAAAACCAGCAGCTCGGCGAGGAAATTCCGCTGTCTGAAAGCATCACCACGTTCCCTCAGTTCGCCCCTGGCTATGACGCCTTCTGGGTCACTTCCAACGGCATTCAGGCTGTCAGCGGCGATGGATCCCCGGTTACGCTGCTGACATGGGTGGAATTTGACCTGACCTACAACATGGTAGAAGAAGTGTCCGTGGTTGATGCAGACCACATCTTCATCAAAGTGAAAGACCCTTCCACCGATGAGCTGCGCATCGGTCTGTTTACTACCGCTGATATCGCCGGTCACGAGCCGGGTAAAACGGTAAACAAAACACTGATCAAGCTCGCTTATGTAGCATCCAACGACCCTCAAAATGCGAAAGTCATTGAAAACTACGTTAAGAGCTTCAATCTGCAAAGCGAAAACTACCGGGTGGAAATGGTGCCGTACACCATGGAGAACGACCTGTCTGCCAACAATCAGCTGATCAAGGAAATCCTGTCGGGCGAAGTCCCAGATATGATTCTGTTTGACTCAGACATGGCTCCCGAGCCCTTCGCCGATCTGGACATCTTCCGCAATCTCTACGACTTCATGGACAAGGACGCGGCGTACAGCCGGAACGCCTTCGTCTCCTGTGTGCTGGAGCCTTTCGAAAACAACGACGGCGAACTGCCTTATCTGACCATCCAGTTCGGCATCTCCACCATCGCCGCCAACAAAGCTTCCGCAGGTAAACTCACCGGCTGGAACATTGAGGAACTGTCCGACTACGCATCCTCCCTGAAAAAGGGCGCCTATCTGCTGGATATCAACGGAAATACCGGTGTGGACAACCCCAATATGCTGCTCCGTGTGCTGCTTCCCAGCACCCTTGGCAGCTATGTGGACTACGAAAACGCCCGCTTCACCATGGGTGACAGTCTCTCCACCCTGCTGGAGCTGTGCAAAACCGCCAGCGTCCACCGCTCACCCAACGGCGTCGCTCCCACCATGTACAAAGACGGAACCATCGCCGTCCGTGCGGTCAATCTTATTGACAGCGTGCAGGATTTCCTGACCAACCGCTATTGCTTTTTCAGCGGCGACGACCTGACCTACCTCGGCTTCCCCGCTGAGGGGGACTGCGGCACCGTCATCGTTCCCATGACCTGTCTCGCCATCACGAAGCAATGCATGAATCCCGACGGCGCGTGGGAATTCATTAAGTCCTGTCTGGAAAGCCAGCGGACAGAGTGGATTTACGACGCGGACGCGGAGAATCTTTACAATAGCACCTTCATCCCGGAGAACGGCTTCTCCTGTTCGACACAGACGCTGGAGCTGATGTTTGAAACGCTGGAGCACTACTATTTCTACAGTCTGGCGGCGCAGTCCAAAACCAATCCCGACGTGCTGGAAATCGGCGGCAGCGTAGGCGGTCGTCACTTTGCCGAGGACGGCGGCTATCAGGAGTTCGACCAGCAGATCATCAGCAGTCCCAACACCGTGGCCTACACGATCACCGATGAGGACAAGGCTGATTTGATGGAGCTGTTCGATTCCATCACGATGGTGCGATCTTACGACACCGAGCTCATGGCGATCATCTACGAGGACGCGCAGTATTACTTCAACGGCACCAAATCCCTCGACGAAACGGTCAAGATCATCAACAGCCGCGTTAAAATCAAGCTCAGCGAATAATACGCCCCAGAGGACGCTGCCACACAGCGTCCTCTGTTTTTTGAAATGTACGAAAATGCACGATTTATATGCGAATTTGCCTTGCATTTCCCGAAAAACTATGATATAATGAACCCAACACCATATTACCTGTATACAGGGAGGGAAAAATTATGCTAAACATCAAAGACGCAGTTTATCTGATCGATGACGACTCGATCTCCGGCTGGGGCGGTCTGCGGACCCACTGGGACTTCATCGCCGACGGCACCACCACCGGCGGAATGGACGGAAGCCGCTGGAAGATAACCGCCGACGGCAGCGGAGATGTCTATCTCCGCCGCGACTGCAACCGCTTCGAAGGCGGCGTGCTGACGTTGGAAGCCCGCCTGACCAATCAGGAAGGCGACGGTCTGTCGATCTTCCTCGGCTCGCGCACCGATGCGTTCCTGACGCTTCGCACCGCGGGCGAAAAGCTCTATGCGGAAGACCGTGAACTGTGTGCGTTCGGCTTCGGCGATCATTATGTTGTCATCCGTGCTGATCTGGAAGCCGGGATCGCCGATATTACCGTGGATGCCCGCTCCTGCGGACGGGTCGCGCTGACCGACGAGCCTGTGTTCACCTGCCTGCGCGTGGGCTATAACAAAGGCTCCATCGGCGCGGCGATTTTCAGCTTTGCCAAGCTGTACGTTAACTATCTGTACAACGATCACAACCTCAACCCCTACGTGGGTGAAATGCCCGACGCATACACGGTAAACGCGCCCGCAACTGCTTCGGTAACAAGCGATTACCGGGTGGAGGGCAAGAACGAATTCACCTACATCTCCCGCAATAAAGCCGGCGATGTAACCAGCACCATCCGCACCTTTACCCCTGCGGACGGCGTCGTGGTCTACGAAATGAAATATCTGATGACCGAGAAGAAGGGACGCTTCGCCGCCGCTGTCACCGGCGACGGGAAGACAGCCGTCTCGGTCTGGGATGAAGGCGAACTGCTTTGCAGCGGCGGCTCCCAACTGCGTCCTCACCATATCAACGTCTGGCAGACCCTGCGCATTGAGGCTGACACGGAAAATCAGACCGCGCTGATCTGGCTCAACGGCAAAAAGACGCAGACACTGCCCTTCGAAAACGCCGTTCCTGTCATCGACGGCGTGCGCATTGTCTACGAAGCCTACGAAGATTCGGCACTCATGTTCTCGGATATGAAAGCATGGGTTAAGCCCGAAGAACCGGAAGATTACGTTCCCGCCCCCATCGTTCCGAAAAAGAAGGGCGACTATGTGGTGGGCATGAACATCTGCTCGCTCTGGCGGGAAGGCACGCACTTCGGCTGGGACACCATCTCTCCCTATGACGATCTGAAACCGGTGCTGGGCTATTACGACGAGGGCCTGCCGGAAACCTCCGACTGGGAAATCAAGTACATGGTAGAGCACGGCATTGACTACGAGCTGTACTGCTGGTATTCCGCCGAGGAACGCGCGCCCATCAAGTCCACCCACCTGCATCATGCCTGGCTGGACGGTCACTTCTATGCCAAGTACGCGGAAATGGAGAAATTCGCCCTGCTCTGGGAAGCGGCAAACTGCCATCACCCCACCTGCCTGGACGACTTCAAGCAGAATCTGGTTCCCTACTGGCTGGATTATTTCTTCTCCGACCCGCGCTATATGCGCATTGACAACAAGGCCATCATGAGCTGTTTCGGCGTCTGGTGCGTCGAGAAGGATCTGGGCGGCGAAGCCTGTGTGCGTGAGGGCTTGCAGTACCTGCGCGACGAAGTGAAGAAGCTGGGCTATGACGACCTGATCGTCATGGGCTGCCACGCCGATCCGCGCGATTTGAAGCGTCTGGGCTTCGACGCTTTCCATGCCTACCATTGGGGCGCCGACGGCTACAAGCTGGAGACCAACATCACCGCCAACAACGACCGTATTGCACAGAATGCCGTACATATCGTTCCCACGGTCAGCGTCGGCTTCAAGAACATCGGCTGGGGCGGCGACCGCCGACCGAACCTGGCGGCACAGGATATGTACAACGGTTTGGTTTACTGCCAGAACGAGCTGCTTCCCAAGTTTGAGCAGGGTACATGGAAATCCCGCCTGCTGCATCTGTCCACATGGAACGAGTATGGCGAGGGTACCTATATGATGCCCTCTGGTCTGAACGGCTTCGGCTATCTGGACGCTGTTCGCAAGGCAATCTGCGAAGATGAGCCGCATACCGATCTCATTCCCACCGAGTCTCAAAGGGCGCGTCTCTGCTACCTGCGCGTGCAGTCGCGCCATAAGCTGGCACGCACCAAGTATGACGTGCGTCCTCTGCCAGAAACCGATACGCCGGTTGTATGCTATGAGTTCAAGACGCAGGCTGATCTGGAAAAGTGGAGCTTTAACAAGATGACCGACGTGGAAATCAAGGACGGCTGCCTCTGCGGCAAAGCCACCGAGCCTTACCCGGAGATGGAACTGATCGAACCGGGCATCGACGCTTCAACCATCGCTTACGGAAAAGCGGTTATCACCAACCGTCACGGCGACAACAAAGCTCCTACGGTGGCTTATTTTGTACCGTCCAACCGCCCGGAGCGGGATAATTACAATATTCGTAATGGCTCCGCATCCTTCTGGTGCAATGATAGGAACCGAAAGGAATACCAGTTTGATCTGGACACCAAGCCCTGGTGGACGGGTACAATCCACGGTATCCAGTTCATCCCCACCTATTCCGGCAGCTTCGAGCTGGAGAGCATCACCCTCTATGCGGGTGTTCCTCATGTGACGGTTTACGGCAAGAGCGGCAGACAGCTGTTCTTCGGCGATTACATTGAGAAAAAGAGCGGTCACATCTGCGTCCCGCTGGATCCCGACAGCGGAATCATGCGGGAGCTGGGTCTGCGCTACGAATGGTTCAAGGATGACGGGCGTCTGGAGCTTCAGCACGGCGAAAACCGTGTAGTGCTGACCATCGGTCAGGCTTACGCGGAAAAGAACGGCGAAAATTACACGCTGGTGCGTCCCGCTTATCTCAAGGATGGCGTCCCCACGCTGACGCTGGACGATCTGGCGCTGCTGTTCGACGTGTCCTGGGAAACCGCCGGAAATAAGATTTATCTGAAATAAACGATTGGGGCATCCTGAGGGATGCCCCCTGTTCACAAAGAAAGGATTACATAATGTCTATCTACTCTCTCGGCGCTCACGGCAAACTGCATATTGCGAATAACGGTAAATTTACGCTGTTTACCGGCTGTGACTCACTGTCTGATCGTTTTTATACCACAGAGCGTCCCAATTTTGAAATCAACCTGTCCGGCGGCGGGCTGCTGACGCGGGGCACACTCAAGCTTGCCGGCATTTATGAACGCACGGACGGCGCCGACATCATTTATACTCACGGGGACGCGGGGCTGGAAGTGACTGTTTCGCTCACCACCACCGGTACGGGCGTCCTCGTTCAGCAGAATCGGGTCAAGAATGTTGGTGATAAGCCTCAGCTGCTGACCCGATTCTCCTCAACCTTCTTCGAAAACATCGCCTGCGAATCGGACGGAGCATGGTATGATAACAAAGATATCCGTATTCACATCTGCCACAACAAATGGCAGGGCGAGGGACAGTGGGAGACCTTCACCGCCGAGGAGCTTGGACTATACCCGGTCAGCACGCATCCGTGGGAGCGCGCGTCTTATCGCGTACAATCGAATGGAAGCTGGTCCACCGGCAATTTCTACCCGCTGGTCATGGTGGAGGATAAAAAGCATAACAAGATATGGTTCTGCGAGACAGAAGGTTCCCACAGCTGGCTCATTAAGCTCACCGGCTTCGGCGGCTACAGTGCGCCCTGCCTTGCCATGGAAGCGTCCGGCTGCGATGAGAACAACGGCGGCTGGCATTACGAGCTGCTGCCCGGCGAAACCTATACGGCGGAGCGCGCCTTCATCGGCTGCGTTCCCGGCGGCTTTGAGGAAGCGGTGGCATCGCTGACCGCTTTCAAGCGTGCGGACAGCCTCTGCCGTCATCCGAACGACATTCCGCCCGTGATTTTCAACGATTATATGGACTGCGTTTGGAGCAATCAAAGCCCTGATGCGATTCTCCCACTCATCGACGCCGCAGCTGACGCCGGATGCGAATATTTTGTCATCGACGGCGGCTGGAGCTGTAACAGAACTGGAAACGGTCTGGGTGACTGGATACCGAGAAACGATCTATACAAAAAAACCGATCTGCGAGCCATCGCCGACCGCATTAAGGCGCGGGGGATGATTCCGGGCATCTGGTTCGAGCTGGACGCCGTTGATCCCACCGCCGACGGATTCCATCTGGACGAGGACGCGGTACTCCGCCGATACGGACGCCCTGTCGGTCATGGCAGCCGTACCTTCTATAACTTCGGCTGCGAGGCGGTGCGGAAATATCTTATTGAACGGATTGCCGAGTATTACGACATGGGCTACCGCTTTATCAAGAACGACTATAACCAGTCTTCCGGCATCGGCTCCACCAACAACGGAGGCGGCGATTCCCCCGCCGAGGGACAGATTCGCGCTGCTGATGATTTCACCTCGTTCATCGAGGAGCTGTACGAGCGGTTCCCGGGGCTGGTCATTGAAAACTGCGGCAGCGGCGCACTGCGGGACGATAACAAAATGCTTCGCCGCTTCTCGCTGCAAAGCACCTCCGATCAGGAGCTGTACGAGAACAATCCGTCCATCGTCATGGGCAGCATGGCGCAGATGCCGCCGGAGAAAGCGGGAATCTGGTCGTACCCCTATCCCACCGTTCTCGGCGAACACATGAACTTCACCGTCACTGACGAGTACGCCGCCCGCATGGTCGATGGACGCCAAACCGCGTTCAATCTGGTCAACGCCATGCCCGGTCTGCTCTATCTGTCAGGGCGCATCGATCTGGCGGACGATCATAATTTCGCGCTGGTAAAGGAAGGCGTGGACTTTTACAAATCCATCCGACACCTGATCGGGCAGTCGCGACCCATCTATCCCACGGGAATGCATCGCTTGAACGACCGTGAAACGGCTTCGCTGGGACTGCTGTCGGAGAAAGCTCTGCTGCTCTGCGTCTGGAACATTACCGACGGCGCGCAGGATGTGAGCATCGATCTGAGCAAATACGGTGTGTGCAGGTGCAGCAATATCGCGCGGATTTATCCTTCCACGCAAACGATTCTGCCGGACGGCGGCAGCGTCACTCTGCCGCTTGCCGCGATGAGTGCGGCAGCCCTGCTGATCGAGCTGTAAGCGCCATATGACGGAACATAAACAATGGGGAATGCTGTTCGAAAGTGCAGCATTCCCCATTGTTTATGATTCAACCACAAACGAATAAAATTCGCAGTCCTTCATCGATACTTTTAACCGGACAGCCTGCCCGGAAAGCGCCGCCAGCGACTTTGCAAAATCGCAGGGACGAGCAGTCGTATTACCGAACAATCGCCCTGTGCTGTAACCTTCGAGCGGTTCTCCGTTTTCATCGCAGATATCAATCTGCAAATACCCAAGCGCCGAGGTTTCGAAGTTCACGCTCATTCTTCCGCCGTCGAATGTCAGCGGCTTCGTCAGCACCTCGCCCCCTTCAAAGCCCGCTCCCCACGAGAACAGCCCGTCCATGCGTATCGTATACCGCTCAAAAGTAACCGGACGCGCACGATATCCCGTTCCGACGTACAGAGACAGCTCATTCGGTTCCCCTTTGAAATCGGACGCGGTTTCAACCATCCCACGCACAATATAGCCGTCGCCATAAACCCAGTTGTCCCCGTTTTCAATGCCCGGCGTCAGAAACGCCTCATTGGTGCGTCGGAAGCTGACTCCGTCCCGAGATGTCATAACCGTGGCTTCGGTAATCGCAGTGCCGCCTCTGCCATGCTTTTGGATAAGCATCGGGCGGAATCCGCCCACATCCGGCAGGTATTGATAGTTGATCTTATCCGGCGAACGGTCGATGTAGCGGGTCGGCATACCGTAGAAAATATTCGCGCGGTGGTATTTTGCAATACCGTTGGTATAGAACTGAATCTCCAGCTTGTCATCGCCGTAATCAAGCAGCTGCGGCTCTGTCCAGTTGACAAAATCCTCCGAGAATGCCACACGGATATCCCGCACGTGCGCTTCCGCTTCATATTCGATTCCATGTTCCCTGTCAAGCGGATGGAAGTCGCGGAAATACAGACGGTATTTTCCGATCCTCTCGTCCCACATCACAAAATTCAGCGAATCAAATGTGCCCTTCACATGGAGTATGCCAACCGGTGTGAAGTGAATCCCGTCGGCACTTTTATAATACATCAGGCTGCCGACATATTTTTTCTCACCATTGACTGTGACCTCTTTAAGGTCATCAAGGGACAGCGCTTTGTATTTTTCGTCCGGCGGGCAGTCCGGATTTGTGTCAAGCTGGACGGAGAAATTATCGATCATTCGGCTCTCCATATGGACGATATTGTTGTCCTTCGAGCCGTTGTACTCGAACATACCGAGGTTCGGCTTCGTGAAGGTTTTGCCGTCATCGCTCAGCGCAAGACACCACAGGGAGTGCGAACCGCTTTCTTCTTTCCATACGCCGTCGTTTGCACCGGCGCCGCGGTAATAGAGACGGTATCTTTCGCCGTCGAAAATCATCGAGCCGTAACCGCAGTGTTCACCCTCCCACGGCTCATTGCAGTCAAGAACGACATTTTTCCGCACAGGCTTGTGCATATGGAGAGAAACACCCGTCACCTTGTCCGCCAGCTCCATGTCCCACAGAACCTCGCGTCCCGCACCGAGATTGAATGCTTTCATTTTACCACACCCTTCATCGTAAAAATTCTGCTGATGCGTACAGTATATCATATCAAAAACAGGTTGTCAATACAGCTTCCTGACAAGTTTTCGAAATTCTGTCCGGTATAGATTTTCAAACGAATCCTCCAGCAAGACATAAATCCCCGCAGCGCTATTGACGTACCGACAAAATTGTGGTATAATTTTATCGATCAATAACCATTGAAAGGAAGTATTATTATGTGGAACTATAAGCTGTGTCTTGGAACCAGCAGCCAGTTTGGGCTGCCCACCGAGGAGCAGATTCCGCTGTTCAGGCAGATCGGCTTCGACGCCTTTTTCACCGGCTGGCAGCCGGGCGCGCCCATCGCCAAATGGCGTGAAATCGCCGACAGCGTGGGCATCGAGTATCAATCGATTCACGCGCCCTTTTCGAAGATGAACGCCATGTGGCAGGAGGGCGAAGCCGGCATCGCGGCGGCAAAGGAGCTGTGCGATTGTCTGGCTGACTGCGCGGCGAACGGCGTACCGATCATGGTCGCCCACGCCTTCATCGGCTTCAAGGATCATACACCGACGCAGATCGGCGTCGAGAACTTCCGCACCGTGGCGGAAGAAGCGGGACGGCTGGGCGTCAAGCTGGCGCTGGAAAACACCGAGGGCGAGGAATATCTGGCCGCGCTGATGGAAGCCTTCCGCAGCTATGAGCAGGTAGGCTTCTGCTGGGACACCGGTCATGAGATGTGCTACAACCACAGCAAGGACATGATGGCGCTCTACGGCGATCGTCTCATCGCAACCCACATTAACGACAATCTGGGCATCCGCGATTTCGGCGGTGAAATCACCTTCATCGACGACCTGCATCTGCTCCCCTTTGACGGCATCGCCGACTGGGCAGGCATCGCGTCCCGGCTGGACAGGCACGGCTATGAGGGTATCATGACCTTTGAGCTGAACACAAAGAGCAAGCCCAACCGTCACGAGAACGACGTATACGGCGATATGCCCATCGAACGCTATCTGACCGAGGTCTTCAAACGCGCCTGCCGCGTGGCAGCACTGCGCAGAAAATAGGAACGGCAGATGGAGATTACAGATCATCGGATCGATGCGGGCAAGGCGTTCGACTGGGGGCGGGTTTCCAGAGAATACGCCATGTTCAGGGACATCTATCCGGAAATATTCTATCAGAAAATTATCGGCAGAGGATTATGCACCAACGGACAGCGCGTGCTGGACCTGGGGACGGGAACCGGCGTGCTCCCGCGCAATTTGTATCCATACGGGGCAAAATGGACCGGAACCGACATATCCGCAGAACAAATCGAGCAGGCGAAAATGCTTGCGGCGCAGAACCATATGGACATTGATTTTTCCGCCGTTCCCGCCGAGCAAATCGCCTTTCCCGCCAATACCTTCGACGTGGTAACAGCCTGCCAGTGCTTCTGGTATTTCGATCATGCCAAAGTTATGCCCATCCTTTCGAACATTCTCAAAAAGGACGGGCGGCTGCTGATTCTGTATATGGCGTGGCTGCCGTTCGAGGATTCCATCGCAGGCGCCAGCGAAAAGCTGGTACTCAAATACAGCCCAAACTGGTCAGGCGCCGGAGAAATCAAAAAGCCGATCGGCATTCCCGATGTGGTTTACGAATACTTTGAGCTGACCGATCACGAAGAATACGATGTGATGGTACCATTCACGAAGGAAACCTGGCATGGCAGAATGAAAGCGTGCAGGGGTGTGGGCGCGTCTCTAAATTCGGAGGAGCTGGCAGTCTGGGAAAAGGAGCATATCGAACTGCTGAACCGCATCGCGCCGGACAGCTTTGAGGTGCTGCATTATGCCGCCCTCGCCGAGCTGAAGGTAAAAAAATAATAGAAAAGTTTCAGTCCCTACCAAACCGACAATCAATTCAAGCGACTATACGGGTGTAACAACGTTGATTACAAAAGCGGAGATTCCAAATGGAAGCAAACGAATGGAAAAATCATATGGATTACCTGACCCGTCTGGCCGCATCAAAATGCCGCTCACAGACCGACGCCGAGGATCTTGTCTCGGACACGGTGCTCGCCGCTCTCGCCTTCGAAAAAGGCGGCGGCGTCATCGAACATCCGCGCACATGGCTGGCAAACACGCTGATGCACAAGTACAACAGCGCTCTGCGCAAACGGTACGGAAGCCCGGTGATCGTCACCTGTGACATGACCGTGGAGCCGGAGGACGAGGAAGACATCTTCGCGACCTTCTATGCCACCGATGAGGCGGCAGAGGTGCGCCGTGAGGTGAGTTATCTGGCGCAAATCAACCGGGAAACGCTGATCCGCTACTATTATCGCGATGAGTGCGTGGCGGATATCGCCCGGGCGCTGGGCATTCCCGAGGGGACGGTGAAAAGCCGTCTGGATGCCGGACGCAGGCAGGTGAGAAAGGGACTGGAAACGATGGAAACACGCGAAAACTATTTACCTGGGAAGCTCTACATCTCCTTTGGCGGACAGGGCGGTCGCCGCGGCGAACCGACATCGCTGGTAGAAGACGATCTGATTGCGCAGAATCTGCTGATTTTAGCCTACGACAAGCCGCTGACCGCCGAGGAGCTGGCGCGGAAGATCGGCATTCCCACCGTCTATCTGGAGCCGATTCTCGGCAGGCTGGTGGATGGGGAACTGATGGTTCGCACCGACAGCAAGCGGTATTATACCGATTTCGTGATCTACAAGCCAGAGGACAAATTCTCACGCTTCGATGCGCAGCTGGCATTTGCCAAAGAGCATTTCGACGCCTTCTGGGAAGTGATGGCGGATATCATTGGCAGGCTGCACCAGCTGGATTTCTGCCGGGAACTGCGTCCGCGCCAGATGAAAAAGCTGGAGCGGTACGCCACCATGCGGGCTTTGCAGAATTTTGAATACGACGGCTGCGAGGAGCTGAAAAAGACGCTCTATCAGTATCCGCCCCGCCGGGACGGCGGTCACTGGATTGCTCACGGCAATGTGGAACCGGCGGATTTCAAGGATTCCGAGCAGATGCGGCGCTATAACAATTACGTTATCCGGGGCGGACACCGTTCCACCCGCTGTCTTGGCTATCACGGGACAAAGCAGCTTTCGCTGTTCGAATTCGACGTGCCGATGTGGGACAGTCCCCATCGCTTTGCCTGCTGCTATGACGTCTACTTCGATCACATTCACAAGCTGCTCTACAGCACGTACATCGGCGAGACGCCCGAATGCCCGGATAAGCTCATTGAGTGCATTCCGCAGCTTGAGGAGCTGGGGCTGTTCACCCACATTGACGGGAAGCTGACCGTGGACATCCCGGTATTCACGTCCGAGGAATACGCACAGATTGCGAAAATCTGCGCCGACGCAACAGCACGGCTCATTGCATCGCTGGGCGGCGCTTACGTCATGCATCTGCGGGGCATGGGTCTGAACCTTCCGCCGCACCTGAAAAGTGTGCCCGAATTCTTCCGCTACCTGCCCGCCACATGGTGCATTGTCATGAGCGTGGTGCGGGAAGCCTACGAGCGCGGTCTGCACCTGTCGGAATTGGACTACTGCTGTCCGCCGGTGGTACTGGTTGTGGAAAAGTAACCGAATCATCAATCAGCGAGTGAAAAATTCACTCGCTGATTGAGTTTATGCGACACGTCAGCTTATTGCAATCGGCGAGGACTTCTGGTATAATAAAAGTACGAACTGCGCAGGTCGAATATCAAATCAGGAGGTCGGACATGAATTATCCGATAGCCGAAACCATCCGGCGTCTTCGCCGGGACAAAGACATCACACAAGAAGAGCTGGCAAACGCTCTCGGCGTTACCTATCAGTCGGTGAGCCGCTGGGAGAACGCGCAGGCTTACCCCGACATCGAACAGATTCCCCGTCTCGCCGCCTATTTCGGCGTGACTACCGATCTGCTGTTCGGCGTGGACAAGGACACCCGCGAGGGCAAGCTGCGGGCGTATTACGACAAATACTGGAGCAAGGGCATTACAGACAAGGAGCGCCTCGCCATCACTCGGGAGATTGTACGTGAAATCCCGGATGCAATCGATCCGATGTTCGATCTGATATATCAGCTCTCATTCAGTGAGACGGAACCGATAGAGAAAAATCTTCCCGAAATGCGAAAATATGCGCATTACATCCTTGATCACAGCGACAGTCGGAACGATCGGTTTCAGGTCATAAAAATCATGGCGCTGGCGGAAACCGACGAGTTTCTGGAGGACTGGCTGTCCTACATTCCCAACGAGCGCCACATGAGCCGCGCCGATCTGCTGGAGGAGCGCTACAAGCACCGCAACGAGGCTGACAAGAGCAACTATCAGCAGCAGATCAACCTGTTCAACGATCTGGAGCATCTTTTCCTCGAGCGCTTCGGCAAGCGCGACGCCAAGCACTACAAAAACGCCGCAGCCGGTATGGCGGGGCAGACCATCGTCCTGCAAATCATCGACACCCTGCGTGACACCTCCACCGACATCGACGGCTGGATTGTCCGCCGCGCGTTCACCTATCTTCGCCTTGCCTCCGCCGCCTTCGGTTCGGGGCATAAGGAAGAGGGCTACGCCGCATTGGAAAAGGGCGTTGACCTGTACGAAAAATTCTGGCAGCTTCCCGACGGGACGGAGTTGGAATTCCACACGCCGGTGCTCGATCTTGTGAAGCAGACCAAAACCGAAAAGTGGGGCGATAACGACCTGACCATGCCGCCGAGCATCCCTCACCGCTGCCTTACCGTTCCCAAGGGATGGGAATGGTTCAACGGTGTGCGGGAGGAGGAGCGTTTTCAGGAGCAGGTTCGCCGCATAGAGAAGTATATGAAATAACGGCTGAGAAGCTGCTGCACATGAGTGCTGCAGCTTCTCAAACTTTCTCTTGCATTTATGCCCGATCTGTGGTATCATATAGTATAGAATCCACCAATGAAAGGCATTCCAATGACATATACCCTGAACCATTCCGGCGTTACCATCGCCGATGCCCTCGCCGCCGAGGGTATCTCCTTCGCCCATCCCTGCGGCGGCAAGGGCAAATGCGGTAAATGCCGCGTCCACGCGGTCGGCGCGCTGAGCGAACCGACCGCCAACGAGCGAACGCTGTGCGATATCGCCGGAGGCTGGCGGCTGTCCTGCGAGGCGGTCTGCCTCGGCGAAGTGACCGTCACCCTCCCCGATTCCGGCAGTATCACCGCCGCTATGGGCAAAGACACGCACATCGCCCTCGACCCGCCGCTTCCCGGACGATACGGCGCCGCCATCGACATCGGCACCACCACAATCGCCGCTAGGCGTGTCGATCTTGTCACCGGAGACGTGCTGTCCGCCGCCACCGCCCGCAATCCCCAATCCGCCTACGGCGCGGATGTAGTGTCGCGCATCGAATTCGCGCTGAACAGCACAGCTCCGCTGACCGACTGCATTCGCACCGCCCTGCGCGGACTGTTCGACGCCCCCATCGACGCAGCGGTTATCACCGGAAACACCGCCATGCTGCACTTTCTCTGCGGACTGAGCACCGACGGCATGGCCTGTGCGCCCTTCACCCCGTCCGAGCTGTTTGGACGGACGGCTGTTATCGACGACCTGCCCTTCGGACGGATTTATCTTCCCCCCTGTATGTCGGCCTTCGTGGGCGCGGACATCACCACCGCCATTCTGGCAAGCGGAATGCTGGCCGATGAATCGGCGCTGCTGGTGGATATCGGCACAAACGGCGAGATGGCGCTCTGGCGGGATGGAAAGCTGACCTGCGCATCCACCGCCGCCGGACCCGCTTTCGAAGGCGCGGAAATCTCCAGCGGCGTGCAGGGAATTCCCGGCGCCATCGATTCGGTGCGCTGGGACGGCGAGAAGCTGACCTACACCACCATTCAATCCGCTCCCCCCTGCGGAATCTGCGGCAGCGGTCTGATCTCCGCTGTAGCCGCGCTGCTGGACAGCGGTATTCTCGATGAAAGCGGCTACCTCGCTGAGCCTATTGAGATCGGCGACAGCGGCATCACCCTCGATCCCACGGATATACGGAAATTGCAGCTGGCCAAGAGTGCCATCCGCGCGGGCATCGATACGCTGGCGGCGGACGGCGACATTTCCCGCTTTTATCTGGCGGGCGGCTTCGGCAGCTATCTTGACATCGACGCCTGCATCCGCATCGGGCTGCTGCCCGAATGGGTACGCGGAAAGCTGGCATCCATCGGCAACGCGGCGCTGACCGGAGCGGAGATGATCCTGAAAAACCGAGACTGCCTGCACCGCGCCGAAGAACTGGCGAAATCCGCCACGCTGCTTTCGCTGGAGGACAACGAGCGCTTCTGCGAGCTTTACATCGAAAATATGCTTTTCGGAAAGGAAACCGATTATGATTAAAATCACCTATCTTGGTCAGATGTGCTATCTCATCGAGCACGAAGGGATTAAAATCGTCACCGACCCCTACCTGTCGAACTCGGTGGACGGTCCCGCCAGCAAACGCAAATATCCCGCTCCCACCACGCTCTGTGAGCTGCTTCCCGACGCCATCGTCATCTCCCATCCCCACGGCGACCATCTGGACAAAACCTCACTGATTCCCTTTTACCGCCTGCGCAGGCGCTGCTTTACGCTGGTTCCCGCGCCAAGCGCCGACACCATTCTTGAAATCGGCGGCGAGCCTGTGCCCATGATCTCGCCCGCGCCCGCCATGCTGGGGGAATCGGTGCGCGTAGGTTCGGTCACAATCACCGCCATTCCTTGTGCTCATACCGAGCTGCATCAGGACGGTGAGGGCAACTTCCGTGAACTGTCCTATCTGATCGAAGCGGACGGAAAGAAGGTCTTCTTCGGCGGCGACATGAGTATGTACGACGGTCTGCTGGAAACGCTGATTGCCGCCGCTCCCGATGTGATGCTGCTGCCTGTCAACGGCCGCGACTGGTTCCGCACCTCCCGCAGCATCATCGGCAATCTGGATTCCAACGAAGCGGCGGAGCTGGCCGCACGCTGCCGCACAAAGCTGTTTATTCCCGGGCATCATGATCTGTACGAGAGCAACGGCTGTCCCAACGAATGGATCGAGTATTCGGCGAAGAAGTTCGGCGCGCCGCTTAAGCTGCTGAAGCCGTGCGAATTCGTGGAGATATAATTTGCAAAAATAGAAGCGCAGGAGCTGTCCGCTCCTGCGCTTCGCCATTCATTCGTAAATTTCGATATAACCCCAGTCGCCTTCCTCCCAGACCTTGCCCCAGGGCGTGCCGTCCTCGAAAGTGATTTCATAATCCTGTTCGCCGGATTCGAGCCGATGCGCCTGCATCGGAATCAGCGTCATGGTTTCGTCGTCCCACAGCCAGAGCTGATCGAAGCCCGAAATCCGCTTGATTTCCTTATTCCACAGGCGATAGAAGGAGAAGCCCTCGGACGCCAGCGGAACCGGGGTGAAATCCAGCTCCTCGCCGCCTACCGCCACCAGCTTGCCGTACAGCGCCCAGTCGGAGGACGCAGCGCTTGAAATATGCTCGTGGTAGGAGTAATTCTGATCGGCAATCGGGAATTCCTCCAGACAGAGAATGCCCACTCAGCCCGACATCTGATCGGCTTTATCGAATATCTCATCCACAACGGCGTCGTCGTATTCGCCTATGGCATGATAATCGTTCACCTCCGATATGCCCGCAATCAGGCATACCGCCGCGATACCGGCACAAAAAATGGCGTAAATCCGTTCCCGGCGAAGAATCAAACGAAGGAGCGCGTCGATGAGCAATCCTGCACCGATGAAGGATGGCACGGTCGCCCGGAGCGAAAACCACGGGCTGTCGATGATAAAATAGGGCGTAATAGGGGCAAGAAACAACAGAACGCCCCAGATCCAGACACCGATACGCTGGGCGGGCAGCTTCTCTTTCATGCTGTTGGGAATGAGGAAATAAATCCCCGCACCCACGCTCAGCGATGCCAGCAGACAAATCACACCGCCAATGCCGCCGAAGCAGACGGTCAGCCCACGGAAAAAGCCAAGAACCAGCGTCAAAACGCCGCCTTTGAGGAAGGCCGCGCCGATCTGCCGCAGCAGGTCGGGCAGGAAGGTATCGAAATACCATGCGCTGGTGGGAAGAATGATGTCCATACGTGAGCTGAGCGCGCCATTTGCCGCATGAAGACCGGTAAAGATAAAGTAGACCGCCGCCATCGGGAATGCCAATGCCGCCGCCCATGCCCGGCGTTCGCGGAACCGCCGCAGGAACTGGAGCGCCGTCAGCGTAAAGGAAAGGACGAGCACCTGCTCATAGAAGCCATAGGACAGCAGCGCGGCAGCTGCGAACAGAACAGCCCGCCACCATTTTCCCTGATCGATGAAATCCTCCAGCAGATTCGCGGCAACGACGGCAAAAAAGAGTCCCGGCACGATACGCGACGACGCGGAAAGCCAATAAGTGCCCTCCACGCCCAGCGGAAGCAGCGCGTACAGGATAGCAAAAGCGACGCCTGTCCCCCAGATTTTATCAAACAGCCGCAGGAACAGCACACCCGCGATTCCATGCATGACCGCGAAAATCAGCACGGGAATGAGCAGGCAGCCGTTCATCTGACCGACCACATAGAGGTCCATAATCGCCGCCAGCGGGCGGGATGCGAACAGTCCTTCACTCTCGATCAGTCCGGCATAATCGGGCGAGCGCGGATAGTTAATGTATTGGATGGAATCGTCAAGCACCGGAAGATATTCCGCTCCCGCCGAAAGGGCGCGGATTATCAGCGCCGCCGCAAACAACAGCGAGATCAGAAGAAACCGGTTCCGTTCCTTTACTGTCATGATTCTGGATAAAAAACGAGACATTTTTGCCCTCCGCGTTTCTGTAGTAATACCATATTCGACGTAAAAATCAACGGGAATACCAAATACGCGGCAGCCCATATGATCGGCTGCCGCGTCGTTACGATTGCTTATTTGAAATACTTCACGCCAGACTCGAACAGGTGCTGATCCTTGTCACCTTCGATATTGATAGCAACATTGCGGCCGATACGCTCACTGTGACCCATTTTGCCCAGAATGCGTCCGTCGGGGCTGAGAATGCCCTCGATGGCGAAGCTGGAGCTGTTGGGATTGTAACGAATATCCATCGTGGGATTGCCCTCCAAATCCACATACTGGGTGGCAATCTGACCGTTGGCGGCAAGACTCCGGATAAGCTCCTCGCTTGCCCAGCAGCGTCCCTCGCCGTGGGAAATCGGGATGGAATGGATGTCGCCGGCATTCACGCCTGCCAGCCACGGGGACTTGGTGGACGCGATACGGGTATGCACCATCATGGACTGATGGCGGCCGATGGAGTTGAAGGTCAGCGTGGAGCTGTCGGGCGTCATCTCGTCCATAATGCGGCCATACGGCAGCAGACCGGACTTGACCAGCGCCTGGAAGCCGTTGCAAATACCCAGAACCAGACCGTCGCGGTTTTCCACCAGATTGGTGACTGCTTCCTTGACGCGGGGATTGCGCAGCACGGCGGTAATGAACTTACCCGAGCCGTCCGGCTCGTCGCCGCCGGAGAAGCCGCCGGGAATCATCAGAATCTGCGCATTGTTGAGCAGCGCGACAAACTCGTCCACCGCGTCGCCCAGCGCCTTGGCATCCAGATTGCGCAGCACGAAGATGTCAGACTTCGCACCCGCAGCGTTGAAACGGCGCATGGTGTCGTACTCGCAGGTTGTGCCGGGGAATACGGGAATGACCACACGCGGGCAGGCAAAGCTGTCTGCGTGATGTGCCTTTGCACGATCGGTGCAGGTAAAGACTTCGGTCTTCTCGGGCTTGATAGACGGAACCTTGGTGGGGAACACCTTCTCCAGCGTATCCTCCCATGCGTCGGACAGCTCGCAGAGCGACACAACCGTATCGCCGATGGTAATCTTTCCGTCGTCGGTGGTGGTACCGATCAGCTCACCGTCAATGTCGGCGTCGGTTTCGATGATGAACGCACCATATGCCAGACCGAACAGCTTCTTCGCGTCGATGCCCGCAGACTTGAAGCCGATACGGTTGCCGAAGCCCATCTTCATGATGCCCTCAGCCACGCCGCCTGCGTCCACGGTATAAATGGACAGTGCCTTGCCTTCCTCGGCCAGCCCGTGTACCTGATCAAAGAGCGCGCGCAGAGACTCAAAGCAGGGGAGCTTGTCCTCGGTGTACGCGGGGGTCAGCAGATAAACCTTGCTGCCCGCCTTCTTGAATTCAGGGGTGATGATCTTCTTTGCGTCCAGCGCGGCGACCGCGAAGGAAACCAGCGTCGGCGGCACGTCGATCTTCTCGAAGGTGCCGGACATGGAGTCCTTGCCGCCGATAGCGGCGATACCCAGCTCGCATTGTGCCTTCAGCGCGCCCAGCAAAGCCGCCATAGGCTTGCCCCAGCGCTTGGGATTGTTCTGGGTCTTCTCAAAATATTCCTGGAAGGTCAGATAGATATCCTGATAAGCCACGCCTGCGGCAACCAGCTTGGCAGCCGATTCGACGACGGCATACATTGCGCCGTGGTAGGGGCTTTTCTCGGACAGGAAGGGATCGAAGCCGTAAGCCATCAGCGAGGAGGTGTCGGTTTCGCCTTCAAGCACCGGCAGCTTAGCAGCCATATACTGGGGCTGGGTCAGCTGATAGCGTCCGCCGTAGGGCATAACAACCGTGCCCGCGCCGATGGAGCTGTCGAACTTCTCCACAAGACCCCGCTGAGACCAGATATTGAGATCGGAAATCAGCGTCTTGAGAGCCGCGCCGGTGTCGGTGGTATCGATAGAGGCAGCGTAGCCGTCCAGAATGCCGTCGGTGTTCACCGGTTCAATTTCGATGATGGTATGCTTCTCCGCACCGTTGGAGTTCAGGAACTCGCGGGACAGGTCAATGATGAACGTATCGTTCCATGTCATGCGAAGTCTCGGCTCGGCAGTGACGGTAGCGACGATGGTGGATTCCAGATTTTCGCGGGACGCATACTCGCGGAACTTCTCCGCATCGTCTGCGGCAACAACCACGGCCATGCGCTCCTGAGATTCGGAAATTGCCAGCTCGGTGCCGTCCAGACCCTCGTACTTCTTCGGAACCTTGGACAGGTCGATCAGCAGACCGTCGGCCAGCTCGCCGATTGCCACCGATACGCCGCCCGCGCCGAAGTCGTTGCAGCGCTTGATCAGGCGAGTCACCTTCTCATCGCGGAAAAGGCGCTGAATCTTGCGCTCCTCGGGGGGATTACCCTTCTGAACCTCTGCGCCGCAGGTGGTCAGGGACTCGGCGGTGTGCGCCTTGGAGGAACCGGTAGCGCCGCCGCAGCCGTCGCGTCCGGTGCGTCCGCCCAGCAGAATGATCACATCGCCGGGAGCGGGACACTCGCGCACCACATTCTTTTCGGGAGCCGCGCCGACCACAGCGCCGATCTCCAGATGCTTTGCCACATAGTTGGGATGATAGATTTCGTAAACCGCGCCGGTAGCCAGACCAATCTGGTTGCCGTAGGACGAATAGCCGGATGACGCACCGTGGGTAATCTTGGACTGGGGCAGCTTGCCGGGGATCGTCTCGGATACAGGCAGACGGGGGTCTGCACAGCCGGTCACACGCATGGCCTGATAGACGTAAGCGCGTCCGGACAGCGGGTCGCGGATAGCGCCGCCAAGACAGGTTGCCGCGCCGCCGAAAGGCTCGATTTCGGTGGGATGGTTATGGGTTTCGTTCTTGAACATCAGCAGCCAGTCCTCGGGCTTGCCATCCACGTCCACCTTGATTTTCACCGAGCAGGCGTTGATTTCCTCGGACTCGTCCAGATTCTTCAGGACGCCAGTCTTTTTGAGGTACTTGGCGGCGATGGTGCCCATGTCCATCAGCGTGATATTCTTGTGGCGCGCGCCATAAACCAGCTTACGCTTTTCCAGATAATCCTCATAAGTTTCCTCAATGAACCGGTCGCCGATCTTCACCTCGTCGATGGCGGTGAGGAAGGTGGTATGGCGGCAGTGATCCGACCAGTAAGAGTCAATCAGACGGATTTCGGAGATAGTGGGATCCCGCTTTTCCTCGTTTTTGAAGTAGCTCTGGCAGAAAACCACGTCATCGTAATCCATGGCCAGCGCGTACTTGTTCAGGAAAGCATGAAGCGCGTCGGCGTCCATATGGATAAAGCCCTCGATGGTCTCCACGGTGGTGGGGATATCGAACTTCTCAGCCAGCGTTTCCGGCTTGTCCAGGGAAGCCTCGCGGCTCTCCACGGGGTTGATCACATAGTGCTTGATCTTCTCAATCTCGGCGTCGGTCAGATCGCCGGAAAGAATGTAGACGCGGGCGGTACGGACAGCGGGTCTGTCCTCGTAGGTGATGAGCTGTACGCACTGCGCACAGGAATCGGCACGCTGGTCAAACTGTCCGGGCAGATATTCCACCGCGAACACCTTGTCGTCCGCATTCATTGTCAGCTCATCGAAAATGATATCGCTCTGGGGTTCGGAAAAAATCGTATTCTTCGCCTTTTCAAAGATGTCCGCGGAGATGCCCTCGATGTCATAGCGATTCAGCACCCGCAGCGCCGTCAGGGACGTAATCATCAAATTCTCGCGGATGTCAGCAAAGAGTGACCGCGCCTCCACCGCATGAGCTGGCTGCTTTTCGACAAATATTCTGTAAACCATATTCCGACTCCTTTATGTAGTTTAATTTTTATATGATAAATCCGGTGAAAACCTTGCCGTCGAAGCCGTTGAGCTTGACGGTCTTCACCTGATTGTGCAGATTGTCCGGCGTAATAACCGTGACTTCGAGAAATTCGGGGGTATGCCCGCTGGCGATGCCGTCCTCGCAAAGTTCAAACAGCACCTCGCGCTGCTGTCCGATGTAACCCTCGGCCAGCGAATACGCTACCTCGCGCTGTGAAGCCTCAAGACGTGCCGAACGGTCGATTTTGACCTCCTCGGCAATCTGTCCGTCCATCTCGGCGGCAACGGTTCCCGGACGCCTGGAATAGGTGAAAATGTGCAGGTGGGTGAATTTCGCCCGGCGGACGAATTCCATCGTCTCGGCAAATTCCTCCTCGGTTTCGGTGGGGAAGCCGACGATGATGTCCGCGTTGAAGGTCACGCCCGGAATTTTCGCGCGCAGATCGGCGATATAGGCCTCGGCCATACCGACATTGTACTTACGCGTCATGGCGGCCAGCACCCGGTCGCAGCCCGCCTGCATGGAAAGATGGAAGTTAGGCGCCAGATGCTTCAGCTTCGCAATCCGCTCCACAAACTCGGGGCGCATGATCGACGGATCCAGCGAGCCAAGGCGGATGCGCTCAATGCCATCGACAGCATCCACCTCCTCAAGCAGATCGGCAAGACGGTAGTTCTCCTCGAAATCCTTGCCGTAAGAACCGGTTTCGATACCGGTCAGCACCACCTCACGGTAGCCTGCCTCCACCAGCCCTTTCACCTCTTTGATTACATCGGCGGCGGGTTTGGAACGGACACCGCCCCTGGCTTCGGGTACGATGCAATACGTGCAATGGCTGTCGCAGCCGTCCTCGATCTTCACGTAAGCACGGGTGCGCTCGGAGGAATGAATGGTCATCGGCTCGAGATCAGCGGTCTGGATATCCTCCACCTTGATATCGGCGGCGCCGTTCTTCTCGCCCGACGCGATCAATCCCAGCGCGGCGTCCACCAGACGCAGCTTGTTGCTGTTGCCGCAGATAAAGTCCACACCGTCGATACCGGCGGTTTTACCGGGATTCAGCTGTGAATAGCAGCCGGTGACAAGAATATACGCCTTGGGATTGTGACGTGCGGCACGGCGGATCATCTGGCGAGCTTTGCGATCACTCTCCGCTGTGACGGTGCAGGTATTGATAATATAGATACCGCACTTTTCGGAAAACTTACCAATGGTGAAGCCATGTTTCTGAAATTCCTCGGCGATGGCTGTACTTTCATATTGATTCACTTTGCAGCCGAGCGTCATAATGCCCACCCGGCGGGTAATATTACTGGTTTCTATTTTTAACACCTCAAAATCGTCGAATTAGCATCCTGTAAATCAAGAATGATACTATATTCATAATACTATATATTGTAACATTTTTCGCAAGAGGTGTAAATATATAATTCGACGAAGTTTGTGCCAAACAATAAAATTATAATGACGATTTTTAACAACTTACACAATTTAGACGAATTGTTTTGTCTGTATTAACAAAATCGCCCGGGGATACAGAAAGTAATCGACTGGATTATATACCGATTACTTCCAATATATTTATATATTGATTGTACCGATCAAAGCGCTTACGCCTGATATCCCGCGTCCGCCAGCAGATGTTCGCCGCTGTAGCAGTCAACCAGCGCGTCGTAAAGTCCCTCCACATAGGTCAGCTCATTGGATCCCAGCCGCTTTTTGTCCTCGGAGAAATTCACGATCGGCAGCTTGGCGCACTCGGTAACGCAGCACACCTCCGCCGACGCGGTTTCGATGCCGCAGGGAATAAACTGCTCGCCGCCCTTTGCGTTGGCAATGGCGATATCCAGCTTGTTCATCTGATCGGCGAAGGGATCGCCGTAATCCCGCACGCTGCCGTCGGCGAGCTTGCCCACGATACGCTTTCCGCTGCCCTCATCGAAGGTGATAACACCCTTTTCGAAGCGGTATTCAAAGACCGGGTTCAGCGTCTTGTCAATGGCATGGGAGGCGATATAAAGGGATTTCGCGCCGTTTTTGAATGTGCAGGATATCAGCGCGGTATCGAAGTTCTCGATGGGATTGGCACGAAGCAGCTCCGCCTTCATCTCCGTCGGCTCCAGGCTCTCGTTCAACGCGCCGCCCAGCGTGAAGAAAATGTTGTGCAGATAGTGCGCCGTTGCGTTGTGCGCCACGCTGTCCAGAATCAGCGTACCGTCCGAACCGCGCAGCTTCCCGGCCCAGCCGCTGCCGCGATTGTAATACGCCTTGTTGCGCGGCCAGAGCACCAGCGTCTTGAGGAATTCAGGCTTGCCGTAAACGCCTGCCAGCACATCCTTCTTCATGTCCAGAATCGCCTTGCTGTGCGACCACTGGAAGCCAATCATTACAAATTTCCCCGCCTTGTCCCGGGCTTCGGTCAACGTCTCGATGTCCCGTACATCGCCGGTCAGCGGCTTCTCGCAGAGCACGTTGCTGCCGTGGGAAAGGGCAGTGAGAATATGCTTTGTGTGGAACTGGATGGGCGTGGCAATCACCGCCACATCGCAGGAACGCTCGGCATAGAATTCGTCGAGGGTCGGATAAATCTTCCAGCCCTTCGTCTCAATCTCCGCAAGGCGCGTGCAGGACTGGGGGAACGGTTCTACCAGCCCCTCCACCGAAACCTCTTCATCCTTCATATCCAGCAAACGGCGAAGATATAAATCGCCGTAGCCGCCGATACCGGCGAGCATAACCTTTACTTTTGTCATGATATTATCTCCTTGAAAAATAACTTGATACTTATATTATAAAACCGGCATCCGAGTTTGTCAATGCGGATGCCGATTTTTGATGGATTATTCTGCAAAACCGACAGATTCGGTCGAGAATCTTCAGCCGATCAGCGAATTGACCTTCTCACGCAGTCCCAGCAGATATGCCTGCGTGTGCGGATAGGACGCAAAGGTCATCGGCTCATCGCAGCCCTCCTCAATCAGCGCCAGAACTGCCTCGCGACCGATTTTTGCTTCCAGCAGCTTCAGCGCGCGCAGATCCTGCAGCGCCTCGTAGAAATGCAGCGCGTGCAGCGTCATCACCGCGTGACCGTCATTGCCGGGATATACCGAGAAGGCATCGCCGGCGGGAACAAAGTAATCGCCGCAGGTGTCCTGATAGGGATTCACCGGGTGAATCGACCCCTGGCTGTACCAGAAGTTGAAGCCCCACTGCAGAAAGCCCTTGATGTTGAACTTATACAGCTGCTCGCCCAGAATGCGGGTACGCTGACCAGGCATGGCGATAAAGCGGTTGGAGACATTGACCGTCTGACCGCAGCAGTAGTAAGTCCAGAGGTCGGGCACATTGTTTTCAAGGAAGGGGGTGATGTGGTTGTTCGCGGGAACAGGCGTGGGAACCGCGCCGGTAGCATAAAAATCATAGCTGGACAGCGCTTCAAACATATGATAACCCTCGAGCAGATCGGCTACCACATTTTTTGCCGCCGTGTAGGTCTCCAGCTGGGTCAGATTCGGCTCGTCGGAGATGTGCCACCAGCACTGTTTGTCAACGCCCAGCTCCTTCAAATGCCCCAGCAAACCCTCCACAAAGGCGCGGATAAAGGTGCGGTACTCGTCGCCGGTAGCGTCGGTGTCCCAGCCGAAAATACGCCTGTATTCGCCGTCCACCGTGGCCGTTACCTTGGGAGCGTGGATAGCGCCCCACTGGGAAAACAGGTGGGAGATTTCGAAATACTTCATCCCCGCGTCCTGCGCCAGCTTCACATAACGGTCCAGCTTGTCGTAACCGAAGGAATACACGCCGCCGTTCACCGTGATATCCACCAGCTGTACCGTTGGACGCTCACGTCCCACCGCTGTATCCAGCGGAGGAGTCAGCACAGGGGTAAGAATCATGTTGACGCCGCAGTCATGCGCCGCTTTCATGTAATTGCCGATCAGCTCCCAGTGACGTTCGGAGAAGATTTCGCAGCCGTACTGGGTGGCGATGCAGTCGTTGTGGAACCACTGGGTGTGAATCAGCTCACCCTCGGGGAGCAGGGCGTCGATCACGCGAAGATTCAGCGTAACCGAAGCGACGCTCTCGCCATATTTCACCGACAGCTCCACCGGATAAGCACCGGCAGTCAGACCATGGGCGCACTCGACAGTCAGCATCAGCGTGTTCAGCTGACCATTGACCAGCACCAGCGGCAGCGCGGTGTCCAGCGGTTGCAGCAGGTCGGGATAAAGTCCCGGCGTCGTGCGCAGATAGTTGTTGTCCTTGGAGTTAGGGTAAGCGGGCATATAGACCGGAACCTGCTCCACCTTGGCAACCTTGATATAAGGCGTAAGCTCACTGTCGATTTTCAGCTCGGTGTAAGCCTTGGGCATGATGGACGGGTCGTTTGTGGTATACGCCAGCTGGAAGGAAAAGCGCTCGTTGCGGAGCATGGAAGCCTCGCGCAGTTCAGGCTTGCTGTCAATGCTTTCGTCGAGGAAGCATTTTTCGATGGAGGGGAGAATTTTCAGTTGAATGTCAGCCATGATTGTTTATCCTTTCCGAATAAGAATTTCATAATAAATCAACGGTTTCGCCATGTGGACGGCGCAAACAGCATCAGCAGCGGGAAGATTTCCAGACGTCCCGCCAACATATTGAAGGACAGAATCCATGTCGATGCGTCGGTGAAATTCGAGAAGCTGCCCGACGGCCCGACTCCCTCAAGACCCAGTCCGACGTTGTTCAGACAGGCCGAAACCGCCGTGAATCCAGTAACCAGGTCGCATTCGTCCAGTATCTCAATGAAAAAGAGCGACACGGTAAACAGCATGATATAGACGATCATGAAGGAAGTGGCGCTGCGGATCATTTCCTCCTCCGCAGGCTTTCCGTCGGTTTTGACGGTCACTACCGCGCGGGGATGCAGCATATACTTGATCTCCCGCAGCCCGGCCTTGATCAGCAGGATAATGCGTCCCACCTTGATACCGCCCGCCGTGGAGCCTACACAGCCGCCGCAGAACATCAGCAATACCACAATTACCTTGGACAAAGCTGGCCACGAGTTGTAATCGCAGGTCGTATAACCGGTCGTGGTGATGATTGACGAAACATGAAAGAACGCATAGCGGATCGCCTCGCCCGCTCCGCTGAACAGAGAGCGCACATCGAAGGCAATCAGCGCGGTGGAGCCTGCTACAATCGCCAGATACCAGTGCATCTCCTCGCTTCTCAGCGCCTGACCGAAATGTCCGAGAATGATTAAATAATACAGATTGAAGTTGATGCCGAACAGCATCATAAAGATGCCGATCACCCAGTCAATATAGGCGCTGTCATAGGCAGCGATGCTGGTGTTTTTGACCGAGAAGCCGCCGGTTCCCGCCGTGGAAAAGGCGCTGACCAGACTGTCAAACAGCGACATTCCGCCGCAGAGCAAAAAAATCACCATGATCGCGGTCATCACAATATAGATGCCATACGTAATCCGGGCGCTCCGGCTGATTTTGGAGACCAGCTTGCCCACCTTCGGACCGGGAACCTCGGCGCGCATCACGTGCATCAGCTTGACCGAGCGGGTGTCCGCCTGAGGCAGAATAGCCATGACGAAAACCAGTACGCCCATACCGCCGATCCAGTGGGTAAAGCTGCGCCAGAACAGAATACCCTTATCCAGCGATTCGATGTCGGTCAGGATGCTGGCGCCCGTTGTCGTAAAGCCGGATACCGTTTCAAAGAACGCATCGGTGAACGAGGAAATATAACCGCCCATCACGAAGGGCAGCGTGCCCAGCAGGGACAGGAGAATCCAGGACAGTCCTACCGTCACAAAGCCTTCCTTGGCATAGATTGCCGTATTCGTCGGCTTGCGGATGGCAAGCAGCGTTCCCAGCAGAATAGAAAGGAGGATCGGTATCACAAAAGCCTGAAGCGCCCGTTCATTTTCGCCGTACATCAGACCGCAGATCAGCGCCGGGAGCATAAGAACGCCCTCCACCCGCACAATCTGACCCACGATGTAGGCAATCATACGATAATTCATACGCTGCCCCCTTACATCAGGATATCATCCAGATCGAGCAGTGCTTCTTCGCTCTTTGCCACCACAATCACGCTGTCGCCCAGCTCGATGGTGTCGCTGCCGTGAGGGTAGATAATCCGTCCGCGCCGGATAATGCACGCAAGCAGGATGTTTTTCTTCAGCTTCATATCGCGGATGGGTATGCTCAGCATATCGAAACTCTCGCCCGCGATGAACTCCAGCGCCTCGGCCTTACCGTCCACGATCTTATAGAGCGTCTGGATGCCGCTGTCCTGAGTATTCTCCAGCCCGCGCAGATAGCGCAGAATGTTGTTGGCTGTGATATTCTTTGGAGACACGATGCACTCAAGACCGATGGAGGTCAGCATCTTCATCATGTTCAGACGGTTGATCTTGGTGATTACCTTATCCACCTTCCGTGTCCCCGCAAACATGGAGGTGATGATGTTTTCCTCGTCAATACCCGTCAGCGAAACGCTGGCATCTACCTGATCGATGCCCTCCTCAATGAGAATATCGCTGTCGGTGCCGTCGCCGTTGATAATCATCGCTTTGGGAAGCAGCTCGGACAGCTGCTGGGCACGGGTTTTGTCCAGTTCAATGATCTTCACGCCAATCCCCACCGTCTCCAGCATCTTGGCAAGGAAGAAGGCAATCTTTCCGCCGCCGATAATCATGACGCTGCGGATGCGCTTCTCCTCGATGCCCAGCTCCTTGAAGAAGGCGATGAGTTCCGTGTGGGAAGCGGTGATGTGCAGCAGATCGCCCGCCGCCAGCACGAAATCACCCTTGGGGATGATTACTTCGTCCCCGCGGCTGACCGCGCAGACCAGAATTCGTACCTTATAAATTCCACCCAGCTCGGACAGCTGCTTTCCGCAGAGGGGATGTCCCTCGTCCAGCCGAATCTCCACCATATCCACCCGTCCCTTGGCGAAGGTGTCCATTTTCAGCGCCGCCGGGAACTGAATGATGCGCAGAATCTCGTGCGCCGCCTCAAACTCGGGATTGACCACCATGGAGATGCCGAAATCCTGCCGCATGGAATTGATCTGCTCGCCGTACTCGGGATTGCGCACCCGGGCGATGGCATGACGCGCGCCCAGCTTCCGGGCAATCATGCAGCAGAGGATGTTCAGCTCGTCTGACGCGGTGACAGCGATGATCAGATCGGTCTTATCCACCCCCGCCTCGGTGAGAACCGCAGCGTTGGCGCCGTTTCCGGCGATGCCCATCACATCGTGCTCATTGACAATATCCTCAATCAGCTGGGAATCGTTATCGATCACCAGCACATCGTGGCCTTCCTTAGCAATATACGCGGTGAGCAGCTCGCCCACCTTGCCGCAGCCTACTATAATTACTCTCATTGTAAACTCCGTAACTTTAATAAAATCTCATCTACCCTTATATTGTAATATATTCGGCGTAAATTTGCAAGTGTTTTTGAAATTTTACGAAAAATATCCCAAAACCTCTTGACAACGGGCAGTGTGTATGGTATTATATAACTGTACTAATTCAGTTAGAACAGTTAGGACACCCCGCAGTACAGTCGTGTTCCCTGTTCTGAGAAAGGAAGAAACCATATGGGCGTTATAACGGTTGACACGCGCGACCGCAAGCCGATTTACGAGCAGCTGGTGGACAACATCAAACAGCTCGTGCTTCGCGGCGTACTCAAGCCCGACGAGCAGCTTCCCAGTGTGCGCACGCTGGCGGGCGAGCTTGCGATTAATCCCAACACCATCCAGAAGGCTTACACCGAGCTGGAGCGGGCGGGAATCATCTGCTCCATGCAGGGACGCGGCAGCTTCGTGTCCGGCAATGTGAGCGAGCTAGCCAAAATCCAGAAGGACAAGGCGGCGGCAGAGCTGAGAGCCTGTCTGGAAAGCGCCCGGGAGTCGGGCATTTCGCAGGAGGAAATCCTCAGCATGGTCAGAGTAATCTGGGAGGAACAAGCATGATAAAAATCGATAACATAACCATGACCTACGGCGACATCAAATCGCTGAACAGCGTCACCGCCGCCGTAAAGGACGGCTCGATCTTCGGTCTGATCGGTTCCAACGGCTCGGGCAAATCCACGCTGCTGCGCATTCTGTGCGGCGTCATCAAGCCGGATTCAGGCGAGGTGCGCTACGATGATCAGCCCGTATGGGAGAACGATCTCAAAAAGCAGGAGATCATCTATCTGTCGGATGAACAGTATTTCATCCCCCACTGCACCATCAACGACATGAAGCGGCTTTATAAGAGCGTTTACACCGGATTTTCGGAGGAAACCTTCCGCAAGCTGCGGGACATTTTCACCCTCGACTGCGACCGCAAAATCAACACCTTCTCCAAGGGTATGAAGAAGCAGGCGTCGGTGATGCTGGGACTTTCGGCACGCCCGAAGTACCTGCTCTGCGACGAAACCTTCGACGGACTCGACCCGGTGGTGCGCCAGCTGGTCAAGCGGATTCTCGCCAGCGAATCGGCGGAATACGGCATGACCACCATCATCGCCTCCCACAACCTGCGGGAGATGGAGGATATCTGCGACACGGTAGCGCTGCTGCATAAAGGCGATCTGCTCTTCGAACGGGAGCTGGACGACATGAAGCTGGAGCTGCATAAGGTGCAGGCTGTCTTCGAGGGCGAATTCAGCGCCGAGCGGCTGCGCGGGCTGAAAATCCTCGGCTACGAACGCCGCGGCAGTCTGGTGACGTTCATCGCCCGGGGCGAGCTGCGGGAGATTCAGGATTTCCTGCGCGCCCTCTCACCCACCTTCTGCGAAACGATCCCGCTTACCCTTGAGGAAATTTTCATCAGTGAAATGGAGGAAAAAGGCTATGACTTCGACAAGCTCGTTTACTGAGAAGTCCGGCGGCAGCAAGGCGCCCTTCCTGCCCCTGTTCCGCTTCACGCTGCGGCAGAACTGGACGATGCTCCTGCTGTTTGCGATTATTCTGTTCTTCGTCCTGCCGGTACCGGTGATGATGGTCTGCTCCGACCAGCACGGCTATCTGAATCCTGACGTCAACGATCCCGATTCCATCGTCCGCTCCCTGAACTTCGCGAGCACCTTCGTGGAATGGGGCGAGATCATGCGTTATCTGCTGGTTCCTGGTATGTCGGTGCTGGCGGTGATTATGTCCTGCGTCATGTTCAAGTACCTGAAAAACAAGGTATCGGTGGACTACTTCCACAGCCTGCCTGTGACGCGCGGACGGCTGTATATCAATCAGCTGATTGTCGGCTATATTCTTCTGCTGGTTCCCTTCCTCGTCATGCTGCTTGCCACGGTTCTCGTGATGGCGTTCAACGGCGTTTTTGGCATCGACGCGGACATCACATCGCAGATTTTCGGCAAGCTGGGCTATATGCTGCAGGATACCATTCTGTACATGACGCTGTTCTATGGGCTGGGTACGCTGATCGGCATGGTCAGCGGTCTGACGGCGGTGCATCTGACGCTGGCCTGCGCGGCTGTGTTCATCCTGCCGCTGATTTACGCGGTGAGCTTCTGGTTCCTCGACATCTTCAATGAAAATATGTGGCTGGGATGGTATCTGTACCGGAATGTGATGACCTTTCTCTCCCCCGCCATGCGGTTTGTCATGCAGGAAGGCGCGGCGCTGAGCGTGCCGGAATGCTTCCTGTACATTCTGACATCGGCAGGGCTGTTCGTGGGCGGCTACTTTCTGTACACCCACCGCAAAAGCGAGCGGGCAGGTATGTCCGTCGTCTACACACCGCTGGGCGGCGTAATCCGCTATCTGCTGATTTTCCCCGGCACACTGTGCGGCGGACTGCTGTTCTACCTGATCATGGACGATTTTTTCTGGACAATCTTCGGCATGGCGTGCGGCTGTCTGCTGACGTCGATGATCACCAACACCATCCTGCACAAGACGGCGAAAGCCATGTTCAAGGGCTGGAAGGGGCTGTGCATTTACGCGGGTGTGATCGCGGTTTTCATGGCTGCCATGATGACAAACCTGTTCGGCGTGAACGATTATGTCCCCTCCCCCGGCATGACCTCGAAGGTGGAGGTTGTATTTGAGGACAACACGACGCTGTTCACGTTCGACGGGCAGGAGGAAATTCAGGCGCTGTACGAAATCTGTACGGCAGACGACCCGGTTCTCGCCGATGATTATGTTTACCGCTATACCTATTACAACAGCATTGACGTCAGCGTCGTCTTTTATCCGAAGGTCGGTCTGCCCATCGCCAAATCGGTTACGATACGCGACCCCGGCGCTTTGAAGGAACAGTTCGATGTCCTTTACAGCAGCGACAGCTTCAAGGAACAGTACATGGAAATGCTGGATGCGTTTGGCGATATCTACAGCGAGAAAAAATTCATGCTGAGCATCGATATGCTGAAGCTCGGCGTTGATAAAGATGGTGTGGTTTTCGGATCCAGCAGCAGTCTCGACGACTGCACGCCCGACGAGCACAATGAAGGCTTATTGAACGCCATCAAAGCCGACATGGCTGACATGGACAGCAATTACTTCAGCCGACAGACCATTGGCTTCGTTCGACTTGACTATACCGAACAAATCAATCCTATTCTGGATAGCTATTACACCTATGTTCCGATTTTCAGTCATATGAAAAATACTTCGGATTACATGATGGAGCATGGGTTTATCACGACTCCGTTGGAGCATTACATCGACCTGTTCGCCTCCTGCGTCACCAAGGTAACGGTAAGCAAGGCTTCGACAGAGGCGGAAGGACTTGCCGCGCAGAAAACCTTTACATCCCAAAAGGATTTGGGAGCAATTGTAAGCAGCATCGCCTGCTTCTCGGACGGCTATTCGTTTGACTGCAATCTGACCCTGTCAGAAAATGAATATCTGGTGGAAGTTGAATATTCCTATGTGAATAATTATTCACAGTATGCTGCCAGCACCTCGAAGAACCCTTCCGATTTCATGACGCATCGCTCCAATTGTACAGTCTTCCTCCTCGGTCAGATTCCCCAGTGCGTCCTCGACGCCTTCGAATAAACCGGACCCAAGCCGCCGCGTCCCGGACGCGGCGGCTTTGTCATACTTACAACATAATAATTTCACGTTTCATTCATATTCTGTGTGAACTTTCCCTGCGAAATTTCAATTTTGTTCACCCATTTTCCGTCGGATGTGGTATAATAAATGTAAGGCAACAATTGATAAAAAGGAACTGACTTAACATGAAGATAACCGCTAAAGATATCGCCGGTCTGCTGCGCACCCTTTCGCGCACCGCGAACCAGCCGCATTTCACTTCCGCCATCATCGCCGCCGCAGGACGCGGCACCCGTATGTGCGACGGCTCGGGCAAAACCAAACAGTTCATGGAGCTGTGCGGGATGCCGGTCATCGTCCGCACGCTGCTGGCCTTCCAGGAATGCCCGCTGATCAACGAAATCATCGTCGTGGCGCTGGAGGAGGAAATCGACAGCTATCACAGGATGATCGCACAATACGGTCTGACCAAGATCGCCGCCGTCACTGCGGGCGGGGACACCCGTCAGGAATCGGTGCTGCGCGGCTTCGAGAAAATTTCGGACAAGTCGGAATTCGTCGCCATCCACGACGGCGCACGCTGTCTTATCACCGTGGAAAATATCACCGCCGTGCTGGAGGAAGCCTTCCGCAAGGGCGCTGCAACTGCCGCCGCTCATGTCAGCGATACGGTCAAGCGCGCCGATTTCAAGGGCTTTATCACTGAAACCATCGACCGGGACTCGCTCTGGCTTGCACAGACGCCGCAAATCTTCAAAACCGATCTTTACCGCGCTGCCGCTTATGTGGCAAAGGAGGTGGGCTTCTCCGCCACCGACGATAACCTGCTTGCCGAGCACGTGGGCTTTCAGGTAAAGCTGGTGGACTGCGGCACGGAGAACATCAAAATCACAACCCCCGCCGATCTGGCCATCGCTGAGGTCATTCTACGCCGCCGGGAAGAAAACGGACAGAAAAGGGCTGATGCGTGACGCATCAGCCCTTTTTCCTGTCAGAGTAAGGTCAGAACTGCTCCTGCTCGGCGCGGCGGGACTCGGTCTTGTTCTGCTCAGTCTTGTTCTGGGTGTTCTGCTGAGCCTTGTTCTGGTTCTGGTTCTGCTGGTTCTTGTTCATGTTCTGGTTGTTCTGCTGGTTCTGGTTCTGGTTCTGATTGTTAGCCATTTCCTGATACTCCTTGTGATGCCCGCATCGGAATGCGGACAAGTTTTTTTCGTAAATTTCTTAAATGGAATTTACAAATTCAGTATTCTCTGATATAATTAAATTATACATCAAAAATCAAAATCGAGGTAAACACAATGAATTTATATCCCATGAAGCTCGCCCCCGCCGTCAAGGAAATCATCTGGGGCGGCGATAAGCTGAAAGCGTCCTACCACAAATCCGCTCCCTTCGATAAGCTGGCGGAAAGCTGGGAGCTGACCGTCCGCCCGGACGGCATGAATGTCATCGAAAACGGCGAATACACCGGCATGACGCTGGGCGAATACATCGAAAAGGCGGGCAATGCCGTCATCGGCGAGGGTTACGACGCCGACCGTTTCCCGCTGCTCATCAAGTTCATCGACGCCCGCGACCGCCTGTCCATTCAGGTGCATCCCTCCGACGACTACGCACTGGCCAACGAAAACGAATTCGGCAAAACCGAAATGTGGTACATTGTCGAGGCCGACGAGGGCGCAGAGCTGGTCTTCGGTCTGTCCGGGGATTATACGAAGGAAGCCTTCGACAAAGCCATCGCCGAAGGTACTGTGGAAACTTTGCTCCACCGGGTAAAGGTTCACGCTGGGGAAGTCTATTTTATCCCCTCGGGTCTGGTACACGCCATTGGGGCGGGCATCTTGATCTGCGAAATCCAGCAGAACAGCAACGTGACCTACCGCGTCTACGATTACAACCGTCCCGGCAAGGACGGTAAGCCCCGCGAACTGCACGTGGCAAAGGCCCGCGAGGTCATCGTCAACCATTCTCCCGCCGACATCGAAGCCCTGCGCTTCTCCGGCAAAGCCGCCCGCACCCCCGAGCTGCTGGCATCCTGCGATAAGTTCACGGTACACAAATACGACATCGCCGGTGAGCGCTCCCTCACTGCCTCGGCGGACAGCTTCCTCTCTCTGACCTTCACCGACGGCGAAGGCGAGATTCACTATGGCGATGAGAAATATGCGTTTGTCAAGGGCGATACTTACTTCATCCCCGCAGGCTGCGGCAAAATCACCGTCGCATCGGATAACGCTGTCTGCATCGCAGCACAGCGTTAACGTATTACAAACTTTAACATATTTATAAAGGAGATAGTATCATGCTTTTTATTGGAACCAGTGCTGGAGAAGCCATCCCGAACCCCTTCTGCCGATGCCGCGTCTGCGAAAACGCCCGCAAGGTGGGTGGACGTGAGATCCGCACCCGCTCGTCCTTCATGCTGGACAACAAAAACGTCATTGATCTGGGCGCCGACTATCTGACCCAGGCGTTCCTTCGGGGCATTACGCTGGACGGGGTGGAAAACGTGATCTTCACCCATATGCACAGCGACCACATCTGCTATAACTTTCTCTGGGAGCGCCATGTACGCGGCGAGGGCGGAGATCATCCGCTGCACGTCTGGCTGTCCGAGGAGGGCTACCACTTCTTCACCGACGTTTACCTGAAACAAAAGTGGATCGGCGGAGACGGTGCGTACTGCAAGGATGTGACCTTCCACCCGCTTAAGTTCGGTGAAACCGTCCAGATCGGCGATTATACCGCCACACCTCTGCGCGGCAATCACCGCACCGAGTTTGACAAAAACAGCACCAACTATCTGCTGGAGAAGGGCGATATGCGTCTCTACTACGCGCTGGATTCGGGCTATTTCCTTGAGGAAACCTTCGCCGCTCTGGCGGGAAAGAAGCTGACCACGCTGGTCATGGAGTGTACCAATCCCTATACCGATAAGCCCCGCGCCTCGGAAAAGAGCCCGCACAACGATCTGTTCCTCTGCCTGCGCACCCTCGACCGGCTGTACGAATCGGAAGCCATCACTGCTGACACCGCCATCTACCTTTCGCACATTAGTCCTTTCGGCGTAACTCACGCCGAGCTGTGCGATTACGTGACCGGGCTTGACAAGCCTTACCGCATCCATGTTGCCTACGACGGACTGGAAATCTGAACCCGCATCCGTAATCTGAACTGCCGCGCGTACAGAATTCTGTACGCGCGGCATCTGTTTGCAAAATCGTCGTTTTTCACAGCTATATACAAATAAGTATGGCACCATTCCCGAAAGATGTCAACATAGAGTTCGATTATCACCAACTTTTTCATGCTTAATTCGTACTTTCTTCACAAAATATCCACGTTTCCGACAAAAGCGCTTGACAAATTCCCATCCGTGTGCTATACTAATAATCACATAGTCCCGATGACACATTCAGAATTCAGATTAAACCCGGAAAACTGAATGCCAAGGGAACTCTGGAGAATCTCATCAACGCCATTGATGAGTGCCGAAGGTGTAAGGTGTCCACCGATCCGCGGACACTGAATCTCTCAGGCAAAAAGGACAGAGCATATATCCGAATCGAGGTGTGAGAGCTTCGACGGGGACATATTCATGTTTTATCTCCAGAGCCGCTGATTTTTTCAGCTGCTTTTTCTTTTTTCAATTTTATTTTACTGGAGGTTACACAATGGATCAGCTTCTCAAGATCGTTCAGACGATCAACGCCTATCTGTCAGACTACATTCTGATTATCCTTCTGGTAGGCACAGGTCTTTTCTTCACCATCAAAACCCGTTTCGTTCAGGTGCGCTGCTTTGGTGAAGGTATGCGCAGCGTATTCGGCGGCTTCTCGCTCCACGGCGGCAAGCACGAAAGCGGTCTCTCCTCGTTCCAGGCTCTCGCTACCGCAATCGCGGCGCAGGTCGGTACCGGCAATATCGTCGGTGCATCCGGCGCAATCCTGATCGGCGGTCCCGGCGCTATCTTCTGGATGTGGGTCATCGCATTCCTCGGCATGGCTACCATCTACGCCGAAGCAGTCCTCGCGCAGGAAACCAGAGTTGTCGATAAAAACGGCGAAGTACACGGCGGTCCCGTTTACTACATCAAGAAGGCCTTCAAAGGCGGCTTTGGTAAGTTCCTCGCCACATTCTTCGCAGTTGCGATCACGCTCGCACTCGGCTTCATGGGCGCTATGGTTCAGTCCAACTCCATCGCCGAGTCCTGCAACACCGCGTTCGGCATTCCCACATGGATCGTCGGTGTGATTCTGGCGGTTATCTGCGCCGTAATTTTCATTGGCGGCATTCAGAGAATTGCTTCCGTCGCGGAGAAAATCGTTCCCCTCATGGCAATCCTCTTCCTCTTTGGCGGTCTGATCGTTCTGATCACCAACATCACCAGAATTCCCGAGACCTTCGGTATGATCTTCCGTTACGCATTCACTCCCAACGCGCTCATCGGCGGCGGCATCGGTATGGCAATCAAGACCGCTGTCAGCCAGGGCGCAAAGCGAGGCCTTTTCTCCAACGAAGCCGGTATGGGTTCCACCCCTCATGCGCACGCTATGGCGAACGTTAAGAAGCCCCATGATCAGGGCGTTACTGCCATGATCGGCGTGTTCATTGATACCTTCATCGTTCTCACCATGACCGCTCTCGTCGTGATCACTTCCCTCTACACCGAAGGCGGTCTTCTCTCCGGTCTGACCGGCGACGCTTATATCGCAGCTACACAGGGTTCGACCGCTCTGCTTACCAAAGCCAACGCTATGCAGCTCGTCTGCACCAACGGCTTCCCGAGCTTCATGAGCGGCATCGGCAACGGCTTTGTGGCAATCTGCCTCCTCTTCTTCGCGTTCACCACAATCATTGGCTGGAACTTCTTCGGCAAAATCAACGTTCAGTATCTCTTCAAAAACAATAAGATCGCAACGCTGGTTTATTCCATCATCGCCATCGCTTTCATCTTCCTCGGCACGCTCCTCTCTAACGACCTCGTATGGGAGCTTACGGACTTCTTCAACTACCTCATGGTCATCCCGAACGTTATTGCGCTGATCGCGCTGTCCGGCATCGTAGTTGAATCCGCCAAAGGCGCTTACGCCCTCAAGCAGAGCAAAAAGAACGACAAGCAGGATAAGTAATCGATCGTATTCCGCCCGTTTCAAACGGGCGGAATTTTTTTATTTTTTGCGAAAACTACTTGACATTCGCTTGATTCTGTGGTATAATATTTAATCGGTATAGGATGTTATCGGCTGTCCGATAGCATCCTCTCCTTACCGGATGCAAATATTTCAGGCATTCGGTCTAACGTCCATGAGGAGGTGTAACACACAATGGAAAAGATTTCTTCCTACGAAACTCTGTTTATCGTTGATGCACAGCAGGGTGAGGACGGTGTTAAGGCTCTGATCGAAAAGTTCACGAACCTGATCGCTGCTAACGGAACCATCGAGTCGGTCAATGAATGGGGCAAGCGCAAGCTGGCTTATCCGATTAACGACCTCACCGAGGGTTACTACGTTCTTGTTGAGTTCAAGAGCGCTCCTACTCTCCCGCTCGAGCTTGAGCGTGTATTCGGCATCACCGACGGTATCATGCGTTCCATCGTCATCAAGCATGACGAGAAGAAGGCTGCCAAGAAGGCTGCTGCTCCCGCTGCTGAAGAAGCCGCTCCCGCTGCTGAAGCTGCTCCCGCAGAAGCTGAAGCTCCCGCTGCTGACGCTGAATAAGCACGGATACTGAATGGAGGATTACGACAATGGCAAACTTTAATCTGAACAAGGTCATTCTCGGCGGTCGCCTGACGGCAAACCCCGAGCTGAAGCAGACCCAGTCCGGCATCATGGTGACATCCTTCACCATCGCAGTCAACCGCCGCTTCCAGTCGAAGGGCGATGACGGTCAGCAGACACAGCAGGCTGATTTTATCAATGTTGTGGCATGGCGTCAGCAGGCTGAGTTTGTTTGCAGATATTTCCACAAAGGTTCTTCCATTTGCGTTGTCGGTTCCATCCAGACACGTTCGTGGACCGATCAGCAGGGCGGCAAACGCTATGCCACCGAGGTCGTCGCAGATGAGGTCAACTTTGTTGACGCAAAGGGTGAAAACCCGGGCGGCGGTCAGGGTTATGCACCGTCGGGTGCGCAGGGATATATGCCCTCCGCGTACATCGAGCCGCAGTATTCAACGCCCGTCGGACAGGCTCCGACATCACAGAACGGCTCCGCCCCTCAGTTTGAAGTACTGAGCGACGACGAAGAGCTTCCGTTCTGATCATAAACAAGGAGGTTTCATACAATGGATAGAGAGAGAACCGAAAGAGACGCTTCCAAGCCGTACCGCACCGGTATGCGCAGAAAGAAGAAGGTCTGCCAGTTCTGCGCAGAGCATATCGACGAGATCGATTACAAGGATGTAGCTCGCCTGAGAAAGTACATCAGCGAGCGCGCCAAGATTCTTCCCAGAAGAATCTCCGGTACCTGCGCAAAGCATCAGCGTCAGCTGACCATCGCTATCAAGCGTTCGCGTCACGTTGCGCTCCTGCCCTATATCAGCGACTGAGTTTGATATGAAAAATCCCCGTGAGCCACGCTCACGGGGATTTTTGTTATTCAATTTTCTCTGCGTCATCCTGATTTGTCCGCCGTCTCATCCGCAGACCTTCCACAATCCGCGAGCCGGTTCCCTTCCCCGGATGCTTGGCGTAAAAGTAGCCGAATACCGAGAAAACTACCGCACCGATGAAGTTTACAAACATATCCTTCATCGTGTCGATCAGACCGATGTCCAGATAGCCGTTCACATTCAACACCTCGCCGTTCACCATCGTCTCGGTGATGTTATTGATCTTCACCGCCACATTAACCGGCTCTGGATTCAGCAGCACCGATGATATGCCGGTAATCACCGTGTCTTTCTGCATATCGGTGCGCAGCAGCATATCCGCGCTAAACTCGAAGAACTCCCACAGCACGCCGATGGTCATCGAAAAGCAGAAGGATACCAGCGCCACAAAGAGCGGCGACAAATGCAGCTGAACGCGCTCGCTGTTGTTCAGGATATTGATCAGCGACAAGCCCATCGCCGCAGCCAGAAAGCCGGTGGTGGTGTGCAGCATAGTATCCCAAAAGGCATACTTTACATAATAATCGCCGATTTCTCCCATAATCTCCGCCGCAAAAATAAAGAACAGCACAATTCCTTCCAGCAGCGACGGCAGCTCCACCTTGAAGGTTTTCTGCACAAAAGCGGGTATCAGGAACATCACCAGTGTACACAGGCACAGGAACACGCTCTCGTACTTGCCCAGTATGAACAGTCGGATGCCGATTAAAATCACCAGCGAGCGCAGCACCATGTATATAATAAAAGTTGTCTTGTGCCGCTTGAACTCATTTTGAAGCTGTTTGAAGAACCCTTCTTTTTTCGGCGGTTTCTGTTTTTCTTTCCTCTTCATGTAATTTTCTCCATCCCATAGCTATAAAGCTGCTCATCACAGGTAATCCAATGGAGTTACCCGTGATGAGCATTGCTTCAATCGTTACACGTTGCTGTCAGACGCGGAAGCACCGTCCTCCGCGGATTTTTCGCTGCCCAGATAGCTGGGGAGCTTCATACCGGCCATGTCGAACATTTCGTTCATGGGCGGGATAGACTTCATCATGCCCGACAGGAAGTTTGCCGTGGCAGTCTTGCCGTCCTCGCCGGTCTGACCGCCGTCCCAGACAGTAACCTTGTCGATCTTGATGTTCTTGATGGCTTCGACCTGAATCTTCGTCAGCTCTTCCAGCTTGTCGGCGATCATCAGGCGAACCGCGTCGTTCGACTCGCCGCCTGCCGATTTCACGATTTCCGCGAAACCTTCCGCCTGCTTCTTCAGCATCTCGCGCATACCGTCTGCTTCCGCCTGCATCTTCATCAGCGTTGCATCGGCTTCACCCTTTGCGCGGCGTCTGATCTGTTCAGCCTCAGCCTCGGCCTTCAGCTCAATCTGCTTCTTTTCAATCTCAGCCTTAACGATGATATCGGCTTCCAGCGTTGCCTGCTCCAGCGAAGCACGCGCCTGCTCGGCAGCCTGCTGAGCGGCATAGGCTTCTTCCAACGCCTTTGCAGCCTGAATCTTCTCGGCGGCGGTTGCGCGCTTCAAAGCCTCAGCCTCGCGCTCGCGAAGAATAGCATTGGATTCTGCCACCTGAACCTTCGCCTTGTTTTCACCTTCAATTGCCTCGGAGTTGGCCATGGACACGCTGATTCGCTGGTCGCGCTCTGCGTTGGCCGAACCGATTGCACCCTCGCGGTCTGCCTGTGCCACGGAAATTTTCGCGTCATTAATCGCCTTTGCGGCGGCTTCTTTACCGAGAGCGGAGATATAGCCGCTTTCATCGGTGATATCGGTGACGTTTACGTTGATCAGGCGAAGACCAATCTTTTTCAGCTCGGTCTCCACGTTGCGGGAAACGGCTTCCAGGAACTTGTCACGGTCAGCATTCAGCTCCTCGATTTCCATGGTCGCCACAACCAGACGCAGCTGACCGAAGATGATATCCTTCGCCAGTTCCTGAATATCGTCCAGCTTCAGACCCAGCATACGCTCGGCAGCGTTCTGCATCACGCCGGCCTCGGTGGAAATACCGACGGTAAAGCGGGAAGGAACGTCCACGCGGATATTCTGCTTGGAAAGGGCGTTTTTCAGATCCACATTGATGGAGATCGGCGTCAGGTCAAGGAACTCCACCGACTGAATCACCGGCCAGATGAAGGCCGCGCCGCCGTGGATACACTTGGCCGAGCGGGAAGTTCCGTCAGCGTTGCTGCCGACCTTACCGTAGATAACCATGATCTTGTCGGAGGGGCACTTTCTGTAGCGGGACGCGATGACAATCAGCGTCGTCAGAACAAGAAGCGCAATCACGCAGATGAGCACAAGAAGGCTCGAGGAAGGACCGTAAGGCATAGTAATTCTCTCCTTTTATATAAATAAATTTATTTCACAACCCGTTCAACCATGACCAGACCATTCTCATCGGTCGAAATCACGCGGACAGTTTCGCCGGTTTTCAGCGTATCCTCCGCAGCGGTGACAGCGTCCACCTCAATGAAGCGATCCTGCACCGTAATATTGATCTTACCGCGTCCCATACCCTTTGCGGGGATAGGGATATAGACCTGACCGGTCTTGCCTACTGCCGCGCCCAGCTGGATGTTGCCGCTGGACTGGAGCTTGAGCACCGCCTTCATCAGATAAGCGATGCCAAACAATGCAGCCACGCCGCATACAGCCGCCAAAAGAATCGATTCCACGGTGCCCAGACCCAGGTCAACAAACACCACGCCCGACCATCCGGCAATGCAGAACATCGCCACGATGCCGCGTACCGAAAAGAGCGTCAGACCATCGTCACCCTCGCCCACGTCGATACCGTCCGCATCAATGTCACTGTCGCCGTCGCCGTCACCGATGCCCATCAGCAGCAAAACCGTCTGAACCACCAATATCAGTGTCGCCGGAATGCCGATGCAGGCAAATATCCGCTGCAAAGCGGTCAGCGATTCCCACCATGCTCCCATAAATATTCCTCCATTCTAAAGATCAATCGGATGTCATTATCGGATTGTTGTCGTCCCGAAAACCGTATCGAACATACTGTTCGCTTTATGTCGAACCAGCGTAGCGTAATAGGCAAAGATGATGATGCCGCAGGCTTTCTCCAGACGGCTGCGCGCACCGGCGGCACGTTCCTCGTAGCTTTCCAGCGTCCGGTGAATCAGCGCTTTCACGCTTTCCTCCTTCACGCTGTCCCCGTCGGACACACCGTTCTCGCTGACCATCACATCGATAACCCGGCAGAGATAATCGTACAGCTCACTCTCTGGAATGATATCGTCGCTGGTATCGCCCGCCACGCCGTTCACGTAGGTCAGCAGCTGGGCGATGCGCTCAAGCTGCATGGAATCGCGCATCATATTGATAATCAGAATCCGAGCGAGCTGATTCTTGTTGTAGCGCTTATTGTGAGCATTTGCCACCCATCCGCGCTTCGTCCAGTTCTGGAGCGTGGAACCGTCGATACCGCTGATCTCGCGAATCTGCGAGAGCATAATACCGTCAGTGATGTAGAAAATTTTATCGAGAAACTCCAGTCCGGTTACGTTTCCCATCTTCTCTTTGTACATAACTGTGCCCGGAATGAGGGCACTCTGAATTTCGAGCTTCATTACATATTTTTTCCTTTCCGCATTTCGTCAGATCAGCCTCGTCATGCCGACCTGCATATTATGCTGAAACGCTTGATCTGTGTATAAAGATTATATCATACGTTCAGCTGATTGTCAATAGGGTTTTCAAAAATTCATGAAAATTTACACCCACTATATTAAACAGGACTGCCGCACGAAAGTACAGCAGTCCATCATTTATTCAGAATCGCCGCCAGCTCATCAATCTGCCGGACAGCCTCCGCATCTTCACAGGCGGGCAGATCGTCAGTGTGCAGCGAATACACCGTCCGCAGGCACTTCGTGTTCATGAAACGGAAGATTACTCTCGCCGTCTCCTCTGCACGCTTCGGACCGCCGTCTCCGCCGCCGCAGAGAATCAATCCGCCCCGCTTTGGCTTCTCCACCTGCTTCACCCCAAGAAAGCGCCGGGAGGTGTAGAAGGTTTGAAGCCGGCTCATCATGGACAGCAGCGCACCGTTCAGCTCGGAGAAATAGAGAGGCGACGCGATCACAATATTGTCCGCGTCGATAATCTGCCGGTAGATCGGCTGCATGGCATCATCGATGCTGCAGCCCACGTGGTCCCAGCACCAGCGGCAGTCGCAGCATGGGCGAACCCCCGCATCGGCCGCGCGAATCACCGTCACATTTCCATCCAGCCCGGCGCGCAGACGCTCCACCAAAAACGAGGTATCCCCGCGCGTACGCGGGGAACCGTTGAAAATCAATGTGTTCATATCAATTTTTGAAGAAATTCTTCATGCCCAGCATCTTACGCAGCTTGATCAGATAGAAGGTCGCCAGCTGGGTAGCGGCAATATCGTAAAGAACAAACACGCCGTTGCAGACCAGAAAGACCACCCATGTGAAGCCCAGTCCGGTGTCGGGAATATTAAACACATAGTTGCAGGCGAGAATCAGCACAATCATCATCAGATTGAAATAGCTGAATTTAAGTATCCATGAAATCACGTAATGCAGTCGCTCGAACATACTTTTCAGAATCGGGTATATACCGCCGAAAATCAGATAAAGCAGCGCCGGAAACTTATACGGCAGCATCACCAGTGACAATACGCTTGTCACCATCCATATTAAATAGGGATAACCGCCGCCGATCTCCATCACCGCCAGCATGATCAGCAGCGACGCAATGGCTACCATAGTCAAATCAAGCACCGTAAGAATCGATCCCAGCAGCAGGATGACTACACCCAAAGCCGACAGAATCGCCGCCAGCGCGATTTTCTTCGTATTTTTCATGAGCACCTCCGAATTAACAGCAGGAGATCAGATCCTTACCGCAGCACTCGCACATACAGTCGGCGCAGAGCAGCCCGGTACAGATATCACAGGGCGAATAGCCCACATTCTGATTGGTGCGGTAGGTACGTCCGTAGGACGCAGTATTGGAACGGATGCGATCAAGCGCCGCTTTATACTCGCTGTTGGTGGGATCAAGATAACAGGCTGTCTCCAGATACTTCTGTGCGTCGTAATACCAGCCCCGCTGGATGAGCACGCAGCCTTTCAGGAAATTCCACTCAGCGTTGCGGTTCGCCTGCCCCACCGCGTCAAGAATCAGCTCGGCTTCGGCAAACTGGCGGGCGTTGATCAGCTCGCGCACCCGCGTATAATCGCCATACCCGCCGGTGGAATAGGACGATGAACCGGAGGAAGACTTTCCCGACGCACGCTCCTTCTGGATGGCGTCGTAAGCCTCGTTGATCTCCTTCATCTTCTCCTCGACCAGATCGGCCAGCGGATTGTTTACATAGTTGTCCGGGTGATACTTGCGCGCAAGCTCCCGATACGCTTTTTTGATTTCCTCATCGGTAGCGTCCCTTGAGACGCCGAGCACTTTGTAGGGATCATTCATAAATCAGTTTTCTCCATCTTTTGTGCCTTTTGGTCGTTTATTTTCGTACAGCATTTGCTGCGTGCAATCGCCGCAGAGCCGGTCAGTCAGCCCGGGCAGACCGAGATAGATAATATTTCGCACGATATTCGCATACTCCGGAACCTTCGGCTGGTCGATCAGCTCCACCGCCGCTTCGATGCCCATCAGCTCCATGGTCAGCGAGTTCTTCACCATTTGAGCGTGCGCCGCGAATTCCGCTTCTGTGTTTTCGGGATAAAGGGCGAGAAAAGGATTGTACGCCCCCGACGCGATATCCTTTTTCAGGTCGTCCACCGCGTCGATGATATAGATATACCGTCCCACGTGACGTCCGATTTCGGCGGCGATTCTCCCCTCGGCGCTGTTTTCTTCGAAGCCGTGGGCGCAGACTGCCGCCATCAGCTCGCCGAAGGGTTCCGCAGCCCGATCGGGAGATGGGCAGTTCTCACGCTCCAGCGCCGAAAGCTCGGTCAGCTTTCCGGCAATCAGCGAATCCAGCCCCTCCAGACCTTTCGCGCGGCGGCGCATATACTTCGCCGCGGGAAGCAGCGCCAGACACGCCAGTCGCTTGAAACCGTGTTCATCCGCCAGATCGTCCCGCAGCTTGTGATAGGTCAGCAGTGCGCTGACCTTCGCGCAGTAATCCAGCTGAGACGCCTCATACAGCACCGGACGTTTTTTCGTGGGATGGACGGCACAGCGCTTCTTTTCGATTTTCCCACTCTCATCAGCCAAAAGCATCCGCACCAGCGCAAGGAACACGAAATCATAGCTCAGGCTGAGCCGCGATACGCAGGACGTACTGCGCCCCATGGCATTGCAGAGTCCGCAGTAAACCGCGCGGTACAGCTCATACTCCTTCACTTTCAGTTCTGCCGGAACCGGCTTTATGTATCCGAACATATTACATTCCTCTCCGGCAATCATTCACTGATATTATTGTACTCCGAAGTCATAGCGACAGGCTTACAATAGATTAAACTTTTTGTAAATAATCGATATGGAGCTTACCAGCCCATGAAAACCTTCAGCGCCGTGGTGAGCACATCCGCGCCCCGCGCCTGTCCCTTTTCGTTGGGATGCCCGTTGGCGCCGGTTTCATCCTCATACTCATAAATCGGGCGTACCGGTACAAAGCGCATATGAGCATCCGTTTCCCGCTTACCGGCAATCACCTCGTCCAGCACCTTCGCGTAGCGCAGACCCATCAAACCGTAGAACCATACGATCTCCGCCTTCGGATAAACCTCACGCACCCGGTCGAGGAACCGCCCGGCGGCTTCTCCGAAAACATCCTCAGGAACCTGTCCGCCGCCGTCGTTGGTACCGGCGTTGATCACAACCACATCCGGCTGCCACGTTGAAAAATCATGCTGCTCCCGTCCCTTGCGGGTGATATGTTCAAAGAAATCGGGAATGCGGTAGCCCTGCTCACCGCGGCAGTTGAGGACGACTCCCTGCCCCGAGATGGCTTCGATGCGAATCTCCGCACCCAGCGCTTCGGCGGTGCGATATGCGTAAGCGGCGGTCACATCCTCCTCATAGGTGCGGAACAGGCTGATCCCCTTCGCCGCCAGATCACCGTAGCCGCAGGTGATCGAATCGCCGAAGAATTCGATTTTCCGCTTGGGCAGTGCGGGCGGCGGCAGAATGGCGCAGTCCTCACCAACCAGCTCCAGCGCGTCCACATAGATCGGCGCTTCGCCCTCGGTAATCCGCAGCAGACGCATGGTATGCTCGCCTTCGCCCAGATTTTCCAGCAGAATCTTCTCGCCGCCGCTGACGATGGCGTATTTTGCAGCATGACCGTCCACCGTCACCTTCACATATGCGGGCTGATCGGCGTGGTATCCAGGCACAAAATGCAGAATCGCCGTGTCAGCGCGAAAGGTCGTCTCAAAGCCGCTGGCACTCCAGCATAAAGCCAGCGCACCTTCGCAGAAAACACTACGCCCCAGCAGATTTTTGTTAAGTTCTTCCATTCTTTGATAGATTCTCATAATATTTCCTCATTCAGCGCGGGGATGCAGCAGTCTGAAGCCTGCCTGCGCATCCCCGCATAGGTTTTATTTATTTTCTTCTTTTTCGGTGATCTCGTCCCCGGCGTTCTCATCCGTCTCGCCATCCTCCGGCTCCTCTGCCGGTTCAATCAGCGTTACGCGGATTTCCTCCACCATCTTTTCATCGGTCTTCGTCACTTGCACGTGCAGATTGCCGCAGTCGAACTCCTCGCCCACCTCCGGCATCCGCCCAAGCTCCATTGTCACCCAGCCGTTCACCGTCTGGGGAAGATCGTCTTCTTCCTCCGGCTCCACGTCGAAGTAATCGTACATATCCAGCGGACGTGCGTTGCCCGAGATGGTCACGCTGCCGTCCTCGTTCTTCGTGAACAGCTCCACAACCTCGTCGTGCTCGTCCCAAATATCGCCCACCAGCTCCTCAATCACGTCTTCCAGCGTAGCCACACCCATGGTTCCGCCGTAGTCGTCCAATACGATAGCCATATGCGCCTTTTCCTGCTGGAACTGCTTGAGCAGCTTGCTGATCTTCACCCGGCAGGGCACAAAGAACGCTTTACGCAGGATGGGCATAATATCGGTGCCGCCGCTGCGGGTCATATATGTAAAGTCCTTCTCATGCAGCACGCCGACAATATTGTCGATGGTATCGTCGTATACGGGAAGCCGGGAAAAGCCGGTATCATGGAACAGCTCCTCAATCTCCTCGATGGGGGTATCCTTATCCACCGCCACCACATCCACACGGGGCGTGATAATGTCGGCAACCTCCGCGTCATCAAAACCGATGGCCGAGCGAATCAGCTCGCCCTCCTGCTCGTTGATGCCGCCATCCTGCTGCGCCTCGTCCACGATGGTCATCAGCTCATCCTCGGTCATGGCCGCCGCGCCCTTGAACTTAAAGATCTTCGCCAGCAGCTTCTTCCATATGCGGAACAGAAAGTTCAGAGGAGTAAACATGATCCGAATCACGCGAACAACCGGAGCAATCGTCATGGCAAAGCTGTCGGGCATCTCCTTAGCGATGCTCTTAGGCGAAACCTCGCCGAAGATCAGAACGATCACCGTCGTGACCGCCGTGGAAAGCGCCGCACCGTTGGCGGGATACCATTTTACAAAAAGCACGGTGGCAATGGATGCCAGCGTGATATTGACAATGTTGTTGCCGATCAGGATTGTCGTAATCAGCGAGTCATAGTCCTCAGCAAGCCGCAGCACAAGCTCGGCGCGCTTATTGCCGTCGGAGGCGAGATTTTTCATCCGCACCCGGTTGAAGGTGGAAAACGCGGTCTCGGTAGCTGAAAAGATACCGGACATGAAAACAAGAATAACAATTGCGATGATCATACTGCCGTCGCCCATAAAAAAGAATTCCTCCAAAATATTTATCAGTTATCGGTACTCATTGCAGGGGGGGAAATCGATCATGGCGGGGTAGGTGAACATTTCAGCTCGTACAGGCTACATCGGGGAGGTATCGGGTTGTCACTCATGAAGAAAATCACTCTTTCTGTTTTTATTTATCCGCAGCACGGCGGACTTACTATATATTATACCGTATCCGCGCGCATTTTTCAATAGTTTCCTGAAAATATTCACATTTTTTAATGAATTCACCCTTGACAACACACACGATCTGCGGTAGAATGATTATATGATTTCCCGAAAGGAACGATTCCCCATGAACACCCTCCCTAAGTCCATCCCGCTGACCGAACATGGGCAGTGGATCACCGTCTGTAACCCCCTGCCCTTCGACCGGGATGACATTGTATATCTGGACGGCATCCCGATGGGACAGCCCTTCACCGATATCCGCGGCCGCGAGCGCTTCGCAGCTGATCTGGGACTGCTTCCCGGATATGGCGCGAAATCGGTCGAAATCCACGATCTGCCCGCCGATCTGTCGCTGAAATTCGATTATGACGCGGAGAATGGCAGGCTTCACACCCGTTATGCAGATATTGCCTTTGACGGAAGCGGAGCCATCGCTTCCCTCTTTGACAATATTCGTCATCGCCAGCTGTGCCGCCCGGACGGCACAGCGCTGAATCGGTTCACGCTTTCATGGGGTGAGGTGAAGTTTCTGGGCAGCCGGCTTACAACGTACGGCGCGTACCAGCTGCACGTCCGTTTTGAATACGCCGTCGGGCAATCGTCCCACATCACACAGGAACTGATTGTATCAGCAAAATCGCCGCGCATTGACTTTCACACTCTTATTGACTGGCAGGACAAACCCGCACAGCTTGAAATAGGCTTCGATTTTGCAGACAGCAGCCATGCGGCGCTGTTCGCCGACATTCCGTCCGTGACTGCTGACGGCGCGGGGCTTCACTTACCGCTGACCGCAGCCGGACAATATGAGCTGACCTATGCGCTTCTTCCTCACGGAGCGGAATATACCGAAGAAAGTCTGAAGGAAGCCGCGCTTCTCCTGCGCCGCCCTCCGATCGTATATCACGGTCGGCTGGACATCGGCTGATTCTACGAATATATGCCGTGTGATCGGGCAAAATGTAAATAAAACTATAAAATAGCGACCAACCTCTTGATTTTTCGAAAAAAATATATTACAATATTGTGTGAATGAAAATTCTGCCGTCCGTCCCCGGCGCGGCATTTCAACGTTAAAAATTCATTATTATATAAAAAGGATGATAAAACTATGGCAAAGTTCAGAAAAATCGGCGTACTCACCTCCGGCGGCGATGCTCCCGGCATGAACGCGGCTGTTCGCGCGGTTGTCCGCTCGGCTCTCGCACGCGGCGTTGAGGTTGTCGGCATCTACAAGGGCTACACCGGCCTGATCAGCGGCGAGCTGAAGACCATCACCTCCGCAGACGTGGCAAACATCACCGGTCTGGGCGGAACAATCCTCTATTCCGACCGCTGCCCCGAGTTTGCTACCGAGGAAGGCATGGCAAAGGCCATCCAGACCTGTAAGGACAACGAAATCGACGGCATCGTAGCCATCGGCGGCGACGGCACCTTCCGCGGCGCCACCGACCTGTCCATGCACGGAATCCCCACCATCGGCATTCCCGGCACCATTGATAACGACATCACCTCCACCGACTACTCCATCGGCTTTGACACCGCCATGAACACCGTTCTCCACGCCGCCGACTGCCTGCGCGACACCTGCGAATCCCATGCGCGCTGCGAAGTCATCGAGGTTATGGGACGTGACGCCGGCTACATCGCACTGGAGTGCGGCATCTCCTGCGGCGCTACCGCAGTCGCCATCAAGGAGCTTCCCTTCGACGAGGATGCCTGCATCGAAAAGCTGAAGGAGCTTCGCGCAAAGGGTCAGCGCAGCTTCATCGTTATGCATTCCGAGGGTATGCCCAAGGGCTTCGGCGAAGCTCTTACCGAGCGCATCAACATAGAAGCTGACATCGATACCCGCTTCATCCGTCTGGCACACATGGTACGCGGCGGCGCTCCTACCCTCCGCGACAGACTGATCGCAACCCAGATGGGCGACTTCGCGGTTGACCTCATTCTGGAGGGCAAGTCCGACCTGGTTGTCTGCCAGCGCGACGACAAGCTGGTTGCCACCGATATCGCGTGGGCACTGGTTGTTGACCGTATGTACAAGAACAAGCTCAAGGACGGCGATCTGGACAAGTTCACCGCCGAGCAGATCGAGGCTATGAAGGTTCGCTGCGCGCAGAAGAAGGCAGTCCTTGAGGACATGATGGATGTTGCCAAGACTCTGGCAAAGAACTGATACGATCAATAAAACACAACGATAAGTTAATTTATCACAAGCCTTCGCTCTTGACACAGACAGCGTAATAGAGTATAATTTAAGAGGAGACGAAAACGTCTCCTCTTAAATTATACTAAAATTTCAACTGTGAAAGGATGTATAGATTATGATGCTCCGCGCACCTGCCGTACCGCTTATTACGATCGATCCCTATTTCTCCGTCTGGTCGAACACCGACCGCCTCACCGACGCTGCTCCCGTTCACTGGACCGGTAAACCCAACACCATCGCCGGATATGTGGAAATCGACGGCACCGATTACCGCTTCATGGGCAACGGCGGCGGCGACGCTCTCACCCAGACCGCGCTGGACATCGATGCGATGACCTCTACCTACACCTTCGAGGGCGCTGGAATCATGCTCACCGCACGCTTTTTCACTCCACTGTTCATGGACGATCTGACCGTCATGACCCGCCCGGTCAGCTATCTGTCGCTGAAAGCTGTCTCCTCCGACGGCGCAGAACACAGCGTCAAGGCGAAGATTTACGTCTCTGAGGAGCTTTGCCTGAACGAAAAGGGGCAGTTCGCCGTCACCACCGAAACCCTCTCCTTCGACGGCATCAACGCCGTGAAGATGGGCAGCGTGGATCAGCCTGTTCTGGCAAAAAGCGGCGACGATATCCGCATTGACTGGGGCTATTTCTATCTGGCCGCCAAGGGCGCGAAGGTCGGCGCCCAAAAGTGCGAGGACACCGGCATGATGTTCGTGTCGCTGGAGAAGGAACTGGACAGCGAAGCCCTCATCGCCTTCGCTTACGACGACATCGCCAGCATCGATTACTTCGGCGATCACCTGAAATCGGTCTGGAACAACGAGGGCAAGACCATCGAGACTGCTATCGCCGAGGCGCTGGACGATTATGCCGGGCTGCTTGATAAAGCCAAAGCGTTCGACGATAAGCTCTATTTTGACGCGGTAAAGGCAGGCGGCGAGAAATACGCCGAGCTGCTTCAGCTGGCCTATCGTCAGGTCATCGCCGCGCATAAGCTGGCGGTGGACACCGAAGGACAGCTTGTCTTCATCTCCAAGGAGTGCTTCTCCAACGGCTGTGCCGCCACGGTAGACGTGAGCTACCCCTCCATCCCCATGTTCTTAATCTACAATCCAGAGCTTGTGCTGGCCATGATGCGCCCCATCCTGAAATTCGCCCGCAGCGCCGCGTGGGAGTACGACTTCGCTCCCCATGACGCCGGACGCTATCCACTGGTCACTGGTCAGGTCTACGGTCTGAAAGAAGGCAGGCTGTTGTTCGAAAAGCAGATGCCCGTGGAGGAATGCGGCAATATGCTGATCATGACCGCCACCTATTCCATCGCCAGCAAAAACTACGATTTCGCTGCCGAAAATATGGACATTTTCGAACAGTGGGCAAAGTATCTGGTCGAATACGGCGTTGACCCGGAGAACCAGCTTTGCACCGACGACTTTGCCGGACATCTTGCGCACAACTGCAACCTATCGCTGAAAGCCATCATGGGCATCGCCGGCATGAGCATTGTCTGCGAAAAGCTGGGCATGGCAGACAAAGCGGCTGACTACATGAAGAAAGCCCGCGAAATCGGCATCAAGTGGCTGCTCCGCGCCTCCAACGGAGATGGCAGCTATCGTCTCGCCTTCGACCGCAAGGGCACGTTCAGCATGAAGTACAACATCGTCTGGGATAAGCTCTTCGGCACCGGCCTGATTCCGCATGAGGTTTGGAACGGCGAAACCTGGGCGAACCGCCGCCATTTCAACGCCTACGGTATGCCGCTGGACAACCGCTCCACCTACACCAAGTCCGACTGGCTGGTCTGGACGGCTACGCTCTGCGATTCCAAAGCAGACTTCGAAAGCTACATCGCACCGCTGTGGGAGGCTTACAACATCATGCCCACCCGCGTCCCCATGACGGACTGGTACTTCACCGATACCTCCGCCAAGCGCGGCTTCCAGAACCGCACGGTACAGGGCGGTCTGTACATCAAGCTGCTGGAGTATTACGGCACCGTCCGCGTGAAGTAATATCCGAACCACCGTCACCCGGAAGGCTCACCTCCCGGGTGATTTTTTATCCGCAAATCCGGTATGGAAATGTGCGGCGGTATGTGGTATACTGTTGATACCGAAATCCAAGGAGGTATGAGAATGAACAAACACATCAACCTAGGCGAGGCCATCAAGCGGCAGCGGCTGGCGCGGGGATTGACCCAGGAGCAGCTGGCCGAAGTGCTTTGCGTCACGCCCCAGACCGTCAGCCGCTGGGAGTGCGGCAATGTCAGCCCGGACATAGAAATGCTGGCGGGCATGGCCAATTTCTACGGCATCTCGCTGGACGAGCTGGTGGATATGAACGCCATGCGCAGTCCCGACCGTCTGCGCACCATCTTTGAATCGGCTGTCCGTGCCCGCTCCGCCGGAAAGTTGGACGAAGCCGAAGCCATTCTACGGGACGGGCTGCGGCTTTATCCCGGCAAAGACAGCCTGATGTCCGAGCTGGCGCTGACGCTGACTCTGAAGGGCACAATAGACCTGCACAGGTCTATTGTGGACGAGGCGCTGGAGCTGTCCGAGCGGGTGCTGCGGGACAGCACCAACGAAAAGGTGCGCAGCACAACGGCGGCAAATCTGGTTTATCTCCATTTGCAGAAGGGTGACACCGACCGCGCGGCGGCACTGGTCTATACGCTGCCGCACATTTACGAATGCCGGGAGGTGCTTCGTGCGGAGCTGGCGGAGGACGCCGGTTATCCCGAAGCTCTGCGGCAGGCAATCGTTACCGCGCTGACGCTATTCTGCGAGAAGATTGATTATCTCCCCAACCGCCGCAGGGGGCAGCCGGACTCCATTCTGGCGCAGGGTATGCGGACCCCCGGCGAAGATTTTGCCGGGCTGCTGCAAAAGGTCGGACAATTTCTGCAAAGCAACCTTTGAATTCTGACAAAAGATAAAATTCGCAAGAAATTTTGCCAAAGCTCTTGCAAAACAGAGCGGTTTACGTTATAATGTTAATAGCATAAAATGCAAAATGCCAATATGCAAAGGAGAACATGAATATGGAATACGGCATTCAGATGTACAGCCTCCGCGACATCACTAAGGATGATCTGGCAGGCGCACTCAAGAAGGTAGCTGAAATCGGCTACAAATGGGTAGAATTCGCAGGCTTCTTCGGTCACAGCGCCGAGGACGTTAAGGCTATGCTCGACGAGTACGGTCTCAAGATCAGCTCCACCCACAGCAGCCTGGGTGAACTGGACGCAGATTTCGCCGCAACTGTGAAATATCACAAGACCATCGGCAACCCCAACTACATCATCCCCGGCGCTCCGTGGGACACCAAGGCAGGTCTCGATTCCACCATCGAGAAGCTGAACAAGTATAAGCCCATGCTGGCTGCTGAGGGCATCACCCTGGCATACCACAACCACGACGGCGAGTTCAAGCCCAACAAGGACGGCATCATCGCTCACGCTGAGATGGAAGCCCGCACCACCGTCAACTTCCAGATTGACACCTACTGGGCATTCTGCGCAGGCCGCGATCCCATCGAGACCATCACCCGCCTGAAGGACAGAGTGAAGATCATTCACCTGAAGGACGGCACCCGCGACCGCAAGGGTCTGGCTCTGGGCGAGGGCGAAGCTCCCGTCGCAGCTGTACGCGCAAAGGCTATCGAGCTTGGTATGCGTATGGTTGTCGAGTCGGAAGGCTGCCAGCCCACCGGCGTTGAGGAAGTTACCCGCTGCTTCAACTATCTGAAGTCGCTGGACGCTAAGGACAATCAGTAATATCTGAACAGGGCTGGCGCACTTTTGTGCGCCAGCAATCTGAGCCCCGGGATTTTCCCGGGGCTGTTTTTCTTCAATTTTTTTGAAAATCACCTATCCGTTTTCGATTTTGCGCACTTATAGGGTACAATCATGATTGAAATCATTCCGAGAGGAGGAAAAGCGATGCAAGCCAACGATATCCTGCCATATGTGGAACCGATTTTCCGCTTCTGCTGCCGTCGTCTGAACAGCCGGTACGACGCGGAGGATTTAGCAGGTGAAATCATCTGCCACATTCTGGACGGCATCGGCAGATATCCCATCGATTCGCCGGACGCATGGGTCTGGAAAATCGCGCATAACCGTTATGCCCGCTTTATCGAGGCGCGCAGACGTTCGGCGGAGTACAGCTCGGACGCGGATTTGTATGAGATGGAGGACTACTGTCAGATTGACGAGGAATCGTTGGAGGTTCGATACGAGCCGGTTTTCCGCTCGCTGCACACCCTCTCGGCGGAATACCGCAATATTTTCGTCGATCACTACATCGGCGGAATGGCGGTGAAAGCGCTGTCCGGGAAATATGCGCTGCCCGAGACCACCATCAAGTGGCGTCTCAACGTGGGACGCCAGAAAATCAGAGAACGGATAGGAGATCATGAAATGGACAAGGTATATCAGAGAATCAACTGGAACACAACCTGCTGCAACGGCAGCATCGATACCGACCGCTATCTTCACACCCAGCTTGCCCGCGCCATTTGTCTTGCAGCCTACGAAGAACCGCTGACTGTGGAGGAAATCAGCCTGGCCACCGGAATTCCAACGCTGTACATCGAGGACGAGCTTCCCCGGCTGGAGCATGGCGAGGCGATCAAAAAAATCGGAAGCAAATATGCCGCAGATTTCATCATTTTCAGCCTAAAAAACCGTGCCGCCACCGAAACTGCTGGCGCCCCGCTTGTCAGCGCACTGGCCGATCAGCTGGAGGATATCCTGCAAAAGGGCGAAAAAATCCTGCATGACAGCAATTTCTACGGGCATGATTTCGGCATGGCGCGGCTGGGGTATATTCTGATTCCCTACCTTATCCGCAGGAAGCGGCGCGCCTTGCAGAACGACCGCCTGCATCTTTCAAGCGGTCCATTCCCGCCCCGCAGAGACGGAGGATACGGCTGGTTTATCGTGGAGGAAACAGCGGATGAAAGCGAAAACTGCGCCCCCGAAACTACCGGCTGCAACGCCGCCGGAAATGACAGCGGCAGCAAAAGCGCAAAGCTGGGGCATATTTATTACTACAATATTGCCCGATATTTCAATTACAACATCTATCATAACGGCGGCACCCAATGGCTCTGCGCGAACGATATCCCGCAGAACAGCGTGAACGGCATCATTGCTCCCGGCAGCCTGACCGAGGAGGACATCATCCGTCTGATACAGGCGAATCTGATCATCCGGGATGGTTCGGTCTGCAAGCTGAACTTCCCCTGCTTTACTCGTGAACAGTTCGACGCCTTTGTATCCGCGTTTACATTCGACAACGCACGGATCGACGATCTGCTGTCAAAGTGGCTGCTGTCGGTGCGTCGCAACTTCGAGCAATTCGTTCCAAAGCGCCTGCACGACCAGATCAATCAGTGGATTTCCTGCTACTCCGGCTCGGTCATCGGGCGCGTGATTGAGGAGCTGATCCGCCGGGGCGCGCTGGAAAAGCCTGACGATGAAATCCCACTGACCAACGGTGTCTTTTATGTGGAGGGAGATTATATCCAGCCGTAATCAAACAGGGAAAATCAAAAATCGGATGCCGCTGCGCGGCATCCGATTTTTCTTCAATAAGTAATGGTTCGATCCAGCCCATGAATGAAGCCGTTCGAATCAGCGGAACAGACATCACCGCCGATCACCTTGTTCTTGTACACAAGGAAGTTGGCGTAGACATCGCCGGTGTAATCGGGATAGTTGGTGATCTTGTAGGTGTAGCGCATGACATTCTTTTTCATGTAGCCGGTCAGATCAAAGCCCTGCTTGCGCTGAAGCTCGTTGTAACTCTGATACACCTTGTCAAACTCCGCCGGAATCGTCACCTCCACCTCCTCCAGCGGCACTGCCTCCACCTCCCAGCCGAACTGGCGTAGGAAAGCAATACGATCCTCGGCGGTCTTGATCTTATCGAATTTGACGCTCTCCACCGTCTCCAACACACCGTTTGAGATGGTCGGCTCGGCACTGGGGATAAAAACCAACAGCGTGACCAGGGCAATCACAGCCAGCGTGGTGACGCCAAAAAATTTGACGGTGCTGGCGCGCATCGAATAGATGAACATATGAAAATCCTCCTTATAATATGGCTGGTATACTATATGAGCGTGTCCGCCATATTATGCAGGAGGATTTTCTATTTTCTCAACAAACCATAAACACGCCGATGCGCATGCCGTTCCCTGCCGCCATCGATGGTCCGCCGGAATCCTTCGCGCATCATATACAGCCCCATCCTCATGTGCTTTCTCGCGGCTCTGAGCGATGAACGGTGCAGGCAGGCACTTTGTGTCGGAGCGATCAAACCGCTGTCAGAGGTGCGCAGAATCTCGTCCACAGCAGCTTCTTATCATGCGTCAGTTTATGGAGCGTATTTTCAAATATACAGCACCTCATAGAAAAAGGATGCCGCAAAACGGCATCCTTCGTAATTTTTATTCATCTTCAGCTGCGGGATCGAAAACGATGTACTGATAGGTAATCGTCTGACCTTCCGAAATCGCATTAGCGTTTGCCTTGCCCTGAGTCGGCTCCACACCGTCGATGAGGTAGATCCAGTAGTAGGTCAGACCGTCAACGGTAACATCCTTGTAGTCCTTGATATCGCGGACAGAATCCTCTGCATCGGTCAGAACATAGGAAATTTCATTTGCAATGCAGCCTTCCTGGAACGCCATCAGAACGGTGGGGTTCTCGTCCTGTACTTCAACGGTGGTGTTCAGGATGGGATTTTCAGGATCGTCCGGATTCTCAATGATGAGGGTAACGGTGGTAATGGGGGCAGCAGGACCGCTGCTGCAAGAACCGAGAGAGAGTGCAACCAGGATGCCGACCATGAGCAGGGTTAAAACGCGGGTAAATTTCATTCGAGATTATCCTCCTAATAAATAGTATAAGTGAAGTACTATTCAGCTATAACTGTTTTCACCTATGCGTATATTATACTATTTTCATTTCAATTTGTCAATAGATTTTCAGTATATTTTTGTTTCTAAATGTTAATTTACTATGATATTTTGTGCACATTTACAAATCGAGCAATCCATTTTGTGCATATTTCCCCATACGCATGTATTAGTTCAGGATAATTACCCCCAGATTCAGATATGCCGCAAACAGCAACCACAGAATGTATATAACCATCGCCGCCCCGGACAGCACAAAAATCCGAAAGAAAAAGCAGGCTGCGAAAAAGCTCAGAATCAGCATCATGATAATCGCACAAAATGCCGCAAAAAATGCTCCCGCACCAAAAAACAACGGCGTCCACACAAAGTTGAATACCATCATCAGAATGAAAAACAGCAGTCCCTTGAATTTGTCTGCTTCCAGCGAACGCTCTCGCGCACAGGCTACAGCACCCGCTGCCGCGCCGATCAGGATATACAGCAGCGTCCATATGATCGGAAACAGAAAGGCAGGCGGCGTGAACCTCGGACGCTCCAGACAGCGGAAAAACGTGCCGAAGCCATCCGCCGGACATCCGACAAACGCGCTCAAAAAACCACACAACAGTATGATCACCGCCCCGATAATCACGCATTTCAGATCAATGCGGCACAGCTCAACACGAATGATACTACGGATTTTCCGCTTTTGATTCTTGATAAACGACATAAAAATCACCCCATACAATGTGTATGAGGTGATTTCGGCTTTCATTCCATTTTTATGCAGCCACATCGCCGGTATCACCGGTGTCCTCGGGCATACCGCTTTCATCCGGAGGGATGTCGGAATCTTCCTCCGGCGTTGTGGTTTCCTCGGGTTCCGGCTCCACATAGTGGTGCTCATAGCAATAGCTGTTGTACACCCGATTGCCATTGGTATTCGTATAACCGGGATACGTGCCCTCCTCGTAAAGATTGATATAGAAAGGAACGTCTCCGCTTTCAGGCATCGGCGTGTCCGCCGATACCTCCATATAGGTGTACTGAGCGTCCGTAACCTTCACATTCATCGGGAAGACACGCTCGCCGTTTTCCAGCTTGAGCAGACCCTTCTGTACCACAGACTCGGACGGACAGTACTCGTTGGCAATTGCTCCGGTAGACGTATCGATATTGACGAGCACATGACGGTCGCAGGTTTCTGTAGGAACGGTCGCGGCGGTGAAGTAACCTTCCTCCGCACGGCTGCCGCGGGGATCAAGGTAGCAGGCCGAAGTCATCAGCTTGCCCGAATCCTTGCAGTAGGTGGCCTTGATCACACCATCCGCAGTCTCAAAGGTCTTCAGCGACTTTCCGCTGTTCAGAATTTCCTCGTGAATCTTGGTCATGACAATATCCCAGCCTGTTGTCACCGGGTTGAAGGACAGTGTACCCAGCGACTGGGGCATTTCGTAGCCAAACCAGATACCGCCCACGTAATAAGGCGTGTAGCCGATGAACCAGCGGTCAACGTCGTTGGACGCCGTACCGGTCTTACCGGCGCAGTTAATCTGCTTTTGCAGGGTCACAGCTTTCGCGGTACCCCGAGTGACAACATTCTGAAGCATCTTGGTCATAATGGATGCGGTCTGCTCGCTGATGACAACGTAGCTTTCCGATTCATTCTCCAGCAGCAGATTGCCCTCGCTGTCCAGCACCTTCAGCCAGGTACGGGGCTTGTTGTAAACACCGCCGTTGGCAAAAACCTGATATGCGGCGGTGATCTCCAGATTGGTCACGCCGTAGTTCATACCGCCCAGCGCCAGCGCCGAGTAGTCCTTATCGGTGATACCCATGCCGTTGGACAGGGTGGCATATTCAATATAGCTGGTCATGTTCAGTTTGTTGCGTACAAAATCGAAGGATGCATCCAGCGTCAGATCCTGAAGAATGCGTACCGCCACCGTGTTGACCGAACGGGTCACGGCGTCCTGCACCGTGGTCAGACCGTTGTAAACCTCGGGCAGGTTTTTCGGCCAGGCGGAAGGATTCAGCTTCTCCTCATCGTCGTCCGCGTAGTTGAACCACACCGGCACATCGTCATAGACGCTGCCATAAGTGATGATTCCCTTCTCCAGCGCCGGCGCATAGATCGACAGCGGCTTGATGGACGAACCGGGGGAGCGTGTAGTCTGGGTAGCGTAGTTCAGAAGCAGGTTGCCCTCCTTCTCGCCGCGCGCGCCGATCAGACCAACCACGTCGCCGGTAGCGTGGTCGATGACCACAAACGAAGACTGGGGCTGAATGGCGTTGTTTGTCTTGGGGAAGTTGGCATCGTTGGTGTAGACCTCTTCAAGGATATCCTGAATATCGGGATCCTGAAGCGTAATAATCTGAAGACCGCCGGAGTAGATCATATCATATGCGGCTTTCTCTGAATAACCTTTCTCCGCGCAAAGCGCAGCCACAACCTCCTCAATGACCTGATCGGTGTACCAGGAGTTGGTGGACGCCTTCACGCTCTGTGCCCGTCCCTGATAGTTGAGGTCAAGCTCCTTGTTGTAGTTTTCATCGTACTCCGCCTGCGTGATGTAGCCGTACTCCAGCATTTTCGCAAGAACGGTATTGCGCTTGGTTGTCTGGCTCTCGGGATTCTGCACCGGGTCATACTTGGTCGGAGCCTGGGTGATACCCGCAATCGCCGCGCATTCCAGCAGCGTCAAATCCTTGACCTCCTTGCCGAAGTAGGTCCATGCCGCCGCCTGCACGCCAATACAGTTCTGGGACAGATAGATATTATTCAGATACAGCTCCATAATCTGCGTCTTATCCAGCTTTTTCTCAAGGTTCAGCGCACGCAGAATTTCCTGAATCTTTCGCTGAGGCGTGTAATCGTCATCTTCGGTCAGATTTTTAATGGTCTGCTGCGTAATGGTCGATCCGCCGAATTTATTATCAAAGGGAATGAAATAGTTCAGAATCGCGCCGCAGGTTCGCCACCAGTCCACGCCGCTGTGATTCCAGAAACGGTGGTCCTCGATGGCAACGAATGCGTTGACCAGATCTTCGGGAATTTCCGTATAGGACACCCACATACTGTTCTGGCTGCCATAAAGACGCTGATCCTCTATCTCAATCATTTCACCGATGCGGTTTTCGCGGTCGGAATAGTCCATATAAAAGATTTTTGTCGTCTGGCTTGCGTTCATCTTGAACAGCGAAGGATCGATCTCCGGGTCAATATAGTTTTTCACATACACGGCGAAGACGGTGACAACGATGATGCCGGTGATAAAGCAGATGAGCAGCACCGTCAGCAGCACGTTCAGGACGTAGGAGAATATCCGTCCTACAACCTTTCCGGCGATTTTTGCCGAGGAAGCTACCTCACCCGACCAGTTTACCTTCTTTTTATTGGAAGGCTTCCGCTGCGTTGTCTGATGCTGTCCCTGTGATGTCGGTTTTCTGGGATAATTGTTCAATTTCCGATTTTCCTTTCCGAAACTTCGTTATGATTGTGGTTCTATATCATTTAGACGAAGCAAAGCAGAGAATTGTTCTTTTTATTATAATGCAATCCCGTGAATATTTTGTGAATTTACGGATACAAAGCAATGAAGTGCAAAAAATTTACAAATTTAAGGTTCGCGCCCCGTCAGCGCTGCTGAATATCATGATGGGTTTCGGGCGTCATAGACTGCGCCACCATCGTCTCACAGGCGTGACCATAAACATAGCCCAGCAGCATGATCAGCAGACCTATGACCACACCGCCGAGATCAATCCCCATGGACAGGTGAATCGCCCCGCTGTCCGCCACAAAGGTGCGCACCAGCAGATAGTTATAGAACCGGCTGGCGATGCGTACAAAGGTATAGCCGCACATAACCGACAGACCGATGTACAGAACATAGCGGGCGTTTTGAAGATTGGCAGGCATTCCCGAAGCTATATTTTTCATCAGGCGAGACAGGAAAAGCGATACGGGCGCCATCATGCAGCATACGGCGGCGACCAGAATCAGCTCTGCATAAATCACCGTTTTGATGTCCGCCAGCGTCACCGACTCGTAAGCCGCGTCGATTCGAATGCCGTTGCCGATGAAAATCGAATAATATTCGTCGCCATGCAGGGTCATCAGCGGCGGAAGCAGCATCTTTTCCACAGAGGTGTTGACAAGAAAGACGATCAGCGCCAAAATCGCAAAAAACACCACCAGTGCGATGAATACATAATAAAGTGCGTGAAAAACCGGCGCACCGATCTTCGACAGCAGCACAATGCTGCGATAAACCTGACGGGAACGTTTTTTCTTCTCTTTTTTCATGCACATCCTCCTTATCGCAGCACCACATTTTCGCCGCCCAGCAGCGCGCGCAGTTCGCTCAAAACCAGCGGCGTCGCCATCAGGCGAAGGTTGCTCATGCGGATATATTCAGCCTTGGATTTGTCGTAGAAGATCACTTCCACATCGCCGTCGCAGAAAATCGACACCAGATTCGCCGCCTTGCGGAATCCCCGGTCGGATTCGTCGGCGCGCTCCACACGCATATAAATCTTTGTGGGACGGCTCGGCTGCATCGGCTGAGCCGTTGCAGTCGGCTGAACCGTCTGTGCCCTCGGACGGGTCTGACCGGGCATGGACAGGGCGGGCGAATGCTCGCCGAAATGCTCGTTGTCGTCCAGTGGCATCACCGCCTGGCAAAGCAGCTTCGGATCCTCATCGTCCCGCACGGACAGCTGTCCCACAATGGCCAGCGCCGCTTCCTCGGTGATGTAGCCGCCATACTGCTCCAGCGTCTTTGGGAAGACAATGACCTCCATCTCACCGAAGCGGTCTTCCACCGACAGAAATGCCATCTGTGCGCCGTTCTTGGTCAGCTTCATCTGGCGGCGGTTCACGATGCCGCAGATAATCACCGTCTGCTTGTCTCGGAATACCGCGTCCGAATCCGGGTCTTCGGAGAAGGCGAGCAGAATATCGTTGATGGCGGTGGGAGCGATTTTGTCCACGTGCTTAGAGTAGTCCTGCAATAAGCTGCCCGAGAAATAGATGCCTGAACATTCCTTCTCCAGACGCAGCTTCTCCCGCAGGGACAGCTCGGGAATATCCGGGTAAACAAAGCCCTCCGGCTTCGCCATGGTTTCACCGCCCTGAGAAAAGAGATCAAGCTGTCCGGCGATGTTGGTGCGGTTTTTTTCCTGATAATGATCGATAATCCGCTCATAGGAAAGAAGCAGGCGGCTTCGATAGATACCCAGACTGTCAAAAGCGCCACTCTTGATCAGCGCTTCCACCTGACGCTTGTTCATATCCTGCCCGTACATCCGCTCGATGAAGTCTTCAAAAGAGGCGAAGGGATGCCCTTCCCGCTCCCGTGCGATACGCTCCACAAAGCCCTCGCCCAGATTTTTCAGCGCCAGCAGACCGAAGCGTATATAGCGCTCCTTTCCGCTGCGATAGGCGTGGAAGTTCGCATAGCTCTCGTTGATATCGGGAGGCAGGATACGAATTCGGTAGCGGGTGCATTCGGATACATATTCGGCGGTTTTGGATGCGCTGCCCATGACCGATGTCATCAGCGCCGCCAGATACTCACAGGGATAATGGCTTTTCAGATAAGCGGTGCGGTAGGAGAGAATGGCATACGCGGCGGCATGGCTCTTGTTGAAGGCGTAGCTGGCAAAGCCGGACATCTCATCGAACAGCTCGTTGGCCACATCGGCGGTGATGCCGTTATTTGCCGCGCCTTCCACGAAAACGGCACGCTCTTTCTCCATCTCCTCAGCCTTTTTCTTCGCCATCATGCGCCGAACCAGATCGGCGCGCCCGTAAGAATAGCCCGCCACCGTCCGGCACACCTGCATAACCTGCTCCTGATAAACCATGCAGCCGTAGGTCACGTCCAGAATCGGCGCCAGCAGCGGCGTTTTATAAACGATTTTCGAACGATCCTTCCGATTCTCAATGAACTTCGGAATGGAATCCATAGGACCGGGACGGTAGAGCGAGATAGCCGCCACGATGTCCTCAATGCAGTCGGGGCGCAACTGGGTCAGCATCTGGCGCATACCGCCCGATTCCAGCTGGAACACACCGTCGGTATTGCCGGCGGAGATCAGCTCGTAAGCCTTCGCGTCGTCCAGCGGCAGTCTGTCCACGGCGAAATCCGGCTCGTATTCCCGAATCTGCCGCTCGGTGTCGGAGATAATGGTCAGATAGCGCAGGGCGAGGAAGTCGAACTTCAGCAGTCCCAGCTTCGCCACCGTATCCATATCGAACTGAGTCACCGGCATTTCGCCGTTGACCGCCAGCGGCACATATTCGTGAACCGGGCGGTCGGTGATAACCACGCCCGCCGCATGGGTGGAGGAATGCCGGGGCATACCCTCCAGCGCCCGGGAGGTGTCGATGAGCCGTTTGACCTTCTCGTCGGCTTCGTACATTTCCCGCAGATCTTTGCTGGACTGGAGCGCCGTGTCCAGCGTCATATCCAGCGCATGGGGAATGCACTTGGCCACCGCGTCGGTTTCGGCGTAGGACATTCCCAGCGCCCGTCCCACGTCCCGAACGACAGCCCGCGCCGCCATGGTTCCAAAGGTGATAATCTGCGCCACATGGTCGCTTCCGTAACGGTCGCGAACATATTCGATGACCTCATCCCGGCGGTTGTAACAGAAATCAATGTCGAAGTCGGGCATACTGACCCGCTCCGGGTTCAAAAAGCGCTCGAACAGCAGCTCGAACACCAGCGGGTCGAGGTCAGTAATCCCCAGCAGAAAAGCCACAAGGCTTCCCGCGCCCGAACCGCGTCCGGGACCTACGGGGATATCCTTGGATTTGGCATAGCCCACGAAATCCTGCACAATTAGGAAGTAGTCGGCGTAGCCCATGCGGATAATCACCGACAGCTCGTAGTCGATGCGCTCCCGGTATTCGCTTTCGGGATGTCTGTCCGTATAGATAATCCGCCCGGTCTCCAGACGCTTCGCCAGCCCCGCTTCGGTCAGGCGGCGCAGGTATTCGTCCGGCGTCGTGCCGTCGGATGTACGGAAGGCAGGAAGATACAGCTTGGAGAAATCAAAGTCGAAGCTGCACTTGTCCGCCACACGCTGGGTGTTGGTGATGGGGCTGCCCAGCTCCTCCGAATCGAGGTAGCCGAACAGCTTCTCCATTTCGGCGGTGGTTTTATAGTAAAATTCATCGGTTTCAAAGCCGATGGGACGTCCGTCGGTGATGACATTGTTGGTCTGGATGCACATGAGAATCGCCTGACTGTCCGCGTCCTGACGGCGGAGGTAATGCACATCGTTAGTCGCCACCAGCGGAATCGACAATTCCCGGGACAGCTTTACCAGCCCTCGGTTGACCTCCTTCTGCTCGTCGATGCCGTGATCCTGAATCTCCAGATAATAATCCTCGCCGAACAGCTCCTTCATCCGGATTGCGTGATTGCGAGCGGCGTCGTAATCCCCCGACAGCAGTGCCCGGGGGATGAAGCCCGCCAGACAGGCGGACAGAGCGATCAAACCCTCGTGATGGGCTTCCAGCAGCTCCATATCGATGCGCGGCTTGGAATAAAATCCCTCGGTGAAGGCCTTCGTCACCATGTAAATAAGATTTCTGTAGCCGATTTCGTTCTTCACCAGCAGAACAAGATGACAGCTGCCCGAATCCTCGCCGTGGGTTTTATCGAAACGGGTGCGGCGGGCGAAATAAACCTCGCAGCCGATGATCGGCTTGATTCCCTCGGCCTTGCAGGCATTGTAAAACGCCACGGCGCCGTACATCGCACCGTGGTCGGTTATGGCGGCGGCGGTGTGACCGCATTCCTTCGCCCGCTTGGGGATGTCGGTAACGCGGCAGGCGCCGTCCAGCAGGCTGTATTCGCTATGCAGATGAAGATGAACGAAATCAGGCATTTTTGTCTCCTAATAATTTTAACAAAGCCGCTTCAAAAGCGGTATCCTGCGCGGAAGTACGCTTCGACGGACCTTTCAGACGCCCGCCGCCGCGGCGGATGCGCTTTGCCAGCGCCCGCGATTCCAGCAGTCCGCCGATGTTGCCGTCGGTATACAGCATCCCGTCCTGACTGATGGGACGCGCTCCCCGTGCCAGCGCCATGGCGGCAAGACCGTAGTCCTGCGTCACCACGATATCGCCGGGAAGCACATGATTCACCAGCGCGAAATCCGCGCTGTCCGCGCCCTGCGACACGGTAATCACCCGCGCGTCGGTGTCAAAGGAATGGGCGGTATCGCAGAACAGGACGCATTCGATCCCATAACGCGCCGCAATGCGGAGGGTCAGCTTCGTGACCGGGCAGCCGTCGGCGTCGATCAGAATTCTCATATTATCTCCCCCACGCCATAATCTTTTTCAGCCGGTGGTTCACCCCCGACTTGGTGATGGGGGGCGTATGTAACGCCGCCAGCTGGGACAGGGTGGCATCGTCATTCTCCAGCCGCAGCATGGCGGTCTGACGCAGCTCGTCGGGCATCCGTTCCAGCTCGCCGCTCTGCATCAGCGTATGGATGGCGGCAATCTGGTCGCCTGCGGCGGCCACCGTCTTGCCGATGTTGGCAAGCTCGCTGTTGGCAATACGGTTGGCGTCGGAACGAAGGCCGCGCTCGATTTTTTTATTCATGATGGTGAACGCCGCCGTGTTCGCGCCGATGTAGGCAAGGAAATTTTCGATGCTCTCGCTGTCCTTGTAGTAAAGCACGTGCTCGTTTTTGCGAGTCATCCGCTTCGGCTCCAGCTCCTGCTCGGAAAGCAGCGCCGCGAAATCGTCAGCCAGCGCCTCACTCGTCAGGCTCATCTCCAGATGATAGCTCTTTTCCGGATCAGTAATCGTCCCGGCGGACAGAAACGCCCCCCGGATGAAAGCCGCCGCACAGTTCGGACAGCGGAGCATTTCCCGCTTGATGCTTGTCTCCGGCTCGTCCGGCTCGTAGCGGAAGGAGTGAAAGAGCCGCTCCAGCTCTCTTTTCTGCGGAACGGTAATCTTATTGCTCGACCGCTCGTCCGCTTCACCGCTTTTCTTCTCGGTAACATACAGATTACCGGTGGTGGAATAGAGGTCACCGAGCCACTTTATAGTCAGTGCCGCAAGCTCGCCGCAGGATGTGACCAGCTTGCATTTCTGGCGCGTGAACACGCCGGACATACAGAGTATGCCGTAAAGCTCCGCCCGGCGGCAGCAATCGCGCTTCATCGTTTCGGACAGCGCCACAAGACCGGCTTTGGTTTCGTGTGCAAAGGACATGACATCCTCCAGATTTTTACTTCGTAATATCCCGGTGAATCGTCACCGTGCGGTAGCCCTCCTGACGGATATGCCCCGCCAGCGCTTCCGAAATAGCCACCGAGCGGTGTTTGCCGCCGGTGCAGCCAATGGCGATGATCAGCTCGGCCTTGCCCTCTCTGGAATAGAGGGGAAGCAGATAGTCCACCATGTCGTAGAGCTTGTCCACGAAATCGGTGGTCTCCTTATGGGAGAAGACAAAATCCCGCACCGGCGCTTCCAATCCGGTGTGTTCTTTCAGCTCCTCGTAATAGTAAGGGTTCGGGAAGCAGCGCACGTCAAAGACAAGATCGGCCTCGCTGGCCGCGCCATGCTTGAAGCCGAAGGACATACAGGTGACAAACAGCTCCCGCACGTTCTCGGTCAGCACAAGCCCGCCCACCTTTTCCTTCAATTGGGCGGGAGTCAGCTTGGTGGTGTCGATGATATAGTCGGCGCGCAGCTTGGCAAGGCTCAGCAGCTCCCGCTCCATCGCCAGCGCCTGGGTCATGCTGACACTCTTGGCGCTCACCAGCGGATGGGTGCGGCGGGTAAACTTATACCGGGCGATGATTGTCTCATCCGCGCACTCCATATAGATGGTGCGGCAGTTGAAGCCCTGCCGTTTCAACTCGTCCAAACGGGTGAAAAGGGTTTCAAACTCCACCTCGCCCCGAATATCCACGATGAAGGCCACCTTGCCCTGTTTGCCCGGCGTGGCTGTGTAAATTTCCGCCACCTTGGGAATCAGCGCCACGGGCATATTATCGATACAATACCAGCCCAGATCCTCCAGCGTGTTGGCTGCCTGGGATTTACCGGCACCAGACATACCGGTGATGATTAAAAAGTCCATTTTCTTTTCCTCATTGCATATTCAGCGCAGATACCGAACCTCGCACTCAATCTCCGCGCCGAATTTCTCCTTGACAGTGGATTTGATGATCCCGATCAGAGCCAGCACATCGGCAGCCCTGGCGCCGCCCCGATTCACGATGAATCCGGCGTGCTTTTCGGATACCTGGGCGCCGCCCACCGAACGACCTTTCAGCCCCGCCTCCTCGATCAGCTTAGCGGTGATAAAGCCGTTTCCGCGTTTGAACACACTGCCGGCGCTGGGATATTCCAACGGCTGCTTTTCACGGCGGCGGGACATATAGTCGTTCATCCGAGCAGTAATCTCCTCCGCGTTTCCCGGCTCCAGCCGGAAATCGGCGGAAAACACCACCCGGCGGCTGCCCATATAGCAGCTTCTGCGGTAGCTGAAGCCGTGGGCATCCCCGACGGTGACGCCCACTTCGCCGGTGTCAAGATCATACCAGCGGCTGGCTGCCACCACCTGCGCCATCTCGCCGCCGTAGGCTCCGGCGTTCATATAGATGCCGCCACCCACAGTGCCCGGAATGCCGTAAGCAAACTCCAGCCCGGTCAGCGACAGCTTCGCCGCCTTCCCTGACAGCGCCGTCACCGATACACCCGCGTCGGCACGCAGCAGCCCATCAGCAAAGGTGATATTCTTCATCCCCGACAGAACCACCACCGCGCCGTCGTAACCTTCGTCTGCCGCCAGCAGATTGGTGCCGTTGCCCAGCACCGTCACCCGCTCGCACGATTCCTCACGCAGGATGGTCAGCGCGGCGGCGGCTTCGTCCACAGAGCCGGGGAAAACCATCAGCGCCGCCGGACCGCCGATATGAAAGCTGGTGAACTCGGACAGCGGGCGGTTCTCGGAAAAAGCAATCCCTTTATCGGTCAGCAGATGGGTTACGCGGGTAAAGTCCATAAAATCGATTCTCCTTACAGAAATAATGCCAGCAATTCCTCGTAGTTTGCCGTTTCATAGGTCGGCGTAATGTCGGTGTGATTCACCGTGTGCGCGGGATTGTACCAAACCGTGTCAATCCCGGCGGTACGTCCGCCCGCCATGTCCGTGGTCAGCGAATCGCCGATGATAACCGACAAAGCCCGCTTTTCCTCGCCAACAGCGGCGAACACATAGTCAAAATAACGCTTCATCGGCTTGGGAGCGCCCGCGTCCTCCGACACGAAAATCCCCTTGAAATACGGCTTAATGACCGACGCATCGAAGCGCTTGTGCTGTACGCGGGAGATGCCGTTGGTGACGATGTACAGCTCGTATTTCTCCGACAGACGGCGGCAGACCTCCGCCGCGCCGTCGAGAAGCTGGGAGCACTCGCTCAGCGCCTCCACATAAGCGTTATTCAGCACTTTGCCGTCCAGCGAAGCGTACCGGTCGCCGAAGGTGGCGATAAACTGGGTAAACCTCGCCCCCTGAAGATAATCCTTTGTAATCTCTCCGCTGTTGAATCGCTCCCACAGCGCCGCGTTGATCGCCTTATAGCGCGTAAGATCAGCATCGGTATATTGTATGCCGTACTTTGCCATAACAATACCAAAAGCCTCAGTCTCCGCTCCATCGAAATCAAACAGCGTCATGTCCGCGTCAAACAGCAGGGTCGTATAGATTTTGCTCATTTTACAATGAACTTGTGGAAAACCTTCTTGCCCTTGCGGACGATCACGCCCGCAGCCAGCTTTTCGGCATCCACCGCCGCGTCAAATTTCTCCACCTTCACATCGTCCACAGTGATGCCGCCCTGCTGAATCAGGCGCTTTGCCTCACCCTTGGAGGGAGCCAGCTTGCCCTTGACCAGCAGATCGGTGACAAGCACACTGCCCGATGCCGCATCGTCGGCGGACAGCTCGGTGGTGGGCATATCCTCGCTGACGCCGCCCTGCGCGAACAGAGCCTTGGCAGCGGTCTTTGCCTTTTCAGCCTCTTCCTCGCCGTGAACCATCTTGGTCAGCTCGTAAGCAAGAATTTCCTTAGCCGTGTTGAGCTGCGCGCCCTCCCACTTGTCCATCTCGTCGATCTGCTCAAGGGGCAGGAAGGTCAGCATACGGATGCACTTGAGTACGTCCGCGTCGCCCACATTGCGCCAATACTGATAGAAATCGAAGGGCGAAGTCTTGTTGGGATCAAGCCATACGGCGTTGCCGGCGGTCTTGCCCATCTTCTTGCCCTGGGAGTCGGTAAGCAGCGTAATGGTCATGGCGTGGGCATCCTTGCCCAGCTTCCGGCGGATCAGTTCGGTGCCGCCCAGCATATTCGACCACTGGTCGTCGCCGCCGAATTCCATGTTGCAGCCGTACTTCTGGAACATATAGTAGAAGTCGTAGGACTGCATAATCATGTAGTTGAATTCCAGGAAGGACAGACCCTTCTCCATACGCTGCTTGTAGCACTCGGCGCGCAGCATATTGTTCACGGAGAAGCAGGCGCCCACTTCGCGCAGCAGGTCAACATAGTTCAGGTTCAGCAGCCAGTCTGCGTTGTTGACCATCATAGCCTTGCCCTCGCCGAAATCGATGAAGCGCTCCATCTGGCGCTTGAAGCACTCGGCATTGTGATCGATATCTTCCTTGGTTAGCATCTTGCGCATATCGGTGCGACCGGAGGGGTCGCCGATCATGGTAGTGCCGCCGCCGATGAGGGCGATGGGCTTGTTGCCCGCCATCTGAAGGCGCTTCATAAGGGTCAGCGCCATGAAGTGACCGGCGGTCAGCGAGTCGGCGGTACAGTCAAAGCCAATGTAGAAGGTGGCCTTGCCGTTGTTGATCATATCCGCGATATGCGCCTCGTCAGTGACCTGCGCGATCAGACCGCGTGCTTTCAGTTCTTCGTAAATTTTCATTTTTATTGTTTCCTTTCAGAATGTTGTCTATATTTTTTCATCAATCATCTCGCGGGCGGTTTCCAGCAGCTTGTCGGTGATATTGATGCCGCCCATGATGCGCGCCACCTCGCGGACACGTCCGTCCGTATCGAGGGGCGTCACGGAGGTGGACACCCGTCCGCCGCTCTCGCCCTTGGAGATGAGATAGTGGTTGTCTGCCAGTGCCGCAATCTGCGCCGAGTGAGTAACGCACAGCACCTGCGCGCTTCCCTTCGCCGCCAGATCCCGGAGCTTAATGCCAATCTTCTGGGAAGTTTTTCCCGACACGCCCGTGTCCACCTCGTCAAAAATCAGCGTTTCCAGCGAATCCTTGTCCGCCAGCACAGTCTTAATGGCCAGCATGATGCGCGACAGTTCGCCGCCCGACGCAATCTTTGCCAGCGGCTTCAGCGGCTCACCCTTGTTGGTTGCAATCAGAAATTCCACATCGTCCACGCCGCGCCGGGCGTATGAAGCCCCTCCGTCGGTTTCGACGCGATGCTTCACCCCCGCCGAAAAGCTGACGCCCCGCATATCCAGATAAGCCAGCTCCTCCACGATTTTCGCCTCCAGCATCTCCGCTGCCGCCGCCCGCCGCTCGGACAGTTCGTCCGCCTGCGCCGCCAGAACCGGAAGCAGATATTCCCGCGTTTCGGTATACTCCGCCAGCTTTTCCTCGGACAGCTCAATGCTTTCCAGCTCCTCCTTCGCTTTTTCAAGGAAGGTCAGCACATCGGGCAGCGTGTCGCCGTATTTGCGCTCCAGCCGCGAAATTTCATCCAGCCGGGTTTCAATCTTGTCCAGCTGCGCCGTGGGATCGCCGTCGCTGTCATCGGCGAAGGCTTCGGCCGTGAGGGCAATATCCTCCAGCTCGTAGGTGATGGCGTCCAGCCGCACCGACAGCTCCTCCGCCGCCGGAATCACCGCCGACAGCGCGTCCAGCGCCTTCATGGAGCGCTTGACCTTATCCAGCGCCGCCGTACCCTTTTCATTCTGGTAGAGGGACGAATAAACCGCCCTTGAAAGCTGGGTGATTTTTTCGCTGTTTTGCAGCTTGGCACGTCTGGCACAGAGCTGCTCCTCCTCATCGGGCTTCAGCTTCGCCGACTCGATTTCGTCGATCTGGAAGCGCAGAAATTCAATCCGCTGCGCCTTCTCCCGCTCGCCGCGGGACAGCTCGGCAATGCGGCGGTTCAGCTCGCAGAACTGATCGTAGGTTTTCTCATACTCGGTCAGTTCCGCGCCGATTCCGGCAAACTCGTCCAGATACAGAATATGATTGTCCGGCACAAGCAGCGTCATGTTGTCGTGCTGTCCGTGGATGCCGATGAGATACTTCATCGCCTCCCGCTGCATGGACACCGGAATGGTGCGCCCATTGACCTTGACGTTGGATTTACCCGCCGCCGTGATGGTGCGCTGCACCATCAGCAGACCGTCCTCGTCGGGCGTAATGCCCAGCGCTTCCAGCGCCCGCAGACTGACCTCCGACAGCTCGCCGAAGATTGCTGACACCTGCGCCGATTCCTCGCCGCTGCGGATTAAATCCCTCGACTGCTTGCCGCCCAGAATCAGGTTGATGCTGTCGATAATGATCGACTTGCCCGCGCCCGTCTCGCCGGTCAGCACGGTGAATCCGCCGGCAAAATCGATATCCGCCGACTTAATCACCGCAATATTTTCTATATGAAGAGAAAGAAGCATTCTCTCACCACACTTTCCTTGCTCAAAGTCATCAGCCGCTTGCCAGAATCTCCCGCAAATCCATAATCAGCGAGGAGGACGCCTCGTTGGTGCGCATGACGATGATAATTGTATCATCGCCCGCCACGCTGCCGACCACATCGTCCCGCCCCATGGAATCAATGGCCGCAGCGGCTCCCTGTGCCATACCCGCGCAGGTCTTCACCACCACGATATTGTTGGCACTATCCAGCCCCTGCACCGTCTCAATGAGCAGATTCCGGAACTTGGTGCTGATGGTTGTTTCATCATGTCGGGGGAGGGCGTATTTGTACCTGCCGCTGGAGCTGGAAACCTTCACCAGCTTCATCTCGCGGATGTCCCGGGAGATGGTAGCCTGCGTCACCATGTAACCCTTGCTGCGCAGACGCTCGGACAAATCCTCCTGCGTTTCGATTTCATTTTCGCTGATGAGAGCCATGATCTCATTCTGTCGGTTGTATTTCATTCTCTCCTCCGTTAATTTCTCTCGGACATCTTGTGCCGCAGCACCTCGTAAAAGCCGCCGTCCTTCATCCGCAGGAAATCCGCCGTGATGGGAGAGCGCCGGATATGTACCCGCTCGCCCCGCTCGATGAACAGGCTTTCGCTGCCGTCGATGCTCAGATACAGCCGTTCCTCCCGGGTGCTGACATTGACCATGGTCAGCTCCGATTCGGCGGAAAAGACGATGGGCTTGGCATTCAGCGAATGGGAGCAGATGGGGGTCAGCAGGATGGCGTCCATGCGGGGATCAACCACCGCGCCGCCCGCCGACAGCGAATATGCCGTGGAACCGGTGGGCGTGGACGCGATCAAACCGTCCGCATGATAAGTAGATACGTGCTTGCCGTCGCAGTACAGCTCGATTTCCACCATGCGGAAGATGGAAGCACCGCCCAGAACCGCTTCATTTAGCGCAAATTCCCGGCGTCCGCCGGCCTCGGCTTCCAGCATCATGCGATGCTCGATGGTATAATCGCCGGTTGCCAGCCGCCGCAGCAGGGACAGCTCGTCAAGCTCAATTTCCGCCATATAACCCACGCGCCCCAGATTGATGCCGAGAATCGGCACACCGCCGGGTGCACAGCGCCTTGCGGCCTTGAGTATGGAACCGTCGCCGCCCAGAACCAGCATCACGCCCGGTTCGCTGTAAAAGCGCTCCTCGTCCACGAAGGTCACTCCCCGCAGCCGTTCGCTGCCCAGCGCCACCGTCAGATATGAGCGCAGCGCGCCATCCATCAGAAGCGCCGCACGCCCCGACAGCGCTTCCAGCACCCGCGCCGTTCCGGCAAACGCCGTGTCCTTGTCCATATTGGGACAAATCCCGATTGTTGTCAACTTGACACCGCCTTCAAAAATTACTCATGTACAATCTGTTTGATGCTTCTCCGGTCAAAGCCGCCGACGCCGTCAAACAGCGCCAGATACTCCCGGTTGCCGTCGCCGCCTGTGATGGGCGATGTGGTCAGTCCGGCACAGTGCAGCCCGCAGGCTTCCGCCGCATCCAGCACCCGGGCGATCACATCTTCGTGTACCGCCCGATCCTTCACAATGCCGTTCTTGCCGATGTTCGCCCGCCCCGCCTCAAACTGAGGCTTGATCAGCGCAACAAAGTGTCCTTGGGGCAGCAGGATCGCCCGGACAGCGGGCAGAATCAGCGTCAGCGAAATAAAAGACACATCGCATACCGCCAGCCCACACATCCCGCCGATTTTCTCCGGCGCCAGATAGCGGGCGTTCACGCCCTCGTAAGAGGTGACACGCGGGTCAGCTTCCAGCCGTTTATCCAGCTGGGAGCGTCCCACATCAATGGCGCGAACATGAGCCGCGCCGCGCTGCAACAAGCAATCGGTGAACCCTCCGGTGGAAGCGCCGATGTCCACGGCGTCCGCGCCGGTCACATCCACGTTGAATGCATCCAACGCCCGTTCCAGCTTAAGCCCGCCCCGGCTCACATAGCGCAGTCCCTCGCCGGTCAGCATAATTTCGCGCGAGGATGTCTCATCCACGTCGAAGGAGGGCTTTGTCACCGTCCGACCGTTCACCAGAACCAGCCCGTCCCGCAGCATATGCTGCGCCGCCTCGCGGCTTTTTGCATAGCCGTTTTCCGCCAGATATCGATCAATCCGCATTTCAGAATACCGGAACCAGCAGCGGAATCACAAATCCAAGCAGCGCGCCCACAAATACCTGCAGCGGTGTGTGACCGAGCAGCTCCTTGAGATCACGATCAAGATACCGGGTATCGCCCTTGGACAGATCGTTGACGATGCGATTGAGCACCTTCGCCTGTTCGCCCGCAGCCCGCCGTACACCGGCAGCGTCGTACATGACGATAAACGCCAGCACAAAGGCAAGGGCGAAATAGACCGATTTTGTTCCTTCCATCTTTGCCGTAGCTGCCACCATCGCACAGACCGTGGATGAGTGGGAGCTGGGCATACCGCCGGAGGACATCAGCACCGAAAAACTGAACTGATGATTTTTAATGATGTACGCGCCGCATTTAATGAACTGGGCGCTGAACCATCCGATAAACGCGCAGATCAGTACGTAGTTTGTGAATATTCCGATTATATATTCCATCTTTATCCTTTACTTTCGTCTTATCAGCAGATATTCCGCCAGCTCACAGAGAACCTCCGCACCTGCAAACGGACGGATTGCCGCACAGGCAGCATCGGTGCGTTCCTTCGCGTAGGCGTATGCCTGGTCCACCGTCATAAAGGTGAGGAAGGTAGTCTTACCCTGTTCGGCGTCGCTGCCGATGGGCTTGCCCAATGTTTCCTCATCGCCGGTGGCATCGAGAATGTCATCGATAACCTGAAACGCCCGTCCGATTCCCATGGCATATTCCTCAGCCGCCGCCATCAACGTCTGCGAGCCATCGCCCGCATAGCAGCCAAGCAATGCCGCGCAGCGGATCAGCTCGCCGGTTTTCAGCGACTGCAAACGCTCCAGCGTTGCAAAATCGAAGGACTCCTTCTCGCCGCGCAGGTCAAGCACCTGCCCGCCGATCATTCCGGCAGCGCCTGCACACTGCGCCAGCAGCCGCACCGCCTTGCAGCGGATATCCGCCGGTGTGCCGTCATCCGACATCGCCGTTTCAAAGGCGCGGGTCAGCAGAGCATCGCCTGCCAGCAGCGCGTTGGCTTCGCCGAACTTCACATGGCTGGTGGGCTTGCCCCGGCGCAGCACGTCGTTGTCCATGCAGGGCAAATCGTCGTGAATCAGCGAATAGGTGTGAATCATCTCCAGCGCGCACGCAAAGGACATGGCGCGCTCCCGGGCGGTGTAATCGCTCAGACCGCTTTCTGCCGCCGCAAGCCGCGCAAACTCCAGCGTCAGGAAAGGACGCAGCCGTTTGCCGCCTGCCATCAGGCTGTAGCGCATGGCGTCGTAAATCACGCCGAAATCCGGGTCGGTATCGTTCACATAGGCGGCGAGGGCTTCCTCAACCAGCGCCGCACGATCTTTCATAAGCTGTTTGATTTCCATATTTCAATCCTTACGTTAGGTTCTGCGGCGGTACAAAATCCTGCTCCGCCGCCCTGCCGTCATCGCCGCGCACGAGGATTTTCACCCGCTGCTCGGCATTGTCCAGCTTGCCTGAGCAGAGCTTGACCAGTGCAACGCCTTCTTCGAAAAGCGCCAGCGACTGGTCGAGGGGAGCTTCCCCGCCGTCCAGCGCGCGGACAATCTCCTCCAGTCGGGAAAGCGCCTGCTCAAAGCTGAGCTCCTTTTTATTTTCATCCATTGGTTTGTTCTCCTCGTATAATTTCCACCGTTTCGCCGATCACTTCGCCGTCCATGGTACGGAAGGTAAAGCGGTCGCCCTTATCCAGCTGCTCCACGCTGCGGATCAGCTTCCCGTCCTCGCCGAACACCGCCGAATAGCCCCGGGCAATGACCGACATGGGATTCAGCGCCTGAAGGGACGCGGTCAGCGACGCGAATTCGGCACGCTTTCCCGACAGCTCCAGCTTCATCACGTTCTCCAGTTCGCCGGACAGGGAGAGAAGCGCCATGCGTTTGTCGTCGATGAAGTTCTGCGGCGAGGTCAGCGCCCGGCTGCCCGACAGATTTGCCAGCGCGCCGCGATAAGCGGACAGCTGTTTGGAAAAGGACAGCTCCATGCGTCCGATGATATTGTGAATCTTCCGCTGCAATTCCGACGTGTCCGGCACCGCCAGCTCGGCTGCCGCCGAGGGTGTGGGTGCGCGCACATCCGCCGCAAAATCGCAAATGGTGAAGTCGGTCTCATGTCCCACCGCCGAGATTACTGGAATGGCGCTCGCCGCCACGGTCCGCGCCAGCGTCTCGTCGTTGAACGCCCATAAATCCTCGATGGAGCCGCCGCCCCGTCCGATGATGATCACATCCACATTACCCGCCGCGTTGAAGTACTTCACCCCTGCGATAAGCTGCGCCGGCGCGTCCGGTCCCTGCACCAGCGAAGGAAACAGGGTCAGCTTCGCATAGGGGAACCGCCGTCCGGTGATGTTGATCATATCCCGCACCGCCGCGCCGGTGGGCGACGTGATAATACCGATACGGGTGGGAATCTTGGGCAGCGGACGCTTGCGCGCGGGTGAAAACAGCCCCTCCGCCTCAAGCCGCCGTTTCAGCTGTTCAAAAGCAATGTACAGGCTGCCCACGCCGTCCGGCTCCATGCTGTCCACATAAATCTGATACTGTCCGTCCCGGATAAAGGCAGAAACCCGTCCATGAACGATAACTTTCATGCCGTTTTCGGGCAGGAACGGCAGCTTTGCCGCCGCACTGCGGAACATGACCGCGCGAATCAACCCCTCCGGGTCCTTGAGCGTAAAGTAGAAATGTCCGGTTTTATAGTGATTGGTGAAATTCGATATCTCGCCTTTTATCCAGACGCTGGCCAGCAGACGGTCAGCGTCGATGAGCTGCTTGATGTAGGCGTTAAGCTGGGCGACCGTCAGCACCGGAGACTTCGCGGCCGTCTGTGTTACTTCTGCCAAAATCCAAGTCCTTCCTCCGCCGCGGCGCATAACAGCGCGCATCCGGCGGCGTTATCGCTGGAAAAGCGCGGTTCGGCAAATCGGGCATCCATGGGGCGGCGGGCGATCATTCCCTTGATGATCGAGTTGCTCATAACGCCGCCCGCGAAAAGCACCGGCATATCGCCGCAGGTCTCCAGCGCGTTTTCCGCCAGTGTGATCAGCGTGCGCCCGATGAAGTCGAGCACAAACTTCGCCGCGTATTCCCGGCTCCGACCTTCTGTCAGCAGTTTATCCACCTTATTTTCCACGCCGGAAAGGTTGCATTCGCAGCCCTTCACCGACAGCTTCGCACGCTCTACTTTTTCATCGCAGGCCAGCGCCAGCTCCTCCAGCTTGGGTCCGCAGGGGAAGCCCAGCCCCATCTTCACGCCAATTCGGTCGATGGCCTGCCCGGCGTTGAGATCGAGCGTGCCGCCCAGCAGCTCAATACGCATAGAAAGCGTGTCGGTCATCTCCGGGTGTACGCGCAGCAGTTCGGTGGTGCCTCCCGACACGTGGAAAGCGATGAAATCCCGCTCCAGCAGATCGGGTGAATTGCTCGACCATACCGCCGCCATCACGTGCCCCACCTGATGGGAGAAGCGATGGAGGGGCTTCTTCACGCCGTTTGCCAGCGTGGACGCCGCCGCCAGACCCGTCAGAAAGCAGGGCATATAGGAACCTTCGTTGTCCCGCGGCGTCGCCGATACGCCCACGGCGCACAGCGATGCCGGATCAAGCCCGGTCAGTGCTTCCCCGATAACATCGGGCAGATTCTTCACATGAGCGAACACCGCGTCGCTCTGGCGAAGTCCCCGCTCCCCCGCGTCAACGTTCAGCAGACGCTTCACGTTAGACAGGAAGGTGCGGCTCTGGGCGTCGAACAAAGCGCAGGAGGTGGTATAATTGGAGGTATCGATACCGATGTAAAAACGGCTCATTTGTCGCAGTCCCGATCGGGCAGCGAGCGGGCGATGCTGTTCAGCACGCCGTTGATGAAGCCGGGCGTTTTGTCCTCGTCATACTTCTTGGCAAGCTCCACCGCTTCGTTCAGCGCCACGCGCTTGGGCACGTCATCCACCGAAATCATCTCGTAGATGCAGAGCCGCATGATGGTCAGCGCCGCCTTTGACAGACGGGACAGGCTCCAGCCCACCGCCGCCGCCGAAATCTTCGCGTCAATGTCCGCCAGATTGTCGCTGACGCCGAAGAAAACCTTGTGTACGTAATCCAGCTGATCGCCCAGCTCGGCCTCCGCGTTTTCAAGCTCGCGGGCATAGACGGTATCCGCGTCCTCACCGGGAGCGAAAGCCTTGGCAAAAAGCAGCGTGAATACAAATTCGCGTGCTTTCGAGCGGGTATTTACGATTTTGTTTGTGTCTTCCATAATAATTCCTCTTCATTCATTGAATCCGAAAGTTTATACATTAATTATAGGCATATATATTATATTATACATTCTGTATTCATAAAAGTCAATCGTTATACGTAAATTTAAGAATGGAATTCACGGAATATTTCAAAATCCGCGCGGCGTTGACCCTGCGCGGCGAAATGGGGGAGACTGTTGCCAAAAAAATTGCGGATCCGCGTCTGCTACCTGCTGGCTGCGGTATTGCTTATCACACTGCCGACGCTGGTCAGAAGGCGCGACGCCGTTACCGTAGCGGCAGAAGGTTACATCAAATGGGTGGACTTCGATGTCACCGCCGAGGTCATGCGCGCAGCGCTGAAATACGATCTGGAGAGCTATGAAGCCTCCCGCACCGACGATACGGTAAAGCACGCCCCCTTCGTCACGCTCATCGCTCTGGCAGCGACCAAATACGGCGGCGATTTCTCCCGATGCAAAGCGTCGGACATCCAAACCTTCGCCGAGCGTCTGATGGCAGGAGAAGCGCCGGAGGACATTGCCGCCAGTTCAAAAACCTTTCCCTATTTTCTCGAAGCCTATGAGGCAGCGCTGGGCGGATTTGTGGGAAATTACGCGGTGCAGACCGATGCCGGACTGTCCAAGCGCTACGGATTGAAGGTCTTTTCGCCCATTGCCGCCGGGTATTCCTACAGCGACTACGATGACTTCGGCGCCGCCCGCTCCTACGGCTACCGCCGTCCCCATCTGGGGCACGACATGATGGGAAGCGTGGGCACGCCTATCATAGCGGTGGAATCGGGCTATGTGGAAGCCTGCGGATGGAATCAGTACGGCGGCTGGCGGATCGGCATCCGCAGCTTCGACGGCAAGCGCTATTATTACTATGCCCATCTTCGGAAGGATCACCCTTACAACGACATCTACGAGGGCAAGATTGTCACAGCGGGCGAGGTCATCGGCTATCTGGGAATGACCGGCTACTCGGCAAAGGAAAACGTCAACAACATCGATACGCCCCATCTTCACTTCGGCGTGCAGCTGATCTTCGACAGCTCCCAGAAGGACGGCTGGAATCAGATCTGGCTCGATCTGTGGGAATACACCCGCTTTCTGCAAAATGTCCGCTCGGCGGTTTACTACGATAAGGAGTCGGGCGAATTTTATCCAAAAAATCCCATCCTTGATCTGGATATTCCCGATTAAATGTTAGCAAACGGTGACGCTTTTATAAATATTCATCGCTCCATGTTGAAAATTTTCCGATTTAGTGATATGATGTTAGTGTATGCAAAATCAATTCACAGATTGGGAATGGATATGGATAAACTGAAAAAACTAAAAAAGATTCTTTCGGACGCCTGTGTGTACTTCACCGCCGCAGAGTTTCTCGTGCTTTTCATCGCCACCGGGTACAGCGAAATCTCTCCCGAGACAGGCGGAACAGCGGGCAAGTTTCTGAGTCTTCAGTCGGCGGCGCTGATTCTGCTGGCCTGCGTTCTGATGTCCGCGCTGAACATCATCTTCCGGATGGACCTGTCCACCATGCTGAAGGTGCTGTTCCACTTCATCGGTTCCATGCTCGCCTACAGCCTGGTGTTCATTGTTATCCCCGGCGCGTGGACCGATTTCGGCGCGATTTTTGTGCGGCTGGGTGTTTTTGTCGTGCTCTATCTGGTCATCGCCTTTGTGGTGCTGGTCATTAACAGTATCCTGAACAACAAGCGCACCGAGGATCTGGAATACGAATCGCAGTTCAGCGAATTTTTCCGCAGCGATATCAAAAGGAATGGAAATAAAAAATGAATACCGATCACAATTCCGATGGTCTCATGAAATCCGATGGTCTCATGTATAAAACCACCGCCTTCGCCATTTTCGTCGTGCTGGTGACGCTGATCATTCTGGTCACAATTTCCTCCGCCAGCGGCGCAGACGATGTGCAGCCCGCCTACGATCATGAGACAACAGACCGTTCTGAAACGATTCCTCCCCCCGATACCACCGCAGTTCCCGTCGATACCACCGCGGTGCAGACCGAGGCTCCCGTCACCACATCTCCCATTACAACAGCATCTCCCGTTACCACCGCTCCCGTTACAACGGCATCTCCCGTTACCACCGCTCCCGTTACAACGGCATCTGTCACCACAGCCGCCGATACCACGCCGGTCGAGGTTCCCGCCGGCAACACACCGGAGGATATCGCGGAATTTCTCGCCGATTATCCCAGCACCGTCCTTAGTGAAACCGAGGACGCGGGGCAGGAATACATCGACAAGATAATCTTCCTCGGCGATTCCACCACCTACGGTCTGCGCGCCTATAAAATGCTGTCCGGCGGTAAGGAGACCCTTCAGGTATGGACACCCGTCAGCGGCACGCTGACGCTGAATCAGCAGTCCTTTATCAAAATCTGGTACCCCGATACGGGCACCGAAATCTCCATCAAGGAAGCGGTGGAAGCGAAAAAGCCGGAATATCTGGTCATCACGCTGGGCGTCAACGGCGTCTCCTTCATGGGCGAGGACTGGTTCAAATCCGAATATAAGAGCCTCATCGAAACCGTGCAGGCTGCCAGCCCCGATACAAAGATTATCTGCCAGTCGATTTTCCCAGTGGCAAAAAGCTACGAATCGCTGAAATCGATCAACAATGAGAAGATTGACACCGCAAACCGCTGGATTGTTCAGGTGGCTGACGAATGCGGCGTAAAATACGTCGATACCAACTCAGTGCTGCGCGATGAGGAAGGCTGGCTTCCGGAAGCCTATCACAACGGCGACGGTCTCCATCTTCAGACCAACAGCTTCACCCTCGTACTGAACAATCTGCGCACCCACGCATGGGTCGAACTTGACAAAGACACGAAAGGAAATTAAATCCATGAAAATGAAACTTCTCTCCTTAATCCTTGCAGCTGTCACGCTGCTCACCTTTGCCGCCTGCGGCGAAACCATTTCCTATCAGAATAATATCTCCGTCACCACCCTGTGTGACGCCGCTACCCCCTTGTTGTCCGACGCGGATCAGATGACCGCCATGACCGACGATTATATCAGCAACTGGTTTGATGCTGATGTTTCCATGTTTGCGGATTATGCCATGATGGTGCGTTCGTCCGCCACGAATGTGGACGAGTACGGCATCTTCAAAGCAGTCAATGAAGAAGGCGTCAAGGAAGTGGAGCAGGTCGTTCAGGATTATCTGACCAAGCGCGACGAGGTCTGGATGCCTGAATACTCCCCCGAGGAACGCCCGAAGGTACAGAACGCCACCGTCAAGGTTATGGGCGAGTACGTGGTTTACGGCATTCTCTCCGACAGCGACAAGGATGCTGTTTTCGCAGCCATCGAGAACGTGCTGCTGGGCAAATGAACAGCCGTCAAGACCGGGCAGTTTCCATCCCGTTCTGGCAGCAATTTGATTGAAATTCATAAATTCAAGGATGATCCCATGCTGGATATACCAGTGTAGGATCATCCTTCCTTTTTTCCATCGCGGTTCTTCTTATCCTTCCAAATTATTCATATTAGATAATTATATCATGAATATCCCTGACAGTTTTATTACATATGCTCGAAAATCCTTGCTTTTTCTCCGTGGATGTGGTATCATATTGTCACACGGCGGGGACGACCTCACGAGAGGGTTCCCAAAGTGAAATACTTAAAACGGAGGATATCCAGTAATGGGAAATCTCAAGCAAATTCTTTCCGGTACGCTTGCGGCTGTTCTGGCAGCCGGCATGATGTCCACCGGAATCGCCGCGAAGTCTTATGACGACGTGGCATCCACGGATGACTTCGCAGAGCAGATCGGCATTCTGTCCGATATCGGCGTCATCAAGGGAACCAGCGAGACCGAGTTCTCGCCCGAAGACAGCGTAACCCGCGAGCAGATGGCTCTGCTCCTGTTCCGACTGATGATCGGTAAGGACAGCGCAGGTACGCTTAACACCACCGCGTTCACCGACCTGTATGATGAAACCTATCACGGCGCCATCTCCTGGGCGAACGCATCCGGTTACATCATCGGTACATCCGACACCACCTTCGAACCCACCGAGGGCATCACGCTGCAGGACGCCATGACCATGCTGGTCCGCGCGCTGGGTCACAGCTCGCTCCAGATGAATGCCGGCTACCCCTGGACCTACATCGACGCGGCTGTAAAGCTGGGTCTGGACGACGGTCTGGAAGACCTGCGCTACACCAAGGAACTGACCCGCGCCGAGGTCGCCGGTATGCTGTACAACGCGCTGACCGCTGAGTACCTCATCCCCAAGACCGCATCCAACGGCATGACTTTCTACGAGTCCACCACCATCATTGAGCGTGTCTTTGACTACGAGATTGAAGAGAGCGTCATCGTTGCTACCAACGACTTCGCCATCGAGGGTCTGGACACCGTAACCAAGGACGGTTACATCACTGTCCGCACCGAGGACGGCCTGCTGACCGTCAAGTTTGACGAGCTGGGTCTTGAAGGCACCGCCAACGAAAACCTGGGTAAGAACGTGAAGCTGGTCTTCAAGAACGATCCCAAAACCAAGCTGGTCAGCGTTCTGGGCTGCACCGAGCTTGGCAAGAGCGAGGACGCCGGCGTCATCAACGTGGGCAAGGACAACGCCTACATCGAAATCGGCGGCGTGAAGTATCAGGTTGTGGAGACCCTCTCCGACACTCTGGCTACCAACGCAAACGAGCTGCTTGTCTACGCTTATGACAACGACGGCACCCTGACTCAGGTCACTGCCAACGCCGATCTGGCGGCTATGCTGGGCGCGTTCGACGCACAGCTGATCTTCGACGACAAGAACAGCGACACCGCTGACCGTCTGATCATCAAATCCTACGCCTTCGGCCAGCTGAAGATCAACGGCGGCAAGGTCAACCTGGCGGGCAACCTGAAGGAGTCCGACCTGACCATCACCAACCCCAATGAAGCAGCAAACGGCGACTACGTGCTCTACTACTTCAATGAGGGTAACAAGACGCTGGAGCTGGCAGCTCTCCTGCCCGTCAGCGAATCGGCTGCTGTCACCCGTCTGACCAGCACCACCGCTACCATCGGCGGCACCAGATACAATCTGGGCAACGAGAAGCTGGGCATCACCGCGGCTTCGATTCGTGAGCAGCTCACCGTGGGTGAGAAGGTTCGCATCGTCGTCCTGAACGGCGCCATTATCGCGGTTGACTCCTCGTCCACCTCGATCTTCGCTCCCTCCCAGTACCTGATCGCCGAGAGCACCACCACCCCGACCTTCATCAACGGCAAGTTCGGCTACGTGATGGAAGCAAACATTGACGGTGTCACCGAGACTATTTTCGTCACCAACAAGTATGTTGAGGTCGGCAAGGTCTACCGTTACACTACCGACAGCGCGGATAACTTCACGCTGATTCCTTACACCGTCTCCGGCGGTGTTATCAACTCCGGCAACGACGAGTTCGTTCAGTCCAACTCTCAGAACGACGACATTGCGTTTATCATCGAGAATGCGGACGGCAGCTCCATTGTCAAGTCCAACGCACACTACACCCTGTCCAAGGGCAACGCTGACGCTGTAAGCTCCACCGGTCTGGGCGAGCCTTCCATCAGCTTTGTTACCGACAGCAACACCATCATCATTGTGAACAACAATGGCACCATCTCCACTGCAAAGGGCGTCTACACCTCCTCCATCCATATTGCGGACGGCGCGTCTGTCACCGCCATCTTTAGCAACGAGGTTGGTAATGTGGAAACCCTGCGTTACCTCTACATCTCCGACGGCTCGCTGGGCAGCGTGGATTCCACCGCAAGCAGCGTGAAGATTCTGGCGAAGACCGGTTCCGAGCTGATCGACGGCAAGGTTTACACCATCTACACCGTCCTCGACCTGGCAAACGGTAAGGTTGACAGCATGATGTCCCTGAACAACGGTCTGATCGTGGGCAAGAACTACCTGACCCGCATCGACGGCCTGATCTCCGCAGACGAGGCAAACATTAAGGGCGGCATTGTCACCGGATACACCGGCACCACCATTACTCTGGGCGGCGAAACCTACAAGCTGGCTTCCAATGCAACTCTGGTTAAGCTGAACACCTCTGACAACACCACCGACAGCATCAATCTTAAGGATACCTACATGAACCACGTGGAAATCATCATCGAGAACGACGCGGTTAAGTCGGTCATCCTGCTGGACGCAGCCAGCTTCAAGGCAGTCCACGCAGACGGTAAGATTACCATCACTGCCAACGAGTCTCTGGTCGATATGTACGACGCAGGCCTGCTCTCTCTGGAGCTGGTCAACGCGGAGACTGAGGAGACCACTCCCATCTCCGTCGCAGGCTTCGGTCTGACCGTGGTTGACAGCGCAGAAAACTTCACCCTCGAAATCACCCCCGACGTAACTCTGGAGCCTGGTTTCTACACCATCGGCTTCGAGGTGGGCGGCGTCGAGTTTGAAGCAATCTTCAACGTGAAATAATCAGTCACCTATAAAAATTAGCGCCTTCGGGTCAATGTCATTGAATTTACACGTCATTATGTAAGATAAGGGACGAATCTGCGGATTCGTCCCTTATTGTTGTATTGTCAATCTGCACGGCAGGTCGATGAAGTTTGCCGCACAGGAGATATCCTCTATTTGAAATGGTGATATTCCGTTGGCGCCAGCCCTGCACGCTTCTTAAAGTTCCGGTAAAAAACCGAATACTCTTTATACCCCACCTGGATCGCGGCGTCACCTGCAGATGCGCCCGCGTTCATCAGAGACTGTGCCATAATGATCCGACGTTCATTGATGTAGTCACTTAATGTGAAGCCGGTCTCTTTTTTGAATAATTTATAGAGATTTTTCTCAGACAGGAAAAACTTCTGCGCAATCACCCGGTAGCTCAAATCTTCAGATAAATTCTCATCAATATATTTTGCAATCGCCAAAACCTTTCCGTTCTGCCTGGGCTGATCCTCCAGACTAGGCTGATCGGCCTTCATGCTGTGCTGCTCGGCTTTGATGAGGAAGGAAAACAGACTAATGAGCGCACAGAAATCGCCGTAGGCTGTACACTCTCCGCAGCAGCGCTGAATTTCTGAAAACATCCGGTCAAGCCGATGCCCCTCGACAATCTCTCTGCTGCATATGAGTATTTTTTGTTTCGCCAGCACCCGATAAAGTTCCAGCCCGGATGCGCTCAGCTGCTTGAATATGTCCTTTTTGAATATAATTCGTTCCCGTTGATAATCGCAGACGCTTTGGATAATCGGCTTGTGGAGCATATTGTTCGCAATCACAATCATATCGCCGTCATGGACAGGAATGCGCCTGCCCTCAAAAGAGAAGAATAGATCGCCGCTCAGAAAATGGTAGATTTCGAGTTCATTGTAATGAACAGAAACCTCGTACTTCCCGTTCGGCTCTGCGCACAATGTCCGTGATGAATAGCATTTGAGCATTCCAGAGCAGGCTTCAACGTGCGAATAAAAGTCTCTTTTCTCCTTGCTTCCCACAAAAGCACCTCCGGTTAGTAGAAATATGCAATGATTTGACACTGAATTACAATTGCAATTGCAAAACAGGTATGCTATAATAATACCATAAAAAGTTGCATATGTCAACAAGGAGTTAGTTTCATGTATAAAATCGAAACACACCTGCACGTATCGGAGGTCAGCCCATGTGCAAAGCTCTCTGCGGATGAAATGATCCGCCTGTATGCCGGAGCCGGCTACAACGCCGTCTTTGTTTCTGACCATTGCTCAAAAAAATACTTTGAACAGCTTGGCGATATGTCATGGACAGAGAAAACAAAGCGCTTCTTTTCAGGCTATGATGCGGCGAAGGCGGCAGGCGAAAGGTACGGAATCATGGTTTTACCCGCAGCCGAGCTGGCCTTTGAAAAATCCTCGAATCACTATCTCGTATACGGAATCAAAAAGGAATTCATGGACTCTCATCCGGATTTTCTTGATCACGGAATCGAAGGATTCTACCCACTTGCCAGATCCTGCGGAATGCTTGTCATGCAGGCACATCCGTACCGGGACGGCGCGTGCTTTCCAACGCCGGACTTCATCGATGGCGTTGAGGTGTACAACACCAATCCCAGACACGAAGATCACAGCAGCAGGACGGAGCGTTTGGCACAGGAGCATCGTATGCTGATATCAGCAGGCTCAGACGCACATCGGATCGAGGATGTGGGACTCAGCGGTGTCATCTCGGAACAGCCGGTCACAAGCGCGGACGATTTCATTGCGCTCATCCGAAGCGGCAGCGTACAGATCATCCGGGAGGTGACAGCGTGATTTATCTGCTCAGCGACCTGCATGGAACTATGAACTTCAGGGGCTTGACCGACTATATGCACATGGACGGGAAGGATGATCTTCTGATTATTTTAGGCGACGTCGGATTGAATTTTGAGAATACGGATGAAAATCGCGAATTCACCCAAGCCTTTTTGTCGATTGAGAAGCCCATCGCTTTCATCGACGGCAATCATGAGAATTTTGCCTATCTCGACAGTTTTCCCACAGAGCTGTGGAACGGCGGAAGCGTTCATCGGCTCTCCGAGCATATCGTACATTTGAAGCGCGGAAATGTTTATCGAATCGAGGACAAATCCTTTTTCACATTTGGCGGCTGCAAAAGCTCTGCAATATGGGATGAGCGCGGGCTCAGATATCAGGGCGAGGAAGCGGGCGAAGAAGAATGCGCCCTTGCGCGGAAAAACTTACGGCTGAACGGGTATCGGGTCGATTACATACTGACTCATAAATACGAGACGGACTCCTGCAAGACCATCAGTCAGCCGCTGCTTTGGCTGACAAAGTGGATCGAGCAGCAGGTTGATTATGACAGATGGTTCTCCGGGCATTGGCATCGGAATCAAACCGTTGACGCAAAGCATCAGCTGGTCTATGATGAACTGATGGCGGTGTGCTGATATAAAATATTTTTATGAGGTGATAAAATGAAAAGGTCCATTGCATTTCTACTTGCACTCTTATCGGTATGTACCCATACGGCAGCCTGCGGTGAAAGTACAGCCCCTATCGATACCACGGCGGATACCTCCTGCTCCCAAACTGCCGAGATAACAGATTATCGAAGCAATTTCCCGTCCAACCTGGATTTTGGCGGTGAAAGCGTCCATATTTTCGGATGGGAAGGAACCTCCGGCGTGGAATTCACCGTCGAGGAGCAGGACGGCGAGATTGTGAATGATGCAATTTATAACCGTAATGCCACAGTAGAGAATCATTTGAATGTCGAGCTGGAATTTACGCTCATTCCCGGCAACTACTCCAATTACACATCCTGGCTCACTACTGTCCGCAGCATGATTCTCGCAGGTGATGGTTCCATCGATATCATTGGAGCTTACACCGGATGTGCCGCAATTCTTGCATCGGAAAAGCTGCTGCTTGATCTGAATGAATTGCCATACTTTAACTTTGATCAGCAGTGGTGGAGTCAGTCCCTTGTCAATGAATCGAGTGTGGAGAACAAGCTCTATTTCGCCTCCGGTGATATTTCGACCAATCTGATTCATAGTATGTTCTGTGTTTTCTTCAACAAAGATTTCGTGGATTCCTATAATCTGGAAAACCCCTATGATCTCGTGCGCAGCGGCAAATGGACGATAGACAAGATGAGTGAGATGACAAAAACGTTATATGCCGATCTTAACGGCAATGGAACGAATGATCTTGACGATCAGTACGGCTTTATCACGCGCAATGTGACGAATGATTCCTTTTTCTACGCCGCTGGCCTTCGAACGACAACAATTAATAGCAGCGGAATTTCTGAGCTTGCCTTTGATTCGCAGGGAGAGCGGATTCATGCGCTGCTCGATAAGCTAATCACCTGTTTTAATGATCCCTGCTGGCTCCAGCTTGACGACGGCAAGCTTGCCGATCTTAACAGGATTTTCACAGAAGGGCGCGCGCTCTTTTTATCCAGTGAAGTGTTGGTGGCTACGACGGATCTGCGCTACTCTGATATAGATTACGGCGTTCTGCCGATACCAAAGTACGATGAAACAGTAGAAAATTACGAAACCTGTACGAAGCATACCTTTTCGTTGTATGGCATTCCGGTCGATGCGCCGAATGCGGAAATGTCTGCAGCGGTTCTGGAATGCTTCGCCATCGAGGGATATTACAATGTTTCTCCGGCCCTGTTTGAGACAGCGCTTAAGGTGAAATATGCCAGCGATGACGATGCGTCAGAAATGTATGACATTATCCGCAATAATTGCGTGTTTGACTTCGGACGCATTTTCGGTTTAAGCTTAAATCACCTCACGTATAATACATTCCGCAACTGTGTTGCCAATGGAAACAGCGACTGGTTTTCCGCTTACGATACTAAAAAAGTTAGGTTAGAGGAGCAGTTCGATGCGCTGATCAGTACGTTGATGGAGGAATAAGCGGGAACAAATATGTAAATATATTTCGCGCACGCAAAAATCCATTTTCGCTGTATATGGCGGAAGTGGATTTTTGGAGTGATATAAATATTCAAAGACAGATAAATTTTTTACAGGAATATCCTAATAATATGACGTTAACTCCATGATACTGACCTTCGAGCGCTGATTTTTTGTCCGTTTACAAATTTCCCCTTGACAAACGCGCACAAATATGATATCATTATGATATCATAAAGAAATCAAGGAGGATTTTACATGAAAGAAATTATTCTGAACAACAAGAAGAACGGCATGGTTATGATGTTCCTGTTCATCCTGCTCTATCTGGCGGCGGCAGCTGTAACCATCCTGGGCGCCATTCTGCTGGAAGCAAACAATATTGTTCCCGGCGTCATCGCGCTGGTAGCCGGCATCCTATGGCTGTGCATCGGATGGGTTCCCTTCCTGGGTCTGAAGGTGCTCAAGCCGCAGGAAGCGCTAGTGCTCACCCTGTTCGGCAAATATGTCGGCACACTGAAGGAGGACGGCTTCTACTGCGTCAATCCCTTCTGCGTGGCAGTCAACCCGGCAGCGAAAACCCACCTGAATCAAAGCGGCGACGTGAAGAACGCTTCCTCGGTTAATATGCCCGGCAGCCAGTCGTCCATCAACATCAACCTGGACGGAGGCTCCGCCGGCAGCAGCAAGATTTCGCTGAAAATCATGACACTGAACAACAACCGTCAGAAGATTAACGACTGTCTGGGCAACCCGGTGGAAATCGGCATCGCCGTCATGTGGCGGGTGGTGGACACAGCCAAGGCAGTGTTCAACGTGGACAACTACAAGGAATATCTGTCCCTCCAGTGCGACAGCGCCCTGCGCAACATCGTGCGCATCTATCCTTATGATGTGGCTCCCGGTGTGGATACCACCGGCGACGGCATCGCGGATGAGGGCAGCCTGCGCGGTTCCAGCGAAATTGTAGCCGAGCGCATCCGTGACGAAATCCAGCAGAAGGTAAAGGAAGCCGGTCTGGAGATTATTGAAGCCCGCATTACTTACCTCGCATACGCTCCCGAAATCGCCGCTGTCATGCTCCAGCGCCAACAGGCATCTGCCATCATCGACGCCCGCAAGATGATCGTAGACGGCGCCGTCGGCATGGTGGAGATGGCACTGGAACGTCTTGCCGAGAACAACACCATCCAGCTTGACGAGGAGCGCAAGGCAGCCATGGTTTCCAATCTGCTGGTCGTGCTCTGCGGCAACCGCGACGCCCAGCCTATTGTCAATTCGGGAAGTCTGTATTGATTATGCCGGAGAAGAAGCAGATCGCACTGCGGCTATCGGAGAAGCTGTACAACGACATCGCCGCCTGGGCGGACGACGACTTCCGCTCGGTGAACGGGCAGATCGAGTACATTTTATCCGAATGTGTCAAGCAGCGCAAAAAAACTGGGAAATATGTATCCGAGGATATCGACAAGCCGCTGGATGTGGATATCACGAATTTCTAAAAAAGTCAGACACCTGTCCGATAAGGACGGGTGTCTGTCCGTTTATTGACCTAATACCGCGTTTCAATCACGCCGCAGGCGATCTTCATCCCGGAATTGCCCGACGGCTGTGTCGTGAAATCATCCGGATTTGCGTGGATAATCACCGTTTTCCCGATGATATCACGCACCGCGAAGCGATCGGTCAGCACTGTCATATAGGCGTGACCGTTGTTGCCGAACAGCGGCGGCAGATCGCCCGCGTGATGGGGGTGCGGGCAGTTCCCGGGGTTGAAGTGGGTCATGGCGTCGGCAAAGGGATCGGCGGCGTTTCCGGTGCAGGAGCCGCCCTCGTGGATATGAAAGCCGAATACTGGGCTTTTGCATGGTCCAGCGGGAGACGGCAGCCCCGTCACCTCGGCGGCGACGAAGACGCCCTGCGGCGTCTGCCAGAACTTCACCTCGCCGCGGATGCTCATATGCTCGCCGTCCCCGGCAAGCTGCGCCGACGCCTGCGGACGCTGCCGTAGGATCGCCGACGGATTGAATCGAATCTGTGGATTGTACATTGGCATACCTTCCTTTTGGGTGTTCCACTATCCATGGTATGCCGTCCGGGCGATTGTGACACGATTATACTGCCAGGGTAAAGTCCTCGCATTCAGCCAGGATCTCACCGGATTCAAGATCAATATAAGTCACGCCGCGCTCGATCGTACCGTTCGTAGTGGTTTCGCAGACAATCGCGGCATAGCGTCCGTCACCGCTGATCACCGCGTGAATTTCGCCCCCAAGCGTCCATGTTATCAGGAAGTTCTCCATTTCTGCCATCTTCGTTGCGTCGTATTCGTACTTACGCCCGTCGGTGCATTCAAGGGTCAGCATCCCGTTTTTCATCGTATTGTACAGACGCCATGCTTTGTCAGACACCTTATACTCCCGGTTCAGATCCATCCGGGTGCTCTCCTTTCCGGTAAATATCATGGCGTCGCGGTCAGGCATTCCGTAGTAGTAATACATTTCGTAGGAGCCGTCGTCGTCCTTTTCCGACTCGGAAGAAGCCAGAAAATACAGATCATTGTTCATCGCATCGAGCGTAAACGTGATATTGCGGTACTTTTCCCCAGCAAATACATTTTTCATGGGCGTTTTATAATCGGCCTTCATAATCATACCGCCACGTCTTGTGTAAATTTCGTACTCAGTCACAAGATCGCCCACATGGTCTCCGTCCAGATCTCCCACAAATTTCACACTGCGCGCGTTCTCCACATCAAAATCGGGAAATTGACCGAACATTGTGGGAACGTCGTCCGATATGGTGTAAAAACGATACTCGGTATGGTCAGGAGCTTCGATTCGGACATAGAAGCCGCCGTACCCGAACAGGTCACTGAAAGCCTCCACGCGGATATGGCGGATTGCTGCCATTTGTTCATCGGTTATCGCCTGATACAGCAAATAACACTCATCTTCAGACTGAAATACAACTTCCGTATACCATGATCCGCCGGATAGAATCCGTCCGTAATGATATACCAGCCCGCCATCCACGCTCCATGCAAAGGCTTTGTCCTCGTATTCGTTCCAATATGGCGATGCATAGAGCGAAGCCGCTGTTGGCGTCACTTCAAACCCTGCCGGCTGATAATCCAGCGGTACCGCGATATTAACCGCTTCCCTTGACATATTGGGAAAAATCGGCGCACGCACGTCTGCCATGCATCCCAGCGTACTTCCCACCGCGATGCAAAGCGCCGCCACAATGGCGGTCATCCACCATCCGCCGCGCTTCGGGCGCGTATCAAGAATACCAGCAAAGCGGACTTTCAGGCTTTTCCCGTCCGAATGAAACTGCGTGGAAAGCAGCGTACCCCGGCGGCTGCGCTGATCAAGAATATCGTACATCATCCGCCCATATCGGCGGCGGGTCTCCGCGTCGGCGCCATCCAGCACCGCCGCGTCACAGGCCAGCTCGGCGGTCTGTGACAGACGCGCGAAAGCCAGATGTGCCAGCGGATTGAACCAGTGCAGCGATACCGCCGCCAGTCCCGCCAGCCTGCGCCACAAATCGCCCCGACGCTCATGGCAAAGCTCATGTGATAGCACCGCACGCAGCGTATCATCGTCGTAATCGATCTCCGGCAGCAAAATCCTCGGGTGAAGAAATCCGCACAGCATGGGGCTGCCAATCTCCCCAGAGATAAGGATATCCGGGACACGGCGCAGCTTCCACCGCGCGGCTTCGGCTTTGGCAAAGGCATACTCCCGTTCCCCCACCGGGCGGGCATTCCGGCAGAAGCGCTGTACAGCGTTCCCGCTGGCTGCCAGACCGCTTGCAAAATACGCCGCCCCAACAATCAACCACAGCCATGCGACCACCGTCGTCCAATCGACAGAGCGCCTGACAATCCCGGACGGCTCGGTTGCCATGATTGTTGTGCTCATTTGAATCTGTCCCGATTCATCGGCTTCATAAACAGGCGCAGTGTCGTACTGCGGCTGGGCGGACACCGGTTCCGTCACTTCCTGCATTGCCATCGATGCCGCGTACTCCGACGGAAGCAGGTTATAGGTCAGCCCCGCCGGAATGCAGAGCCGCAACAGTATCAGCGTCCAGACAAGGCAGACACTTCCCGCGGACAAACGGCGGCAGACTTGCGTCAGAAGCAGCACCAGCAGAATAATCGCGGAAGTTGACAGCGAAATCATCAGCACAGACAGGAAGAAATCACTCATCGCCATCCTCCTTCTCCTCGCTTTTCTCCAGCAGCGCGCGAATCTCGTCCAGATCATCCCTCGAAATTTCATCGCTGTCCACCAGCGAGGCGATCAGCGTCTGCCAGCGTCCCCGGCAGAGACGATCGATGAAGCTGCGGGATTCGGCGGCACGGTAGTCCCGCTCGCTAACCAGCGGCGTGAACAGCTTGTAGGGACGCGCGTCTTCCACATGATCGATGCTCACAAAGCCCTTGTCGGACAACCGTTCCAGAAGGCTGTGCAGAGCGGGTTTGGTACAGGGTCTGGTCTCCTGCAGCGCGGCGTGGATTTCGCCGATGCGGGAAGGCTCATTCTTTCGCCAGAGCACCAGCATGATATCCAGCTCGGCATCCGGCAGGCGGGGAATTGACTTTGACATGGCAGTATCCTCCTATATATGCAATTGCATATGATATGCATTTGCATATAGTATAGCATACCTCCGCCTGTTTGTCAATAGGCAAGCGCAAAAAAACAGGTCAGGCTTATGCCAAGCCTGACCTGTTCGCTATGTTCGATTATCGCTGTTCGTTCATTTCAGCCAATTCCGTTTCGATCTGCTCCTTATAGGTGGCGAGAATCGACGCGGTGTTCGTTTCGGAGATATAAACCATCGTGGTAAGCTCCGAAGTCATGCTGTTGACTGCGGGAACGGTGGTTCCCACATCCGGCACGACGGAATCAAAGATAATGTCCAGCATCTCGATGGATTCCTCGTTGCGCAGATTCTTCTGCTCCAGGGTCACGTTGCGGAAAACGGGCAGCACGATATCCCAGCTGAGATATGCCAGCGCGTCGGAAACCACGGCGCTGCGTACCGGATCGGCAACCGTTACCGGAATGGTCAGGCTGGGCGTATGGGAGAACGCAGTGGAATAATAACGCTCCTGCAGCTCGTCGTATTTAGGATACGGAACGATGCCGAAGCTGTACTCCTCGTTGCGCATGAGGTTTGTTTTGCAAACCTCTGCCAGCAGGAACAGGGAGCGCTCATCCATGAAGATACCGATGTAGTTGCCCGGATCGCCGTCGTTGCCGCCGATACCTACCGTCGAAGTACCATCGTGCTGGTTGATCGTCGAAACCAGCTTATCAAACACGTTATAGAACCGCTCACTGCCGGCAGTCAGCGTCAGCTTGCCCTCCACATTTTCCACGAGCAGCTCGCCGCAGCCTTTATAAAATTTATCAAAGGTTCCGCCGGAAGCACCGTATACCGCGTTTCCGTCGGTGTTCCAATCATAGCTGTCGTCGCCGTTCAGATTTGCCGCAGCCTTGATGTATTTTGAAAATTCGTCAAGCGTCCATTTGCCGCTGCGCACCAACTCATACGGCGCGTCCAGTTTCAGATCCTCCAGCATACTTTCGTTGACATACAGGCACCAGATGGAGTCGAGAATCATGAGCTGCGAATAGCTGGCGGCACTGTAGAGCGCACCGCCGCTCGTGTTGGCGTTGTTGTAGGATTCCATCCACCAGGGCTGATCCAGCTGAAGTTCTTCGAAATCCAGCAGATTGTGGACATAGCCCTGCGTAGAGAATTCCTGCATATTAGGCGCGGAAATGTACATGATATCATAGGCATCATCGCCTGCAAGAATTACCGTGCGTGCCTCATTCGCCACATCATCACCAATGCCAAGACGGGTTTCGTTGAGAGTGATGTTCAGCTTATCCTCCAACGTGGTGCAGCGGCGGTACATGGCGTCGTCCAGCACTTCGCCGGTCTGCTGCTCGCGTGTAATGGAAGCGTGCATACTCCATATATCGTCAGCATTGAGGATACGGAATTCATAACCGCCGTAGTTGCTCGTGAATTCATAGGTAACTTCGGGTTCGGCGGTCGTGGTATCGACAGGGGTGTTTGTCGGGTTCGAAGTCCCGCCGCAGGATGTAGTCAGCATCAATGCTGCCAGCAGCAGGGGAAAAGGTTTGTACTTCATGCTAGTACCTCCAGTAATTTTGTTCCCAACAATTATACACCCGGATATGGATAAACACAATGAAATATGCTGAATGATTCTTTATAATATCCAACAACTCCATGCATAAACAAAACCGCCGCACCTCAGTGCGGCGGCTCCTATTCTACAGTATCATCACTTGATTTCAACTGTTACCTTTTTGCCAATCGTATTCGCGGCTGCCTTCATCACAAGGCGGATCGATTTTGCGATCTTGCCGTGTCTGCCGATCACCTTGCCCATGTCGTCCTCGGCGACGTGAAGCTCCAGCTGAACGCTGTCGCCCTCGGTCGTCTCTGTTACTGAAACCTGTTCGGGATCATCAACGATGGCTTTTGCGATGTTGGTGAGAACCTGACTAAGTTCGACCATAGCGCAACCTCCGATTTCTGGATTTCAGGTGCCTTTCGGCATAAATTATTCGATAGCGCCGGACTTCTTGAGCAGAGCCTTAACGGTATCGGTAGGCTGAGCGCCGTTCTTAATCCACTTCTGAGCCTTCTCGTTGTCGATGTTCACTTCAGCGGGATCGGTCATGGGGTTGTAGGTGCCGATCACTTCGATGAAGCGGCCGTCGCGGGGATAGCGGGAGTCAGCGACAACAACACGATAATAGGGGTTCTTCTTTGCACCGATTCTGGTGAGTCTGAGTTTTACTGCCATTTTAGTTTCCTCCGAAAATGCATAGTTAAAATTTAATTTTATTGAAAACCGTTATTAAAACGGAATTTTCATCTTTCCTTTTTTGCCAAAGCGCTTGCCTCCGGACATAGACGCGAATTTCTTCATCATCTGGCGGATCTGGTCGTACTGTTTGAGCAGACGGTTCACGTCCTCCACCTTCATGCCGCTGCCGTCGGCGATGCGGCGTTTGCGGGAAGCGTTGATGAGATCCGGCTTCTCCCGTTCCTCGGGCGTCATGGAGAGGATAATCGCCTCCATACGGTCGAGCTGACGCTCGTCCACCTTCACATCCTTCAGCGCGGCGGTGTTCACGCCGGGGATCATGCCCATCAGCTGATCAATGCTGCCCATGTTGCGCACCTGCTTGAATTGATCAAGGAAGTCGGTAAGCGTGAAGCTCTGCTCGCGCATCTTGCGCTCCAGCTCGGCAGCCTGCTTCTCATCGAAGTTCTGCTGCGCCTTCTCAATCAGCGAAAGCACGTCGCCCATGCCTAAAATTCTCGACGCCATGCGGTCGGGATAGAAAGGCTCGATCATATCCAGCTTTTCGCCGGTACCCACGAACTTGATGGGCTTGCCGGTGACGTGACGCACCGAAAGCGCCGCGCCGCCTCGTGTATCGCCGTCCATTTTTGTAAGGACGACGCCGGTGATATCCAGCAGATTGTTGAAGGATTCGGCCACATTCACAGCGTCCTGACCGGTCATCGCATCGACCACCAGTAGGATTTCCGTGGGTTCAACAGCGGCCTTGATATCCTTCAGCTCGTTCATCAGCACCTCGTCCACGTGCAGACGTCCGGCGGTATCGATGAACACCATGTCGTGACCGTGCTTGATGGCGTGCTCAATGCCCGCCTTGGCAATTTCAACAGGGCTGACCTTGTCGCCCATCTGAAAGACGGGGATATCCAGCTGCCCGCCAACCACCTCCAGCTGTTTGATTGCCGCGGGACGATAAACGTCGCAGGCTACGAGCAGGGGGCGCTTGTGCTGCTTTTTGTACATTCCGGCGATCTTGCCCGAGTGGGTGGTTTTACCCGCACCCTGGAGACCGACCATCATGACGACTGTGGGCGGCTTGGAAGAAATATTGAGCTTGGCCTGAGTTCCGCCCATCAGGTTGCAAAGCTCCTCGTTGACAATTTTGACCACCTGCTGTGCAGGCATCAGGCTTTCCAGCACCTCGGAACCCACCGCGCGCTCGGACACGGTCTTGATAAAGTCCTTGACGACCTTATAGTTGACGTCGGCCTCCAGCAGCGCCAGCTTAACCTCGCGCATACCGGCTTTGACGTCAGCCTCGGTGAGCTTTCCCTTGCTTTTGAACTTTTTGAAAGCCTCGGACATTTTATCGACTAAGCTCTCGAACATCAGGCGCCTCCGTTCTGGTTAAATGGTGATTGATTGCGTTTCGCGGATGATCTCGTCCAGCTCCCCGCGTTCTTCCTCAGGAAGAACGCTCCGCAGCCGCTCCAGCCGCGCCGTCAGGTCAGCCAGCGTTTTTTCAACCTGCCGGAACTTTCCGGCAAGCCCCAGCTTTTCCTCATAGGAATAAAGCTGCGCTTTCGCCTTGTTTATGCTGTCCCGCACGCCCTGCCGGGTGATGCCGGTATTCTCCGCGATTTCAGCCAGGGAGAGATCTTCATTATAATAAAGCTCCGCTGCCTCCCGGCGGCTGTCACTCAGCAGCTCTCCGTAAAAATCCAGCAGCAGGCCGATCTCGAGGTCTTTTTCATGCAATGGCATAGGATTCCCTCGCGTGTAAAGCAAATTACTTTACAATTATATCATAGAGTTGACGTTTTGTCAAGAGGGATTATAAAAATAATTTTAAGTTTTTTTGAAAAAGGTCTTGACATCGGCGCCGGAATGTGGTATAATATCTAACGTTATAGGGGTATAGCTCAGTTGGTAGAGCAGCGGTCTCCAAAACCGCGTGTCCAGAGTTCGAGCCTTTGTGCCCCTGCCAGAAAAAACCTCGCCAGTGGCGAGGTTTTTTCAGTTATATTCGCCTACGGCGAGTTCTATGCCCCTACGTGGCGTGATATTGCCTTCGGCAGTGATATGCGCTGCGGCGCGTTGGAGAGGCGAATATAATACCACTGCGACCGTAGGGAGCAATATCACTCCTCACCCATCCGCCCCCCGCGCATATACTGGTACTGTTGACAACCAACAAACACGGAGGGCTGTATACTATGTACGATAACTACGCGGTAAAATCCGTGGAGCTGCATCTTTTCTTCGGGCGGATCATGAAAGAACACGCCCTGTTCCTGCGGGCGGGATTTACACCCGCCAACGCACCCTTTTCCGCCAAAGCGGAGTTTTATAAACAGGAATTCGAAAAACTGCTCAGTCAGGCGATAACGCTCGGTAACTGCATCGTCAGCCGGGAGGTTCTGAACTCGGGAGAAATCGTCACCGAATTCACCGCTCTGGCTGAACGACAGACGGAAGCCTTTACCGGCATCCGAATCAACCGGGAAATCACCGAAAGAGAGCTTCGTCTGGGCAATAACTGCCCCGGCAGAATGAATCCGGCGCTGCAAAGTCAGGTTCGGGCGCTCAACCAGAGAGCGCTCGTTCTGCTGAACGGGCTGATCTCGTTCAAGGAGCTTATCCTGCAAAACGTACTGAGCTGCAAAATGTTCACCCTGAACTATCCCTTGCTGATCGAGCATATCATCCGGGAAGCAAAGCTGTATCGGGATTATGTGGGTATGCTTGAAGCAGACGGCGACCTGAACGGCGAATCCATGCTGGACATCGAATGCTTCTGGAATCGCATCATGATGGAACACGCGCTGTTCATCCGCGGCCTGCTGGACCCCACCGAGGAGGAGCTGATTCAGACGGCAGATGAATTCGCCGGAAAATATTCCGAGCTGCTGGAAGCCTGCCGCGACGCGCAGAACAAAACGCTGGACACCGCTTCTCTGACCGAAACCATAAAATTCAGAGACTTCAAAAAAGCAGGAACCCAGGGAATCGAACAATGCGGAATCCGTTCCGTTATTCTGCCGCTGCTCGCAGACCATGTGCTGCGCGAAGCCAATCACTATATCCGCCTGCTGAAATACAGTTGAAAAGCATCGGTACCGCGTTCACGGAACGCAGTACCGATTTTTTTATAATTCCTCTACGCCGCCCTCTTCTTCGTCGCAGACCACCACATGAATGCCCTTCTCCTCGAATCCGGCAAGCGTTTCCTCAGAAGCGTTCCAGTCGGTGATGATCGCGTCCAAACGCTCGGCGGGACAGATCGAAATCACAGAATCGAAGCCAATCTTCTCGGTGGGATACAGCCCGATAGCCTTTTTCGACGCATCAATGACAGCGTTCCAGAAGGGAATCGCCGAGCTGTGCTGAATCGACAGCCCGAATTCCGCCGATATGCAGGCCGATGTAAGAAAGCACTTGTCAAAGCGCAGCCGTTTCAGCATTTCCAGCGCGAAACCCTCGTAGCAGTTGCCCCGTTCGTCCATCTCACCGCCCAGAAGAATCACCTTCACATTTGGCTTGCAGCGCAGTTCCTCTGCCAGCACGATGGAGTTGGTCGCCACCCGCACGTGCAGATCGGCGGGAAGGTTGCGCGCCATGAACAGCCCCACTGTGGCTGAGGACACGAAAATCACATCGTTGTCCTGAATCAGCCCCACCGCCCGCTTTGCGATGGCCAGATAGTTCGGCTTCACCTGGGCGATATCCCGCACCGTAGCCTGCGGCGGACGTCCCAGCGCCACCTGACGCATGGGAATCGCGCCGCCATGGGTGCGTTTCAGCAGTCCCTTTTCTTCCAGCAGGCGCAGGTCGCGCTTGGCGCTGTCGTAGCTGACGCCGAACTCCTTCTGAATGATCGACGTGCTGATGCTGCCGCGCTCCTCCAGCATCTTGAGTATGGCCTGATGGCGTTCCTCGATAAACATAAACATTCCCCTTTCGGTAATCAATTCAGGATCCTGTGTACCCATTATATCACGTTTGTTCCCGTTTGTCAATAGGAACCGTGAAAATTCGTGAATAATTTTTCTTGCATAATTCCTCCCCCGACGCAATAGAATGTACTGTCGTGTACAAAACCCCAATATCAAAATCCAACGGAGGTCGAATTTATGATTTCATCCGCTTACCTGCCCGAGGGCAGCCTGATCGATACCGACGAAAACCGCGAATACCTCTCCTCGCTGGAAGGATTGGAGCGCGCCATGAACGAGGGACGCATCCTGGAAGCCGCCGCCATCCGCTGCTCAGGCACGCTGACGCTGACCGTCAGTCTGGGCGAATACTGCGGCACCATCGAACGAGATGAGGCGGCGCTGACCGCTCCCGGCGAAGCGGTGAAGGATATCGCCGTCATCACCCGCGTGGGCAAGCCGGTCTGCTTCAAGGTGATGCGCATCGAGCGTCCAAGCCTCGGCGGCGTACAGATCATCCTCTCCCGCCGCGCCGCACAGCGTGAATGCGCGGAGAATTTCCTTTCCGCCCTGACGCCCGGCGATATCATCCCCGCCAAAGTCACCCATCTGGAGCATTTCGGCGCGTTCATGGACATCGGCTGCGGCATCGTTTCCCTGCTGTCCATCGACTGCATCTCGGTATCGCGCATCACCCATCCCCGGGATCGGCTGACAGTGGGAAGCGAGCTGGATGTGGTGGTCAAATCGGTGGAGCATGACGCCGACGGGAAGGCGGGGCGTATCTTCGTCAGCCGTAAGGAGCTACTGGGCACGTGGGAGGAAAACGCATCGCTTTTCGCGGTGGGACAGACCGTCACCGGCATTGTGCGCAGCGTGGAAGCATACGGCGTGTTCGTGGAACTGACGCCGAATCTGGCGGGATTGGCTGAATACCGGGGGGACGTGTCGGTCGGACAGACCGCGGCGGTATACATAAAGAACATCATCCCCGAGCGGATGAAGGTCAAGCTGGTGATTATAGACGCCTACCGGGGCATCGGCGGAACAACGGCTCGCGCGCTGCGCGGCGGTTTCGACAGCGTTCCGGCGGATACCAACCATATCGACTGCTGGCGTTATTCTCCCGACTGCTGCGAGCGGGTGGTCGAAACGCAATTTGCGAATAATATGTGAATGAAATATTAAATCCGTACTTTCCATGTAGAAATTGCAATAAACCCCTTTATTTTTTATAAAGAATAGTGTATAATAAATATAGAAAATTACAACGGAGGTACGGATATGAATAACAACCTACTCATTACAATCGGCAGACAATACGGCAGCGGCGGACGTGAAATCGGCGAAAAGCTGGCAGCAAAGCTGGGTATTCCATTCTATAACAACGAGCTGATCGCAATGGCAGCTCAAAAGAGCGGTATGGCGCACACCGTGCTGGGCGAAGCTGACGAAAAAGCTACCAGCAGCCTGCTCTACACGCTGGCCATGGGTTCCTCCTTCTGGAGCGGCAACGCTGGCATTGCCTTTGATATGCCCATCAACGACAAGCTGTTCGTTACCCAGTCGGAGATCATCCGCAATCTGTCCGAGGAAGGACCTGCCGTATTTATTGGACGCTGCGCCGATTATGTACTGCGGGGCAATCCGCATCTTCTCAAGCTCTTCATTCACGCGCCGCTGGATTTCCGCGCCGCCCATGTGTCCGAACGGCACGACGTTCCCGTGGACAAGGCAAAGGACATTATCGTGAAAACCGATAAGCGCCGCTCCAATTACTATAATTATTATACCGGACAGAAATGGGGCAAGCTGGATAACTTCGATCTCTCCATCGATTCCAGCCGTCTCGGCATTGACGGCACCGTTGAACTGCTGGCTCAGTTCGTGGATGATTACAAAACGCATAAAATGCAGTAAACCTGTATTCCGCTCCCCGGATCGCCTCCGGGGAGTTTTTTTACAAATACGTTAAAAATGCATGATTTACGCAAAAAATGCATTGCAAACTTTACAGTATTATGTTATAATAAAGTAACTCTATCTGTATCCCTCTAATCGGATGCGGAATATTACGAAAACGAGGTGTATGAATTGAAATTCTCCCGACTCCTTCCCTCACTGCTGCTGACCTGCTGTTTAGTGGGAACATTCGCAGCCTGCGACGAGGCAGCCGATCCCACACCCCCGTCCGAAGATGTGGTCGTCGAATATATCCCGTCTCCCACCACAATTCTGCGTTCGGACACCGGCTCGGACTCCTCGGCAGCCTCCGCCATCTCCGTGATGAAGTATCTGCGTGAAAATATTAACCCCGACATCGCCATCACCACCGACTGGGTGAAGCGCGGCGAGGAGGTTCCAGCGCTGAACGGTGAGCTGGTTATCGGCGTCACCAACCGCGCGGAAAGCACAGCCGAATACGACGCTCTGGTAAACGCCCGTCCCAACAGCACAAAGGACTGGTCGATCCGCGAAGTGAACGGCGCGGTGCTGATTACCGGCGCATCCGACGAGGCGCTGGCCTCCGCCTGCGAGTATTTCATCGCCAACTACATCACCGACGAGGGCATCCGCGTCCCCAAGGGTGAGGTTTACGAATACAAGCACATATATCCGGAAATCAACATCGGAAGCGACAGCATTTTCGATTACGCAATCGCTCCCACCGACAATTACTTCTTCTCCGGTGCAGTCGAATACCTGCGGGCTAAAGTTTCGACCGCCATCGGCTGGCAGCTTCCCTCTGAGGGAAGCAAAACCATCACCACCGCGCTGGACACCTCTCTGGATGATACCAAATACCACATCCAGCTGAACAGCAGCGGAATCGCTGTCACCGGCGGTACCTATGACGCAGTGGTTTCCGGCGTGGAGAAGCTCACCTCCCTGATGCTCGCCGGTGCGGCAGAAAGCGCCTACAACACCACCGGAAGCGTCTCCTTCCATACCCCCGACACCAAGGAGCCGACTGTCACCGGCAGCTATACCTCTATCGGCGACGCTACTTGGCTGATTGACGACTATCGTTATCATCACTCCGGCTGGGACATCGACTATTCCGGCGACAAACCTCAAAACGCCGTTACCTACGCCAGCTCCTATGCTTCCGCAGTCATCCGCGATACCAGCGTCCTTGAAAAGTGCGGCATTTACCGTCCGATTCAGGTACAGACCGACGGCGTGATCACACTGGATCTGGTAGCCAGCGTCGGTGCGCTGGACGGCTTCAGCATCGGCGTCATTGACAGCGAGAACAACCAGGATGCCGTCACCATTGTGGCATCGGAGGGTAAGCTGACCGTCGGTGACAAAACCGCCGCCGAGTTCAGCAAGGGTGTCCAGAAGCTCTATCTCCAGATGAAGATCGATCTGGACCGCAAGGTCTGCACGCTCATCATCAACGGTAAGGAGAGCGGCGAGCTGCCCTTCTCCGGCAGCGCAGAATGCATCGACCAGCTGGTTATTGAATCCACGCCTGCCGCCACGGTATCTCTGACCCCGTCCTATATCGCCATGTACAGAAATATGCCTGTCATCGAGCGCTTCACAATGGGCTATGACGGACAGATTCCTGCCGGTTGGAACATCACCGGTGACTGCAGCATCACGGAAGGCGAAGATATGCGTCTGGTCGGCGAAACTACCGCGTCCCAAAGCTTTGACGCTTTTGACGGCAAGGCTGCATTCGAGCTGAAATTCCTGGCCAATACCCAGAGCGACGGCGTAAAATTTGTCCTCTCCGGCGGCGGCAAGGACGCTGTCAGCGTAACGCTTCAGGAGCTGGGCATCTTCCAGGGCGAAGATATGCTGCGCCATTACAACAGCAATTTCTGGTATACCCTGCGCTTTGAAGCGGACACCCGCACCCAGTCCGCACAGATCAAGATTAACGGCAAGTCTCTGGGCTGGTTTAAGTTTGAAAACAGCGTGACCTCTTTCGACAATATCCGCATCACCACTCCTGACGGCAGTGATATTCAGGTGGATGACATCGTCGTCTCCCAGATCAACGACTACGAAGATTATGTTCCCGCTCCCCTCTCCGCAGGCTCGGATGGCTATTATGTAGCCGCGCAGGTCTGCTCACTCTGGCGCAATGGCTATCACTTCGGCTGGGATGTGATCTCGCCTTATCCCGAGCTGGAGCCTGTGCTGGGCTACTATGACGAGGGAATCGTCGAAGTTGCCGACTGGGAAATCAAGTACATGGCAGAGCACGGCGTGGATTATCAGCTTTACTGCTGGTATGCAAGCACCGTCGGCTCCCCCATCAAGATGCCGAATATGTATGACGCGCTGCACGACGGTTACTTCCATGCCAAGTACAGCGATCAAATCAAGTTCGCCTTCATGTGGGAGAACGCCAACGGCTCCCATCCCGGCAGCTCGGATAACTTCCGCAAGTACATTATCCCTTACTGGGTGGAATATTACCTCACCGATGAGCGCTATATGACCATCGACAACAAGCCGGTAATCACTGTCTTCTCTACTAACACCCTGATTGAGGACTTCGGCAGCGCAGCTAATGTGAAGGCTGAATTCGAATATCTGCGGGAAGTCTGCCGCGGTTTGGGCTACGACGGCGCCATCATCATGTGCCAGGGCGCATCCGCTTCCCAGCTCGAGTCCTTCGGCGCTGACGCAACCTACGCTTATAACTGGGGCAAGAGCAATACCTCCACAGCTTACATAAACAATGTTATGAGCCGTTACAACGCGGGCGCCGGCACTGTTCCCACCATCTCGGTCGGCTTCAACAACGTGGCATGGGCAACCACCCGTTCGGCACTGATCACGCCTGAGGATTACAAGGTGGCGTTGGAATGGGTACGCGATACCTACAGCCAGAATGCACAAAAAGAGGGCAATGAGTGGATGTCCAAGTCCATCGTCCTCTCCACATGGAACGAGTACGGCGAGGGTACGTACATCATGCCTGCTGAAAATCTCCACGGGTTCGCATATCTCGACGCGGTTCGCGAGGTTTTCGCTCCCGACAATGAGTACGAGAATATCGTTCCTACTGAGTCGCAGAAGGAGCGCCTGAGCAACCTTTACCCGCAGGATCGTCATCTGCTACGTGCGGATTACAAGATGGAAGCCTCGGTAAGCGGCGAGGATTACGGTTCTGTCCATACATGGGACTTCTCCTCCGGTGCAGAAGGCTGGATGCATGGCTTCGGTCTGTCCGATTTCACCACTGCGGGCGGCACGCTGAAGGGTACCTCCTCCGGCTCTGACTACGCCGTCTACTCCGCAGACAACCTGAATATCGACCTGACCGGCATTGCAGCTATCCATGTCCGCATCAAATCGTCCATTACGACCACGATGGAAATTTTCTACACCACGACGAGTGCAACGACCTGGGCACAGAATCGTTCAGTCAGCGCGCCGATCAACAAATCCGGCGAATATGTGGATATCTACCTTCCTACCGTCGGCAAGAGCACCTTTACAGGTACGTTGAAGCAGTTGCGCATCGACCCCGGCTCCACTACTGGTTCCACCTTTGAAATCGAAATGGTTGAGCTGATGTGCGACGAGCCGCGTTATAGCTTCGTCAGCGGCGATTTCAGCACACCGTTCCGCAGTTTCTATCCTTACGAGGATGACGGTGTCCTGATGTTCACCATCGATCCCAGAACGGCGCTGCTTGCTTATACCAAGTGTACCACTGAATGGGATTCTGAAACAGAGAGCATCACCGTCCGCCGTCAGGACAAATTCGTCACCTTCACCATCGGCAGCAAGACCGCAAAAACAAACAGCGGCGATGTGACGCTGTCCCACGTCGTGGAAGAAGTGGACGGTCTGCCCGTCGTTCCCTTCGACGATATGGTTAGTCTGCTCGGTCTTGAAAACACAAGCATCACTTACAACAAATAAATACAACGAGGAGCTTCCCGAACGGGAAGCTCCTCGTTTTTGAAGATTTCATTATTCGCCAAGTCTGTTGGAAACCAGCCAGTCAATCAGATCGGTCTCCTCGTAAGCGCGCGTCCAGCTGTTGTGACCCACCTGATCGTAAGCGGTAAAGGTCACATCCGCACCGTTGGCACGGGCAGCGTCCACCATCTGCTCCGAATAAGAGAAGGGGACGGTTCGGTCGTCAAGACCGTGGAAGACCCGCAGCTTTTTGCCGCGCAGTGCGTCCGCACGCCAGGACAGTCCGCCGCCGCAGATCGGCGCACCGCAGGAGAAGTAAGCCGGGAAGGTCAGCAGCATCTCCCAGCTGCCGAAGCCGCCCATAGACAGACCGGTAATGCTGATCCGGCTCTCATCGCCATTCAGCTCGGCAACCGCGACCTTGATCCACTGCATCAGGGGGAAAGCCAGATGGTTCCATGTCATGCCGCAGGGGCACTGGGGGGACAGGGTAATCACCCGCAGATCATGATAATCGGGATTAGCTGCGAAAATCTTCGGAATACCATGTACCTTGACCTTCTGCACAGACTGTGCGCTGCCATCGCCGCGCTCACCCGCACCGTGGAGGAAAACGATCACAGGCAGAGATTCCTTTGCCTGGTCAAAGCCGGTAGGAACCGTAACAATGCCGGAAAGGCTTCCGGCTACCTCAACGGGACGTGTGAAAATAAATTCATTGTTCATTGTGAATACCTCATACATAAAATTTAGCTGGATTCAGTATAGCACAGATCAAGTAAAAAGTCAATCATTTTCACAAAATATGCCTGTACGGTTGCAATCGGACGAGGGGTATGATATAATAAAAGCAAACCATTTCAAGGAGGCGCACCATGCAGTATCTCGACAGCTTCACCCTTCCCTCAGCCGACGCGGAGGACAGCTATATTTTAAACTACCCCCATACGTTGGAAATGCAGTGTTACGATCACAACAACGTATACCCGTTCAAAATCTTCCCGCCCAAGCAGCTGCGCCAACTGGATTTTACGCCCATCACCATCTTTTACGGCAGCAACGGCTCGGGGAAATCCACGCTGCTGAACATCATCGCCCAGAAGCTGAAGCTGAAACGCAGCGCACCTTTCAACAATACGCCTTTCATGACCGATTATCTGAAGCGCTGCACCCCCGGGTTTACCTTTGGCAGGAACGCGCCGGAGGGCAGCCGGATCATCACAAGTGATGATGTGTTCGACTTTTTGCTGGATATTCGCAGCATCAACGAGGGTGTGGATCGCCGCCGTGAGCAGCTGTTCGAGGAATACGACTCGTTCAACGATCCCAACGCCCCGCACTGGCAGATGCGCACACTGGACGATTACGAGGAACTGAAACGCCGCAATGAGGCTCGCGGACGGACAAAATCTGTCTATGTAAGCCGCCGTCTGCCTAAAGAGCTGACGAGCAAATCCAACGGTGAAAGCGCTTATGTGTACTTCACGCAGGAGATCAAGGAGAACGCGCTCTATCTGTTGGACGAGCCGGAGAACAGTCTGTCAGCCAAGCTGCAGAACGATCTGGTACAGTTCATCGAAGACTCGGTACGCTTCTATCGCTGCCAGTTCATTCTATCCACCCACTCGCCCTTTCTGCTGGCCATGAAGGGAGCGAAAATATACGATCTGGACAGCGTTCCCGTGGTCGAGCGTGATTGGACGGAGCTGGGAAATGTACGGGTGTATTATGAGTTTTTCCGCAGCCATATGGCGGAGTTTGAGAGGTAAACAGTGGGATTAAGAAAATAACGCTATACAGCAACATACATCTAGATAGTAAAAGACCAAGTGGGCTTTATATCACTTGGTCTTTATTACAGATACAATCAGACTAAACTGAATAACGATTTATCGCACATTTTGATTTGTCAAATCTGAAACCAGCCGATGCATTTCTTCTTTTGATTGTGCATTGTGAGCCTGACTCAGAATGGCCTGCTTCTGCGTTTGTGACATCGCTGCAAAGATTTGCATCGCGGATTGATTCTGTGCCAATGCCATTGCAAAACCGATCGGAAGTTCGTCAAATTCCATATCCTTTCCTCCTTACGCCGCCGCATTCAGCATATTCTCTATAAATATCCCATACCCCTTTGCAGGATCGCTGATCAACACGTGCGTCACCGCACCAATCAGCCTGCCATTCTGCACCAAGGGGCTGCCGCTCATCCCCTGAACAATGCCGCCCGTTTTCTCCAGCAGCATCGGATCCGTCACCGTCACAACATAGTTCTTCACCGAGCGCCCCGAACGATCGATGTTTGATATGCGCACCTTGTACCGCCCCACGCCGCCGCTGTCGGTGGTACACCAAAGCTCCGCATCGCCTTCGCACACCTCATCCGCCAGCGCAATGGGAATCGCCTGACTGCATATGCCTGCCGGAAGCTCGGCAAAAATCCCATGCACACCACATTCCGTATTGCCCAGCAGCGTACCAATCTTTCCCGAACTGAAATACCCCTTCAGCTCACCCGGCAGTCCAGCCTGCCCCTTCACTACGCCGCTGATCGACACATTGACGATCGTCCCCCTCGACAGCGGCAGCAGCTCGCCGGTATCCGCGTCGCAGATGCCGTGTCCCAGCCCGGCAAAGCAGCCGGTCTCCCCGTCGATGTAGGTCACGGTACCGATACCCGCCGTGCTGTCACGAATCCAGAGACCTGTTTTATATTTGCCGTCCTCATCTGACTGCACCGGCTGAATGGTCAGCGTCTGATCATTTCCGCTGCGGCGGACAGTCAGCGTCAGCGCCTGTCCGTTGCTGGCGGTGACGGCGCTGACAACTTCATCCACACTGGTGATGCGCTGACCGTTGATCTCCGTGATCATATCCTTCGCGTGAATTCCCGCGTCCCGGGCAGGGCTTACCGTTCCGCCGCCGCAGGGCACATCTCCCACATCCACAACCAGCACGCCGTCGCAGTACAGTCGGACACCGAAGGGCATTCCGCCTGGTATCAGCTTTACATCCCGGTATATACTCACATCCACCGCTTTCAGCGGCAGAACCCCAAACAGCTTCGCCTCGGCACCGACCGTTATCACATCGCCGCCCAGACTGCCTACCGTCTCCATTGCCGGAAGCGCCTCCTCCGTATGCAGACTGATTCCCGGCGCCAGCCGTACAGCATCGGATGCCGCCCGCACCGATATCCGCGACGGCACCATATAATCGCAGACACCCGTAAAAATCGCTGCCACACAGAGCAGCAGCAACAGCGCACAGGACAGGCGGGATTTTTTTATCCCCTGATTTTTCTTTCCCATGTTCATTCTCCCTCACTCGCCGATGCGAGAATTGCGTCAGACCCAAGCTGACCGCGATGTTAATTTGCGCGCCACTCATCAATTTATGACTAACAATATTTGTCCCCCGTCTTGCCAGAATTGCCCGATTGCGCTATGACGCCGCTTTTCGGTTTTTGCGTTTGCATATACGCTCATCTTAGCCAAAAATTGATGCTTTGTTCTGCTGCATCGAAAAAATTTACACATTCGTAACACCAAATACCGCGTCAGCTATTATAATATTTAGTTAGATAGAAATAAGGAACATTTTCTTGTTTTTCCTCGTCTAAACAGATATAAGGCCGATTCCGGCCGATATGAGTAACGATAACGAAATGGGGGAATCCTATGACTCAGGCAAAACGCTCGCCGAAAAAGGGCAGCCCGATAATCCGCCTGCTCCGAAAAAAATACATATCCGTCCCTCTCATCGCGGTGATCGTATGCGTACTGCTGTACTGCCTGCTGGTCTTTTCCAATATTCCATTCATCGCCTACTGGCGTGGGATTTACATCGAAACCGCCATGACCACCGCTGATCATCAATGGCTGGCTACCGCTTTTATCCCCTCCTCCGTGATTGAGGAAGTGATGGGCAAGATCACCGACACGTCGGAGGTAATAGGCGGCGGGCAGCATTTGACCGAGACCACCGCACCGGCCACAGACCCGGTGGAAGACACGACAGAGGTTCCGCCCGAAACCACGGAAGCACCTCCCGAAACCACCGCGCCCCCTGTAGAAGACGATCCGAGTGATATTCTTGATCAGAAAAATCTGGAGGTGGGCGACACCGACTACGCGGGTTATACCGTGGTGATCAACGACATCGAGCAGGGATTGGTTGTCTCCGAGGTCAGCGGCAGCAACTACAAGGGGCTGGTCATGCTGATTGACGATCCTTCCCGGGTTTATCTGGGTACGACCACTAAGAAAAACGAAGAGGGACTGCGCATCAAATCTATGATGTCCCATTACGGCGCTATTGCGGGCATCAACGCCAGCGGCTTCGCCGACCCCAACGATTCGGGACACGGCGGCGATGTTATCGGTCTGACCTACTCGGACGGCGAATTCTGGGGAACGGCGGTGAGCTATTACGGCTCGGTGCTGATCACCTCGGACGACAAGCTGGTGGTGGGCAACGTGAAGGACTGGGACAAGTACGACATCCGCGCGGGCATTCAATTCGGTCCGGTTCTGATCGCCGACGGCAAGGAGCAGATTGAAGGCTCCGGCGGCTACGGCATTCAGCCCCGAACCGCCATCGGTCAGCGCGAGGACGGCGTCATCGTCTTTCTGGTCATCGACGGACGGCAGCCCGGATGGAGCATCGGCTGCACCATGGGCGATCTGGTGGAAATGCTGCTGGCCTATGACGTGGTGAACGCCGCCTGCTGCGACGGCGGCTCCAGCAGCGTTCTCGCCTACGACGGCGAAGTCATCAACAAAAACAGTTCGGCCAACCCCGACTACGGCAGACGCCTGCCCAACGCCTGGCTGGTCGCGCCGAAGGAAACAGAGGAAGAATGAGCGACGATACGATTTTCATGCGCCGCGCGCTGGCGCTGGCAAAGGAAGCAGCCGATCAGGGCGAGGTTCCGGTGGGTGCGGTGATTGTCCGTGACGGACAGATTGTGTCGGAAGCCTACAACCGCCGGGAGCTGGACAAAAACGCGTTGGCACACGCCGAGCTGCTGGCCATCGACAAAGCCTGCGCCGCACTCGGCGGATGGCGGCTGCATCAATGTGAGCTTTACGTAACGCTGGAGCCGTGCCCCATGTGCGCGGGCGCCATCGTCAACGCCCGCATCAAGCGCGTCATTGTGGGCGCGAAGGATCCCAAAGCAGGCGCCATGGGCAGCCTGATCAACATCAACCATTACCCACTGAACCATCATCCAAAGGTCGAATTCGGTCTGCTGGGCGATGAGGCGGCGGCGATGCTGCGGGATTTTTTCAGGAGGCTGCGGAAGTGACAGAGATAGTATCGGTCAGAGAGCGCCCCGAATATGCGGATAAAGCAATCGCCTTTTTTCAGCGTCACTGGGCAAGCGATGCCAGCAGACCCGTTTACGAGGACTGCATCCGACACTGCGTCGGTGCGGACGGCTCCCTGCCGCAATGGTATCTGCTTCTCAAAGACAGTGAAATCATCGGCGGCGCGGGATTGATCACCAACGATTTTATCAGCCGTATGGATTTGTGTCCATGGATATGCGCGCTTTACATCGAGGAGCCCCACCGCGGTCATGCATATGGTCAGCTTTTGCTGGAGCGTGCGGCGGAGGATGCAGGGGCGGCGGGATTCAACGCGGTCTATCTCTGCACCGATCACATCGGCTATTACGAGCGTTACGGCTTCGCGTATATCGGCACGGGCTATCACCCGTGGGGCGAAACCTCACGAATTTATAAAAGGCAAGTGAAAGGGCAGCACACTTGACCAATCTTTACACCGCAGCCCCCGCCCGGAATTTTCACGTTCCGGGCGAAGTTTTTTTCAAAAAGACTTGTAGCAGGGACAAAATTGTGATATAATGTTAGATGGAATAAAATTCATTTCTCATAAAGGAACAATAATCATGAAATATCTTGTATTACTCTGCGACGGCATGGCCGATTATAAAATCCCCTCCCTCGGAAACCGCACTCCCATGGAAGCAGCCAAAAAGCCCATGATGGATATGCTGGCTAAAAAATCCCTCTGCGGCACCGTTTCCAACGTGCCCGAAGGCATGGTTCCCGAAAGCGACACCGCCAACATCGCCGTCCTTTCCTACGACCCCAAAATATACTCCAAGGGACGTTCGCCGCTGGAGGCCGTCTCCATGGGTCTGACCATGCGCCCCGACGACACCGCGTACCGCTGCAACGTGGTTACCATCAGCGAGGATGAGGAAGACTACGACGACAAGATCATGCTCGACCACTCCGCCGACGAAATCACCACCGCCGAAGCCAGCGAGCTGATCAAGACCATGGAAGAGCACTTCGGCACCGACGCCCGTCACTTCTACACCGGCGTCAGCTACCGCCACTGCATGATCTGGAACAACACGCCCTCCGAGTACAACTTCATGCGCCCCCACGACATTCTGGGCAAAACCATTAAAGAATATCTGCCCCAGGGTGAGGCAGGCAAGCCCTTCTACGATCTGATGCGCGCCAGCTACGATATTCTGAACCACCATCCCATCAACGAGGCTCGCCGCGCGCGCGGTCTGCGCCCCGCCAATTCGATCTGGCTCTGGAGCCCCGGCAAAAAGCCCGCTCTGCCCAATTTCTACGAGAAGTGGGGCCTGCACGGAACGGTAATTTCCGCCGTTGACCTGATCAAGGGAATCGGTCTCTGCGCCGGACTGAAGTCCATCGATGTGGAAGGCGCTACCGGCAACGTACACACCAACTGGTCGGGCAAGGCTTACGCCGCTATCGAAGCCTTCGAGAATGACAGCGATTTCGTTTACATCCACGTGGAGGCTCCCGACGAGTGCGGTCATCGCGCCGAGCTGGATAACAAGATTCTCTCCATCGAGAAGATTGACGAGCTGATTCTCAAGCCGGTCTACGACTATCTGGTCTCCACCGGCGAGGCGTTCAAGATCATGGTTCTTCCCGATCATCCCACGCCCATCGTCATGCGAACCCATTCCAGCGACCCGGTGCCCTTCATGATCTATTCGTCTAAAGCCGCAGCCGACGGTGTGGACAGCTTCACCGAGGACAGCTGCACCGCGAAGAATTTCTATCTTGATCACGGTTACAACCTGCTGTCGTACATGATCGAGAAATAAGCAATCAGGAGTTTCCAAAATGAACGATAACAAAAACAAGCCCACGGATGTGGAGCCAGTGTCATCCGACATCGAGGAACCGGACGAAGCTGAAGGCGAGCCGGAAGAAGACGATGCCGTCTTTGACGGCATGAAGGTCGCAAAGGAATGCTACGACTGGGTGGAGATTTTCGTCATCACCATCACGGCGGTGCTGATGGTTTTCACCTTCCTGCTGCGCCCCGCCTATGTGGTCGGCCCCTCCATGGAAAATACGCTCCACGAGGACGACGCGCTGATCGTTTCCAACCTGTTCTACACCCCCAAGCAGGGCGACATCGTGGTCTTTCAGTCTCCGGACAGCGTGCAGGTGGGTGACGAAGCAGTCGTTAAGCGTGTCATTGCCACCGAGGGACAGACGGTCGATATCGATTTCGAAACATGGACGGTCACGGTGGACGGCGAAGTGCTGGACGAACCCTACGTCAACTATCTGGAGGGTATGTATATGCGCTCCTACGATCTGGAGTTTCCCATCACCGTTCCGGACGGCTGCGTCTTTCTGATGGGCGACAACCGCAATCACTCGCTGGACAGCCGTTCCTCCGACATCGGCTGTGTGGACACGCGCTTCATCTTTGGGCGCGTACTCTTCCGCGCCCTGCCCTTCAATAAGTTCGGCGCGGTGGATTAATCAATCGAAAGGACAAATTATGCCCTCCAACATCATACAATGGTTCCCCGGACATATGGCAAAAACCCGCCGTCTGATCACCGAGTGTCTGCCGCTGGTGGACATTGTGATTGAGGTGCTGGACGCGCGGATTCCCGTCAGCTCCCACAACCCGGAGCTTGCAAAGATCATCGGTCAGAAGCCGAAGCTGACAGTGCTCAGCAAGGCTTCCCTTGCCGACCCGGCGGTCAGCCGCCTCTGGCGGGAGTATTATCGCGCGGGCGGTTCGGACGCCATTTTCTACGACTGCCGCAAAAGTGAAAACATTTCCGCCATCGCCCCGGCGGTACGCGAAATTCTCGGCGAAAAGCTGGATCGCTACGAATCCAAGGGCATGAGCGGACGCCGTCTCAAAGCCATGCTGGTCGGCATCCCCAACGTGGGAAAATCCTCGCTGATCAACACGCTGGCAAGCACGAACAAAGCCCGCGTGGAGGATCGTCCGGGCGTTACCCTGTCCAAGCAGTGGGTAACAACCTCCATCGGCATTGATCTGCTGGATATGCCCGGCGTGCTCTGGCCGAAATTTGAGGACAAGGAAGTGGGCGAGAATCTGGCCATCACCGGCGCCATCAAGGACGACGTGCTGGATCTGGAGCAGATCGCCTTCCTGCTGGTCAACCGTCTGCGCCGCACCGCGCCAGACAAGCTGTCCGAGCGGTACAAGCTGGGCGATATGGCGCAGTATGCTGACCTTCAGGATTACGAGCTGTTCGAGGTCATCGGACGCAAGCGCGGCTTCCTCATTTCAGGCGGCGAGGTCAACTACGAGCGCACCGCCAATATGCTGCTGGACGAGTTCCGCGCGGCAAAAATCGGTCGCATCACGCTGGAAGCTCCGCCGGAAAGCAAGGGAAGCTGACCATGGACTGGACAATCGAAAACGCATACTTTGACAGCGGCGTCGGCATCATCGCCGGAACCGACGAAGCCGGACGCGGTCCCCTCTGCGGTCCGGTGGTAGCCGGAGCCTGCATTCTGCCCCGGGGCATCGATATTCCGCTGCTCAACGATTCCAAGAAGCTGACCGAAAAACGCCGCGAACAGCTTTATGATATCATCACCTCCTGCGCCGTCTCCTGGGCGGTAGCCGAAGCCTCCCCCGAGGAGATCGACACGCTGAATATCCTCAACGCTGCCCAGCTGGCCATGCGCCGGGCAGTGGCGGCGCTGACTCCGCAGCCCGAACTGGTGCTGGTGGACGGCAATGTGGCGCGGGAATTTACCCTGCCCACCCGCACGCTGGTCGGCGGCGACGGGCTGTCTCCCTCCATCGCGGCGGCATCGATTTTGGCCAAAGTCACCCGTGACCGGGGCATGGCGGCGCTGGACGCTTCCTATCCCACGCTGGGACTGGCCGGGCACAAGGGCTATCCCACCAAGGCGCACTACGCCGCGCTGAACGCCTACATCGACGAACACGGCGAGCCGCCCATGATCTACCGCCGCAGCTTCCTGAAAAAGATGCACCGCACATGAGCTACAAAATGACCATCGGACGGCGCGGCGAAGAGCTGGCAGCCGCTTACCTTAAGCGGCAGGGTTACGCCATTCTGGCGCGCAACGTCCATATCGGTCATGACGAGCTGGACATAATCGCCGAGGACGGACAATATATTGTCTTTGCGGAGGTTAAAACCCGCGCGCAGACGGCGGTCAGCCGCCGCTACGGACGTCCCGCGCTGGCCGTGGATCACGCCAAGCAGCAGAATCTGCTGCGGGCTGTGAGCGAATATCTGCGTCTGCACCGTCCCGTGAAACGTCCGCGCATCGACGTAATCGAGGTCTATATGCCGGCTGTCCACGCCGAAACGCCCATCGATTTTTCCACTCTCCTTCCGCTGGAAATCCGTCATCTGCGCAACGCGGTACACAAATGATGGAGGAATTTTTATGCCCAGCCTGCCCTTATTCGACCTGCACTGCGATACGCTGTACGAATGCGTAAAGCAGAACAAATCTCTCACGACAAACGACTTACAGCTGTCCTTCGACCGGCTCTCCCGGTATGAGCGATTCTGCCAGATTCTCGCCATGTGGAGCGATTACCGCATCAGCGAGAATACGGCGTGGCAGCGTTTTTTTGACGCCCGCGCCCGGCTGGACGACGAGCTTCGCAAAAATCCCCGCGTCCGTCTCTGCACCGACGACGCCTCCCTTCGCGCCTGCGAAGCCGACGGCGTGAACGCCGTTTTTCTGGCGGTGGAAGGCGGCAAGCTGCTGGGCAGCGACCTTTCCCGGCTGGACGAGCTTCACCGGGTAGGCGTCCGCTTTCTGACGCTGGTCTGGAACAAAACCTGCGCCATCGGCGGCGCCCATGATACCGACGAAGGGCTGACGCCCTTCGGCTACGCGGTGGTGAAGCGCTGTCACGAGCTGGGAATCGTACCCGATCTGTCCCACGCCTCCGCGCTCATGTGTGATCAGGTTCTCGATTTATGCAAAGAGCGCGGAAAAATCTGCATCGCCACCCATTCCAATGCGAAAGCGGTATGCGACCACCGGCGCAACCTGCGGGACGATCAGTTCCGCCGCATTGCAGCGCTGGGCGGAATCGTAGGCATCAGCCTCGCGCCCATGCATCTGACTGACGCCGAAACCTGCACCGTGGATGATGTGGTGCGGCATATTGAGCACTATCTTTCCCTTGGCGGAGAGGACACCGTCTGCCTTGGATGCGATCTGGATGGGGTCGATTGTCTGCCCGACGGCATAGGCAGCGTGTCAGAACTCACAAAAATCGCCGAAAAACTTGGGCAGAATAACTACAGCGACAATTTGATACAAAAAATCTTTTATGCAAACGCCCGAAATTTTATTTCGCTATGGCTAAATTGAGATTTATCTGATATAATATATTCTGTATTGTTGTTTCATTAAGACGATCCGGAGGAAAAATTCCGGTCGGAACAAGAAATAGAATGCTCTGCTGAATGTGCTTTCATCGGAGCAATTGGAGGTTCAAACATGAACTATATCAGCACACGCGGCGGCAAGGACATCGTTTCCGCAGCCGGCGCAATCAAACAGGGACTGGCATCGGACGGCGGTCTGTTCATGCCGCAGTCGATCCCTCAAATCGACGGGCAGGATCTGGCCGAGCTGTGCGAGATGTCCTACCCCGAGCGCGCAGCCTACATACTCTCCCGCTTCCTCGACGACTACAGCTATGAGGAGCTGCTGGAGGACTGCGAAAAGGCTTATTCCCCCGACCGCTTCGTCGGCGGTGCGGCGCCTCTGCGCAAGCTGAACGACGATATCTTCGTCCTCGAGCTGTGGCACGGTCCCACCTCTGCGTTTAAGGACATGGCGCTACAGATCATGCCCAAGCTGCTCTCCCGCGCTCTGGTCAAGACCGGTGAAAAGCGCACCGCGTTCATCCTCGTTGCTACCAGCGGCGATACCGGCAAGGCAGCTCTTGAGGGCTACCGCGATGTTCCCGGCGTGAAGATCATGGTCTTCTATCCCGTGGACGGCGTAAGCCGCGTGCAGAAGCTGCAAATGTCCACCCAGCTGGGTGAAAACGTGTCGGTCTGCGCCATTGAGGGCAACTTCGACGACGCACAGACGGGCGTCAAGAAAATCTTCGGCGACGCGGAAATGGCCGCCCTGCTGAACGACAACGATGTTTTCCTGTCCAGCGCCAACTCCATCAACTGGGGACGTCTGGCACCGCAGATTGTCTACTATGTATCGGCTTACTGCGATCTGCTGAACGCGGGCGAGATTATTGCCGGCGAGATGATCGACATCACCGTTCCCACCGGAAACTTCGGCAACATCTTCGCCGCCTACATCGCAAAATCCATGGGTCTGCCCATCAATCGTCTGGTCTGCGCATCCAACAAGAACAACATCCTCACCGACTTCCTGGCTACCGGCACCTATGACCGCAACCGTCAGTTCTACACCACCATGTCGCCTTCCATGGATATTCTGATCTCCAGCAATCTGGAGCGTCTGCTCTATGTAATGAGCGGCTGTGAGAACACCGCCGAGCTGATGAAGAAGCTGAATACCGAGGGTGCCTACACCATCGACAGCACACTCAAAGCAAAGCTGGATGAACACTTTACCGGCCTGTTCTGCGATGAAGAAAACACCGCTGCGGAAATTAAGCGCACCTTCAATGAAGACGGCTACCTGATCGACACCCATACGGCAGTCGGTCTGAACTGCGCAAAGCAGTATATGGAAGCCAATCCCGACGGGCTGAAGATGGTGGTCGCTTCCACTGCAAGCCCTTACAAGTTCGCGTCGGACGTCTACACGTCCATCACCGGCAAAGCTCCCACAGACGAGCTTTCGGCGCTTGACGAGCTGTCAGCTCTGACAAGCACCGAAATCCCTTATCCGCTGAAGGACATCGACAAGCGCGAGGTTCGCTTCAAGACGGTGATCGAAAAGCAGGCTATGCCCGCCGAGGTACTGAAAAATCTCGGCATCAAGGGCTGATTTCACATTCTGCGTGTGATATCTCCCCGCGGTTCAAAGGTGGCGCAGCGGGTTTCGGAGGAGCTGGTAGCGACAATGCTGCCGATGTTTACGCGGCTGGCGGTGCAGTAGTTGTCGCCGTCGTGGTAGACGCAGTTGCGCGCATCGCAGGTGATGCCGCTGATATGGCGGGGCGTGGTGTCCACGCCGATGTTCAGGTGGTTATCAAACAATCCCATGGCTTTGTTTCCTTTCTGGTTACGATTCCGCATTTATTTTTGCCCCGGGCAAAGCGATTATTCTGATTTCAGCAAATAAAGGGAGGCAGTCTATGTCACTGTATGCATTATCTGACACGCATCTTTCGATAAGTGACAATAAACCGATGGATATCTTCGGCTCACGGTGGACGGGCTATACCGAGAAGCTGAAAAACAACTGGAACAGCATCGTCTCGCCCGAGGACACCGTGGTTATCGCCGGAGACATCTCCTGGGCAATGAGCCACACCGGCGCCATAGAGGACCTGCGCTTCATCGAGAACCTGAACGGTCAGAAAATCATCGGTCGGGGCAATCACGACTACTGGTGGACGTCTCTGACCAAGCTGAACGCCCTCTGTGCCGAGCAGAAATTCACCACCCTTCGGTTTCTCTACAACAACGCCTTTGAGGTAGAGGATTTCATTCTCTGCGGTTCCCGGGGCTGGTACATCGACGAATCCAACCGCAAGATGCCCCAGGACGCTGACTATCAGAAGATCGTCGCCAGAGAAGCCATCCGCCTTGAGCTGAGCCTTCAGGAAGCTGTGAAGCTCCGGAACGCCGCTCTTGAGCGGGACGGCATCAACCGGGAGATTCTCGTATTCCTGCATTTTCCCCCGGATTTCCGCGGATATGTCTGCACCGAGATTGTGGCGGTATTGAAGAAGTTCGGCATCCGCCGCTGCTACTTTGGTCACATTCACGGCGTCTACGACATTCCCCCTTCCAGTGTGTCCGGCGGCATCCGCTATACGATGACTTCCGCAGATTTCCTGAATTTTATACCGCTTCCCATTTTACCGGCGGATGAATTTTAAGAAATTCTGAAATTATTTGAAAATTTTCTGCAAACTTATTGACTTTACGCGAAAATATAGTACAATAGTATATAGTAAAAATTAAAATGGTCGCAGACTGTGTATGGCGCAAAGATATTGTGCTGTCCTGACGCGGCAATATCTTTGGAGGATATAAAAATCATGAGCTTAAAGAGTGTAAACAAACCCGAGACCAACGTGGTCGAAATCGAATTCACCGCTGATAAGGCTGCTTTCGACGCAGCTGTAACGAAGGCCTACAAGAAAAACGTAGGCAGCATCACCATCCCCGGCTTCCGCAAGGGTAAGGCTCCCAAGCACATCATCGAAAAGATGTACGGCAAGGGCGTGTTCTACGATGACGCGCTCAACGATGTCTGCCCCACTACTTACGCTGAAGCTATGGAAGGTCAGGATTTCAAGATCGTCAGCCAGCCTGAGTTTGATGTAGTTTCCATCGATGACGACGGCGTCGTCTTCAAGGCAAAGTTCTATGTAAAGCCCGAAGTTGAGATTTCCGACTACCTGGGCATCCCGGTAACTAAGACCGTTCGTGAGGCTTCCGACGCTGACGCTGACGCCGAGATCGAGCAGACCCGTTCCCGCAACTCCCGCCAGGTTGAAATCACCGACCGCGCCGCTGAAATGGGCGACATCACGGTCATCGATTTCGACGGCTATGTAGACGACAAGCCTTTCCAGGGCGGCAAGTCCGAGAAGTACAACCTGACCCTTGGCTCCGGTCAGTTCATCCCCGGCTTCGAGGAGCAGATCGTAGGCAAGAACATCGGCGACGAGTTCGACGTCAACGTAACCTTCCCGGCTGAATACCACGCCGAGGAGCTGGCAGGCAAGCCCGCCGTCTTCAAGTGCAAGCTGCACGAGATCAAGTACAACGAGCTTCCCGAGCTGGACGACGAGTTTGCAAAGGATGTTTCCGAATTTGATACCTTCGCTGAATATAAGGCCGATGTAAAGGCAAAAATTCAGGACAGATACAACAAGACCGCTGACGGCGAGATCGAGGAGCAGATCATCAACGCCCTCATCGAGAAGCTGAACGCAGAGATTCCCCAGCCCATGTTCGATGCCGAGACCGAGAACTTCGTCCGCGACTTCGACAACCGCCTGCGTATGCAGGGTCTCGACCTGAAGACCTACTTCAAGTACACCGGTCTGGATCTGGATGCCCTGCGCAAGCAGATGCAGCCTCAGGCAGAGCGTCAGGTGAAGACTCGCCTTGCTCTGGAAAAGATCGTCGAGCTGGAGAAGATCACCCCCGCCGAGGAAGAAATCGCCGAGGAATACGACCGCATCGCAAAGGCTTACAACATGGAGCTTGACAAGGTCAAGGAAATGGTAGACGCCGAGATGGTCACTGCAGACGTTGCTGTGAAGAAGGCCGTCGAACTGGTCAAGGAGAAGGCTGTCGTTACCGAGAAGGCATACGAGGAGCCTAAGGCAGAAGACGCTGAATAAACAGCGCTGCTGCATTTCTGAATAACTTCATTTGGGCGGTCATCGGTCGCGTCAGCGATCAGGGGTCGCCCATATGAATCTAACCTAATGGAGGTATTATTATGGCACTCGTCCCAATGGTAGTGGAGCAGACCGCACGCGGTGAACGCTCCTACGACATTTATTCCCGCCTTCTGAACGACCGCATCGTTTTTCTCTCTGATGAAGTCAACGACCAGACCGCGTCTCTGGTTGTGGCACAGCTTCTTTTCCTGGAAGCGCAAGATCCCGACAAGGATATCAACCTGTATATCAACAGCCCCGGCGGATCGATTTCCGCAGGCATGGCGATCTATGACACGATGAACTTCATCAAGTGCGACGTGTCCACCATCTGCATTGGCATGGCCGCCAGCATGGGCGCGTTCCTTCTTGCCGCAGGCGCAAAGGGCAAGCGTTTTGCGCTGCCGAACAGCGAAATCATGATCCATCAGCCGCTTCTGGGCGGACTGCAGGGTCAGGCATCCGATATCAAGATTCACGCCGATCACATCATCCGCATCCGCGAGCGCATGAACACCATCCTCGCTGAACGCACCGGTCAGACTGTGGAGCAGATTGAGCTTGACACCAACCGCGATAACTTCCTCACCGCCGACGCAGCCTGCAAGTACGGTCTTATCGACAAGGTTATCGCCAAGAGAGAAAACTGATCGAAGGATACGGAAAATGCCTACAAATTCCAAGAGTAAAAACAACGGTCTTCGATGCTGCTCCTTCTGCGGCAGAGACGAAAATCAGGTTGAATTCCTCATCCCGTCTCCTACCGGTGCAATGATATGCGACAACTGCATCGAAGCCTGCAATCAGATTATTTACGACCACGATCAGATGATGAACGAGAGCAGTGATGAGCTGACTCTCTCCACCCTGCCCAAGCCTGCTGAAATCAAGGCAATGCTGGATACCTACGTCATCGGACAGGACGCCGCCAAGAAGGTGCTGTCCGTGTCGGTCTACAACCATTATAAGCGCATTCTCAGCACGCATAAGGCTCCCACCCGCCGCGCCGCCAGACGCCGCCGTCAGGTTGAGGAGCCGAAGCCCGCAGACGATGTGGAGATTCAGAAGAGCAACGTGCTGCTGCTGGGTTCCACCGGTGTGGGTAAGACTTATCTGGCACAGACTCTCGCCAAAGCCCTGAAGGTTCCCTTCGCCATCGCCGACGCCACCACGCTGACCGAAGCAGGTTACGTGGGCGAAGACGTGGAGAATATCCTGCTGCGTCTGATTCAGGCCGCCGATTTCGACATCGAGCGCGCCGAAAAGGGCATCATATATATCGACGAAATCGACAAAATCTCCCGCAAGAGCGAGAACCGCTCCATCACCCGCGACGTTTCCGGCGAGGGTGTGCAGCAGGCGCTCCTGAAAATCCTCGAGGGCACGGTTTCCAACGTTCCCCCGCAGGGTGGACGGAAGCACCCCAATCAGGAGTTCATTCAGATTAACACGGAAAATATTCTGTTCATCTGCGGCGGCGCCTTCGATAAGCTGGAGGATTTGATCGCCGAGCGTCAAGGCAGCACCATGGTGGGCTTCACCAGCGATGTCAAGAAGCGCGACGAGAAGCTTAAGCAGGGCGTCTACAAGGATGTCACCCCTCACGATATCGTCAAATACGGTCTGATTCCCGAGCTTGTAGGTCGTCTGCCGGTCATCGTAGCGCTGGACAGCCTGGATGAAGAAGCGCTGGTGCGCATTCTCACCGAGCCGAAGAACGCACTGGTGAAGCAGTATCAAAAGCTGGTGGGCATGGACGGCGCCGAACTGATCTTCGACGACAGCGCGGTCAAAGCCATCGCGCATCTGGCCATCGAGCGCAATACCGGCGCCCGCGGTCTGCGCGCCATCATCGAGGATATCATGACCGATATCATGTACGACGTGCCTTCGCGCGCCGATGTGAAGAAGGTTATCATCACCGAGGATGTGGTTCTGAAGAAAGCCGAACCGCAGTATATCGCCGCGTCCGCTGGTAAACTTCCGGAAACAGCAGTATAAATACTGCTGTATAAATACAACATCCACACGTGGGACGCATAGGCATCCTGTGCGTCCCATATCTGTAATGAGGAACGCTTTATGTCAAAAACCATTCATAATCAGGAGCCCTACTATCTGGCATACGAAAAGCGATACAGCACCGTCTTTTCCGCTGGAGCCACTCACTGGGGCTTCACGGCAGACAATCCATGGCTGATCGGAACGCTAACGGATTGGGTGGATACAAACAATCTGCGCGGCAGACGTGTTCTCGAATTTGCCTGTGGCGAGGGTGCAATCGGCAGAATTCTGTCGGGTCTGGGCTGTATATGGACCGGCTGTGACATCGCCCCATCCGCCGTGGAAAAAGCGAAACAGGCAACGGCTGCTTTTCCGTCGGCGGCTGTGCTTCGCCGCGACTGCGTGCGCGAGCCAATGGAGGGACAATTTGACGCCGCCATCGATGTGATGGGCTTACATATGATTATTACCGACGCCGACCGGGCGGGATATCTCTCCCATCTGACCGGCAGCCTGCGGGAAGGCGCGCCTGTGCTTTTCCTGCACGAAACCTACCGCGCGGATGCTTATACGGGAACGGTGGCATCCATCGAAGAATGGGGCAGAATCTCGGGCAGCGATTACACCACGCCCCAGCCGCGCACCATTACAACGCCGGGCGGACAAGCCGAGGTTATGCTTCCGCTGCTTCCCGCACGTGCGAAAAATCTGAACGGTTACACCGCCGACTTTAAGGAAGCGGGGCTGACCATCGAAAAATTTGAACCCAACGGCGAGAATGTACACTGCCTGTACTCCGCCAACTTCTACACACGCTATCATGTCAAAGCTTGAAATCACCAATATGGTTATGGTGCAGAATCCCGAAACCGACGAGGTTGTGGTCATCGACCGCCGCCGTTCCTGGTGCGGCATCGCCTTTCCCGGCGGTCACGCGGAGGACGGGGAGTCGATTTACGACAGCGCCGTCCGGGAAATCTGGGAGGAAACCGGGCTGGAAATCCGCAATCTGAAAGCCTGCGGCTTCATGTACTGGTTCAACAAAGTCACCGGCGACCGATATTTTACATATTTCTACAAAACAACCGATTACAGCGGCGAGCTGATCGAAGGCACCGAGGAAGGTTCGGTGTTCTGGGCAAAGCACAACAATCTGCCCGGCATGAAGCTCGCGCCGCATATGCTCGACTATCTGAAAATGTTCGACGAGGGTATTTACAGCGAAGCCTACTGCGCTTACAGCAGCAAGGACGACCAAATCATTTTCTATCGCTGATTTATCAGCAAAGGAAGGAAAAATGGACAACTCGAAGGCCCCTGCTATAACCGACACCCAGTCCGTTCAAGATAAACCCACGCACTACAACTTTGCCAACCTCTGCATCATGTTTTTTATATTTGCCTTCACCGGATGGATATGGGAGGTCATTTATATTGGCTTCACCGAGGGTGTCATCGCCAAGCGCGGTATGTTGCACGGGCCCTGGCTGCCGATATACGGCGTGGGCGGCATATTGATTCTGCTGATTCTCTCCCGGTTCCGCACACATCCCGCCGCCGTTTTTGCGATTGCGGTGTTGCTCTGCGCTTCCATGGAATATGCAACCGGCGTGGCGGTGGAATATCTTTTTCATTGCCGCTGGTGGGATTATTCGGATAAGTTCTTCAACATTCACGGCCGCATTTGTCTGGAAGGCATGATGCTGTTCGGCGTATCCGGCACCGTGGCGGTCTGCAAGGTGGGGCCGATGCTCAACCGGAAAATCGGCAGCCTGCGCTGGGATGTGCATCTTGCGCTGATCATCCTGCTGGGCGGCGCGTTTCTCATTGATCTGTTTGTATCGCTGTTTGTCGCGCCAAACACGGGCGTCGGCGTTACATACGAGCTTCTGACGAGGATATAACCGCATAAAATAATATGGGAGCTGCCGCGCTTTCGTGCGGCAACTCCTTTTTCATACCTTTTTATCCTTTATCCCTGTTTCCTGCATACACTCATACAGATAGATCGCCGCCGGGCGCTCGTCCTCCGGCAGCGCCAGCTCACCCGAACGAACCGCGCAGACTCCCATCAGCCCCGCCGTCCGGAAGAAAATCGTCCGACTGACAATGCTGTCCACCTGCCCGGTCACTGCCTTCGGCGCGTGTACCTTCATCAGCGCCGATGCGCATTCGGATAGCCGACCATACAGCAGTTGCATGGCCTCGATCTCCAACGCCAGCAGCGATATCACCGCGTCGCGCTGGGCGGAAGTCAGCGCCAGATATTCGCCGCTTTCCGACGCCGCTTTTACCCGCGCCCACTGGTTGGAATAGCGGTTCTTCTCCGGCAGCACACCGAAGTCGGCGAAGGATGCCGCCCACCGGCAGTCGTTCCCCATGCCCGCGTATCCGGCGAAGGCGGAACAGCTGTATTCGCCGTTATATTCATCGTAGTCGATACCATAGTTGGTGCCGGCAGCGCCGTCGTAAATCCTGTCGTTCTCGAACACGCTTTCCTGACGGCAGCTGGCGGTGTGCATCAGCAGCCAAAGCAGCGCCCACAGCATACGGCTGCCGTCGATATCCCGCCCGATGAAACCGATCTGCCGAAGCTGCGGCAGCTTCTCCCGCGTGCGGTGCAGAATCTCCCCCACCTCGCTCACCGCGAATTTCTCCGCCGTGCGATAAAATTCCTCGGTAAACGCCTGTGTGAAGATCACCAGACTGGTCTGCCAGCGCCCGCCGGCAACCGGCGTCAACAGCCGATATTTCTCCAGCAGCGCCACCTCATCCTCCATATACGCCGACGCCACACCCAGCTCAATGGACAGCTCCCGCACCGTCATTGGCGTATGATAGGCCGACAGCAGAATGTTCCCCGGCAGGCAGCGGTTGAACAGGCTGCGGTATTCCGCGTTGTAGCGTCCGCTGAAAATCGTGACAAATTCAAACTTCGCGGGACGATAGCTTTTTTCTCCGAATTCTCTTTCCATTCCAAAGCCCTCCTTAAGCAGCTTACGCGTTTTGAACAGATAGTATTTCACCATTTCCAGCGAGATTCCCATCGTCCGCGAAACCTCGGCGCAGGACTTGCCGTCGATGTAATAAGCCACGGTGCACTCGCGGTATTCCCTCGACAGCAGGGACAGCTCACAGCGCAGCCTGTGCAGCTCCTCGCCATCAATCAGACGCTGAACGAGTTCTTCCCCGTCATCGGGCAAATTGTCGTCCAGCGGCGCGCAGACGGCTTGTGAACGGCTCCGCAGGAACTTCTTATAGCGGTTGGACGCGATTGCCCAGATATAGCCGAAAAAGGCGTCCTCATCCCGAAGGCGGGGCGCACTTTCCAAAATCGCGGCGATAATGTCTCCCGCCAGATCCTCGGCGTCCTCCCGGTGCCTCACCCGCGCCAGCGACCAGGCAAAGATTGTCTTCATGTTCTCCGCCGCCAGCGCCGCAGCCTTTTCACGTTCCATGCTGTGCTCCTCACTTTTCTGTGATTTTGTCTGTTCATTCATATAGTACCGCCGGAGCGACTTTGGTTAATCGATTTGTAAAATTTTTCGGGGTCTCCTTGCGGAGACCCCGATTTCTGTTCTTTTATGCCTGCGCCTTCTTGGCGTCGTCGATGATCTTCTGAGCCACGTTGGCGGGAACCTCCTCGTAGCGCTCGAAATAGAAGGTGAAGCTGCCGCGTCCCTGGGTGGTAGCGCGCAGTGCGATGGGATAATCCATCATTTCAGCCTTCGGAACCTCTGCCTGCACGCAGGTGTAACCCTTCTTGCCGTGTACGGCTTCCATGCCGAGCACACGTCCGCGGCGCTTGTTCAGGTCGCCGATCACGTCACCCACCATGCCGTCCGGCACGATGCAGTTCAGCGTGCCAACCGGCTCCAGCAGCACGGGGTTCGCTCTGGGGAGACCATCCTTGTATGCCAGACTTGCCGCCATCTTGAAGGACATTTCCGAGGAGTCCACATCGTGATACGAGCCATCGTACAGATCAGCCGCCAGATTAACCACCGGATAACCGGCCAGAACGCCCTTCTGCATAGCCTCCTGCAAGCCCTTTTCAACCGCCGGGAAGAATCCCTTCGGTACAGCGCCGCCTACCACGCTTTCGGTGAAGGTCAGGCCATCAGCCTCGCCGGGTGCGAACTTGATGCGAACATGACCGTACTGACCGTGACCGCCCGACTGCTTCTTATGCTTGCCTTCGGCTTCGACGGTCTTCTTGATGGTCTCGCGGTAAGCGATCTTCGGCTTTTCCAGCACAACCGACGTGCCGAAGCGGTTTTTCAGCTTGGCAACCAGCACGTCCAGATGCATATCGCCGATACCCGAGATCAGCAGCTGCTTGGTCTCGGCGTTATTCTCGTAACGGGTAGTCAGATCTTCCTCCAGCAGCTTGGAAATACCCGACGAAATCTTGTCCTCATCGCCCTTGGCCAGCGGTCTGATTGCCTGGGTCAGGAAAGGCTCGGGGAAGTCGATGCCGCGGTATTTGATATCCTTGGCAGACGCGGTCAGGGTATTGCCCGTGTAAACCGCGTTCAGCTTGGCGGTCATGCCGATGTCGCCGCAGCAGAGCGCGTCAACCTCGGTCTGCTTCTTGCCGCGGATGGTGTAGATGTGCGCCATCTTTTCCACGCTGCCGTTGGCGGTGTTGCGCAGGGACATATCCCGCTTCAGCTCGCCGTTCATGACCTTGAAGAAGGACATCTTGCCCACGAAGGGGTCGGCGACCGTCTTGAAGACGAAAATCGAAGTTTCGCCTTCGGGATCGATGGGCATTTCATCCTCGCCATCGGGAGTGATGATTGTCTCAGTTTTACGTGCGGTGGGACGGGGGAAGGAGTGGTCGATGGTATCGAGCACTGCAGTAACGCCCCACATCTTGGTAGCCGAGCCGCAGAATACGGGCACGATCTCACCGCGGATGATGCCGTCGTGAACGGCGTTCATGGCTTCATTATATGTAATGGGTTCTTCGTTGAAGAACTTATCCATCAGATCGTCGCTGGTCTGTGCGATGGACTCGTACAGCATATTGCGGTATTCAGCCGCGACTTCCTTGAATTCCTCGGGAATTTCGGACTCCATGTTCGCGCCGGTCTTGTCGTAAACCTCGGCCTTCATGTCAATCAGGTTCAGGAAGCCGATAACCTTGTCGCCCTCGATCATGGGAATCAGCAGCGGGCAGACGGTGACGCCAAACTTATCGCGCAGGGCATCGAACACCCTCTTGAAGCGGGCTTCGCCGTCGTCAAAGCGGTTGATAAAGAAAGCCTTCGGGATGCCTTCCTTCTCGGCATAGTCCCAAGCCAGCTCGGTACCGACCTCAACGCCGTTCCGACCGTCCACAACGATCAGCGCGCTGTCGGCCACGCGGATGCTCTCCAGCACCTCGCCCTGGAAATCCAGATAGCCGGGGGCGTCGATGATGTTGATCTTGCTATCCTTCCAGTTCAGCGGCGCAACGGAAGCGGAGAGAGAGAATCCTCTTCTGATCTCCTCGGGATCGTAGTCGCTCACGGTGTTTCCCTCAGGAGTCTTGCCCAGACGGTCAGTTACCTTGGCAAGGTACAGCATCGCCTCGCAAAGCGAGGTCTTACCGCTGCCACCATGACCCATCAGGCAGACGTTACGAATACTTTTGGTGTTGATCTTGTCCATTGTAATTAGCTCCTTTTCAATATATAATTAGGGAATGTACCGTCCGGTTCGGACAGCTTCAGCACAGGCGAATAGAATATTTATGATGCATTTTGTAGGTTATCGATAAATTCTCTGATTCGATTTGTGATTACACTGACTATTATACATGATAAAAAGCAATTTTGCAATAGGGTTCACAAAAATAATACACATTGGCATAGAAAAATATGCGGCTCAATCTTGTGCATTTTTCACAACAAGTCAGGTTTTATGCCGCTTAATCGCCCCTGATAGGTATTCCGTTCGTACATCAGTCGGTCGATTGTATTCATAACAACCAGCTTTTTGCGGCTCCATAAAGGCGCGACCAGCGATTCGGCCATGCCGTCGCCTGTGATTCTGCCGATCACCGTCTGCGGCGGCAGAAGCTCCAACTGACGCACTACAATATCAGCATATTCCTCCAGCGTCAGGCACGAAAAGGTTCCCATCCGGTACAGCTCACACAGCCGCGTTCCCTCAATCACGTGCAGCAGATGCAGCTTGACCTGATCGGGACGCAGCTCCGCCACCATCCGCGCGGTATCCAGCATCCGTTCTCTGTTCTCGCCGGGCAGACCGTTAATCAGATGAACGCCGATTGCAATCTTCCCCGATGCCCGGCGCAGCTTTTCATAGCCCCGCAGGAAATCGGCATAGGTATGCCCGCGATGAATCCTTGCGGCGGTATCGTCATGCACCGTCTGCAAGCCAAGCTCCACCGTGAGGAATGTACGCTCGGCCAGCTCGGCAAGGTAATCCACCACGTCGTCGGCCAAACAATCGGCGCGTGTGGCGATGCTCAGCCCCACCACACCGGGAAAGCGAAGGGCTTCCTCATACTTTGTCCGCAGGACATCCAGCGGCGCGTAGGTGTTGGTGAAAGCCTGAAAATAGGCGATACAGCGCGAATCCGGCCATTTGGTACTGATTTTGGCATAAGCCTCGGACAACTGCTCCGTAACGCTCATGGCGCGGTCGGCACAAAAATCGCCGGAACCCCGCGCCGAGCAATAGATGCAACCGCCTGTCCCGACGGTTCCATCCCGGTTGGGGCAGGAGAAACCGCCGTCGATGGGGAGCTTGGCACACTTGACGCCAAACTTCGTGCGCAGAAAATAGTCGTAGGCATAATAGCGCTTGTTGGAATCGCTGTATGGGAAGGGATTGGTTTGAGCCTGTGTGGGCATGGGATGCTCCTTTCGAAGGGAATTTGCGAAAAATTCTGCAAAACCCCTTGACAAACGGGTTAAAATGCGGTATAATATTAAAGTACCAGATGCGAGTGTAGTTCAATGGTAGAATTCCAGCCTTCCAAGCTGGTCGCGTGGGTTCGATTCCCATCACTCGCTCCAGACAGGAGCCGGATTCGTCCGGCTCCTTTTCTTCATTATACCACATTTCCGCGCATTTTGCAAGCCAAACGAGGCTGTTGCACTAAGGTGCAACAGCCTCGTTTGGCTTATTCCAGCTCGAACGCGCCGGTGTAGAGCTGATAGTATGTGCCCTTCTCGGCGATGAGCTTGTCATGGCTGCCGCGCTCGATGATGCGTCCATGATCCAGCACCATGATCACATCCGAATCCATGACCGTGGACAGCCGGTGCGCGATGACAAAGACCGTGCGTCCCTCCATCAGCTTATCCATGCCCCGCTGTACAATGGCCTCGGTGCGGGTGTCGATGGATGACGTTGCCTCATCCATGATCATGACCGGCGGGTCGGCAACCGCAGCCCGGGCGATCGCAATGAGCTGGCGCTGTCCCTGAGACAGGTTCGCGCCGTTGTTGGTCAGCTCGGTGTTGTAACCGCCCGGCAGACGGGTGATAAAATCATCCGCGCCCGCCAGCTTGGCAGCAGCAATACATTCATCGTCGGTGGCATCCAGGCGACCGTAGCGGATATTCTCCATAACGCTGCCCGTAAACAGGTTGGTGTCCTGAAGCACGATGCCCAGCGAACGGCGGAGATCGGATTTTCTAATCTTGTTGATGTTGATGCCGTCGTAGCGGATTTTACCGTCCGCGATGTCGTAGAAGCGGTTAATCAGGTTGGTGATCGTGGTCTTGCCCGCGCCGGTAGCGCCCACGAAGGCGACCTTCTGTCCAGGCTCGGCGTAAACCGACACATCGTGCAGCACCGTTTTGCCTTCCTCGTAAGCGAAATCCACCTCGTTCAGACGAACATCACCTTTCAGCAGCGTGTAGGTCAGGCTGCCGTCGCCGTGGGGATGCTTCCATGCCCAGTGACCGGTACGCTTGTCAGTCTCGGTGATACTGCCGTCGGCAGACACCTCGCAGTTGACAAGCGTAACATAGCCCTCATCGGTCTCGGGTCGCTGATCCATCAGCGCGAAGATTCGCTGCGCACCCGCCAGACCCATGGCAATGGAGTTAATCTGCTGAGAAAGCTGATTGATGTTGCCCGTGAACTGCTTGGTCATGTTCAGGAAAGGCACGAGAATCGTAATGTTGAACGCCATGCCCGAAATGCTCAGATTCGGAATTCCCGACAGCAGGAACAGACCGCCCACCGTGGCAATCACCACATAGAGCACATTGCCGATGTTCATGATGATCGGTCCCAGAGAGTTGGCGTAGGCATTGGCACGGTAGCTGTCCTCATAAAGCGCGTCGTTGATTTTATCAAAATCGGCGTTGCTTTCCTCCTCATGGCAGAAAACCTTGACCACCTTCTGACCGTTCATCATCTCCTGAATGAAGCCCTCGGCTCGTCCAAGAGACTGCTGCTGACGGACGAAGTATTTCGCCGAGCCGCCGCCGATTTTCTTGGATACAAACAGCATGGCAACCACGCCCAGCAGCACAATCAGCGTCATCCAGACGCTGTACCAGAGCATGATGGACAGCACCGTCACCACGATCACCGTTGAAGTAAGCAGCTGAGGCAGAGACTGAGAAACCAGCTGCCGGAGCGCATCGATATCATTGGTATAATAGCTCATGATGTCGCCGTGCTTGTTGGTATCGAAATATTTGATGGGAAGATTCTGCATTCCATCAAACATGGTGCAGCGCATCTTCGAAAGGAAACCCTGGGTAATGTATGCCATCAGCTGGGTATAAGTCACCAGCGCCACAATCGACAGAACATACAAACCGATCAGAAACAGCACATTGGGAATGATTTCAGCCTTAGCCGATTCCCAGTCGCCAGTGAGATACCAGCTTTCAATGGCGGTCAGTACCTTCTGAACAAACAGCGACGGAATGGAGGATACCGCAGCCGAAAAGAGGATGCAGAATGCCGTCACCGGTACAAGAACCGGATAATAGCCGATCAGCATCTTCAGCACACGCACAAGCGTACCGCCGTCGATTCTGCGTGGCGGCTGCTTGGGCGGCATTTTTTCATTGGTCTGCTTACTCATCGTCCTTACCTCCTCTGGTCTGCTGCTCGTAGATTTCACGGTAGATTTCGCAAGAATCCAGCAGCTGGCTGTGATTGCCTGCGGCAGCGATTTTACCGTTCTCCATCACCAGAATCAGGTCGGCGTCCTCCACGGATGCCACACGCTGGGCGATGATAATCTTCGTGGTTTCGGGAATATAACGCCGGAAGCCCTCACGAATGAGCTTGTCGGTTCTGGTATCCACGGCGCTGGTGGAGTCATCGAGGATGAGAATCTTCGGCTTTTTGAGCAGGGCGCGTGCGATACAGAGACGCTGCTTCTGTCCGCCGGAGACGTTGGTACCGCCCTGCTCGATCATGGTATCATAACCGTCGGGGAAGGAGCGGACAAACTCATCCGCCTGCGCAAGACGACAGGCTTCGGCAATTTCCTCGTCGGTGGCTTCCTTATTGCCCCAGCGCAGGTTGTCGCGGATCGTGCCCGAGAAAAGCAGATTCTTTTGCAGCACCATCGCCACCGAGCCGCGCAGGCTCTCAATGTCGTAGTCGCGGACATCCACGCCGCCCACCTTTACGCTGCCCTCGGTAACGTCGTACAGACGGGGAATCAGCTGCACCAGCGTGGATTTGCTGGAGCCGGTGCCGCCCAGAATGCCGACGGTCATACCTGACTCGATTTTCAGATCGATGTCGGACAGCGCGTATTTTTCCGCTTTGGAAGAATACTTGAAGCTGACATCCCTGAATTCGATGGAGCCGTCCTTCACCTCGGTCACAGGCTTGGCGGGGTTAGCCAGCGAAGGCTCCTCGCGAAGCACCTCGTCGATACGCTTCATCGACTCGGAGGACATGGTGAGCATGACATAGATCATGGACAGCATCATCAGCGACATAAGAATCTGCATACCGTAGGTCAGCATGGCTGAAATCTGACCCACATCGATGGTGGTGCCCTGATTGGTGATGATCAGCTTTGAGCCGACCAGCAGCACAAAGGCCATGTTGAAGTAAACGCAGAGCTGCATGACCGGCGAGTTGAACGCAACGATGCGTTCCGCCTTCGTAAAGTCCCGGCGGATGTTTTCGGCGGCTGCGCCGAACTTCTTCTTCTCGTATTCCTCGCGGGAGAAGCCCTTAACCACACGCATGGCGCGGACATTCTCCTCGATGGACTCGTTGAGCCGGTCGTATTTGCGGAACACGCTGCGGAAAGCGGGCATGGCTTTGCGGCTGATGATAATCAGACCGAAAAGCAGCACCGGCACGATGATGACAAAGGACGTTGCCAGCGCTCCGCCCATGATGTAAGCCATGATGATCGAAAAGATGAACATCAGCGGCGAACGGATAGCGGTACGGATGACCATCATGTAGGACATCTGCACGTTGGCCACGTCAGTGGTCATACGTGTTACCAGCGATGTGGACGAGAACTTGTCGATGTTCTCGAAGGAATAGGTCTGCACCCGCTGGAAGATATCATGCCGCAGGTTGCGTGCGAAGCCGGCGGAGGCTTTGGAGCAGGTGAAGCCCGCGATGCCACCGCAGGTCAGTGAAAGCACCGCCATCAGAATCAACAGCAGACCGGTGCGAACAATGACAGCCATGTCCACGCCGCCCTTGATCTTGTTGACCATGTCAGCGGTGATGAAGGGGATGAAGGTCTCAATGATCGCTTCTCCCACGATGAAGATCAGCGTGAGAATTGTAGGCTTTTTGAACTCTCTCACGCATCCTAACAATCGTTTGTACATATAACAAACTTCCTCCCAAAGAATCGACACCTGCCGCCTATTCGGGCGACAGGTGTATTTATATTATTATACCGTATAAAATAAACTTTTTCAAGCAGAAGGAAGGATTCTTTCCATTAAATTCACAATGCTGTCATAATATCAGCGTACAATATAAATAACCGATTCACATACCGGAAAGGAATCATCAAAATGAACATTACCGATCTTGCATCCACAGCCCGCCCCGTCCGAATCATTCAATTTGGCGGCGGCGTATTCCTGCGCGGTTTCTTCGACTGGATGCTGGCAAAGGCCAACGCGGCGGGCGTCATGGACGCTTCCGCCGTCATCGTCCGCGCCCGAACCGGCGGCGAAGACCCGCTGTCCGCCCAGCGCTTCCGCTATACCCACGCCGCCCGGGATGGCAGCCACAACGACATTACCCTGGTTGACTGCATCGCCGGAAGCCTCAATCCGGCGGACGACTGGGAAGCATACCTGTCGCTGGCCGACAACCCCGACGCTTCGGTCATCGTCTCCAACACCACCGAGTCCGGCATCGTCTATACCCCCTGCCCAACCCCGGCGCACGGTGTGCCCGAATCCTTCCCCGCGCGGCTCACCGCCCTGCTCCACCGCCGCTTTTTACATAAGCTGCCCGGCTTCCTGATTCTCCCCTGCGAGCTGATCGACACCAACGGCGATACCCTGCGTGAGCTGGTACTGCGTCATGCCGCCGATTGGTCGCTGGGCGAGGATTTCGCCCGCTTTGTGACCAACGAATGCTCCTTCCGGAACACGCTGGTTGACCGCATCGTCTCCGGCAAGCCTGGCGAAGGAGACAGCATCGATCTGCCCTACGAGGACACGCTGGTCAATACCAGTGAATACTTCCATCTGTGGGTCATCGATGGCGAGGAGGACGAGCGCCTTCCCTTCGCAAAAATCGGGCTGAACGTGCGCTGGGTGCCGGATATCAATCCATACCGAACCCTCAAGGTGCGCATTCTCAACGGTGCGCACACCTCCATGATTCCCTACGCCCTGCTGCGGGGTGTGGAAACGGTGGGCGAATGCATGAGCGACTCGATACTGCGCGGGCATCTGGAAGCCTGCCTCTTTGAGGAAATTATCCCCTCGCTCGACTCCGATCCCGCCGAAGCCGAAGCCTACGCGAAGGACGTGCTGGAGCGCTTCTCCAACCCCTACATCCATCATCTCTGCCGTTCGATTGCGCTGAACTCGCTGGACAAGTTCCGGGTCCGCGTGCTGCCGTCGATTCTCGCTTATCAGGCGAAAACCGGCAGGCGCCCGTCCCACCTGCTCTTTTCGCTGGCCATGCTGATCAGGCTGTACAAGGACGGCACACCCAACGATACCGACGAAAAGATTGCATATATGCGCAGTACGTCCGTCCGGGATATTCTGGCGAACGCGGCACTGTGGGGCAGCGATCTTTCCGAATACGCCGAGGAGGTAGAGCATGATACGCATACATCCCTCTGATAACGTGGAAATCAATCCCGACAGCGGTCACAAATTCGCCCTGCGACACATTAAAAAAGGCGAGGATATCATCAAATACGGCTATCCCATTGGTCACGCCACCGCAGACATCCAGGCGGGCGAGCACGTTCATACCCACAATCTGCGCTCGTCTCTGTCGGGAAGCGGCGTGTGGGAGTACACCCCCAAGCCCGCCGCCGAAACGCCGCAGCAGAGCGGTACTTTTTCCGGCTATCTTCGCGCCGACGGCAGCGCCGGAATCCGCAACGAGCTGTGGATAATCCCCACCGTGGGCTGCGCCAACTGCATCGCGAAGGTGCTGGCGGATAAAATGTGCGCTTCGGGCGTTCCGACGAAGGCGCTGACCCACCAGTTCGGCTGTTCCCAGCTGGGCGGCGACCTGTTGATGACCCAGCAGATTCTCTGCGGACTGATTCGCCATCCCAACGCAGGCGGCGTACTGGTGCTGGGACTTGGCTGCGAGGAAAACCACATCGATCTGCTGAAGGGCGTGCTGGGCGATTACGACGCCCAGCGGGTGCGCTTCCTGAACCTACAGGACTGCGGCGATGAAATCGCCGAGGGCATGACGATTCTCCATGAGCTGTCAGAGCGGATGAACCAAGATATACGCTGCAATATCCCGCTTTCCAAACTGCGCATCGGCATCAAATGCGGCGGGAGCGACGGCTATAGCGGCATCACCGCCAATCCGCTGGTTGGACGGACGATGGAGCGCTTCGCCGCCCACGGTTCCACCATTCTCATGACCGAAATTCCCGAGAGCTTCGGCGCGGAGCAGACGCTGCTCTCCCGCAGCACCGACCGGGCGGTTTTCGACGAGGCGGCGGGCATGATTCGCCGTTTCCGGGAATATTACATTTCCCACGGCGAAGGCATTTCGGACAATCCCTCTCCCGGCAATGTGGCGGGCGGCATCACCACGTTGGAAGAAAAGTCGCTGGGCTGTGTGCAGAAGGGCGGACACGTTCCCCTCTGCGGTGCGTTGGAATATGGCGTGACACCGCCGCGGACAGGCGGACTATATCTGGTGGACGGGCCGGGCAACGATCTGGTAGCCTGTACCAATCTGACGGCGGCGGGAGCGCATATGATTCTGTTCACCACGGGACGCGGCACGCCCCTTTGCGCACCGGTTCCCACGCTGAAAATCGCCACCAACAGCCGTTTGACCGCCATCAAGCCCCACTGGATTGACTTCGCCGCCGGTGTTCTGCTGGAGGGTGTGGATATGGATGACCTGAGCGGGCGGCTCATGCAGGTCTGTCTTGACTGCGCGGGCGGCGTGCCGACCGAAGGCGAAAAACGCGGGTATTTTGACATTGCCATCTTCAAAAACGGCGTAACGTTGTAAAGTTCCGTTACCAAATTCGAATTTGCCACACTATATAGACGAAGGGAGGCGAGAGAATGGCTGAAGCAACTGCCATGACCGAAAAGCTGATCACGGAATTTTCAGAAAACTATATGGAAAAGCTCTTTTATTTCTGTCTCAAAAGGACGGGAAACAGCAATGAAGCAGAAGATTTAACGCAAGATATTGCGCTGAGCATACTGACCGCCCTGAATAAAGGAATCATTCCTGCGAGTTTTTCAGCATGGGTATGGCAGATCGCACGGAATCGTTATTCTGTATGGGCAGACACAAAGCACAAAAAAGCGGAATCAGTTACTGACACCGATATTGGCGACTATGACATTGAAGACGACAGCGAAAGTGCGCTTGAAAAAATGGTACGAGAGGAACAGCTCTCCCTGCTCAGACGTGAGCTTGCATTTATCGGGCGCGAATACCGAAATGTCGTTGTTGCCTATTACATAGAGGATAAAAGCGTCCGTGAAATCGCTGATTCTCTCTCCCTTTCTGAAGCCGCGGTAAAACAAAAGCTGTACCGCGCGAGAATTGTTTTGAAGGAAGGTATGGATATGGCAAAAGAATTTGGTGTACGGAGTTACAAACCGGAGGAAATCATCTATGCAAATGTTTGTGATCGACCGGGTGAACTTGGTCAGCCATGGACTTTAATGGATCCGAAATTAAATCAAAATATCTTTCTGGCTTGCTATGCTAACCCGAGCACGGCGGACGAATTGGCAATCGAGATGGGTGTAGCATTGCCTTATATGGAAGATGTTTTGGAGCATCTCGTTTACGAGACCGTACTCTCAAAAACAGACAGTAAATACGAAACAGCATTTCCAATTATCAGCCGCGAAGCACAGGAAAAACTGCATTGTTTTTACTCCGATGTACTTTCGCGTCTGATGCCCATACTCGAAGAAAACATCGACAGGCTTATGGAACAGTTTCAAGAAGCGGGTGCAAACTATTACGGTAAGTGGCTGTCATACGACGAGGCAAAGTGGGTTCTTTTGATGCACCATTACAAAGAATTATATGATTTATGTAAAGCATCACCCAAAACAACATTCGGACACACCGAACGCAACAATCATGGAAAATGGGATGTGATTGCGCTCGAATCATATGAAAAAACGCCAAAAGGCGTTGGATTCCATTGTCAGACAAATGGATTTGTACATTATCGATATGGATATAAAAATATATGGAATCAAACACCCTCAAGCCTTTCTGAAGCTGAAACGAGCGTACTGCGGCGGCTTGCAGATGGAAAACACAACGAGGAAAATGATATTGCCGCAAAACTTGAAAAATATGATTATATCCGCAAGTGCAATGGCAAGTATGTTCCTCATATAGCAGTGTTCGATAGTCGTGAAACGAAAAAGTTTTTGAAATTCTGTGATAAGAAAACATTCAGCAATCAGTTCATTGAACACGCCGAAGCGCGAAAAAAGCTCACAGATGCGATATCAGAAATCTTAGCCGAAATAAATCATAAGGTTTGTGATATTCTGTATCATGATCTGCCAAAAAGCATTCATGCTCAAAAATATATGATGGATGCACTGGTAAGAGAAATATGCCGTGGAAGCTATACGCTTGGATATATCATCGAACAGGCGGTCTCCGATGGATGGCTGAAATATGACGAAACCACAAGCACCGCAATTGGCGCGTATATTGATATTCGTTAAGACAAACGAAAAAGACATCCTCCGCCGTTCTCAAATTGGAGCGACGGGGGATATCTTTTGCTCATTTTTTTAAGTTAAGGACAGCGGCATCACTGCTGTTCACCTAAAACCGTCCTCCACCGCCGCCGTGGCTGCGTCCGGAGGAGCTGGAATGGGTACGGCTTCCGCCGCCCGAATGGGAATCGTCGCTTCGCCGCACCTTGTTCACATTGCGGTACAGGAAATGATCCCGCTGATCGGTCAGATTCAGGCTGTCCCGCACCACATAGCTGGCGGCCGCAGTTTGGCTACGCACCGATTTCAGCTGGGATTTCAGCACGCCCGTGTAGATCAGGGCAGCTATCAGACCGACAATCAGCGACGGCAGCAGATAGTTGAAAACCGAGTATGGCTCCCTGTAGCCAATATCATACGGCTCACCGTTTCGCGCCATCTCCAGCAGTTTGCCGCAGTCATTGGCAAAGGTGGAAAAAGCATCGTAATAATATCCGTCGCTCAAATCGTCGAGAAAACGCCCGGACAGATAGTCGATGCCATAGTCCGTGATGGCACGGATGCCATAACCATATGTAGTGATATGCCACTCCCGCTCGCCCATCGCCACCAGCAGCAGAATGCCGCTGTCATCCGAACCGCAGCCATAGCCGTTATAATCGTAAAAATCGTCGGCGTAGGCTTGGGCGGATTTGCCGCCAAGGCTGTCCACCGTGACCACCGCTACCTCGCACTCATATTTGTTCGACACCGTCTCCAGCAGACGGAGCAGCGAGTCATATTCGCCGCTGTCCAGCAGCCCGGCGTTGTCCACCAGCAGAGGAAGCTGGCGTTCGGCGGGTATCACGCTGTCCGCGCAGACGGGCAGTCCGCAGAGCAGCGTGAGCGTCAGAATCAGAAGGATTCCTGCCAATCGTTTCATCGCCGCCACCTCACACAACAAAGTGCAGCAGGGACAGCAGTCCCAGCGTAACACCGCCCGCAATGACCAGCGTCTGGAAGAAATACCGCCAGAACGCGCTCTTGTCCATAGGAAGGTCACCGACCATTTTTCCAGTCTGTCCGTTCATCGCGAACAGATAGTTCTGATCCCGCCAGCTTGTAGCCAGCAGCCACACCGGATAAAGCGCATACTTCGCGCTGCTCTCTGACAGGGACATACTGCTGCTTTCCAGCAGCACCGTCGTGTAGCCCCGAACCGTATCGGACAGAGCCTCCTCGGTACTCCGCTTGATGCGGGCGTTGGCGCGGGATACGCTGTCCTCGGCGGTAACATCGTATTTATCGGCGAAATAGCCGGACAGATACGCCGTCTGAAAATCCACCGCCTCCGAAAAATCATACGGCTCGATAGATTCCATCAGATCGTCCGCCATCTTCGTGGAACCGTCCACCGGTACGTGCGCGAAGGACAGACTGCCCGCGCGCACCGCCGAAAAATGGTTGGTCTCGGTATAATGATAGCGGCTGTCGCTCCATCTGCGCACACGGGTGCATTTGAAGCGGACATTGGCGTTCGCCGTGGCATCAAAGAGCCAGAAGGGCACGTAGACACCCTTGATCTCGTCAATATGGTTTTCATCGGCAAAAACCTTCGGAAGGAGCTTTTTGCCCGAGAAATGCCGCTTCAGCGCATCCTTGGCCGCCTTCTTGTCCAGCTTGAAGGGTATCACATAATCGGGACGCAGGGCGCCGGACAGCTTGCCGGTCATCACCACCGGATTTCCGCAGAAAGGGCAATGGGTGGCGGCTGTGGTATCGTCGGCCACAATCTCACCGCCGCAGGAATTGCAGACATAGACGTTCAGCCCATCGGCCTCACCGTCCTGCCAGCCGCTTCCCGCTTCCTTTTCCCAGCGAAGATCATCCTGACTGTCGGTTTTCAGATCCTCATCGTAATGCTTCAGCGTCTCCACGTCGAACTCGGTGTCGCAAAAGGGGCACTTCATCCGCTGGGATTCACTGTCGAATTCGATTTTACCGTTGCAGCATGGGCATTTATACGCAAGCAAAGTTGCCATTTGGCTGATTTATCCTTTCTGCGGGACGATTATTTCGCGTCTCTGTCATCGAAAAGGTCGCCGCACTCGGGGCAGAATTTAGGAGGGTTGGACGGATCGGCAGGCTCCCAGCCGCATTTGTCGCAGCGATAGAGCTTCGCCGCCGCAGGCTTCTTCGCGCCGCACTCCGAGCAGAACTTGCCCTTGTTCAGCTTGCCGCAGGAACAGGTCCAGCCCTCTGCGTCAGCAGGCTTGGGCGAACCGCATTCCGAACAGAATTTGCCGGTATTCTTTGCGCCGCACTTGCAAACCCACTCGCCAGCCGTCTTTTGCTCGGGCTTCTTCGCACCGCATTCCGGGCAGAATTTTCCCGTCGCCGAAGCGCCGCAGGAGCACTTCCATGCACCGGAAGGTGCTGCACCACTGGGCGCTGCGGGAGCAGCCGCCTGCTGCTGAGCGGCCATATTGAATAGATTCTGCACGTTCACGCCGCCTGCGTTCTGCGCCATATTCATGCCCATAAAGCCCATCATCGCGCCGTTTTCATTGGCGGCTGCGGTCTTCATCGCCTCAGCCTGTGCGCCAACCAGCGTTGCCGCCGCCATGGAAGGATCGCGGTAGATAGCTGTCTGCTGGGCAGTCTTGATCAGCTTCTCGTCCTCCTCGGACAGGGTGATCGGGTTGAGCGCGATGCTGACGACCTCCAGACCGCGCAGCTCACCCCAGGATTTATCGAGGGCTTCGTTCACCGCTTCACGCAGTTCATCCACGTGACCAGGCAGTGCGCTGGGACGCAGCTCCATAGCCGACAGCTTGCCGAAGGAAGGCTGGAGCGCGCTGACAAACTCGGTTTTCAGCTGACCCGCGATTTCAGACACGCCATAATCGCCGCTCACGTTGCCGCAGACGTTGGTATAGAAAAGCAGCGGGTTCACGATACGGAAGGAGTAGACGCCGTTGCAGCGCACCGATACGTCGATATCCAAACCGATGCGGCTGTCCACCACGCGGAAGGGGATGGGTGTCGCGGTGCCGAACTTATTGTCAATGATCTCCTTGGTATTGAAGTAGTAGACGCGCTGATCCTTGCCGGTGTCGCCGCCGTAGGTGAAGCGCTTGCCGATAGACTTGAAGGTTTCGATAATGCTCTCGCCCAGACTGCCTGAAAAGATGGACGGCTCGGTGGAAGCGTCATATGTAAACTCGCCCGGCTCGGCGCAGACTTCCACCACCTTGCCCTGATCGACAATCATCATGCACTGTCCGTCAGCCACGGCAATGCCCGAGCCGCTGGTAATGATGTTGTCGCTGCCCTTGGTGTTGGACGAACGTCCGCTCACTCTTTTCTGACCCTTTACCACAAGGGTGTCCTTGTCAATCGAATCGCAGTAGAAGAATTCCTTCCACTGATCTGCCAGCACGCCGCCAAGAGCGCCCAGTCCTGCTTTGATAAGTCCCATGTTTCAATCTCCTTTTCCATACTGCACACGGTATCCCGCGCCTGATTTGCATTTATTATATCATATTCTGCCGGCTAATGCAAGATGCCGGCATTACTTTTTACATCCCGGACAATTATTTTACCTGATTGCGGAACTCCCGCGGGGAGACGCCCACCTCCTTGCGGAACAGCGTGATAAAGTGCGTGTAATTGTCAAACCCCGCCGCGTAACAGGCATCCGTGACGCTGCTGCCCTCGCAAAGCAGACGCTTAGCCATTGCCAGCTTTTTCTGACGAATATATTTCATCAGACTGATGCCGGTCTGCTGCTTGAACAGCCTTGACAGATAGGGCGCGGACATCTTCATAGCCTCCGCCACATCCTCCAACCCGTGAATCGTCTGGAAATTGGCGTTCACATATTCCAGCAGAAGCCGACAGGTGGGATGGAGGGCAATCTGCTCCACGCTTACTTCCCGGTTGAGGAACGCCTGATTCAGAATGTTCAGGATGCACATTACGTTGGTAAAGACATCCAGTGAACCGTTGAAATCGCTGTCCACAGATTTTTCTTCAAGCGCGCGGAAGCAGCGCAGAACTTCCTCAATCTGATCAGGCGTAAGTTTAACGATGTTATCCGTACCAATCGGGCGGTTTCCCATGAAAGCCAGTGGGTTTTGTGCGTCTTCCGACAATGCATTAAAAGATTGCGGATCAATATAAAGGAGATAATGTTCTGATTTGCAGCCGCTCTCAATGTCCATCATATGAAGCTCACCCGGCTTGGTAATCACCACATCGCCGTAGGACATACGGTAACAGCTGTTCCCGGCGAAATAAGTACAGTCGCCGCTGATGAAGAAAAACAGCTCATAATTCGGGTGAGAATGATTTTTTCCTCTATGCATATCACTGTACACGTCGATCAGATGGTTGAATTCAATATTCATCCCGTGAAGAAAGCTGACTTTATTTGTGATTAATTGTTGCATTCATATCACCGATTCTGAGATATTTATATGTTATTCCTGTTTTATTATATCGTATAATTATGTAAATGTCAAGAATCTAAAGAAAATAATCAAGAAATCTAAAGAATTGGCATCATAAAAATGTTATCATATTAGTACCAAATCAGAAAGGAAGTACCCACTATGAAAAACACCCGCAAGCTCTCCCTCGCACTCTGCGCACTGACCCTCGGTGCAGCGCTCGCATTCCCGACCAGCGCAATGAAAGCAGTCGGCGATGTCACAACCGCATACGGTACGCCTACCGTTGACGGCACAATCACCGCCGACGAATGGAAGGATGCCAAGTCCTTCACGGTAGACAGTACCACCGCCAAGGCATGGAAGGGTTCGGTTCCCGCCGATTACAAGGCCACTTTCTCCACGCTGTGGGATGAAACCAACCTCTATATCAGCGGTACCATCAAGGATTCGGCAGTAACATACAGCTCCGCAGGCTCATACAACCGGGATGCTATCCAGCTCTCCATCGACCTGGGTCAGACCTTCAAAGCCACCACCGAAAGCCGGGCAATCTTCTATTCCTTCGGCTGCTATGAAAAGGACGCCATCGTTCAGCGTCAGGAATCGAAGAACAACGCCGTGGTCAAGGACGGCGAGAACGGTCTGATCATGAAAACCGCAAAAACTGCTGACGGCTGGACATTTGAGGCTGCGCTCCCCCTCGCTATGCTCAAGGAAGACTGCAAGCTGAAGTCCGGTAAGGATGTAACCGTTGCGGCTGACACAAAGATCAACGTAATGGTCTGCTATCTGGACTACGACATAGCCGGTTCTCTTTCCAACGCCTTCGGCACCACTCTCACCGACGAGAATACAAAGTATGACCACAGCCCCCAGGATCACGGTATTACGCTGACCCTCGCCGCAAAGCCTGCGCCTGTTGTCGAAACCACCGCTCCCTCGACCGCTGACCCGATCGCTCTGCTGGCACTGGCATCTATTGCTTCCGGCGCCGTTCTGGTCATCAGCAAGAAGCGCAAATAATTACTACTGAAACAACAAGCTTTTTCATCTGACAGCCCGCCGCGTGAACGCGGCGGGCTGTTTTTAATATTCCGTTGAACGATATCCAGTAAAAGAAACACAGTGGAAAGCACCATCGCTTTCCACTGCATCTTCTTATTTTCCGTGATAGAGCTTGTTCACCTGATACCGGGGTTCGCAGGTGAGATTCACGCCCAGCTTTTTGAACGTCTTCGTGTCAATCTGCGAGAGGATGACTGTGGAGTGTACCTCGCAGCCGTTCAGCCTGTCCAGCTGCTCCAGCGCAGCCGCTGCTTCTCTGGAAGTCACCGCGCAGATCGCCAGCACAATCAGCACTTCATCGGTGTGCAGGCGGGGATTCTGGTTGCGCAGGTGGTCAACCTTGAGATGCTGCACCGGCTTGATGATCGACGGCGGAATCAGCTGGATATCCTCGCCAATGCCCGCCAGCTTCTTCAGCGCGTTGAGCAGCAGCGCAGCCGACGCGCCCAGCAGAGACGAGGTCTTTCCCGTGACAATCGTACCGTCGGGAAGCTGCATAGCGGCGGCAGGACCTTCGCTTTCCTCGGCCTTGGCATTGGCGGCGGCCACTACGGGACGATCGGCCGGGGACAGATTTGCCTGCTTCATCAGCAGATCCAGCTTATGCACCGTATCGCTGGTGGTCATGTTCTCCTTCTGATCGCAGAGGGCGGTATAATAGCGGCGGATAATTTCCTGATTCGACGCCTCGCATACTGCCGCGTCATCGATGATGCAGTTGCCCGCCATGTTCACACCCATATCGGTGGGGGATTTGTAGGGCGAGGAGCCGTAGATTTTCTTGAACATGGCGTCCAGCACCGGGAAAATTTCCACGTCGCGGTTGTAGTTGACTGCGGTCTGACCGTATGCCTCAAGATGGAAGGGGTCGATCATATTGATGTCGTTGAGATCGGCGGTAGCGGCTTCATAAGCCATGTTCACCGGATGCTTCAGCGGCAGATTCCAGATCGGGAAGGTTTCAAACTTGGCGTAGCCCGCTTTAACGCCCCGCTTGTTTTCGTGATAAAGCTGGGACAGGCAGGTCGCCATCTTTCCGCTGCCCGGACCGGGAGCGGTGACAATCACCAGCCGGCGGGTGGTTTCGATGTAATCGTTCCGACCGTAGCCCTCGTCGCTAACAATGCCCTCCACATTGTAGGGATAGCCGTCGATGGGATAATGGCGGTAAACCCGGATACCCAGATTCTCCAGCTTCTTCTGGAACTTCATGGCGTTGCTCTGGGAGGTGAAGCGGGTGAGCACCACGCTGCCCACATATAACCCGATGGAGCCGAAAGCGTCAATCAGGCGCAGCACATCCAGATCATAGGTGATGCCCAGATCGCCGCGCACTTTGTTTTTCTCAATATCGTCGGCGTTGATGGCGATGACGATTTCCGCGTCATCCTTGAGCTGGAGCAGCATTTGCAGCTTGCTGTCCGGCTTAAAGCCGGGAAGCACCCGCGACGCATGGTAATCGTCGAACAGCTTGCCACCGAATTCCAGATAGAGCTTGCCACCGAACTGCGCAATTCTTTCTCGGATATGCTTGGACTGCGTGGCAAGATATTGGTCGTTGTCGAAACCGATTTTCGTCATAGTTTGAATCCCCCGTCTGTAAACAATACTAAATTATTATATCACAAAATCCGGCGCATTTCAACACCTTTCGATAAAAACAGCAGGAGAAATTTACACAAGCAAAGAGGACACTGCCGAAGCAGTGTCCTCAAATGTGTTTTGCAAAAGCTTATGCAAGCTTCAGCACGCAGAACTTATGCAAGTTCTGCAAAATACTTAATGGTGCGAACCATCTGGCTGGTGTAGGAGTTCTCGTTGTCGTACCAAGAAACAACCTGAACCTGATAGGTGTCGTCGTCGATCTTAGTAACCATGGTCTGGGTAGCATCGAACAGAGAACCGTACTTCATGCCGACAACGTCGGAGGAAACGATCTCTTCTTCGTTGTAACCGAAGGAAGCGGAAGCAGCAGCCTTCATAGCAGCGTTGATGGACTCCTTGGTAACGTCCTTGCCCTTAACAACAGCAACGAGGATGGTGGTGGAGCCGGTAGTTACCGGTACGCGCTGAGCGGAGCCGATGAGCTTCTTGTTCAGCTCGGGGATAACCAGACCGATTGCCTTAGCGGCGCCGGTGGAGTTAGGAACGATGTTGGCAGCACCTGCGCGAGCGCGGCGGAGGTCGCCCTTACGCTGCGGGCCGTCCAGAATCATCTGGTCGCCGGTGTAAGCATGAACGGTGGTCATGATACCGGAAACGATCGGATAGGTGTCGTTCAGGGTCTTAGCCATGGGAGCCAGGCAGTTGGTGGTGCAGGATGCAGCGGAGATGATCTTGTCATCAGCGGTCAGGGTGTTCTCGTTTACGCTGTAAACGATGGTCTTCAGATCGTTGCCTGCGGGAGCGGAGATAACAACCTTCTTCGCGCCGGCGTCGATGTGAGCCTGGGACTTCTCCTTAGAGGTGTAGAAGCCGGTGCACTCGAGAACGACGTCAACGTCCAGCTTGCCCCAGGGGCAGTCAGCTGCGTTCTTCTCAGCGTAGATCTTGATTTCCTTGCCGTCAACGATGATGGAATCCTCGGTAGCGGAAACGGTGTGCTTGTTTTCGCCGATCTTACCCAGGAAAGAACCCTGAGCGGTATCGTACTTGAGCAGGTGAGCGAGCATAGCGGGGCTGGTCAGGTCGTTGATGGCAACAACCTCGTAGCCTTCAGCATCGAACATCTGACGGAAAGCCAGACGACCGATACGGCCAAAGCCGTTAATAGCAACTTTTACAGACATGGTGGTATCCTCCAAATATATAATAAAATTTTTGACGTGTTTTAAGGGAAACCTGTCCCTCAATGGCAAATACGCCCGTTAAAATTTTAACGGCCGTCTATGACCATCCTTAAATATTTTACCTCATTTTTTGCTTTTATACAAGGGGTTTTGAGAAAATTTATTAAATTTGTAACATTGCATTCAAATCGTCCCCGCCGCCGTCTGAAATTTATCGATTTCTTCAACTGACGGGACGATGCCGCAAAATATTATATCGTATTTCGTCAAATCACAAAGCGTCGATGCCAAAAAAACGTTGTAAATCCCGGTCAAGTATGCTATAATGTCCAAAAGCGCGGCAGACCGCGCGCAGATTGGAGGAAAAATTTATGCAGAAATATGATGTGGCGGCATACATCTGGCCGTCCTACACAGGCGATGAACCCCGCTCCAGAATGTTCTGGCCGGAAGGCATGGGCGAATGGCAGTCGGTGAAGAACTCCAAGCCGAAGGCGAACGGCTATCACTGGAACCGCAAGCCGCTCTGGGGCTATGTGAACGAGGCCGATCCTTATGTGATGGAGCAGCAGATTCAGTGCGCTCATGACTACGGCGTCAACGTCTTCATCTACGACTGGTACTGGTACGACCGCCGTCCCTTCCTGGAGCAGTGCCTGGACAACGGTTATCTGAAGGCGCGCAACAACAATCTGGTGAAGTTCTACATCATGTGGGCAAACCACAACGCCAACCATCTCTGGAACAAGGAGCTGTCCGACACCTACGGCAACACCGTTATCTGGGAAGGTACCCAGCCCCGCAGCGAGTTTGAGCGGATCGCTCACCGCATCATCGACAACTATTTCGGTCATCCGTCCTACTACAAAATCGACGGCAAGCCGGTGTTCATGATCTACGAGCTGTCCACGCTGGTACAAGGTCTGGGCGGCGTGGAGGAAACCCGGCGCGCGCTGGAATGGTTCCGCGAGGAGACGGTGAAGGCCGGTTATCCGGGACTGCATCTCCAGCTCACCGCGCGAAGCAACAGCTTCCAGAATGTCAGCGGCGTGGATTCCACTGCCAAGCCGGTTCATGACGATGTAGGCTTCGACAGTCTCACTCACTACCAGTATGCGCACTACATCAACATGAACCGCGACTATCTGGAGATTCTGGAGGACGCGAAGAAGGAGCTTGACAGAATCGAGAAGAGCGGAACCCTGTATTTCCCCCACGCCTCCATCGGCTGGGACAATAATCCCCGCTTCTACAACTTCATCGACCGCGTCTGCCGCAACAACACGCCTGAAAACTTCGAGAAAGCGCTGCGGATGTGCAAAGATTACCTTGACCGCCATCCCGAGCAGCATAAGCTCGTTACCATCAACAGCTGGAACGAATGGACGGAAACCAGCTATCTGGAGCCTGACGACCTCTACGGCTACGGCTATCTGGAAGCCGTCAAGCGCGTATTCGGCGAATAAGCTGCAAACTGAAAGGAGCCGCACAGCAGCTCCTTTCTCTATTGGTTGATCACCCGATAAACTTCATTCTTCGCCAGCCCGCGGTCCTTCGCGCAGGCTTTGATGGCGTCCATCTTCGATTTTCCTTCATCAATATAGTGCGCCACGTGCTCCTCAATGGTCATATCGCTCCAGAAGGCGTTTTCAGCCGCTTCCTGCTCGCTTTGCCCGGCCACGATGAGCACATACTCGCCCCGAGGCTCGCGTTCGCTGTAAAGCGTCACAGCCTGCCCCAGCGTCGTGCGGATGATCTCCTCATTCAGCTTGGTCAGCTCCCGGCAGAGGGAGATGGAACGGTCGCCGAAAACCTCATACAGGTCGGCGAGGGTTGCCTTCAGTTTGTGCGGCGCTTCGTAAAAAATCAGCGTGCGGTCGTCCGATTTCAGGTATTGCAGCCGCTTCATCCGTTCGCCCTTGTTGGTGGTCAGGAATCCTTCAAAGGCAAACCGCGCCGTGAACAGCCCGGACAGGGTCAGCGCCGTCATGGCGGCACAGGGACCGGGAACGGCGGTCACGGGAATCCCTCGCTCGGCGCAGAGCTTCACAATATCTTCGCCCGGGTCGCTGATGCCCGGCATACCCGCGTCAGTCACCAGCGCGCAGGATTCGCCCGCCGCGATGCGGTCGCAGATAATCGTTCCCCGCTCCCGCTTGTTATGCTCGAAATAGCTGACCATCGGCTTTTTTATATCAAACATCGCCAGCAGCTTGGCGGAGTTGCGCGTATCCTCGGCGGCGACGAAATCCACCCCCGCCAGTACCTTTTTCGCCCGCTCGGACAGATCGGACAGATTGCCGATGGGCGTGGTCACAAGATAAAGCGTGCCCCTGCGGATTTTATTTTTCTCCTCGCCCTCGTCGGCGTAAAGCAGTTCAGGGTCTTTGGTAAGGCTCATCGAATTCACCCGTTTCATAGATTTTTGTCAGGGCGGCTGTATAGACCGTGCCCGTCTCGTATAGGATCAGCGGCGGCGTCACGTACATCCCGGCAGACGCCCCCTTTTTCGCCTCGCATAGCACAAGGCAGGGCGGAAGATCGGCGCGGGCATGGACGAAAGTCATGCGCTTCGGCTCCAGTCTCGCCGCGCGCAAGCTGTCCATCAGGTCGCACAACCGGTCGGGACGCCAGACCACATAGAACAGCCCGCCGTGCTTCAGCAATCGGTATGCGGCGCCGCAGAAATCCCCGATGCCGCCGCACAGCTCGTGCCGGGCGATATTCTTCCGCTCGCTTTCGTTGGATTTTCCGCACACCTTCATATAGGGCGGATTGGACACCACAATGTCCGCCGTCCCGCCCAGCCTGTCCGGCGTCAGCTCACGCACATCGGCTTCCACCGCCCGAAGGCGGTCGGTAAAGCCGTTCAATTCGGCGTTGCGGTCGATCAGCGCGGCGAAATCGGGCTGCACTTCCACGGCGTCCACCGACGCCGCCTTCTCCCTCGACAACAGCAGCAGCGGAATCACGCCGGTGCCGCTGCCAAGATCAACCGCTCTCGCCCGGCTCTGACGGCGCACATAGGCGGCCAGCAGATAGGCGTCGCTGCCGAAGGTCAGCCCGTCCTTCTTCTGAATCAGCCGCAGCCCGTCGTTAATATCGGTTAAAGTTTCATCTTCACAGAGCGTCATATCTGCTCACCTACCCAAAACGGGGATGCCGCCAATACGGCATCCCCGTGGATTTTTCTGTACTCAGTTTGCCTTTTCAAAGGATACCGGGTCGGGAATGATCACCTTTTTAATGTCCGCCCCCACGCTGCGCAGCTTGCCGACGATATCGTCGTAGCCCCGCTCGATATAGTGGATATCCTCGATTTCGGTGCGTCCCCTTGCGCAGAGTCCGGCGATGACCATCGCCACGCCCGCACGCAGGTCAACCGCCTTCACAGGCGCTGCGGACAGCTGTGTGCCGCCCTCGATAATCGCCGTGGAGCCGTCAACCTTAATGTTTGCGCCCATGCGCTTCAGCTCCTCCACATAGCGGAACCGGTTGTCGAAAATGCCTTCGGTCAGGCAGGACACGCCTTTGGCCAGACAGAGCAGCACGCCGATCTGAGGATTCATATCGGTGGGGAAGCCGGGATACGGCAGTGTCTTGATATTGACCCGGTGCAGATCGTCCGCGTGGCAGACCTCCACCGAATCGTCGTTTTCAATGATGGTAACGCCCATCTCCTCCAGCTTGGCGGAAATCGATTCCAGATGCTTGGGAATGACGTTGGTAATACGGAGATGACCGCGTGTCGCGGCGGCCGCGCACATATAGGTGCCCGCCTCAATCATATCGGGAATAATGGCGTATGTGCTGCCATAGAGACGGTCAACGCCCTTAATCTTGATCACGTCGGTGCCGGCGCCCGAAATTTTCGCGCCGCAGGAGTTGAGGAAGTTGGCCAGGTCAACGATATGCGGCTCGCGGGCGGCATTCTCGATGACGGTATTGCCCTTTGCGCGGACAGCGGCCAGAATGACGTTAATCGTACCGCCTACGGTAACGGTATCAAAATAGATGGAGGAACCGGTCAGCTTTTCGGCGCGGGCGTCGATATAGCCGCCCTCCACGCTGACAGACGCACCCAGCGCCTTAAAGCCCTTGATATGCTGGTCGATGGGTCGCACGCCAAAATCGCATCCGCCGGGCAGACCCACATAAGCCTTGCCATAGCGTCCCAGCTCGGCGCCCACCAGATAGTAGGAACCGCGCATTTTGCGCACCAGCTCATAGGGGGACAGTCCGCCCTCTGCCGGACGGGAATCTATCTCCACCGTATTCTTGGACAGCATACGGACTTTGCAGCCCATGGTCGACAGAATCTCCATGCACAGCGAAACATCGCTGATGCTGGGAACATTTTCGATGGTGCATTTATCGTTTATGAGCAGTGTAGCGAGAATGATCGGCACGGCGGCGTTTTTCGCACCGCTGACCTCGATGGTGCCGCGAAGCGGTCTGCCACCGTTTATGATTATTTTTTCCATAACAAAATCTCGTTTCCCGGCGTCAGGAGGGATGCAGAGCATCAACCGTTACCCCCGCCCGATATATTTCATCGTTAATAATTCGTTCAAACTATACTTTCAATGTAATAATATTATAACACTTTTCTCACCAAAATGGAAGCCCTGTTTACAGAAAATTTACATACTTTTGTACTTTTTATTCAGACCGCCAGTAGATTGTGCTGTTTGCGGCATTATATACGACTGTAGCCCCGGATTCATGGTCAATCTGCCATGCCGGAATAAAGTAGAGCACGGTTTTTTCGGCATCCCAGAAGAGCGAATAGCAGGCGGACATGGATGTCACCCGCACCGGCGTCTCCATAACACTTCCCTGAGCGTCGGTCAGCTCGCCGTTTTTAATGGTTTTCAGATCGGAAAACAGGATGTTCACCTGATCGTACAGTTCCTCATCATAGCTGGCGTGCAATCCGGCGAAATACCAGTGACCTTTAATTTGCATCAGCCGGTCGCCCTCAAACACGCAGACCACCTCATGATTGAATATCCGCCAGCCGTCCGCCGTCTGACGGACATGAAGATAGGACAGTCCGCTGACCGGGTCATGATAGCCCGCCGTCACCTGCGCGTCCAGCACCGCGTCGTCGGAAGCCGTGTCCTCCGGTTCCAGCGCTTTCAGCGCAATCGCCGTCAGATTCTGCATTCGTGCGCTGCCCAGCTCCTGACCGTTCCGGCTCATTTGCGCGAAATTTTCGACTGTAACATCAGTATATGACGCGCCGCCGGTTGTGTTCGCCTGAAAATCGGCGGAGGAGAAAACAAAGCCGAATTCGCCGTCAAATTCCACCGCCGATCCGTCTTTCAGCGTCACACGATAGCTTCCGCTGGGCATCCAGTTGTGCATCTCCACGTCACAGCCGGTCATTATCAACGCCGCGCGGATGTAGTAATCGTAATCCTCGCCGTACCGGCTTTCGTAAATCACCGCGTCAAACCGGCGCAGCGGGATAACGGCGGCATCGACGAGCAGACCGCGCTCGGCAAGCAGCGCCGCCGCGTCCTTCACCTCGGCCTCGTCAATATAGCCCTGCGACCGGTTCTGCGCCAGAATATTGTACAGCACAAGCAGATTGGCCGTGATCAGCATGGCAATCAGCAGATTTTTTACCGATGACCAGTTCATCGATGCCGTCTCCTTTCACAATTTTATTTGGACAGTGAAACTGTCCTGGACAGCGCCACTGTCCTGGACAGAGAAACTGTCCATGCTGCGGTTCCATCCCGGTATCGCATACGCATGGCGGACAGCTCACTGTCTGCGGGAATCTGCCCCGTATCAGACAGCTTTCGCAGGATATAGCTCTGCTGCGGACTAAGCGACGTCTCCCCGCTGCCGGTCACGCTGCGCGGCGTAAACTCCAGTTCGCACAACCGATCCTGCGACAGCTTCGCCCGCAGACAGACGTCACCGTCAATGCGAATATTCTGATAGGTCAAAAAATACTCGATCACAAGCAGTCCGTCCTCATTATAGATTTCGCCCAGACATAATGAGGCTTCACGCCCCACCAGATCGGAGGAAATCACGCCCAGACGCCGGATCAGGTTATCCACCGCCGTCAGCTTGTCAAACAGATTCAGGCTGTCACTGTTGGTGTAGTCCAGCAGGCTGTTCAGCTTTACGCCGTGGGACTCGTCGCTGGCCTGATAGAGCAGATGGCTCTCCGACAGCTTCAGACGGCTATAAGCGTCCACATAGACGGTTAGACCGTCGTCCTCGTAGCTGCTGATTTTGTCGGGATTATAGCCCAGCAGCTTGAGCAGCGGCGTGGAAAGTTCTCCATTGACCGTGACTGGCTCCACTGAAATATCCTCGGTTTCCAGCTCCTCGTCCAGCATATACTGGGTCGAAGCGAAGGTTGCGTCAAAGGTGAAGGGATAGATGGTGATCGCCTGCGCGCTCACATCTAGCTTGGAAATGAAGAAATCCGACGCCATCACGCTGTCATTCTGGGAAAATTCGTAGTAATTTCCCTGCCCGTCGGTGGCGTATGCAATGGAGCGATGGTAGGCGAACTTCTTGTCGGGAACGATGATCAGCTCGCTCACATACGCTCCCGAAAACTCGGTATCGGCGGACATACTGCTGTGTACCGCCACATCGCTCTCGGAAATGGTCAGCCGATCCGCCGCATAGGCGTAAATCAGCTGATACAGCACCGGTTCGTGGTAGCGGATATAGATATATTCCTCGCTGTTCACCGCTTCATCGAAAATCCGCGCGCCTTCCGAATCAGGCAGGCGGCGGCAGATCGATTCGCTGCCGAACAGCTCCAGAATGCATGACTTCACCAGTTCATAAAGCTCGGTGGTTGACTCCCGGTCGGCAACGCTGCACATGGGCTGGGAGGACGGCAGCTTGTAGCCGATGAACTCGGGCAGCAGACGATCTCCGTCCAAACCCTCGGAGGACGCGCCGCTCTGGACATTCCACAGCTTGTCGAAGCTGTTCAGACTGCCCGAGGAGGTGACGCTCCGGTAAATGTAGGTGCCGCGGATATAGACCACGATCTGCGCCACAAGGCATACAACCAGAGCAACAAGCAGCACCGTTTTGCCGCTTTCCAGCAGCGACGTCAGCTTTTTATGCCGCTGTACATAGTCGATTCGATTATGCTTTGTCATCATCCTCACTCCACCGTTTTCAACCGGGTTTCACGGGGCAGGGTCAGCGTGACAACCGTTCCAACGCCCGACTTGCTCTCAATAGCGATGGTGCCGCCATGGGCTTCAATGATCTCCTTGGCAATCGCCAGACCCAGACCGGTGCCACCGGTTTCGCTGGTACGGGATTTCTCCACCCGGTAGAAACGCTCGAACAGATGGGGGATATCCTCGTCCGGAATGCCGATGCCGTTGTCGCGCACCTTTACCTCGATGCCGCCGTTTCCGGGCAGCGGACGGGCGAACAGCTCGATGCAGCCGCCGTCGGGCGTATACTTAATGGCGTTGGACAGTACGTTGATCAGCACCTGCTCGATGCGCTCCTTGTCAGCCGTAATCTCAGGCAGCTCGCCCGAGGCTGTGTAGGACAGCTTATGCGAATGGGCGGCAGCGTCCACCTTCATAACCTCGCAGATATGAATCAGCGCCTTATCGGGATCGAAGGACTGGATATTCCACTGGGTGCGCTTGTTGTCCAGCCGCGACAATACCAACAGGTCGGAAACGATGCGGGTCATGCGGTCGCACTCCGTCACCGCCATGTTCAGGAAAAATTCCCGCATTTCGTCGGGCATATCGGGATCGTTCAGAATCGTCTCGCAGGCGCCCTTGATGCTGGTCAGCGGCGTGCGCATCTCATGGGAAACGTTGGCCACGAATTCGCGGCGGGACTTGTCCAGCTCATAGCGTCCGGTTTCGTCGTGAATGACCGCCAGCACGCCGTCGTGGGAAGCGTTGTCCGCCATATAGCGGATGTTGCCGAAATTCACGTCCAGCACCTTGCCGTCGAACATCACATCGCTGACGTTGTAGCCGTCCTCGGAGGAAGACTGCTTCTGATCCACATACTCTACCCGGAAGCTGCTGTTGTACTCGATGCCGAACAGCTCCAGCAGACGGGCAAAGGTGAAATTCTCGTCGTACTTGCTTCCCAGCAGGTCGCGGAAGCTCTGGTTGATATGCAGCACATGACCGTCCTCTGTGAAAGCAACCACGCCGTCATGCAGATAGGTGAACATCGTTTCCAGCTTCTGATGCTCGCCCGAAACTTCCTCCAGCGTGCTTTTCAGGGTTTTCTTCATGTAGTTGAAGGTGTCGGTCAGCGTGCCGATTTCGTCGTGGGAATGCACGTCGATTTCGTGGGAGAACTCACCGGCGGCGACCAGCTTGGCGCCCCGGGTCAGGCTGCGGATGGGCGAAGTAATGGCCTTGGAGAGGAAGAATGCCAGAACAATGGCGAAAATCAGCGCTACCAGCAGCGCCTGAAGAATAATCGAGAACAGGCTCCATGTAAAGACCTGCATCTCGTTCATCGAATCTTTGATATAAATAATGCAGCCGTTTTCCCCGTTCTCCAGCTTAATGGCGTAGTCGGCGAAATCCGAGCCCATCGCCTGAGTGTTCTTGGGCTGTCCGCGCATGGCGGCCAGCAGATTGGCAGTCTTGCGCAGCGACTGCCCCATCTCCACATCCGAGCCGTCCAGGAAATTTCCGTCGGCATCCAGAATGAAGAAGTTGCGGTATTCGTCGATACCGAGAATACCGCGGGAGGATTCGAGGATTTTCTGCTGTTCGGCGGCAAAATCCTCCGATTCCAGCGCGCTTTGCAGCTCTCCGCGCAGCAGGCTGCCCTCGGCAAGGTTCTGCTCCATATGCGAAGTAAACTCATCCATATAGAAGCTGTTGACGCTGTTGATAAGCACGGTGCCGATCACGCACATTACTGTGACAATGAAAAGCACCATGATCAGAATGATTTTGAAATAGAGACTGTTATACATAACTTATCGGATATAATAGCCCATGCCGCGCTTGGTGAACAGATACTCGGGCTTGCCCGCATCCCGCTCCAGCTTGGCGCGCAGACGGCTGACGGTCACATCCACCGAGGACGTGTCGCCGTAAAAGCCCTCGTAGCCCCAGACCTCCTCCAGCAGCTGCTCGCGGGAGTAGATCGTTCCCTGATTCTTTGCCAGAAAGGTGAGAAGCTCATATTCTTTCTTGGTTAGTTCCACCGGCTCGCCGTCCCGCGTCACCTGATATTTCGCCGGATCGATGACCAGTCCGCGGATGGTGATCACCGCAGATTCGGCTTCGGTAGGCGCAGTGACCATTTCGTTTGACGAGCGGCGGATATTGGCCTTGATGCGCGCCATCAACTCGTTCATCGGGAAGGGCTTGGTCACATAATCGTCCGCGCCGATATCCAGACCCATGATCTTGTCCACCTCCTCCACCCGGGCGGTGGCAATGATAATGGGTGTGGACAGCTTGCGGCGGATGCGGCGGCAGACCTCGAAGCCGTCCATCTTGGGCAGCATCAGGTCGAGCAGAATCAGGTCGAAGGTGCCGGTGAGCGCCTTACGAAGCCCCTCCTCACCGTCGCCCGCCACCTCGTAGGCATAACCCGCCTGCATCAGATTATAAGCCAGCAGCATGGCGATATTCTTTTCGTCCTCCACGACGAGCACGCGCTTTTTCTTTATGGTTTCCGGCATATTGTATCCTCTTTTCTGTGTCATTCCATTATTTCGTATTGACCGTGTTGTATTCGTAATAAGCGGGCGAGATTGTACGCACATCGCACACATGGCTGTTCTCGGAAATGAACGCCAGCACAGCCGACAGAATGTCCGCCGTGTTCGCGCTCTCACGGAAGCGCAGGATAGGCGTTTCGTATTTCCAAATGCCGTCGATGGCGGCGTTGGCCGCCTGCTTTGCCGTCTGCGTCACCGAAACGTCCACATTGCTGTCCCAAATCAGATAGCCCTTGTTGGCCAGCTTCATCATGACCTCTCCAGTCAGCGACGGCAGCCTGGACGACCCTTCCGGCGCACGCCAGATATGGGATTTCTGCTTGAGCACCCGATAGAGCAGCTCATTTTCCTCCTCGATGTCGGCTAAAATCGCGTCGCCGTCGGTGAGCAGTGCGCCGTCGTGTTCCATGGTGTGCAGACCGATGGTATGCCCCCGCGCGGCGATCTCGGTCAGCAGATCAATGTTCTCCGCTGCTTGGCTGCCGATAACGAAGAAGGTGGCTTTATAGCCGTAAGCGTCCAGCACATCGAGAATATCCCGCGTATAGGTGCCCGGCGAATCCTCAATGGTCAGGTAAATGGTGCGGTGGGGCAGCTGCGATGCAGTGGTATCGGTTCCCGTATCGACGGAGGGTGTGGATGTAACCGGCGGCGGATTGGTGGTCACAGGCGTCTTGACGGTGGTTGTCTCGGTGGTCACTGCCGTAAAGAAGCCGGGATATTTCTGCCGCAGCAGTTCTTCAAAGGTTTTCTCCTCGCTGCCGTCGGTGACGCGGATGGCAACCTCGCCCGTGACGGGGCTGGTGAGCATCTCGCAGGTGTAATTCAGATAGCTGCATATGGCCTGCACCGGCACATAGCGCTCACCGTGGCACTCGTAGGTTTTCATATACATACGTATATACTTGTCCGAGCCTTCCGCCTCCGGGTTCATCATGTTGGCGAAGTCGGATACAATGTCGAAGGACATCCAGTAATCTCCATGCTTGATCATGAAGGTTTTCAGCCCCTCGTTCACATAAACCTCCGTATCGTCGAGCTGCGCAAAAATCGAAACCGGCACATAATAGACCTGATTAATCCGTTCGATAGGTTGGCGGTCCTCCTTTGGCCACGCCCGGTCAAGGAAGTAAAGCAGTGGATTGGACACCAGTCCGCTGACCTCCAGCCGGGTCAGCGTCACCACGCCGCCCACCACCGCCAGACAGAGCAGAATCGACACCAGCTGCACGACAAAAGCCCGGCGCTTCATGCTTCGGCTCCTTGCAGCGACTTCACATAAGCCACCGCCAGATCGACCACCATGCCGTAGCTTTTTTCACCGGCGGTCTGTCCCTGCGCTTTCAGATAGTTATCGTTGAGGGTGCTGCTCACATCGGCGGCCACGTTGTCGCGATATTTCTCAAAGAATTTGTTGTAGGAGCTCATCTCATAGCGGACACGCAGATCGAGGGAGGTGTAAACCTCGGCGAAGGTATCGTAATCCGCAGAATAGAGCGCCGAATTCAGATATTCGTACATCTGCACATAGCCGCTGTAACGGATATAGGGGTCGTCCGACGCGGCACAAACAAGGAAAGCCACAAAGTTCGCTTCGTTTTCAGGCAGAACGCCCCGCTGGTGCGCCAGCTCATGGGCAGCCGTGAAGGGCAGGTTATAGTCGGGGAAATTGATGTTCAGATTGGCCTCGCCGGTGTAATAGGTGTAAATACCCGAAATGTGGGTGTAGGTCATCGGCTCGGATAGGCAGATCTGCTTGACTCTGGAATAGAGCCGCGGCAGAAAGGAATACTGCTCAGACACGGTATCGTAGGCAGCCAGCAGCTTGTCGTTCATCTCCGAATGGGAGAAGGGCATCACCGAACTGCCGCCGTAACGGAATTTCACGCTGTCCAGTTCCTCGTTCATCTTATCAACCATGTACTCCGCCGCCTCGCGCAAATCCTCCACGCTGACAAGCTCCCGCTCCAATCCCAGCTTCGCAGCCAGCGTGGAGCCATTGTAAGCCACCGCCGTGGTAAAGACAAACATGGCGTAAAACAGCGCCACCACCGAAGCCAGCGTCACAATATAACGAATGGCCTTCTTCATGTCCCGCCCGGTCAGCTTCACGCAGTGTACAATCAGCACAACAAACAGCACCGGAAGAAAGATGATCAGACATTCCGCCACTGAAAAGGGAAAAATATTCGTGACCGTCGCCGGAATCGCGCGGAAAACCGAGCCAATGTAACGGTTCCAGAAATCCGAGAAGGGGACCGAAAATTCCGATATCACCCAGATAACGAACGCCAGCACCGCCGTCGCGAAAAATACCAGCGACGGGATGGGACAATATTCTCTGATCGCAGCTTTGATTTTATTCATAACCATTTTGTTCCTTTGATTTGTTCACACAGCCGCCGGATATCCTCCGGCAGCGGGGCATTCAGCGTAAGGGCGCCGCTCTCCCGCAGCACGGTCAGCGAAGCCGCGTGAAGCGCGTGACGGGTAAGGGCGCGGTCATATGGGGTGGGTTCGGTTTCGGCTGAGCCGTACAAACCGTCCCCCGCGATAGGGCATCCCCGGGACGCGAAATGCACGCGCAGCTGATGGGTGCGCCCGGTGATCGGCTCGGCGCGCACCACCGAAGCGCTGCCGTCAGCGGCGGCGCAGATCGTCTCATAAGCGGTAACTGCCGTCTGACCGTCCCCGGTGCAGACTTCCCGCAGCATGATGCTCTCCTCACGGCGGCGGATATTCGCGTCGATGCGTCCGGCGGGCGGATTCAATACGCCGTTCAGTACGGCGATATAGGTTTTGCGGATTCTGCCGCACTGCATCAGCGCGGTCAGCTCGGAGGCGGCCAGCTGATTTTTCGCCACCAGCACAATGCCGCTGGTATCCCGGTCAAGCCGGTTGACGGCGCGGAAAACGAAGGGCTGCCCTCTTTCGTGGAAATAGTAGCACAGCCCGTTCGCCAGCGTGTCGGTGAAATGTCCCAGCGACGGATGGGTCGCCATATCCGGCGGCTTGCTGACGGCGATCAGATCGTCGTCCTCATAGAGGATATCCAGCGGCATGGGCGTGGGAATCAGCGCGTCGTTTTCGTCGGCTTCCCGATCGGACAGCGCCAGCGACAGACAGTCGCCGCAGGCAAGCAGACGCCGCACCGTGGCGTGCTCGCCGTTGACGGTAATGCCGTCCTCCAGCTTTTTCAGCCGCGTGATCAGACTGCGGGAAACGCCATGGCTGTACAGCCAGTCCTTCACCGTCCGTCCCGCGAAATCCGCGTCGATGACAATCCGCAAAACGGCGTCCCTCCCTGCCCTGATGTAGTCTATTCTTATATTATATCATCCGCCGGGAATAATATCAAGTAAAATTCGTGAATTCTTCGTGCGCGGACTGAAAATCCTTCAGGAAAGCCCGATAATCACCAGCTCGGGGCGGTTGAAAATCCGCGGAACCCATGTGGTTTCCCTCGCAAGCCCCCGGCTGACGATCATGGTCGTATCGTCCAGCGCGTATTGTCCGCCCGCGTATTTCGGGAACAGCCCCTGTCCCGGCGCGTACAAACCGTTGATCAGTCCGGGAAGCCGCCATTGTCCGCCATGAGCATGACCGCAGAGCACCAGATCAAAGGGCGATTGGCGGTAGCGTTCGATCAGTTCCGGGCGATGAGACAGCAGGACTGCATACAATCCGCTTTCTTTTGCATCCGCCGAGACAGCTGCCAGCTGTTCGTCAAGCAGCTTGCTGTCCGGGTCATCCACTCCGGCAAGCAGAAGCGTGTTTCCCCCCACCGTAAGCTCCACCGACGTTCCCTCCAGCACTGTCACGCCCGCGTCGTCGAGAGCCGCTTTGATATCGTGCAGCTCGCGGCTCCAGTATTCGTGATTGCCCGACACATAATAGCACGGCCAGCGTTCGGCAGCCTCGGAAATGAATGTAAAGGCGTTATCGTGAGGCAGCTCATCGTCGAAGATATCGCCGCCCAGCAAAACGGCATCGGGAGCGGCGGCTTCCATAGCGCCGATCAGATCGGACATATTCTCGCCGTAGCCGCAGGAATGCAGGTCCGTAATCAGCGCCAGCCGAACCGGCGAAGCAATTTTATCCGATTCGATGGTATAAACCACCGTCCGCAGATCGCTGCGCAGCGCCGCCCGCAGAAAAATCGCCAACAGAATCAGCAGACAGGTCAGGATGAGAACCGCCCTCGCTTTCAAGCGGGGGCGGTCATGAACTCGCAGTGTCATTTTCCGAAAACCATCCGATAGAAGCTGTCGCCCACATGGCAGCGCTTGGCCAGCAGCTCGCGGACGTCATACCCCAGCGTGTATTCGCGCATCAGCTCGCCCTCCGTCGCGCAGAATTTTTCCGTGCGAGGGAAGTAGTTTTCGCAGAGGAAGCGGGCATAGGAGGACAGGCGGTAAGTGCCGTGAACGGTATAGTTGGACGAATCCTCGTACACCTCCACCGCGCAGCACTGTCCTTCCCGGATAGCGGAAACAATGTCAGCCTCGCTGCGGGATTTTGCGAATACGACCGAATATTTGCGGTTGAACCAGGGGCGGTTGATGGTGCCGTGGGAATCGGACGCGCCCAGCAGCGGAATGGACAGCCGCTTGCCCCGCTTCTCCAGATATTCCTCCCGCAGCTCGTAATAACGCTGGGTCTGGAAGTTGTTCTCATGCGCCGACTGCCCGCCGATCAGCTCGAAGGCGTCAAACACATCGTTCATCAGCAGCGCGCGGGTCATATCGTCCGGCACGTTGAACATATTGGAAATCCAATATGGATGGGGGAAGATGGCGATACCGCCGCCTCTGCGAATCATCCGCGCGCACCAGAGAGCCGACGCATAAACGAAACGCGAGCGTTCGTCGGTGAAGGGGATCGGCTCGGTGCGGTTGATGTATCCCACCTCGCGGTAGAACATATCCTTGTCATCCTGAAAGAGCTTGTTCACGCTGAACGAACCGCCGAAGTTGACAATGTGCAGATAGGTTTCGGGGGAATGCACTTCCTCGCCCCGAAGCTGCGTCATACCCAGCTTCACGTCCCTGTAGGCTTCAATCGCCTCCACGGAAGGCTCATAGCGGTGATGATCGGTGAGCGCCATGAAATCGAAGCCTGCGGCACGATAATTGGCAGCTACAACAGCGGGAGTATCCTGTCCATCCGAGCGGCAGGAGTGAACATGGGTATCGCCTTTCAGCGGGCGGCGCTCATAGAGATCATCCTCCAGCGCGTAGACCGAAATCTGAAACAGCCGGTCTCCGTTGAGAAAGACCCGGAGGAAATACTCCTGTTCCCGGGGAAATGTATAGGTAAAGACCAGCTTACCCTCCCGGACGGCGGCCTTAACCGTGACCGCTCCCATATCGAAGCGAATCTGGTTCTCGCGCAGCGGCATCATGGCAACGGTGTAAATTCCGTCGTCGGTGAAGGTATAACGCGCGTCAACAGCCAAAACGGTGATCTCAGTGGGCACGCCGACCCGGTAAATGGAAGGGACAGCCATATAATGATAGAGTTCGTTTTTCATCTGAAAAACCTCCCGATAATAAAATCTGCACACATTATATCATTGATAAGGGCGGCTGTCAAGTCAAAAAGTGAAAATTCACAGAAACCCTTTGACAGAACCGCTGTACTATGATATAATGATGCTGTCAAAAATATTTTATATCACGGAGTGATTTACGTTGAAAACGCCATTCGTAACAAAAGCAGAGCTTGAAAAAATCATCGAAACCTACCCCACGCCCTTCCACATTTACGACGAAAAGGGCATCCGCCAGCGTGCGCGCGCGCTGAACGCCGCCTTCGCATGGAACAAGGGCTTCAAGGAATATTTCGCCGTTAAGGCTACTCCCAATCCCGTTATTCTCGACATCCTGAAGCAGGAGGGCTGCGGTGTGGACTGCTCGTCCCTGACCGAGCTGATGATGAGCGACGCCGTGGGCTTCTCCGGCGACGACATCATGTTCTCCTCCAACGCCACCCCCGCCGCCGATTTCATCGAAGCCCGCCGTCTCGGCGCCATCATCAATCTGGACGACTTCACCCATATCGACTTTCTGGAGAAAGTCACCGGTTCCATTCCCGAGACCATCTGCTGCCGCTACAATCCCGGCGGAGACTTCCGCATCAGCACGCAGATCATGGGCAGCCCCAGTGAAGCCAAGTACGGCATGACCGACGACCAGATCATCGAAGCCTACAAAATCCTTGCCGCCAAGGGCGCAAAGCGCTTCGGCATCCACGCCTTCCTGTCCAGCAACAACACCAACAACGAATACTATCCCACGCTGGCAGGCGTACTCTTCAAGTTCGCCGTCCGCGTCAAGAAGGAGACCGGCATTTCCCTGTCGTTTATCAACCTGTCCGGCGGTGTGGGCGTACCCTACCTGCCCGACGCGGAGCCTGCCGACATCGCCGTCATCGGCGAGGGCGTCCGCAGAGTCTATGAGGAAATCCTCGTTCCCGAGGGACTGGGCGACGTATCGATTTTCACCGAGCTGGGACGCTATATGCTGGCTCCCAACGGTATGCTGATCACTAAGGCCATCCACGAAAAACACATTTACAAGGAGTACATCGGCTGCTACGCCTGCGCCGCCAACCTGATGCGCCCCGCCATGTACGGCGCTTATCACCACATCACCGTCATGGGCAAGGAAGATCAGCCCTGCGATCACAAATACGATGTGACCGGCGGTCTGTGCGAGAACAACGACAAGTTCGCCGTTGACCGTATGCTGCCGAAGATCGACATCGGCGATATCCTCGCCATCCACGACGCCGGTGCTCACGGCTTTGCCATGGGCTACAACTACAACGGCAAGCTGCGTTCCGCCGAGCTGCTGTACAAGGAGGACGGCTCTGTGGAGCTGATTCGCCGCGCCGAAACTCCCGCCGACTACTTCGCTACGCTGGGCGTGACAAAATTTTTCAAATAATTCTTCGGAGGAATGTTTATGCAACTTCTGCGCAGGGAATTTATCTGTGAGCGAAGCGCGCCGTCCTGTCATGCGTCCACGCTCGCTCTCACTGAACATGGCGTTGTAGCGGCATGGTTTGACGGCACGTGGGAGGGTGAGGACGATGTAAGAATCCTCTGTTCCCGCCGCGAAAACGGCAGCTGGACAAAGCCGGTGCTTGTGTCGGATGACGATCCTATACCCCACTGGAATCCTGTTTTATTCCATAACGGCAGCGAGCTTCTGCTGTTCTACAAATACGGCAAAACCATTGCACACTGGCAGACGCTCATCCGTCGTTCGTCCGACGGTGGTGTCACATGGTCGGCTCCCGAACGTCTCTGTAAGGAGGACGACGGTGGGCGTGGCCCCGTGAAGAATAAGCCAATCCGCCTGACAAACGGCTATATCCTCGCCCCTGCGTCCATTGAACAGGGAAAATGGCGGTGCTTCACCGATCTGTCGCGCGACAACGGTCTGACGTGGGAGAAAAGCGGGCTCATTGAGCTTCCGGATGAAGCGCTCTGCGCAGCCGGACAGTCACAGTGGAATGTGTCGGACGATACAAAAGCGGACCAATCCGCCGGTATAATCCAGCCGTCGCTGTGGGAGGATAACGCTGGCGTACATATGCTCATGCGTTCGAACACCGGATATATCTGCCGTTCCGACTCGCCGGACGGCGTTCATTGGTGCGCGGCGTATCCTACGCCGATGCCAAACAACAACAGCGGACTGGATCTTGTACGCGCATCCGACGGACGGATCTTCCTCTGCTGCAACCCGAACGCGAAAAACTGGGGGGAACGTACACCGCTAACACTGTTTGTCAGCGAAAACGATGGCGTCAGCTTCACGCGCGTGCTTGACCTGGAAACCGAGCCGGGCGAGTATTCCTATCCATCTGTTATCGAACAAAGCGGCATCCTGTACGGCACCTACACATGGCGCAGAACGAGAATCGCTTATTTCGAAGTAAAAATCTGAAATTCCATCTTGTTTTTCTTCAATACTCCGCCCAAGCAAACGCCGCCTATGTCGGCGATGAGTCACGCTTGACCCGACGATCTGTACGGTTACGGCTATCTGGAAGCCATTCAGAAGATATTCCTCTGATTTTTACAAAAAGTTTATAAATAATTCGCCGCCCCGGTTGCAAAATCGGGGCGGTTGTGATATAATGTTAGTTGGGTAAAACCCATCATAAACTGATACTTTTTATTTTTGGAGGATACAAATATGGCACTTCCGGTAGCTGTACAGCTCTATTCGATCCGCGACGAAGTCGCAAAGGACATGAAAGCCGCTCTCATCAAGGTAAAGGAAATGGGTTATCAGGGCGTTGAGTTCGCAGGACTCTTCGGCAACAAGCCCGCTGATATCAAGGCTATGTGCGCCGAAATCGGTCTGGTTCCGATTTCCGCTCATGTGCCGATTGACGAGATGGTCAAGGCTCCCGAGGAAACCGTTTCCGCTTACGCTGAAATCGGCTGCAAGTTCATCGTCGTTCCCTACGTCATCGAGGAAAGACGTCCCGGCGGCTCCAAGTTTGAGCAGACCCTCGAGGACATGAAGATGATCGGCGCTCTGGCCAAGGACAAGGGCATGACCCTTCTGTACCACAACCACGACTTTGAGTTTGTGAAGATCGACGGCACCTACGGTCTCGACCTGATCTATCAAAAGGTTCCCGCAGACCTGCTCCAGACCGAAATCGACACCTGCTGGGCGAATGTCGGCGGTGAGAACCCCGCAAAGTACGTACTTAAGTACACCGGTCGCGCTCCCGTTGTTCACCTCAAGGACTTCGCAGGCAGCAAGTCGGAGAATATGTATGAGCTGATCGGCATCGACAAGAAGGCCGAGAAGACCAACACCTTCGAATTCCGTCCTGTAGGCTTCGGCAACCAGAACATCCCGGACATCCTGGACGCTTCCGTAAAGGCAGGCGCAGGCTGGGTTGTGGTCGAGCAGGATCAGCCCTCCATGGGCAAGACGCCCCTGGAGTGCGTCAAGATTGCGCGCGACTACCTGAAGCTCCTTGGCTGGTAAGTTCGACGGCTATCTGCTTTGCTCCGATATGGACGGCACGATGGTTCCGTCTGCCGGAAATATCGCCGCGCTGGAGTATTTTACCCGGAACGGCGGACGCTTCACCATGGCGTCGGGACGATTCCCCAGTCACTTTCGCGAGACGGTGAAGGGGCTACCTATCAACGCGCCCGTGGCGGCGGTCAACGGCAACGTGATCTACGATCTGGACACCGACCGGATATTGTGGAGCAATCCCATGCCCGACGAGGTGCTGCTGGACGTCATACGCTTTGTGCAAAGCGAATGCCGGGATATTGAAAAGCTGTCATTCAACGGCGTGAACGACAATTATCACTTCTCGCCGGATGAGGACAAATCCGCGGAAGAGGTGCTTGCGGCTGTACGCGCGTGTGAAATGGCTTACCCGGTGATGAAGCTCATCGCCGTGCAGCTCCCGGAGCTGAGCGACAGCCTGCGCAGCCGTCTGGAGCACGCCTTTCCCGGTCTGATGTTCGCGCAGAGCTGGCCACAGGGGCTGGAGATGAATATGCCTTCCGGCGGCAAGGGCAACGCGGTCGCAAAGCTGCGCGAGCTGCTGGGCGGACGGGATGTCATCCATACCGTAGTCTGCGTGGGCGATTATGAGAACGATCTGTCCATGATCGAGTACGCCGATATCGGATACGCGGTGGGCAACGCCATCGACAAGGTAAAAGCCGCCGCCGACCGTATCACAGTACCATGCGGCCAGAACGCCATCGCACAGATCATCTCCGATCTGGAACAATAATCAACAGCCGAAGCCGGAGTTTCCTCGGCTTCGGCTGATCTTTTAAGGAATCTAACATGAATAACACAACCTGTGCCGGAAAATTCTCCGGCATCCTGCTCTGCTCCGATTTTGACGGCACGCTGGTTCCCTCCGCCGAAAACATCGCCGCGCTGGAATATTTCACGCAAAACGGCGGTCTTTTCACCATGGCGTCGGGACGCTATCCCAAGCACTTCCGCGAAACGGTGAAGGGACTGCCCATCAACGCCCCGATGGTGGCGCTCAACGGCAACGCCATTTACGATTTATCCGCCGACCGGGTGCTGTGGAGCAATCCCATCCCCGACGAGCTGACCGAACGAATTATCCGCTTCACGGTGGAGAACTTCCCCGAGGTTCAATCGCTGCACGTCAACGCGCTGACTCATGGGCTTACCTACAAGCGTGCAGACTTTCAGGACGGCATCGCCGAGAGCAACGAATACCATACCGCCGACGAATTGCTTGCCGTCATGGCTGCGGACAATACGCTGCATCCGGCTATGAAGCTGCTGGCGATCTGCCGGACAAACTTTACGCCGGAGCTGCGCGCCCGGTATGAGACCGCATTCCCCATGCTGACCTTCGTACTGAGCGGCGGACGGGGTCTGGAAATGTACCTGCCCACCGGCGGCAAGGGAAACGCTGTGGCAAGGCTGCGTGAGCTGCTGGGCGGTCGGGAAGCCATCCATACGGTGGTCTGCGTCGGGGACTACGAAAACGACATCGGCATGATCGAATACGCCAATATCGGCTACGCGGTCGCCAACGCCTGTGAGCCGTTAAAAGCCGCCGCCGACCGCATTACCGTATCATACAAAGAAAACGCCATCGCCCGAATTATCGCCGATCTGGACAACGAAACAAATAAGGAGTAATCGCATGAAAATCCGCTATCTCTATCAGGGCGGCAAAAAACGCTGTCTGACCATGAGTTACGACGACTGCCCGCCGGAGGATATTCGCCTCGTCGAGCTGTTCAACAAATACCACATCAAGGGCACCTTCCACCTGATCTCGAACAAGCTGCGTGACACCTACTGCATCACCCCTGAGCAGGTAAAGACGGTCTACGCCGGACATGAGGTTTCCTGCCATTCGCTGACCCATCCCTTCTTCGATCAGATTCCAAAGGAAGAGCTGATGTATGAGATGCTGGAAGACAAGCGGAATCTGGAAGCCATGTGCGGCTATCCGGTGCGCGGTATGTCCTATCCCAACGGCATCATCACCGAGGACGTGCTGACCTGCCTGAAAGCCTGCGGCTTCGTCTATGCACGCACCGCCGCGTCCAGCGAAAACTTTAAGCTGCCCCAGGATTTTATGCAGTGGACAGGCACCTGCCACCACAGCCATGACATCATCAGCAAAATTGAGCAGTTCCGCAGCAGCTATTACGCAGCAAATGCGTCGCCGCTGTTTTACATCTGGGGACACAGCTTTGAATTTCCCCGCAACACCGAGAACAACAGCTGGGCGATGATCGAGGAATTCTGCGATAAATTTACCGCCACCTTTGAGGATTCGGTCTGGTACGCCACCAACATCGAAATCTACGACTACATCACCGCGCAGCGCAGCCTCTCCTTCTCTGTTGACCGCACCATGGTCTACAACGGCGCCGCCATCAGCGTCTGGCTGGACGTGGACGGACAGCCGGTCGAAGTGAAGCCGGGTGTGAAGCATCTGGTATAAGTCATGGCATTCGACTATAAAAAGGAATACAGGGAATTCTACCTGCCGCCGAAAAAACCAACCATAGTCAACATTCCGGCGATGAATTATATCGCCGTCAGCGGCAGGGGCGATCCCAACGCAGAAGGCGGCGCTTATCAGCAGGCAATGTCTGTCCTGTATTCCGTCGCCTATACCATCAAAATGAGCCGCATGGGCACGCATAAAATTGACGGATACTTTGACTATGTTGTCCCGCCGCTGGAAGGCTTCTGGCATCAGGACGGCATAAACGGCATTGATTTGGTCAACAAAGACAGCTTCTGTTGGACATCCGTCATCCGGCTGCCTGAATTCGTAACCCGAGCCGAGTTTGACTGGGCAGTCGAGGAAGCGTCAAAAAAGAAAAAGATGGACTGCTCAGCGGCGGAATTCCTGACCATCGACGAAGGACTGTGCGTACAGATTATGCACATCGGTCCATACGACGATGAACCGACCAGCATTGCGTTGATGGACGGCTTCCTTGCGCAGCAAGGATATCAGCACGATTTTTCCGACACCCGGCTGCACCATGAGATTTACCTCTCCGACCCCCGGAAATGTGCGCCGGAAAAGCTGAAAACAGTCATCCGCCATCCAATCAGAAAAGCATAAAGAATGACCTTGCCCGCCGTCATGGTGAGCAAGGTCGTTTTGTCAGATAAAGTCGCCGAAGGTGAGCAGCAGCGGATAGTCGGTGATGGGGATGTTCTTGATCACGCCCCGATTGCCGTCGATCTCCAGCAAGGACTGGGGAATTTCGTAAACATCGCCGGCCAGCAGATCCACCACCCGGATTTCGCCCGGAATGGCCGCATAGCGGAAGCTGATGGTGGATTCAAACTCGGTGGTCATCAGCGGCGTGGAGTTCCAGTAAGCCAGCGCGCAGGAGCCGTTGGGCTTGCGGAAGCCGTGGGAGATGAATGACCCGCTGTAATCATTCCCCTGTACCCGCTTGGAAGGCAGCACCGTGCGCAGAATCGGCAGGTTGCAGGGCGTGACCTCCTCCGCAAAGACCGAGCAAACATTCTGGTAAGCGTAGTAAGCCATCTTGGGCGTGTATTCGCCGGAAGAAAAGCCGTTCTCGTCGAAATCGGCGCCCAGAATGCCGAAGTAACCGTAATCCAGATACGAGTTCTTGTTGCCTACCGTACCGTTCAGCGCTTCAATCATATCCATGCAGGAGAAATAGGACGTAAATTCCACTTCATTGATTAAATCAGCCACCGCATGGCGTACACACTGCTTGGCTTGACGAAGCTGCGTCCACGCGCCGCCTTTGAGCGCACCGCAGCCGTCACTGCGGGACTGGGAGCCGGATTCACCCTGAATGATCTTGATGTTCGGATTGTAGCTGTGACAGAGCGCACGAATCACGGGAACATGGTTAAACAGCGCCGATTCGTCCGGCGTATACTCATGGAAGGTGAAAGCATCGATGGCCTCGCCCATACCGGCTGCCAATGCTTTGTCCATGAAGGAAAGATCGTTCAGCAGGCATACCGAGCCGCCGATTACCACCGCGTCCTTCGACACGCTGTGAACGATGTTCGCCGTGTCCGCCGCAAAACGTCCGTATTCCTCTCCGCTGACGCCATGTTTCCAGCACCATTTGCCGTCCGGCTCGTTCCAAACCTCCCAGTGGGTCACGCGGCCTTCATAACGGCTGACGATGGTGCGGACATAGTTCGCCCAGGCATTCTTCTGCTCGTCGCTGAAAATCGGCGGGCAGCCTACGGCGCCATATACCGTTTTTGCCTCCTCGTTGTAGAGGTCGTTGCCGTAGCACAGGCAGATCCAAGGCTGCATACCGCGCACGATGAGATTATCCACCACGCTGTCCAGCCACGCAAAATCATAGACGCCCTTCTCGCGCTCGGTACGCTGCCAGCCGGACTGGATGCGCACCCACTTCACACCCACCAGCGCCAGCTTATCGTAAGCCTTCTCCGGGTCGAAAACGTTGCGGTCGAGCTTCTCAAAGCCGATGCCCAGCTTCGATTTTTTGATATCCAGCGAGCGCTTGGGCTGGATTCTGCCGACCTTCTGCAATTGTTCCATCTGATATTCCATGATAATCCTCCCTGTATTGGATTGGGATGTTTTCATTATATCACAGGAAATCGCGGATTGTCAATACATCTCGGAGGGAATCTTGAAATACGATAGGATTTCTAAAAATAGTTTTGAAATATTCTCCCCGTGAACTTTGCAGAACAATTTGTCAAGATACAAAAATAATATTTGACATATGCAACAAACTGTGATATAATTTTTAGTAATAATATTACAACGAGGAAATTATGAATTCAACAAAACGAGTTACCGTCAAGGATCTTGCGCGGCTGTGCGGCGTCTCCACCGGAACCATCGACCGCGCGCTGAACAACCGGGGACGCATCGATCCCGAAACCAAAGCTAAAATCCTTGAAACCGCCGATCGCTGCGGCTTCGTTAAAAATCAATACGCCCGCGCCCTCAGTTCCGGACGCCCCAATCTGATCGGCGTGGTGATCCTGAACCTGAAAAACGAATACTTCCCCGCCGTCCTCACCGGCATCGACGCCGAAGCGCACAAACGCGGCTATTCCACCCTCTTTTCCGCCTCAGGCTACAGCGCCGATGAGGAGCGCGACTGCATCCGCCGGATGCTCTCCATGAACGTGGCGGGCATCATCGTCTGCTCGGTGCAGAACGATGTGTCCTATTATGAACAAATCCGCGACGCTGGTACGCCGGTAGTGGCTGTATCCAATCTGCTGGGCGAGCAAATTCCCTATGTGGGCATCGACGACCGCTCCGCCATGCGGGACGCGGCGGCACACATTCTGTCCCGCGGCTATGAAAAAATCTACTACGTGGCGCCGGTTCTGTCCAAGAAGGGGCAGAACATCGCCGCGCAGGCACTCCGCTACGAGGGCTTTTTGACGGCAATGGAACAGTCGGGTGTGGAATATGAAGTCATCGATACCAACGACAAGCTGCAATCGCTGACTATCCCCAGCAATAAGCGCTGCGCCCTTCTCTGCTCCAGCGACGTCTACACCCAACGCTGCATTGCAAAATACCGGGGCTGTGACAATGTGGGACTGATGGGCTTCGACAATGTGGAATCCCTGCGCGTCCTCTTTCCCGATCTGACCACCGTAGCCTACGATATGGGGCTGATCGGCGAGGAAGCGGTCAGTCTGCTGCTGGATGGCGGCGGCAGTGACAAAATTGTACCCTACCGTATCATCGAAGGCAAGACTATCTAACAAATCCACAGCTGAATCATCCATGCCCATGTTCTTCGGACATGGGCATAAAATTTCTATGAAATCTGGTCATTGAAATTTAATGCAAATTCCGCTATAATTGATATATCCAAGAAGTAAGGAGGCTATCATGCCCGACGATATCAAGAAAATACTGGCCGTTCATGACCTGTCCTGTTTCGGACGATGTGCGCTGATGGTAGTTATCCCGGCGCTGTCTGCCATGGGGATGCAGGTGGTTCCCCTGCCCACCGCGCTGCTGTCCACCCACACCGGCGGCTTCACCGATATGACCTTCTACGACCTGTCCCACACCATGTCCCCCGCCCTTGACCACTATGCCGCCATGAATATGCGCTTTGAATCGATCTTCACCGGCTTTCTGGGAAGCGCCGGGCAGATTGACACGGTGCTGTCGGCCATCGACCGCTTCGGCGACGGCGCGCTTGTGCTGGTCGATCCGGTGATGGGCGATGACGGCAGGGTCTACCAGACCTACACCCCCGACCTGTGCGCACGGATGGGCGAGCTTTGTGCCCGTGCCAGCGTCATCACGCCCAACCTGACCGAAGCCTGTATTCTCTGCGGCAGAAACTACCCGCAGACCATTGAAAATCCCGCCGCCTGTGCCGATGAGCTGGTCGGCGCACTGTCCGAACTCTATCCATCGGCAGCCATCGCCCTCACCGGCATCGAAGCGGACGGACAGCTGTTCACCGCCGCTTATGCCGACGGCAGTCTTCGCCTGATATCGCAGCCCAAGCTGGCCTGCTCCTATCCGGGCACCGGCGATCTGTTCGCATCGGTTCTGCTGGGACAGCTGCTAAACGGCGAAGAATTCCACAGCGCTGTGGAATTTTCCTGCCGCACCGTCGCCGATTTTATCGCCGACACCGCCAAATACGATACTCCCAGCCGGGATGGTCTTCGGCTGGAGCCAAATCTTTACCGCCTAATCAAATAAGGAGAAATGAATCATGTCTACATCCGCAGTAAAAAATCACGCTAATGTCCGTACCATCACCCTGACCGCCGTCTTCTGCGCGCTTGTCTTCGTTGTCACCGCTTATCTGCCCCGGATTCCCTTCGCGGGCGGCTATGTTCATATCGGCGATGCCTTCATTTATCTGGCCGCCGCTATCCTGCCCACGCCGCTTGCCTGTGCGGTGGGCGCCATCGGCGCAGGTCTTGCCGACGCTCTTACCGGTTACATCATCTATGCCCCGGGCACTATGGTTATCAAAGCGCTGACGGCACTGGTGTTCACCAGCAAAAAGGACCGCATCCTCTGCCCCCGCAATCTGATCGGCATCGTCCCGGCAGGCATCATCTGCGTCGGCGGCTACTATCTGTATGACGTCATTCTCACCGGCAGCTTCGCCGGACCGGTGGAAAATATTTTCTTTAATTTCCTCCAGGCGGTAGCCAGCGCGGCAATTTTCCTTATGCTGGGCGTGCTATTCGACAGCACGGGGCTGCGCCGCCGGATGCTGAAGGACTTTTAATTTCATATATAATCAGCCAGCTGCCCATAGGCAGTTGACTGATTTTTCTGTATGTGCCCGCCACATCAAAGGAGGTGATACCACATGAAGCCAGTCGATCAAAAAGGAGGAAACCATCGCGAAAAAAACGACCCATACGAAATTGATACAGTCCGTCAACCGACTGAGCGGTCTGTACGCCGTGAAGAGGCGCGGCGCAGTCTGCGGGAAGCACTGGAGCAGAATCATGGCGGCAGCGGCGTAATCGTCATCCCACCGCAGCCCAGACAAGAAAAAATAACATCATTCCCGAAGCTCCGTGTGGCGGCTTATTGCCGGGTCAGCACCCAGGAGGAACAGCAGATCGGCAGCTTTGAGATGCAGGTACACCACTTTCGTCAGAAAATCGAGAGCAACCCCACATGGGAACTGGTCGAAATTTATCAGGATGAGGGCATCAGCGGCACCTCAGTAGCCAAACGTCTGGGCTTTCAGAAGATGATGACCGACGCGGTAAACGGTAAAATTGATCTGATTCTTACCAAAGGTATCAGTCGCTTCGGTCGGAACATCGTGGACATCCTGAATAATCTTCGCATCCTGTCTACGCTGAATCCCCCTGTAACCGTCTCCTTTGAAATGGAGGGCATCACCTCTACCGGAGGCGGCAGCAGCAATCTGCTGATTGCTATTCTGTCCGCGCTGGCCGAGCTGGAATCTCAACAAAAAAGCGAAGCCATCAAAGCGGGGATCCGATGGCGCATGGCCGAGGGGATTTATAAGTTTTCGGTACACAACACACTTGGTTACTATCGTGATCATTTCGGACGGCTGGTCATCGAACCGACCGAGGCGAAGATTGTAGCGTATATTTACCAAAGCTGTCTGGAAGGAGCGACGCCGGGTGAAATCGCGGCTTCGCTGACAAAGCAGCACATCAAATCCCCCATGGGACGCAGCTGCTGGCAAGACGGTACGGTGCGTAGCATCCTCCGCAACGAGAAATACTGCGGTGATGCTCTGATGCAGAAAACCTATACCAAAGATTTTCGCACCCATCAATCGGTCAAAAACACCGACCTTAATATGTACTTCAAGGAAAATCACCACCGGGCAATTATTAGTCATGAGGACTGGAATCGGGTTCAGGCACTGCTAAACCTGCGTCCTCACGAACGACCGTCTTCCCCGCTCCGGCAGTTGTCCGACCATTTTACCGTATCTCGGATTAAAGACGGTCTGTTCAAAGGCTATATGATTCTCGATCCACGCTGGACTGCCCAAGAGCGCGCCCAGCTGCGTCAGCTCCTGAACGGAGCACATGAAACCGAATAAACGAAAGGCGAATGATTATGGCTATTAATTTCAACGATTTGAACTTTGAGATTCTGGACTCCAATGTCAACGCATATCCCGACATTTACATCAACCAGAGTGGTATTACCTTTACAAAAAAGGTTGTGGAAGATTTGGGATATCCCGCTTATATACTCTGCCAGATGGACGCAAAGAACAAGGTTTTCGCCATCAGAATGTGCAAAAGCAACGAGCCGCGCGGCTTCAAATTTTCCAAGCCCCGTGCAGAACAAAAGGGCACTGTCAGCATCGGCAGCCGTAACTTATACGAACCGATCACTGCCGTGATGGGGGTTAATAGTATTCCCTCGGGAAAGCGTTACCGTGTGCGCGGCTTCTGGGTAGCGGATGCAAAAACCATGTGCTTTGATCTGTCCGAAGCGGTACTGGAGGATTTCCGAAATACAGGAATCGACTGATCATACAGAAAGGCAGGAGCCGCACCCACAGCTCCTGCCAGTTTTATTTCATAATCGCATCAATCAGCCATCGCCGCAGACCGTCTTCATCCTCCGGGCGATATGTCAGCTGCACGCCGCCGTCATACCACACGTTCAGCGCGTTTTCCACAATATAGCGCCAGCCTTCGGGAATCCTTTCCAGCATCCACAGCCCCGCGTCATATTTCGATAAAATCCGCCGCTCGACCCGGTAGGACAGAATCCGCCCCAGCACCAGAATATTGCTGGCGTAATACTTCGGCGCGTAGGCGTGGAAGTCATACTCGGGCACATCCGCGCTGATCGACTGCCAGAAATCGTCCTCCGGCACCTCCGGGAAAACCTCGGCAACCGGCCGTCCGTACACACAGATACCCAACTGGGAGGTCAGCCGCACATGGCAGGCGATGTCCGGATCCGGGAAATCCGTGTCAACGAGAAAGCTCTCGGTGATGCTTTCATCCAGCAGTGAGCGGTAATGCTCCGTCCATGCGCCGCTGTAGTGGAACTGACAGAGCGTGGGATACCGCCACGGCGTCAGCTGTTCCGTCCAAAGCGCGGACAGCTCCAGCGGTGCGGGACGCTCATCCGCAGCCAGAATGTCCGCCGCGATATTCAGGCGCTCCTCTCTGCCAATCGGGCGATCGACAACAATCAGCATATCGAGGTCGCTCACGCCTTCCACAAAACGTCCCAGCGCGATGGAGCCATGGACATAGACGCCCACCAGCGCATCCCCCAAATGCCGATGCCAGAGGTCGGCGACGCAGCCAATCTGCGCCCGAACCTCCAGCGAAAGGGTTAAAAAATTCTGAAATTTCATGCTTTTGGCTTTAATTTGTTGAGTTCCTCCACCATACGGTCGGTTTCAATATCGTTGAATTTCACCGGGAAGCGGCATTCCCCGCCCTCTCCGCTGACCGTCATGACGGCAATCTTCTTGAACGTTCCCTTGCAGTTGTAATCCATGGTGTCCACCGCCGCGTTCAGCGATGCCAGCGGAATGATATGTGTGGACTTCTCGGCGGTATCGGCGGCAGCGTTGACCACGCTGCGTTCAATACGCAGGCTCTGCTTATCGGTGTAAATCACTGCGCGCACGTAGATTTCCGAACGGAGCTGACCGTTCTTATCCTGCTTTGCGTATGTATTGCCGTCGAACCAGTAGCCGCCCGCCGTGTAAATCGGCTCGGATTCCTCACGCTTTCCGCTGTCAAGGTCGGACAGCTTCCCGTTGAAATATTCCTCGTAAGCCGAATCACTGACCTTGAGAGCATTGCAGACCACCAGCCCGACAATGCCGATCAGCAGCATAGGCGTACCCAACATCCAGATTTCCCAGGAATACCAGTAAATCAGAACGCCGGCCACCACCAGAACCACGCTCAGAATCTCAAATAGGATACTGCTGTTGTAATAGCGCATAATCTTGTTTTTCTTCATAGGAATGTCCTCCTTAATTTGTATTCTACTATATAGTGTCATTTGGGGGCGTTTTGGTTGGGTGCTTTCGCAAAAAATGTTGTGAATTTTCTGTGAACGCCCCAACCGCTTCTTATGTTTTAAGTATAACGCATAATCCTACAGAAATCAAGCTACTGTTTGATTATAGTAATTTTCCACCTACAGTGTGATGATCACATCCGTTCCGTCGGAATCGTGTACCTCCAACAGCGTGAAGTTCGGATGGGTGCGGCAGAATCGGCGAAGTTTGGCGCTAAACTTCGACAAAGCCGCACTGTCCATTGCCATCAGCGCAGCCTGCCCTTCCCCGGGCAGACTGCGTGCCAGCGTCCGAACCGCCAGACGGCTGGAAAGCAGCGCGGTCGGCAGCCAGATGCGGATATCATGGGACACATCCTTTGTGCGGACAAGAATGCGCATTTACTCCACCTCGATGACTACCGTTTCACCGTCGCTGCCCTCAACCTCCACCAGCCGTCCCACCATACCGTTCTCGATCATACGAATCAGCTGGGTGTAATCAATCTTTGACAGATCAACACCGCCCACCCTCATGCCCATGGATTCGACGGACAAGCCGGTTTCCATGGCGGCCTTGATCAGCACCAGCGGCAGATTGACATTAACCCGGTCGCCGCCGTCTACCACACGGATGTGCAATACCATCTCCTCGATGGATTTGCGCTTTTCGGGAGGCACCACAGCTACCGTCGGCGTAGGCTCCCGGGACAGCAGCTCGTCGATGGTGGTTTCGTAAAGGGACGCGATGTCGGGCAGAAGCGTGATGTCGGGGCAGGAAATGTTGTTCTCCCACTTGCTCACTGCCTGCGGGGTCACGCCGAGGCGTTCGGCCACCTCATCCTGCGTCATACCGCGATTCCGCCGCTTTTCGGAAAGTTTCTCGCCAAGTGTCATGGTTCATACCATCCTTTCGTTTACTGCATCAAGTTTGATGCTGTATCTATATGATACCACATATCGGCACAAATTGCAATGGAACGATGGTTGACCCGGCGCAACCATCCGTTGAGCGGGTTGTAAACCGTCAGTTTATCTGACGCGGGTGTAAATTCCGTCCTCCCGCGTCATCAACCCCAGCGAGATAAAATCCCGGCGGATGGTGCAGTAATCCTCATGCCAGCGCTGAATCAACTCGCTGATCTCCTTCTCGCTCATCGACTGCCCCACTTCAATCCCCTCCAGCATATGGCGGTAGATCACCTCCCGCTTTTTCAGCTGGGATGGAATGCCCGTCAGACGACCGTTTTTGATGAAAGCGGCAAGAATTTGGCGGCGGTAGCGTTCATCGTCCGACACGCCGTCATCCTCCTCGGGCAGCAGGGATAGAATCGCGGCAGCTACGCCGTCACGGCGCAGCGAATAGATCATATAAAACTGCGACCTTGAGCATTGCACCAGCCCGCAGGCCTCCAGCTTTTTCAGGTGATGGCTCACCGTTCCCGGCGTCAGATCGAGACGGCTTGCCAGCAGCTCCACGTAGCTGTCCGACTGCATGAGCATGGCAAGAATCCGCAGCCGGGTCTCGTCGCCCAGACATTTGAACAGGGCAGCAGTTTGAGAAAGTTCCATTCAAATCCCCCCGCAGTCCATCGTACCGTTTTTCTTCCACCATGCCCGCCAGTCATCCAGAATCTGCCCGACAACGCCGCAGATCAAGAGCTGTTCGAATACGCCCTCCACATTACCGGACGCTTCCGCCGCCGCAAGCTCCGCCTTGTGCTTATCGTAAAAGCAGCCGCGCACCATAGAAATCGCGTGAGCGTAGATGAGAAAGCTCTCCCGTTCGTCGCCCGCAAGCTGTGCGTAAGCGTCCCGATGGACGTCGAAATAGTGATACGAGCGGAAAATCATTCGTTCGCGCGTGTCATAGATATGACCGTTGTATTCCATCCGCGCGAAGGACGCGCAATGTCCCGCCATATTTCGCTGAATAAGCAGCGCCTTGCGCTCCAGCTTCGCATCCTTCGACAGCGCTTCAATCTGCGCGTCGTACTGCTCCTGATACCGGTGCGCGATTTCACGTAGCGCCGCCATGGTTTCGGTTCCGTTCATAGAGAATACCTCCCGACAAGTATTTTGATGTGTATCAAATCAGCTGATATCAATATTATACACATCAAATTCCATTTTGTCAAGAGGTATTTTGATATTCATCAAATTATTCTTCAATCCCGAAGAACTGGCAGGAATTCTCGTAAGCATGGCGGCAGAATTCTTCCACCGGGATGCCGTAAAGCTCTGCGGCGCGGGCGGCGGTGTACTCCATCAACCCGGAGTGATTCATCTTCCCCCGACAGGGCACCGGTGCAAGATAGGGCGCGTCGGTCTCGATCATCACCCGATCCAGCGGCACCGTAGGCACAATTTCGGCAAGGCGAGCCGCATTCTTGAAGGTAATCACGCCGGAGAAGGAGATATACCATCCCCGACTCACCAGCTGACGGGCAATCTCCCCGCTGGCGGAAAAGCTGTGGAACTCGCCCTTCACCGTAGGATATTCCCGCAGAATATCCATGATATCGCCGTGGGCTTCCCGGTCGTGGATGACCACCGGCATATCCAGCTCGGCGGCCAGCTCCAGCTGACGGCGCAGCCACTTCTGCTGCACATCCTTCGGATAATCGTAATGGTAGTCCAATCCGATTTCCCCCAGCGCCCGCACCTTTGGATGCGCCAGCAAACCGCGTAGACTGTCCATCACCTGCTCGATATCATCGTCGGCGTTGATATCCCCCGGATGGATGCCCGCCGTAGCGTAAAGCTGCGGGTAACGCTCGGCAAGCGCGATGCATTCGGCGCTGGAACGCAGGTTTGTGCCCGCATTGACGATATGCTTCACCGATCCCGAAAGAAGAGCGGCAAGGACTTCGTCCCTGCCGCCGTCGATTTCGTCGTCGAAGCGCTCGTCATTATAATGCGCATGGGTATCGAAAATGGGGTATGCCCCATTTTCGGTACTGACAAAATCAAACTTCATTTATCTCACCCGTTCCCCCAGAGGCGTTTCGGGATCGAGGAACACCACCCGAACCTGCTCCTCGCCGGATGCCAGAATCATGCCGTTGCTTTCCACGCCACACAGCTTGGCAGGTGCGAGATTTGCCACAACAATCAGCTTTTTGCCAATGAGGTCTTCCGGCTTGTACCACTTCGCGATGCCCGATACGACCTGACGCTTTTCGTAACCCAGGTCAATCTGGAGGCAAAGCAACTTCTTCGCCTTCTTCACAGGCTCGCAGGAAAGCACCTGTGCGGTGCGCAGCTCCACCTTCATGAAATCGTCGATGCCGATGACAGCGCAACCTTCGGGCTTCTCTACGGGAGTTTCCGCCTTGGCAGCAGCTTCGCGCTCGGCTTCCAGCTCGGCAAGCATCTTTGCTTCGTCAATGCGCGGGAACAGATTTGCGCCGCGCTGTACGGTAACATCCGCCTTCAGCTCTCCGTAATGAGCCGCAGCTTCCCAGGTGGAGCAGTGCTCGCAGGCGCCAATCTGCTTCAGAACTTCAGCAGAGGAATCAGGCATAAAAGGAGTCAGCAGAATCGCAGAAACACGCAGGACTTCCAGCAGATTGTACATGACGCGGGCAAGGCGGGCGCCGTTCGTTTCCATATCCTTTGCCAGCACCCAGGGAGCGGTCTCGTCGATATACTTGTTCGCGCGGCTGATAACCTTGAAAATCTCGGCCAGCGCGTTCTGGAACGCATACTTCTCCATCTGCTCCTCATACAGATCACGCAGACCCGAAATGAGAGAAATCATCTCGGCATCCTTTTCGGCGTCCTCCGCCTGCTCTGCGGGCAGCGTTCCGCCAAAGTATTTGTCCACCATAGACACGGTGCGGGAGAGAAGGTTGCCCAGGTCATTTGCAAGATCCACATTGATGGTGTTGATCAGCGCTTCGTTGGAGAAGTTGCCGTCGGAGCCGAAGGGGAAGGTGCGCAGCAGGAAGAAGCGCAGGGCGTCTACGCCGAACTTTTCAGCCAGCACATAGGGGTCCACCACATTTCCCTTGGACTTGGACATTTTGCCGCCGTCAAGCAGCAGCCAGCCGTGACCGAACACCTTCTTCGGCAGAGGCATATCCATGCTCATCAGCATTGCGGGCCAGATGATGGAATGGAAGCGGACAATCTCCTTACCCACAAAATGAACGTCAGCGGGCCAGTAATCCTTGTAATCGTCATACTTGCTGTTCATGAAGCCCAGCGCGGTGGTATAGTTGAACAGAGCGTCAACCCATACATAGACAACGTGACCCGGATCAAAGTCAACGGGGATACCCCAAGTGAAGGAGGTTCGGGAGACGCACAAATCCTCAAGACCTGGCTTGATAAAGTTGTTGACCATCTCATTGACGCGGGAACGAGGCTCCAGGAAATCCGTGTTCTCCAGCAGATCCTGAACCCTGTCGGCGTACTTGGAAAGACGGAAGAAATATGCTTCCTCCTCAGCATCCTCCACAGCGCGGCCGCAGTCGGGGCACTTGCCGTCAACCAGCTGGCTCTCCGTCCAGAAGGACTCGCAGGGCTTGCAGTACTTGCCCTTGTAGCTGCCCTTGTAAATGTCGCCGTTATCGTGCATCTTTTTGAAAATCTTCTGAATCGCTTCGACATGATAATCGTCTGTCGTGCGGATGAAGCGGTCGTTAGAAATATTCATCAGCTTCCACAGATCCTTTACACCGCGCTCGCCGTTGACGATATTATCCACGAACTGCTGCGGCGTAACACCGGCTTCCTTCGCTTTGTCCTCAATCTTCTGACCATGTTCGTCTGTACCGGTCAGAAAGATCACATCGTGTCCGGTCATGCGCTTATAGCGTGCCATCGCGTCGGTCGCCACCGTACAATAGGTGTGACCGATGTGCAGCTTATCGCTGGGATAATAAATCGGGGTGGTGATATAGAATTTTTTCCTGCTTGCGGTATTACCGCCGTGTTCGGAACAATTGCACATAGTTAATATCCTCCTTGAGTTACTCGACGAGGGTTCCGCGTACATAAACGCGGTCGATCGCCGCCTGATCTTCCTTGAGCAGAATGAAATCTGCGTTTTTGCCGATTTCCAGCGAGCCGACCACACCGTCCGCACCGATGAGCCGGGCAGGATTGCTGGTGGCCGCGGGCAGCGCCTCGGCAAGCGATATGCCCGCGAACTTCGCCAGATTCTTCACGCCGTCGAACATACTGATAATGCTGCCGGTCAGCGTTCCGTCGGGCAGGAACGCCGCGCCGTTGCCGATCACGATATCCGCGCCGCCCATTTTGTAATTGCCTTCGGGCAGACCGGCGGCGGGGGCGGAATCGGTAACAAGCACCAGCTTATCCTTTGCTTTGGCGCGATAGGTCATCCGCACCACGGCGGGATTGACATGGCAGCCGTCGCAGATCAGCTCGGTGTAAGCGTCGGACGACAGTCCCGCACCAACGCATCCGGGCGCACGATGGGTCATCGGGCTCATGGCGTTGTACAGATGGGTGAAGGAAGTGACGCCCCAGTCCATCGCCGCCACGCACTCGTCATAGGTGGCATCGCTGTGTCCGATGGTAACGGTCGCACCCATCGACACTGCGCGCTTTACGAAGGCTTCGCCGCCCTCCAGTTCGGGCGCGCAGATCAGATGGAAGCGTTCCAGCGAAGCGGCGCGAGTCATCAACCCGACCATTTCGTCCGCATTCAGCGGTGCGAGGTACTTGGGATTGTGCGCGCCCTTGCGCTTTTCGTTAATATAGCGGCCTTCCAGATGAATGCCGAGAATGTTCGCGCCGCAGGGAGCTTTGTCCTGCATCGCCTTCACTTCGGCGGTCACATCGATGCTCTTTTCCAGCATTTCCAGCGGCACTGACATCAGCGTGGGCAGAAACGATGTGGTTCCTGCTGCCGCGTAGGACTTCGCCATTTTCACGAAATCCTCCGTGCCGGCTTCGGTGGATTCGTACCCGCCCCGGCCATGGGTATGAATATCGATCAGACCCGGGATGATGTACGCGCCGCCGCAGTCAACCGTCTGCGCGCCGCCGTCCGGCGTGCAGATCAGACCGTTCTCAACACCCATCGCGCCCAGCTCAAAACGGCGGGCAGCAGTATTATAAATCCATGCGTTTGTATAAACGATTTTTGCCATATTGTTTCCTTTCTACAGCCGGTCGCGGCAGATTTCCCAGATCAGCACCGTTGCCGCCGACGCTGCGTTCAGCGACTCGCAGCCGGGATTCATCGGGATAATCATCGTTCCCGTGCAGGCATCGATCACTTCGTCCGACAGACCGTGTCCTTCGTTGCCGATGGCGACGCATACACGCTCCGGAAGCGGGACGCTGCCCAGCTTTACGGCATTTTCCCGCAGTGCCGCAGCGTAGACCGCGATACCGTTCCCGCGCAGGTCAGCGATCAGCGTCCGCTCATCCTCCACCACCGTCAGCGGCTGGCGGAAGATAGTTCCCATGGCGGCGCGCAGCGTCTTGGGCGAATACAGGTCGGCGCAGTCCGCGCTGATATATACTCGGTCGATGCCCAGCGCATAAGCGGTGCGAATCATCGTCCCCAGATTGCCTGGATCGCGGATGGAGGACAGCAGCAGCGTGCGCGAAGCGTCCGCATCGACGGTTCGGCTCACATCGAAGTAACGGCAAAAGGCGACAATCCCCTGGGGCGCTTTTTCGTCAGTCAGCTTTTCCAGCACCGGGTCGGCGACGGTGTAAATCCTTCCGCCAGCGCCCGCCAGATCGTCCGCCAGTTCAGCACAGAGCTTCTCACGCCTCGACTGGGCAAGAAATACATATTCGACCGCAAGCCCGCTCTTCACCGCTTCCGAGAAGAGCTTCACGCCGTCCAGACGCATCAGCCCCTCGGCGTCGCGATGTTTCTTGTCGGAAAGCTTGGCCAGCCGGGTAATCAGCGGATTCTGGCGGCTGGTAATGATATCATTGACAAATTCGGACACGTTTCACCTCTTATACGAAAAAAACCGGGGCGAGCCGGTTTTTTCTCAACCGTTCCAAACGGAACAAAATCCATATGGAACAGAGTGCTTATTTTGCGAGAGCTGCTTTGGCCTGCTCTGCGATGGCAGCGAACGCGTCCTTATCCGAAACAGCGATCTCGGCGAGCATCTTTCTGTTGAGGTCGATACCGGCGAGCTTGAGACCGTGCATAAGAGTGGAGTAATTCATGCCGCAAACCTTTGCCTGAGCAGAGATTCTTGCAATCCAAAGAGAACGGAAGTCTCTCTTCTTCATCTTTCTGCCGGCGAAAGCGTAGTTGCCGCTCTTCATTACCTGCTCTTTTGCCATCTTGAAGTGCTTACTCTTGGCACCCCAGTAGCCCTTAGCGAGCTTGAGCATCTTATTTCTTCTCTTGCGAGTCATCATCGCGCCTTTAACTCTTGCCATTTTATGTTATCCTCCAATAATTCTACTGTAATGTGTGTTCAGCCTTAACGATCTCAGTTGATCATAGCCTTGATGTTGTTAGCCATAGCGGGGCTGAGATATGCGTTGTTACGCAGCTGTCTCTTTCTCTTGGCGGTCTTGAGGCCGAGCTTGTGGCGGCGATTGGTGTGGTTGAGCTTAACCTTTCCGCTCTTGGTGAGAGAAAATCTCTTCGCGGTAGCCTTGTGAGTCTTTATTTTTGCCATTTTCGTTTACTCCTTCGATATATTCGCCCAGTTAGCGTCAGGGCGGACGCGGCGTTATCCTGCCGATCGGTTGCCGGGTGCGCGTTCAGCCGCAAAATCACGGCAAAGCAACAATTACTTGGCGGGCTGCTTGATGGGACTTACGATCATACTCATGAAGCGGCCTTCGAGCGCCGGGCGCTTGTCAACCGTTCCCGCATCCTTGCAGGCTTCCTCAAACTTGGTGAGGACGTCGCGTCCGATGTCGAGATGGCTCATTTCGCGTCCCTTGAATTTCACAACGACTCTAACCTTGTTGCCCTCGCCGAGGAAGCGATGAGCGTGCTTAACCTTGGTTTCGAAGTCGTGCGTATCAATGCGGCAGGAGAGCTGAATTTCCTTGACCTCAACGACCGTCTGTTTTTTCTTTGCTTCCTTCTCCTTCTTGTCGCGCTCAAAACGGTATTTACCGTAATCCATGATGCGGCAGACGGGAGGTTCAGCGGTCGGTGCGATAAGCACAAGATCGAGGTCCTTTTCATAAGCCATGGCCAGCGCGGTTCTGACAGGCATTACACCCATCTGCTCACCGTCTGCGCCGATGATCCTGACTTCCTTTGCCCTGATTTCTTCATTGATTTGCAGTTCTTTTGTGCTAATAGCGGACACCTCCAAAACGAAAAAAATTGTGCGAAGACACACTCCGCACAATTCAACACGTCCAAATATGACGTCGTTTTGCCTGTATGAACCGCTGTCATCAATTTGAGGCGGTGAGAACGGAGCGTTCTTCTTTGATTTACTGTAGTATTATACCACACATCCGCCCGAATGTCAAGGGGTTTGGCAAAGATTTTTTCGATTATTCGTTCAATCGCGTTTTGACGCGGTTATTGATGATTTTCACCGTCTCATCCAGCGATTTCGTATCTGCGAAATAGTACGCGGCATCTTCATAAATGATCGACAGCAGCTCGGTATCGTAGGAGCGCACCATCGTAATCGACTCAAACAGCATCATTAAATCCTCCGCATCCTCATCAGTGACGGAGTAAAGCGTAGTACCTACGCTGTTCACTTTATTTTTATCGCCATCCTGATATCCGCCATCTTCTGCAAAGTGTATACCGCCGATACTTCCGCCTACCATCAATGCATCAGGGTTACTGGGCGACTGCATAACAATACTGTAGAAATAGTAATGTTTCAATGTTTTCAACATCAATTCCGCAGTCGATCTGGTGCAGGGAAAACCACCCTCCACATTGATATTCGTACAGGTCGAATCATATATCCATTCACTCTGCTGACTTCCCAGACAGAATTTGATAAACGTCCATGCGCCCTCAACATTTTCACATTGATTTGTAATAGCAATGCTGGTCATCGGAACAATAACCGTACCGCAATCTTCCTCGGTGGGAAACCCCAGATAGGTCAACGCATCGCCGCTGAAATAGCAATACCGATTTGCAAGAAAATCCTGTACGCTGTCCATATTATTGAACGGTCGTGTCAGAATCGTATTGTTTGTATACATCGTCGCCGCAACACCGTTGGAGGAACGGCTGACCGACGCAGTTTTGCACAATTCCAGCAGCGAAGCAAGGCTGTCGCCGAAATAACAGGTTCCGGTTTCATAGTCCACGTAGCTGTTCAGCGTACTGGGCAGAAGAACACGAAGGAGCATGGCAGCGTCTCCGGTTTGTGTGCTTCCCGTAATATCCATCAGATATTGGTCGTTATCCAGAGAAGCGGCATATTCCGCCAGTTCTTTGATTGTCCAGCTTTGCCGTCCGTTCATGCTGCTCTTTTTTGCCGAAATTGTGGAGATGCCAAACTGAATGGTCAGATACGGCAGCTCACCCTTGCTGTTTTCAAAAGGCTTCAGCACACAGGGCAGGAATTCATCCCGGCCATACTGTGAATCACCATCCATGAAATCATAGAGATTCCGGAAGGTGTTCAGCCGTGCAAAGGCTTCCGGACCCATATCCGAATCGAACAGAATCATGTCCGGCACCTTTCCGGACAGCATTTCCTTCACCAGCTTATAGTTGGCGGTCAGCTCACCATCTGCGGTATAGGGAACCAGAACCACGCGGTATTCATCGTTGGTTCGATTGAAATCGGTCACATACTGCTCAATGGTTTTCGCTGTACGGGCATTGCTGCTGACCACATAAGCAAGAGAAAGCGTCTGCTTGGAGCTGCTCAGCGTCTGCGGCTCATGTTCCTCAATATCTGCAGTGGTCAGCAGACCGAAGCGCCGCTCGTCGGTATCGGGGTCACGTACTTCGATAAAAAAATGGTCAACATCCACAACTGACGCGGATTCGATCATATCCGCAGTCAGATCATAGTTGATCCAGCTTATCAATGTTTCTTTTTCCCCGCCGGCATTGGCAGCCAGAACGCCGTTGGGCGTTGCCCAATAGGCGTCGTAGCCGGGAGCAAACTGAGGGATGACGCCGACGATGTTTTCACCCAGCGCAACCATATCGCCAAATCTCTGACTGGCATCGTCAAGGGGGCTGTACACATCATTTCCGACGCCGTTCACACGCGCCGTATATTGCAGGATGGCATTATCATCCTTATCAAGCGTCAGATCATAGCTAACGCCAAGCGCTGATTGTGGGACATCCACCGTATATAAGTGTTCACCTTCGGAGGACATCACCATGACTTTATCGTCTACTAAAAAGTAAATATTCCCGTTCTGCGCGATAACGTAGTCGCAGGATAGGACAGTTTTCTGGATATCTTCATATGTACTGCTTGAGGATATATATGGCCAGAAAGACCGGAACTCGTCGTGAGGAAGAGTAGTTATCCGCTTGCCGTCCTTATCCCACCGCACAAAATACACTTTTTTAGCTGTTAAATCAGATATAAATGCTAAAAAACCGCCATCCGGCGCAGATTGCAGATTATCAATTGACGGTTCCGACATTCTGTATGCCAAATTGGTTAATTCCGTATCTAAAAATTCAAATTCATAAATTTCATGATTCAACGTATACGCCGACAAAAGCATAAGTTTGCGCGGTGCTTCATTATATACTTCGCATTCATGATACTGGTCGGAACTTTCGCTGACATAGGATTGCCCTTCCAACACATAGTAAAATTTATCGGTATAGTATTCCCTTGATTCCGTCCAATGACGGAAATAAGTGGCATATTGCCCGCCCTGTGTTGTGAATATTTTGTCGAGGTAATCGCTTTCTATGGGAGTAACACCCGCTTCTGTGCTATAATATGCTGATATACATGAATACTCATATTCATGATAGCCCTCCGGATAGGCTTTTCCTGTAGGCAAATCAACCCAATACAGGTTGTATGGTGTATCAAGATCTACCTCCATTGTTCCGCTTCCAATCGGAGAATCAGCAATATCCTCACATCCACTGAACATTGTTATTACCATACCGATAACCAGCAATACATTCAGCATTTTCTTCATCATAGCATACTCCTCCCCAAATGTATCGTTACATCTATAGTATACCAAAAAAATTCCCGCGCTGTCAATACAAGCGCGGGAATTTTAACATTTTATATGCAATTTCGCCAATAGTTTTACAGTACCATATCCATCCGCCGCTTCTGTACCGAAAAACCATGCTTCTCGTAGAACCGCCGCGCACCCTCGTTGAATTCCCATACATCCAGATCCATGCGCGTGCAGCCGATGCTCTTTGCGTAGTCGCGCACAAACGCCATCAGCGTGCCTCCCACTGCGTGCCCGCGGCAGCTTTCGTCCACGCAGACGTCCTCCAGATGAATCGTCTTCGCGTCGTTGAGCATGGGACTGTCCTTGATCTCGCCGAGGATGCAGAAGGTATATCCCACCACCCGACCGTCCAGCTCGGCTACGAAAATCGGCCGCGTGTCATCGCCAATCTGCGCGCGCAGCTCATCCGGCGTAAACTTGATGCCGTGGGCGCGGAAAATGTCCGGCCGCCCCTGATGGTGGATTTCTTCCACCTGCTCCAGCATGGCGAGAATGCGTTCCGCATCGGCGGGAATGGCGCGTCTGATTACAGGTTCCATCGTTTTGTACCTCTCTTTTTATGATTTGCTCTCCGCACGAATCAGGGAGCGGATCACCAGATATTCCAGAAGATATCCGAGTACGCTGTACACCAGCGAAGTAACATAGGGCAGAATCAGGGTGAGCAGCTCGCTCATGTTCAGCGGCGCGCCGTATTGAATCAGAAGCGTCACCGTCTCGATAAAATTGGCAAGCAGCATACTGACAAATACCGCCAGCGTGCCGAACATCAATACGCGGGAGTAGGTTCCCGCCGCAGAGAACAGCTCCAGTTCCCGGGAGCGCTCCCCGTTTTTCGCGATTTTGCGGGCAATCAGAATCACAACCGCCAGCCGCACCAGTTCAAACAGGCAGTTTGGCAGGCTGTACAGCACATAAGAAGTATTGACAGCATTGGAGCCGTAGAAACCGGCGTCCACCACCGCGGCGGCAAGGTAGGTCAGCGGGATGCCGAGCACCGCGATCAGCGTGACCTGTCGGCGCAGCGCAGGCTTTCCCCACGCATAGAAAACACAGGCGAGTCCGGCGAACACAGCGGACACTCCCAGAAGCTCGGACAACAATCCCAGAAGATTCGCCGCGATCTCGGGATATGTAATGTCGCTGCCGATATAAATGCTCATCGAGCCGAGCAGCAGCGTATTGAGCAGCGGCAGGAAAATGGCGGCGGTCAGGGTACACCAGAGCAGCCGGGAATTCGCGTTTTTCTTGATCATGATTTGTTTCCTCAATCCCATGCAAAGCGTTGCCAATATTATACCACAATGCTGAAAATCGCGTATGACAGCAATGTTTTAAGTCTGTTAAATATTTATAAACAAAAAATTAAAACTTTACGCGAACAATCGTTTGCAATTTTCGCAAAAGTGTGGTATAATTGTTTTAGAGGTATTTTACCCATTCTGATAACAAGGAGATCAGCCATGAACAACAACCTGACAGACCGCGAACGCGAAATATATAACTACATCCTCAACGCCATCCGCAACGAGGGTTACTCTCCCAGCGTGCGCGATATCTGCAACGCGCTCAACATGAAGAGCACCTCCACCGTACACACCTATCTGGAACGTCTGGAGCGCAAGGGCATGATTCAGAAGGAATCGGGCAAAAGCCGCACCCTGCGCATCGAAAACGAAGGAACCCATCCCTCCACCACCGTCCGCGTACCGATTCTCGGGAAAGTGGCCGCTGGGATGCCCATTCTGGCCGTGGAGAATTACGAGGGCTACCTGGACTTCCCGCGTCCCAGCTCCAAGCTCACCTCCAACGATCTGTTCGCGCTGAAGGTACAGGGCGAGAGCATGATCGAGGCGGGCATCATGGACGGCGACCTGATCGTGGTTGAAAAAACCACAACCGCCAAGGACGGCGATATCATCGTCGCGCTGGTAGAGGATGACGCCACCGTCAAAACCTTCTACCGCGAGGAAGACCGCTTCCGTCTCCAGCCTGAGAATTCTTCCATGGAGCCGATCTATGTCAAGGAACTGCTGGTGCTGGGCAAAGTCATCGCCTGTATGCGCTTCTACAGATAACCGTACACGGATTGCCCGCAAACCGGCACAATTTTTGCAAAACAGCCCGGATGTATTTGACATTCGGGCCGCTTTGTGTTATACTATATGATATAGTGATATAACGCAGGAGTAACCAATTCATGATAGCTATCAGTCTGAGCGACGTTTCGCTGGAATTCGGAACGGACGTGATTCTTGATAAAATTTCATTCAGCCTGAACGAGGCGGACAAGCTGGGCATCGTGGGTGTCAACGGCGCGGGCAAATCCACCCTTTTCCGGCTCATCACCGGCGACTATACGCCGACGAACGGCTCGGTCTATATTTCCAAGGACAAGACGGTGGGTATGCTGGAGCAGAACACCGGACTTGAGGGCGACAACACCATCCTCGGGGAGATGCTGGATTCCTTCGCCGGGCTGATTGCCGACGAAAAGCGGCTGGATGAGCTGCAAGCACAGCTGGAGCACACCCCCGCCGACGAGACGCTGATTTCCCAATACACCTCCCTCGCCGACCGGTTCAAGCGGGCGGGCGGCTATGAGTTCCGCTCCCGTTGCAAGGGCATTCTGAAAAACCTGGGCTTCGACGAGCGCTTCCACGATCTGAAAATTTCCAGTCTGTCCGGCGGACAGAAAACCCGGCTGGCGCTGGCCAAGCTGCTCATCACCCAGCCCGACATCCTGATGCTGGACGAACCGACCAACCATCTGGACATCGAAACCCTCGCCTGGCTGGAGGACTTTCTCTCCACCTACCGGGGCACGCTGCTGGTCATCTCCCATGACCGCTGGTTCCTCGATAAAGTGACCAACAAAACGCTGGAAATTGAAAACACCCACGGCACCCTTTATAACGGAAACTACACCCGCTTCGTGGAGCTGAAAGCCGAGAACCGTGAAATCCGCGAGCGGCAATATAAAAATCAGCAGAAGGAAATCGCCCGCATCGAGGCTTATATCGAGCAGCAGCGGCGCTGGAACCGGGAGCGCAACATCATCGCCGCCGAGAGCCGTCAGAAAGCCCTCGACCGCATGGAGAAGATTGAACGCCCCGACGCGCTGCCCGACAAAATCCGGCTGCAATTCACCAAATCGGGTGAGAGCGGCAACGATGTGCTTACTGTCAAGGGGCTGACCAAATCCTTCCCGGATAAGCCGCTGTTCGGCAATATTTCCTTTCTGCTGAAGAAGCGGGATCATCTTTTTATCGCCGGACCCAACGGCTGCGGCAAATCCACCATGATCAAGATTTTAGCCGACAAACTGATGCCCGACGAAGGCAGCTTTGAGTTCGGCTACAACGTGACCATGGGTTATTACGATCAGGAGAACCAAAACCTGAACCCGGACAACACCGTTCTTGACGAGCTGTGGGACTGCTATGAGAACCTGACCCAGACTGAGATTCGCTCGGCGCTGGCGCTTTTCCTGTTCAAGGGGGACGACATCGAGAAGAAGGTGTCGGTGCTCTCCGGCGGCGAAAAGGCGCGGCTGACCCTGTGCAAGCTGATTCTGTCCAGAATGAATCTGCTGATTCTGGATGAGCCGACCAACCATTTAGACATCAATTCCCGCGAGGCGCTGGAAAACGCCCTTACGGAGTTCGACGGAACTATCATCGCCGTTTCCCACGACCGATACTTCATCTCCAAGCTGGCGACCCGCATCCTCGATCTGGGCAACAACCCGCCTTTAGACTATATCGGCAGCTATGAGGAGTACAAAACTTACAAAGCCCGTCAGACCCGCGTGGAGGTGACCTACACGCCCGAGGTGATTACCGACGCCAAGGAGCAGTACCTCAAGGCAAAGCAGAACGCCGCCGAGCAGCGGAAACTCCAGACCCGCATCCGCAAGAATAAAGAAGAAACGAAAAAGCTGGAAGCCGAGCTGGAAGAGGTCATCGTCGGGCAGGAGGATGAAGCCACCCAGAGCGACTATGTGCGCATGAACGAGCTGTATGAGCGTCAGCAGGCGATTGAGGAGCGGCTGATGGAGCTGTACGAGGAGGCCGAGCAATTTGAAGAAAATTAAAATGCTGGTGATCGGCATTACCATGAACTGTGCCGGCACGGAGAAATCCTTTCTGTCCTTTTTGTCCTGTCTGGACTTTGAGCGCTACGATGTGACCCTGCTGCTGGCAAAGCGGGAGGGACTGCTGCTCGATCAGCTGCCAAAACAGGTGAAGGTTATCGTCATGGAGAAGTACGGCGAGATGTTCCTCCTCTCCGGACGCAACGCGGCAAAGACGCTGGCAGAGTGCTTCGTCAAGGAAAATCCGCTGACCCTGTTTGAGATTCTTCCTTACTTTATTAAGATTCTGCTGTCAAAGGGCGAAAAACGTTCGTCGGCGGCCACGTGGATGTGGCTGCACTTCATGGAGAAGATGCCGGAAATCCGGGAGGAATACGATCTTGCCGTTGCCTACTGGGGCGACCGCACCATGTTCTATATGTGCGATAAGGTGAAAGCGAAAAAGAAAATCGCATGGCTTCACTTCGATTACGCCAATCCGCCCCGGGACGATTCGATTTACCTGAACTATTTCGAGAAATGCGACAAAATTGTCACCGTTTCCACACTGGTGGACGAATCGCTGAAAGCCAAGCTGCCCGCCATCGCCGACCGCTGCGTCATGATGGAGAACATCATGAATCCGAAGCAGATCTGGGATCTGGCGCTGCGGGGCGATACCTTCCCGGACACCCATTTTCACGGCAAGCGGATCCTAACCATCGGTCGCATCAGCGATCAGAAGGGGCTGGATCTGGTAGTTCCGGTGCTGAAGCGTCTGCGGGAAGAAAAGTACGACGTGCGCTGGTATGTGCTGGGTGACGGGGACGCCGATTATAAGACCATGCTGTCCGAGCTGCTGGTGGACGCAGGTGTGGCCGATATGATGCTTTTCCTTGGCACGACCCAGAATCCCTACTCCTACCTGCGGGACTGCGATATCTACGCCCAGCCTTCCCGGCATGAGGGCAAACCGATCTCTGTAGAGGAAGCAAAGATCATGTACAAGCCGATTCTGGCGGCACGCTATCTGTCCGCGCCCGAGCAGCTGGAGGACGGCGAGCTGGGCGTAATCTGCGACATCAGCTCCGACGGAATTTACGAAGGAATCAAGCAGCTTCTCGATTCGCCCGCGCTCTGCGACCGCTTCACCGAAACGCTGTCGAAGCGGAAGTTCGGCAACAGCGGGGAGATTGAGAAATTCTACAGAATGGCGGAGGAACCATGAAACTGTTATTCAAGCAGCGCCTGTTCAGCTGGTTTGACAGCTATGACATCTACGACGAGGGCGAAAACGTCCTGTTCACCGTGGAAGGTCAGCTGGCCTGGGGACATAAGCTGCACATCCACGATCACCGCGGAGAGCATATCGCCACTATCCGGCAGGCGCTGTTCACCTTTCGCCCGCAGTTTGAGCTGTACGAGGGTGAGACGCTGCTCGGAACGATTGAGAAGCAGTGGAGCCTGTTCACTCCTGCCTTTGAACTGGATTTCCGGGGCTGGGACATCGAGGGCAGCTTCATGGAGTGGGACTATACCATCACCGACCGGAGCGGCAGAACGGTGGCAGTCATCACCAAAGAGCTGTTCAACTTCACCGATACCTATGTCATCGACGTAGACCGCGAATCGGACGCGCTCCACGCGCTGATGGTGGTGCTGGCGATTGACGCGGAGAAGTGCTCCCGTTAGCGTTGCCGATGTAATTAATAAAGGATAAATAAAATGTAAAATTATCATTTCTCTTGAAAAAGCATGGGCAGGTATGATATAATAATATACAGAAGAATTTTGTAATTGCAACTATTAGGAGGCTTACACTTGATTATTCAACTTGAGGACGCTAAATACAAGCTCCAGAATATGCGCGCCGACATCGATGAGCTGGCATCGGCGCTGAGAATTGAACAGCTGATCGCTGAGGTCGCGGAGGACGAGAAGATCACCACCGACCCCAACTTCTGGAACGACGCGGAGAATTCCAGCCGCGTGCTTCAGAAGATCAAACAGAAGAAGGATACTATCGCCAAATTTGAGGCTTTGAAAAATAAGCTGGAGGACGCCATTACCCTCGCTGAAATGGGAATTGAGGAGAACGATGAAAGCATCGTTTCCGAGGTTGAGGAGGAGCTTCGCGGCATCGAAGCCGAGGAGGAGCGCCAGCGCATTGAAGTGCTGCTGTCCGGCGAATATGACCGCAACAACGCCATCGTTTCCTTCCATCCCGGCGCAGGCGGCACCGAGGCTCAGGACTGGGCGCTGATGCTTTACCGTATGTACACCCGCTGGGGTGAGAAGCACGGCTACACCGTCAAGCTGGTGGACTGGCTGGACGGCGAAGAAGCCGGCATCAAGAGCGCTACCATCATGGTGCAGGGCACCAACGCTTACGGCTACTTAAAGAGCGAAAACGGCGTACACCGTCTGGTGCGCGTTTCCCCCTTCGACTCGTCGGGACGCCGCCACACCTCTTTCGCATCTGTCGAGGTCATGCCTGAGTTTGAGGATGACGGTAAGATTGAGATTCGCGACGAGGATTTGGAAATCACCGCCCATCGTTCCAGCGGCGCCGGCGGTCAGCATATCAACAAGACCGACTCGGCAATCCGCATCACCCACCTGCCCACCGGTATCGTGGTCGGCTGTCAGACCGAGCGCAGCCAGCTTCAGAACAAGGAAACCGCGCTGAAGATGCTGAAATCCAAGCTGATGGAGATTAAGGAGCGCGAGAATCTGGCGCGCATTGAGGACATTCAGGGTGTGAAGAACAACATCGAATGGGGCAGTCAGATCCGTTCTTATGTGTTCATGCCCTACACGCTTGCCAAGGACAACCGCACCTCCTACGAGGACGGCAACATTCAGGCGGTGATGGACGGTGAAATCGACGGTTTCATCAACGCATATCTTAAAATGAACGCGAACAAGAAATAAGTTCGCTGCAAAAACTTCAGGAGGTAAGATTATGCTGAAAAAGACGAAATTCTACGTGGGCATCACGATGCTGATCCAGTCGGCGTCGTTTATGGCGATGTTCATCATGCTGTGCAGGAAGAAGAAGAGTCTTTCCAAAGCGATCCTCGCGGTGGCACTCGCCGGAGGCATCACGGGCGCCTGCCTGCTCTACCTCGACGCCAAGGACGAACTGAAACGCCGCAAGATCATTGCCGCCCGCGATGCCTGCTGCGGCGAGCACGATTGGATTTCCGACGAGGACTACGAGCTTCACGAAGAGCCTGCCTCCGACGAAGAATAATCCCCGCCCTGCGCTCCCGGCCGGCTTTGCCGGCCGGGCAGACGGCAGTCTGTCAATGAAAAGTCGAAAAATGTATGCAGATTTTTCAAAAAAGTTTTGAAAAGCTATTGACAAAGGCGGCGAAATGTGATATAATATTAATGTTGAGTGAAAAGCACATAACCATTGGGGATTTGTGTAATGGTAGCACGACAGACTCTGACTCTGTTTGTGGGGGTTCGAACCCCTCATCCCCAGCCAATAAAAAAACACCGTAAAACCGAGAAAGTTCAGGTTTTACGGTGCTTTTTCGCACTTTAATCTGCCATCCTGCCCATCCAAACCGATCAATTGACAGCCAACAATATAAGCATACCGCGAAAGGATGATTCCATCATGAAACGAACCCGCTATTTCAACTACCGCCCCGAGGAAAGCCAGAACCCTTACATCGGATTCGTCAGCTTCCAGCACTTCTGCGGCGAAAAGCTCTACTCGGACACTATCGTCCGCCCGGAAGCCAATATGTGCGAAACGAAAAACGTCGAGTGTTACCCCATCCCCGACGGCGTAGCGGAAAACGACCGTGAGCAGGGCTTCTACCCGGACACCACGGTGGCATATATCCGCGTCCTCTGGAAAGAAATCGAGCCGGGTGGCGAAAATCGCCGACCTGTGGAAAACCGCGCCGATATGCATGGAATCCTACTGGTGGCTGGGCGAATGGAAGGACAAGATCAATTACTGGGTCAGCCGCATGGGCTATCACTTCGCGCTGACCGAATGCACCTGCGCGGCGCGGACAAGGCAGTCGATTTTATCACCGGCATTGACATTATGAAGTGGTTCCCCGGCAAAACAAAGGAGCGGATATCGATCACGCTGCCGGATGATCTCCCCGCCGGAGACTACAACGTTGAGCTTGGCATTTTCAACGAAAATATTCCGCTGATCTACCTTTGCACCGACGCCGAACGGGATGGCAGCTATTATCATATCGGAAAGGTTCAAATCTCATGACTTCCGCCATTCTCGCCGATTTGCCAGCCGCTTACGGCATGATCCCGGACGAAATCGTCCCGGTGAACGGCGGCTGGCTCAACAAAAAGTGGCGTATCCGCTGTAAGGGACGCGATCTGCTCATCAAGCAGTACAGCGCCAAACGCTACAACATGGAGCGCCAGCGCACCCGTCTGGAGCCTGCGCTTCAGCGTCAGCTGCGCATTGAGGACGCCATCCCCTGTCCGCATCTGCTGACCAGCGAAGGACGTGTGCTGCGTACCACCGACGACGGCACCACCTACATGGTCATGGAATTCGTCCCAGGCTATACTGTAACCTTCGACACCGTGACCCTGCCTCAGCTGCGCAATCTGGGCGAGGTCTGCGCCCGAATGCACAACGCTTTCTCAACGCTGCCCGTCCAAGGCGTGGAGGGCTATCCCTTCGACAGCGCCCGAATGCTGTCCGATCTGCGTGCAAACTTCCGCGCCCGTATCCACGACTGCCCGGATGATGCGCCTGTCTGGTATCGCCGCGCCGTCCTCGGGCAGGAGTTTATCCTGAACAGTTTGACGCCCGCTTATATGGACAGCCTTCCCAAGTGCATTGCCCATGAGGATTTTTCCCCCGACAATATGCTGTTCGACGATCACGGCGTCGCCGCCATTCTCGACTTCGACCGCAACCACTACAGCTTCCGTTGGCACGATCTCGGGCGCGCCATTCTTTCGCTGGCATGGAAAAACGGCCGGCTGGATGCCGACCGTGTTCACGCTCTGATGGACGGATATGCAGGCTGCGCGCCGCTTACCATGGCTGATCTGCCGGACATTCTCCGGCTGACATGGTGCATCGAAGTACCGTGGTGGATTCAGCCGATGATTCTGTGCGAGGGCAGCAGCCCCAAGATTCTGCGCTTCCGGGACGAGCTGGTCTGGCTCACCGAAAACTGGTTTGCCCTTGACTCCGTCAGCATATGATGCCGCCGCCGACTACCACGTCGCCGTCGTAGAGCACCACCGACTGTCCCCGCGTAATGGCGCGCTGGGGCTGCTCAAATTCAATATGCAGCCGATCATCCCCGGTCTGCTCCACAATCGCCGCCGCTTCTTTGTGACTGTAACGCGCCTTAGCGGTCACACGGAGCGGCGCTTTGATGCTGTCTACCGCGATCAGGTTAATGTCCGCCGCGTCAAGCTGCTTTGTGTACAGATCGCACTCATCGCCCACAGTGACGGTGTTTTTCACCGGGTCGATGGCGCTGACGAAAACCGTATGCCCGACGGACAATCCCAGCTTCTTACGCTGTCCCAGCGTGTAGTGGATGATACCCTTGTGCCGACCGATCACATTGCCGCCGCGGTCAAGAAAATCGCCGGGAGCGCTGGTTCGATGGGTGTATTCCTCGATGAAACGGGCGTAGTTGCCGTCGGGAACGAAGCAGATGTCCTGACTGTCCGGCTTGTCCGCATTCAGGAAGCCCTGCGCCGCCGCGATTTCACGCACCTCGTCCTTGTTCATGCCGCCCAGCGGGAACAGCGTATGGGCAAGCTGCTCCTGGGTCAGGGCGTAGAGCACATAGGTTTGATCCTTATGCGGGTCCGCCGAACGCTTCAGCAGCCAGCGCCCCGACGGAGCGTCATAATCCACGCGGGCATAGTGTCCGGTGGCGACATGGCTGCACTCCATCAATCCGGCGCGGGTCATAAGCTGGTTAAATTTGATAAAGCGGTTGCAGTCGATGCAGGGATTAGGCGTACCGCCCGCCTCGTAGGTGGCAATAAAGCGGTCGATGACCTTTTCCTTGAAATTGTCGCTGAAATTGAAGACATAATAGGGAATTCCCAGCCGTGTGGCTACGCTGCGGGCGTCTTCCACATCGGACAGGGAGCAGCAGGTTTTGCTGCGGTCGAGCTGGATGTCCTCGTTGGAAAACAGCTTGAGCGTCACGCCCAGCGCGTCGCGCCCCGACTGTCGGACAAGATACGCCGCCACCGAGCTGTCCACTCCGCCGCTCATGGCGATCATTACGCGATCCTTCATGAATTTTCCTCTCCTTTTTCAGAAACAAGTATTGTACCGATAATCATCAGCACCAGCGCCGCGCCGAACAGCCAGGTAGGCAGCTGGCGATACAGCACCAGCGATATGGCGCTGCCCACGAAGGGCGCAACGGCGTAATACGCGCTGGTTTTCGCCGCGCCCAGCCCACGCTGGGCGGAAACATAGAAATAAATACTCAGCCCATAGGCCACAAATCCCAGCAGCAGCGCGCCGACAATCGCCGCCAGCATGGAACCGTCCAGCCGTTCGCCGGACAACATCGCCACAATCAGCGAGCCGAGTCCTGAGAAAATTCCCTTAACAACCACAACCTGCATTGGATCCTTCGCCGACAGCTTTCCGGTGCAGTTGTTCTCCACGCCCCAGCAAAGGCAGGCGCCCAGCACCAGCAGCGAACCGTAGGAAAAGGTCAGCTCTTCGCCGCCAACCATCATGTCCTCCACCGTCAGCAGCGTGCAGGACAGCGTGATGGTGACAATCGCCGCCCAGACCCGTCCCGACACCTTCTCGCGGAAGATGAGAAAGGCTATTAGCGATGTGGCGACAATCTCGAAGTTGTTCAGCAGAGACACGCTGGCCGCCGACGTGCGGGAAAGCCCCAGCATCAGCAGAATCGGCGCGGCGATATCCAGCAGAATCATGGCAATCACATAGGGCAGATCGGTGCGGTCGAGGGGCGCTTCTCGCACATCGGTAGAGCGCGCGCGTCTGCTCACCAGCCCCACCGCCGCCATGCCGATGCCCGCGCCAAGATAGAGCAGTCCCGCCATAACCGCTTCGGGAAGCTCGCCCAGCAGCAGCTTGGAAAAGGGCGCGTTAAGGGCGTACAGCACCGCCGCAAGCAGGGCGAAAAAGATGTATTTCTTCATTTTAAGACAGAACAACCCCCGGGCAAAAATTCCGCCGCGGGGGTCGTTGAAGCCGAATTACTGAGCCGCGTCAACAATGACGGTGAAGTCAGCAGTCTTCAGGGAAGCGCCGCCGATCAGGCCGCCGTCCACGTTGACCTTGCTGAGAAGCTCAGCTGCGTTCTTCGCGTTCATGGAGCCGCCGTACTGTACGGTGATGGCTTCCGCAGCCTCTGCGCCGAACATTTCCGCAACGGCTGCACGGACAAAGCCGTTGCCCTCGTCTGCCTGATCTGCCGTAGCGGTAACGCCAGTGCCAATCGCCCATACAGGCTCATACGCAATGATAATATTCTTCAGCTGTTCAGCCTTGACATTGGTGAGCGCCATCTTGGTCTGATACTTCAACAGGGTTTCAGTATAGCCAAGCTCTCTCTGCTCAAGAGTTTCGCCGACACAAACGATAGCAGTAAGACCCGCGTTGACCGCCGCAAGGGTGCGAAGGTTCACGGTCTGATCGGTCTCGCCAAAGTACTGACGGCGCTCGGAGTGACCGATAACAACGTATTCCACGCCGCATTCGGTAAGCATCTTAGCAGAAAGCTCACCCGTGTACGCACCGGATTCCTTATAGTGTACGTTCTCAGCGCCGACCTTGATGTTGGTGCCCTTGGCAGCCTCAACAGCAGGTGTGATATCCACTGCGGGTACGCAGAGGACGATATCGCATCCATCCTTGCCTGCTACCATGGGTGCAAGCTCCTTGATGAAAGCGGTGGTCTGCGAGGGGGTCATGTTCATTTTCCAGTTGCCGGCAATAACGGTTCTGCGAGTTGCTTTGTTCATTTTCATTATCCTTTCAAAATAAATGCGGAAAGCGAAGGCTTACCCTTCGCCTTCCGCGAATTTTTAATATCAGCTATACGGTGGAAAACCGATTTATGCGTCCTTCTCGTTCAGGCAGGCGATGCCGGGAAGCTCGAGACCCTCGAGGAATTCCAGGGATGCGCCGCCGCCAGTGGAAACGTGGGTCATCTTGTCAGCATAACCCAGAGCCTCAACAGCCGCTGCGGAGTCGCCGCCGCCGATGATGGAGATAGCGTTAGACTCTGCGATAGCCTTGGCAACCGCACGGGTACCGGAAGCGAAGTTCTCCCACTCGGAAACGCCCATCGGGCCGTTCCAGATTACGGTGCCTGCACCAGCCAGGGACTTTGCGAACAGTTCCTGCGTCTTTTCGCCGATGTCCAGACCCATCCAGCCGTCCGGAATGGAGTCGGAGTAAATGCGCATATAGGTGGTGTCTTCCTTGTACTCGCGGCCGATGATGTTGTCAACGGGGAGCAGGAAGTTTACGCCCTTTTCCTTGGCTTTTTCCATGATGCCGCGGGCCAGGTCGAGCTTGTCGTGCTCGCAGATGGAGGTGCCGATGGGGTTGCCCATAGCCTTGAAGAAGGTGTAGGCCATACCGCCGCCGATGATGATGGTGTCGCACTTTTCAAGCAGGTTGTTGATGACGCCGATCTTGTCGGAAACCTTAGCGCCGCCCAGAATAGCAACGAAGGGACGAACCGGATCTTCCAGAGCCTTGCCCATCACGTCGATTTCCTTCTGAATCAGGAAGCCGCAGACTGCGGTGTCCAGATAATCTGCAACACCTGCGGTGGAAGCGTGCGCGCGGTGAGCGGTACCGAAAGCGTCGTTGACATAGATGTCAGCCAGGCTTGCCAGTTCCTTTGCGAATGCGGGATCGTTCTTCTCTTCCTCAGCGTGGAAGCGGACGTTTTCGAGGAGCAGAACCTCGCCGTCCTTCAGAGCGGCAGCCTTCGCCTTTGCGTCGGGACCGATAACGTCCTTTGCGAGAGTTACCGGAATACCCTTTGCAGCCAGATCGTCAGCAACGATCTTCAGGGAGAGCTTGGTGATGTCGCCCTTAGCCTTTTCGAGAGCGGCAGCGGTTGCAGCCTCGCGCTCAGCCTCGGGGAGAGCTTCGATCTTCTTCTTTTCCTTCTTATCGAGAGCCAACTTCTCGTTCAGCACGTTGTGGGGTCTGCCCATATGGGAGCAGAGGATAACCTTCGCGCCGTTGTCAACGAGATACTTGATGGTCTTCATTGCGCCGACAATACGCTTGTCGTCCGTAATCTTGCCATCCTTCACAGGGACGTTGAAGTCGCAGCGGCAGAGAACTCTCTTGCCTGCTACTTCGATATCTTCTACCGATTTCTTGTTATACATGAATTTTCACCTCATAAAAATTTTAAGAGTCAGAAATTTATGCCATATTCACAGCTATAAATATTTTAGCACATTCATTTCATTATATCAACAGAAATTTGTGAAATAATCGTCAAAACTGAAAGTTTTTCGGTTTGTCACAATTTTGCGTCACGATCCAACCGTTCCATGTGCATTTTGACGTCGATTCAGACTGCGTTTTGTGCAGATTGTTCGACCGGCGGAACGGATATCGAAAAAAAGAAAGCAGAAAATTCGATTTTATGTAGCTTTTTCTTCCGAAGTATGCTATAATGGTATCATCGCGCGCAGCTACGTATTCGCGCGGAAATTCATCCCACACGGAGTAATCCCATGTTTTCCCTTCTTCTTGCTTTAATTTATCTTTCGTTCATCAGCCTCGGACTGCCCGATTCGCTGCTCGGCTCGGCATGGCCGGTCATGCGCATTGAATTCGGGGCGTCCCTGTCCTTCGCGGGCGTAATCACCATGATCATTTCTGGCTGCACCATCGTGTCAAGCCTGATGTCCGATGCCATCACCCGCAGACTTGGCGCGGGGCTGACCACCGCCGTCAGCGTCGGAATGACTGCAGCGGCGCTGTTTGGATTTTCCATAGCAGATTCAACCATTGCACTCTGTCTGCTTGCGATTCCCTACGGTCTTGGCGCAGGAGCCGTGGACGCGGCGCTGAACAACTATGTCGCCCTGCATTTTTCCGCCCGCCACATGAGCTGGCTGCACTGCTTCTGGGGCGTGGGAGCGTCCATCAGCCCCTTCATCATGAGCGCCTGTCTGGCGCAGAACAACAACTGGCGCGCCGGTTACAGCAGCGTATCGATCATTCAGCTTGTGCTGACGCTGCTGCTGTTCGCCACGCTTCCCATCTGGAAGAAAAAAGCCGATGAGGACGGCGGTACAGAAGCCGCGCATATCGGCATCCGGGGCGCGCTGAAAATTAAGGGCGTGCCCTATATGCTGCTGGCGTTCTTCGGCTACTGCGCCATGGAAGCCACCGTCTTCATGTGGGCGTCCAGCTATCTGTACGAATACCGGGGCATCGACGTAGAAACCGCCGCGCGCTTCGGTTCACTGGCCTATTTAGGCATTTCGGCGGGACGCTTCCTGAACGGCTTCATCGCCGACCGGGTGGGCGACCGCAGGCTGATCCGCATCGGAAGCTGCGTCGTGCTGGCGGGCATTATCATGGTGGCGCTGCCGCTGCCCGGCGACATGACAGCGCTCGCCGGACTGGTGATCATCGGCATCGGCTGCGCGCCGATCTATCCGTCGATCATTCACTCCACTCCGGTCAACTTCGGCAAGGAGAATTCGCAGGCGATCGTGGGTATTCAAATGGCCAGCGCTTACACGGGCAGCACCTTCATGCCGCCGCTGTTCGGCTGGCTGGGCGAGCATATCAGCATGGGGCTGTATCCCTTCTTTATGGCGGTGTTCACGCTGCTGATGATCGTCATGACCGAGCGGCTGAACCGGGTGGTCAAGATATAAAATGAATGAGGGGGAGCGGAAGCTCCCCCTCATTCATTTTATACCAGAGCCTTGACTGCGAAATACCCCAGCACCACAACACCCAGCACAATGCGGTACCATCCGAATACCGCGAAATCATGCCGCTTAATGTAATCCATCAGGAACCGTATGCACAGCATGGACACGGCGAAAGCCGCCACCATGCCCACCAGCAGAATCAACAGCTCGGACGCGGTAAACGCCAGCCCGAACTTCACCACCTTCAACAGCGACGCTCCGAACATCACCGGAATCGCCAGAAAGAAGGTAAATTCCGCTGCCGCGGTTCGGCTGACGCCCAGCATCAGCCCGCCGAGAATCGTGGAGCCGGAACGGGATGTACCTGGCAGAATCGCCGCCACCAGCTGGAACAGACCAATGCCAAAGGCAGACTGAAAGCTGATATCCTCCAGTGTCTCCACCTGCGCACGCTTTCCCTTATGCCGCTTTTCAAGCACGATGAACGCGATGCCCACCAGAATCAGCATGATGCCCACCGTGACCGGGTTATAGAACAGCGCGTCGATGAGATCATCGAACAGCAGTCCTACCACCGCCGCCGGAATGCAGGCAACGAGAATTTTACACCAGAGCATCAGCTTATCCCGTTTGATAATTCCCAGCACCTCGCCCTTTTTCGAAAACGGCCAAATCTTCCTCCAGAAGATCACCAGCACCGCCAGAATCGCGCCCAGCTGAATGACCACTTCAAACATACTCCAGAAGCCTTCGGACACGCTTTCAAACCGGATAAATTCCTCCAGCAGAATCAGGTGTCCCGTGCTGGACACGGGCAGCCACTCGGTGATGCCTTCCACAATGCCGAACAGCACCGACCGAATCAGATCAAATATCAGTTTCATGAAATATTCTCCTTAAAATTATACCGCGCGGATGATATCGCCCGGTCTGAGGGCAAAGGGCACCTTCGCACTGAACGCCATATACGGATGGGGCGCGGACTCAATGGGCTGTCCCTCAGCGTCGTACAGCGTGCCAAGATGAAGCGGGCGTCCGACCTCGCCGGGGGTGATGACCTCCACATCCGAGTCAGCGAAGACTTTGTTGCGCTGCACAAAATACGCCGTTCCCGTCGCTTCATCATATGATTCCACCCGGCAGAGATATGCCTTTTCCTTCATATAGCCGGGCTGCTTTGCCGTGTTGGCATCTTCCATGGGCTTGGCAAAATAATAACCGGTGTTGTACTCCCGATGGCTGACGCTTTCCAATTCCCGCATCCACGCCGGATCGTATCGGTACGCGGCGGGATCGGTCAGATAGCGGTCGATTGCCATACGGTAGGCGTTGGTGGCGACGGCGGTGTAATACTCGCTCTTCATGCGTCCTTCGATTTTGAAGCTGTCGATGCCCGCTTCAATCAGCGCCGGGATATGCTCAATCATGCACATATCCTTGGAACTGAGGAAAAATGTCCCTCGCTCATCCTCGATAACCGGAACCCGGTTGTCGGGGCGTTTTTCTTCGGTAATCTCATATTCGGCGCAGCCCTCCCACGCCGTATTCTCAATCAGCGTGGACTTTGACAGCGACATATTCCAGCGGCAGGGCTGAGCACAGCGTCCCCGGTTGGCGTCTCTGCCCACGAAATGCTGGGACAACAGGCAGCGTCCGCTGTAGGAAATGCACATAGAACCGTGGATGAAGGTCTCCAGCTCCAGCGTATCGGGAGTTTCCTGACGGATGCGCCGAATCTCGTCCAGCGTCAGCTCCCGCGCCAGCACAACCCGCTTCGCCCCGAACTGATGCCACTGACGGCATGACGCCGCACTGACCGTGCTGGTCTGGGTGGAAACGTGCAGCTCCGTGTCGGGAAGATATTCGCGTACCAGCGCCATCACGCCGATATCGGCAGCGATGACGGCGTCAATCCCCGCGCCGCGTATGTTTTTAACGAACTCGGTCAGCGCCGGATATTCGTCGGTATGGGGCATGGTGTTCAGCGTCAGGTGAACGCGAACGCCTCTCGCATGGGCGTACTCCACGGCGGCAAACAGCTCGTCCAGCGTAAAGTTGTCGGCGGCGGCTCGCATACCAAAGTCAGCGTAAGCCAGATACACGGCATCCGCGCCGTAGAGGATGGCCGCCTTCATTTTATCAAAATTTCCCGCCGGAGACAGCAGCTCCGGCTTTTTTGCTTTCAAAGACATAGATTATGATTCCTTTCCATCGTCTATCATTCAATATTATACCATCATTCGACGCAAAATGCAAGCCGCACGAGCGTAGTTTTACATTTTATCGGCAGGTTCTCTTTCCGTTCATATGATATCCGCATTTGTGCCGCAAATTCCGGGCATACTACGGCAAAAAGGAAGTGATATGATGTTATCCGAATCCATCTGGACGGATATTGCCCTGCCCGCGTTCCCGACGCTGGAGCAGGATAAGGACTGCGACGTGCTGATCATCGGCGGCGGTATGTGCGGACTTCTCTGCGCCCATTATCTGAAAGAGGCGGGCGCGGACTGCATTGTCTGCGAAGCCGGGCGGATTGCCAATCAAACCACCATCCGCACCACCGCCTCCCTCTCCATGGGGCAGGATACCCTGTACAGCGATATCGCCCGCTCCCCGTCCCACGGCATCGGGGACGCCGGACTGTATATGCGCGCCAATCGTGCGGCACTGGATGAATACAAAAAACTCTGCACGTCCATCGACTGCGACTTCGAGGAGCGCGACCTGCTGTTCGAAATCCCCGACACGAAGAAATTCAAACGAGAGTGCAAAACCTTGCTGGAAATCGGCGCAGACGTGTCTCCCATCGCAGGGCGGCAGATTCTCCGCTATCCGAAGCAGGCGCAGTTTCACCCGATGAAGCTGCTGGCGGGGATTGTCCCGGGGCTGACTATTTATGAGAACACCCGCATCCTGCACATCGACGGCACCACCGCCACCACTGGCAAGCACCGCATCCACGCGAAAAAAATCATCGTCGCCACCCATTTTCCGCTGCAAAAGTGGAAGGGACTGTTCTTCCTCAAGCTATATCAGAAGCGCGCCTATGTGCTGGCGCTGGAGGGCATTTCCGACCCGGGTTATCATTATTATAACGTGGATACCGACGGCGTATCCATCCGTATGCAGGGACGTTTCCTGCTGCTCTGCGGCGGAGATCACCGCACCGGGAAGGAGGGCGGCGGCTTCGATCGGCTGATGGACTACCGGGCCGACCACTTTCCACGCTCCATCGTCTATCGCTCTTGGGCAACGCAGGATACCCAAAGTCTGGACGGACTGCCCTACATCGGGCAGATTACCCGTTCGGACAGCGACAATTTCGTGGCGGCGGGCTTCGGCGGCTGGGGAATGACCGGCTCCATGCACGCCGCGCTAATACTGCGTGAGCTGGTTCAGGGGCGTTCCCACGAACTGGCGGCGCTGTTCGATCCCTCCCGCTCCATGCTGACCGGGCAGCTGGCGCTGAACGCGGGCGAAACCCTGCTGACCTTCCTGAACCCCATTCCCCGCCGCTGCACGCACATGGGCTGCGCTCTGCGATGGAATCCCCGGGAGTGCTCATGGGACTGCGCCTGCCATGGCTCCCGATTCGACAAAGCGGGCGGCATTCTCAACAATCCGGCACAGCACGGCTTCAAAATGTGATTTTGTGCATATAATCACAACCTGCTTAAAATTTTGATCAGGAATTATTCAAAATACACTTGATATTTTAACATATTTCGTGTATAATTGTGGTAGGCGTTTTGCCATGCATCTGGTAGAATGAACCCCCCGCCGCCTTATTGCGGCAAGACAAGGAGATTTTCATGATCAAAGTCGTTTCCGTTGACAATATGAGAAAAAGCGACGCATATACCATCGAACACACAACCCCATCCCGCGAGCTGATGCTCCGCGCCGGCAAAGCGATCTTCGGCGCCGCCGACTGGCGTCCACCCGTGGCCATCGTCTGCGGCGGCGGCAACAACGCCGGCGACGGCTTCGTCGTCACCGAGCTTTTGCAGAACGCGGGCATCGAATGCACCCTGTTCCTGCTGTCCGATCATTTCACCGAGGACGGACGCTATTTCTTTGAGCGCTGCGAAGCGCTGGGCGTGGATATCCGCCGCGGCATTGACGAGCTGAATCTATTCGGCTTTGCTACGGTGCTCGACTGTATCTTCGGCACCGGCTTCAAGGGCGCGGTGAATGAGCCTTACCGAACCGCCATCGAGCGTATCAACCAAAGCGGCGCTTATGTGGTCTGCGCCGACATCAACAGCGGTCTGGGCGGTGACAGCGGTCTTGCCGGAGAGGACAGCATCTGCGTACACTCCGATCTGACCGTCTCCATCGGCTGCTTCAAAAGCGGTCTGTTCCTGAACTCGGCCAAGGATGTCATCCGCCAGAAGGTCAACTGCGAGATCGGCATCGAGCCGCTGGAATCCCCCGCTTATCTGGTTGAAGCCGCCGACATCCGTCGTCTCTTTGACCATCGGCTCCAGAACAGCAACAAGGGCGATTACGGCTATGTGGCGCTGATCGGCGGATCGGTGGAATACAGCGGCGCGGCCAAGCTGGCCAATCTGTCGCTGGCCGCCCTGCGTTCGGGCGCGGGCGTGACCAAGCTGGCGGTTCCGCGCAGCATCTCCCACGCGGTGATGCCCTATCTGCTGGAAAGCACTCTTTTCCCGTTGGATGAGGAGGACGGCGCTTACTGCTACACCCACAACACCACGCTGCGTCTTTTCAATCATATCCGTTCCGCCGCCATCGGCATGGGCATGGGACGTTCGCCGGAGGTGCGCCGCCTGATGGAATACGCCCTCTGCGAGTACAGCGGGCGGCTGATCATCGACGCCGACGGTCTGAACGCCATCGCCGACATGGATCGGCTGCGCTTCAAAAATACCTCCTGCCGCCTGATTCTCACCCCCCATCCCAAGGAATTTGAGCGTCTCTGCGGCGACCGCTTTGAGGAATTCCGCAACGACCTCATCTCCGCCGCCAAGGAGTATGCCGCTGCCACCGGCGCGATTCTGCTGCTGAAGGGACCGACCACCATTGTCACCGACGGAAAGACCGTCTACCTCATCGACCGTGGCTGTGCGGGCATGGCGACTGCGGGAAGCGGCGACGTGCTGTCGGGCATATTGGCAGGCATCTGCGGCTTTGTGGATGACGAAGACCTGCTGCTAGGCGTGGCTGCGGGCGCCTACCTGAACGGTCTGGCGGGTGAGCTTGCGGCGAAGGATGTTCCCGAAGCGGCCATGATTGCGGGCGATACGGTGAAGCATATTCCCGCCGCCATGAAGAAAATTATTGAAGAATAAGGAGACTGCCATGAAAAAACGATCACTATTTCTGTTGAGCCTCTGCACAGCGCTGCTGCTTTCCATGACGCTGCTCGCCGCCTGTTCCTCCGGCGAAGAACAGCCTCCGGCCGTCGATGGTCTGATCGGTGAGGATAAAACCACTTCTTTTGTCCTCGTCCGTTCTGATTCATCCAATGCCGCCACACCTTCCGCCCTCACACTTAAGGAAGCCATTCTCGAGCGCTGCGGCGTGGAGCTGGAGCTGACCACCGACTTTGTTGCCAGAGCTGGAAGTGCCGGCGCGGACAAGTTCAAGGAGCATGAATGCGAAATCCTGATTGGCGACACGGTGCGCGACCTTTCAGTCGGGCTGAAATCGGAGCTGCCCCGCGGTCTGGACTGGGGCATTGCCCGTGAAGGCACGAAAATCGCCATTTACGGCACCGACTGTCTGGATGAAGCCATTCAGTATTTTCTCGACAACTATGTCAGAGACGGCAATATCTATATCGCCGACGGCGAACGTTACATCAACATGGGCGACTATGAGCTGGACGTCCTGACCATCAACGGACGGGACATCAACGAGTTCGTCATTCAATATGACACGGATGTGACCTATTATCCGATCATCGCCAAAAAGCTAGCCGTCGATCTGTATGAGATGGCAGGATGTGAATTGACCGTCGAGCCCATGAAAGTTACCGATAAGCCGATCATCTACTTCGGAACCATTGGCTCGGCAGGCACGGGCAAGGCAGCCTGCTACGTAAAGGGCGAATCCCTGTACGCGGTCTGCGGTTCGCAGGGTAACCCCTACGACAGCTACGCCATGCTGCTGGATTACATTAAAACCAACGCTGTAGACAAGAAAGTTGACATTCCCGCTGACCTGAATCTGTCCATGAATGGCGACAATGACGTGGTCGGCTCGTCGGAGGAACCGAACCTCTGGATTTACAAGCTGGACAACGGTCTGATGGTTCGTGAAGCCGAGTTCGATTCGGGCAAGGGCGGCGATCCCGTCACCATCGTACAGGTTTCGGATATGCACTTCAATTACTGCAACCAGAAAGATCTGGACGAAAACGATCCCGTATTGATGAGCACGCTGGCAAACCGCAAGTGGCTGGCTAACGGCTCATCAGTAGCCAACGCTGAGCGCTGTTTGGCATATGCGGCGGACGCTGACCAGATCGTCGTCACCGGCGATACGCTGGACTACCTCTCCTGGGGCTGCATCGAGCTGATGCAGAAAACCCTCTGGGACAAGTATCCCGACGCCATCGCCACCATCGGCAATCACGAACCGGTACGCCGGGTGCAGGGTGAGGTTGCCGAAACCACAACGCTGGAGGAACGTTACACATGGCTGGAGGAGGTCTGGGCCCCTTATCACGACATTTACTATTTCTCCAAGGTCATCGACGAAAAGGTTATGATTATCCAGATGGATAACAGCCAGAACAAGTATTGGGACAACCAGATTGAGCCGTTCAAAGCTGATCTGGAAACTGCACGGGAAAAGGGCTACACCGTTTTGCTGTTCCAGCATATCCCGCTCTGCTCGAACAATCCCGATGAAGCGACCTTCTACCCGCTGCGTGTCAACGACGGTTCGGGCGTTCCCAGAAATCTCTACAACAGCGGCATCGGCGCCAAGGCGTCGGGCGCTACCCAAGAGATTTATGATTTGATTGTCAATAATGCTGACCTGATCAAGGGTATCTTCTGTGGACACATCCACAGCGATTACTACTCGGAAATCATCGCAAAAACTTCCGGCGGCGAAGATGCCATCATCCCTCAGTATATCCTCACAGCTGCCGCTTATGACAGCGGTCACGTATTCAAAATCACTGTGAAATAATGAAAGGATTCCTATGAAAAAACATACTTATCTGTTTTTTATACTGACCCTGTTTTCCCTGATTTTCTGCTGTGCCTGCACGTCGGAGGAGCCGCGCAATCCGGCTGACGCTCTGATCGGCGAGGATGGAACCACCGCTTACATCATTGTGCGTTCCGACACCAACGATGCCGCTACCCCGGAAGCCGTCTCTCTGAACAGCGCCATCGCCGAGCGCACCGGCGTGGAGCTTGGACTGACCACGGATTTTATCGCCAAAGCCGGAAGCTCCGCCGCTGATAAATTCAAGGAAATCGACACCGAAATCCTTGTGGGCGAGACCAACCGCGAAGCCTCCATATCCCTTGCCGCCGAGCTGCCCCGAAGCCGCGACTGGGGCATCATCCGCACCGGCACGAAGATCGCCATTTACGGCACCGAGTGCCTTGAGGAAGCGGTTCAGTATTTTCTCGATAACTATGTGGCGGACGGCAACATTTACATTGCCGACGGCGAAAAGTATCTGCACATCGCAGATTACACGCTGGACAGCCTGACTCTGAACGGCGCGGATATGACCTCCGCTGAGGTTTACTACGAATCCGATACCATGATTGAAGCGGCCAAGCAGCTGGCGTCCCAGCTGCAGGAAATGACCGGACTGGCCGCCAAAACCGAAAGATTTAAGAAAAATGACACTTCGGCGAAAATCGTCTTCTGTTCCGACGACAGTCTGGGTGTCACCGAAACGGTCTGCCGTATGAACGGCAGTACGCTGGAGGTAGCGAGCGGTCTGCTGGCCGATCCGATGGACGGCTATACGATGCTGTCCGACTACATCCAGAGCAGCATCCAGTCCAAAACGCTGGCAATCAGCGATATTAATTTATCTGATGAAGGAGATGTGGAACACGTGAAAGTAGCAGACACCGCGTATTTTGAAGCGCTGGACACCAAGGCCGAAGCCATGAAGCAGGCCGTTCTCAACACCGAAAGCGAGTACACCGTCGGCGCGGGAGGCAAAATCTATTATTTCTCCGAGGATGGAGACGACAGCAACGACGGTCTCTCCGAGGAAACCCCGCTAAAATCCATCGACAAGCTTAATCTGCTGATATTGAAGAAGGGCGATGTGGTGCTCTTCAAGCGAGGCGATATGTTCCGCGGCAACATCACCGCCAAAACAGGCGTTACATATTCCGCCTACGGTGAGGGCGCAAAGCCGATCATCAACGCCTCCAAACGCAACTACGCTGATCCCTCTCTGTGGAAGCAGACCGAGTATGAGAACGTATGGGTCTGCACGGAGAAGCTGGTGAATGTCGGCATCGTAGCCCTCGACCACTCCGGTGAGCTGGGTAAATACGACGAGCTGGTAGGCACCCGCATGGTGGCCGGACGTGACGACTTCAACGGCGCCGCCGATATGAACGAAGACCTACAGGTCTGGGGCGACTGGGAAAACGACAGACTTTATTTTTGCAGCACCGAAGGCAATCCCGGCGAACGCTTTGAATCCATTGAAATCGGCGAACGCAAGAATGCCATCTCCGTCAGCGTTACTGACGTAACCATTGACAACCTGCACGTAACCCTCACCGGCGCACATGGCGTAGGCGCAGGTTCCACCAAAAATCTGACCGTCCGCAACTGCATTTTCAACTGGCTGGGCGGCTCGATCCTGCTGGGACACGGTGGCGGCAACATCACCGGCTACGGCAACGCGGTGGAAGTCTACGGCAGCGTAGACGGCTACACCGTATACAACAACTGGATTTACCAGATTTACGACACCGGCATCACCCATCAGTTCAGTTCCACTCCCAGCAAGACGGTCAACAACATGAACGATGTAGAGTATTACGACAACCTAATCGAATACTGCTTCTGGTCGCTGGAATACTACAACGTCCGTCCCGAGGGCACCGAGCGCAAGACCACCAACGTCTCCATCCATGATAACTTTTGCCGTCTGGGCGGTTACGGATGGGGCTGCCGCACCCGCGAAACCAGCGCTCCCATGTGTGCCATGAACTCCAGCGGTGAGGATGTGGCGGACAATTATCTGACCAATAATATCTTTGACCGCTGCCTCGGTCTGCTGATCCGGGTCGGCAAGGAAGGCACGATGAACTTCAGCGGCAACACCTACATCCAACCCTACGGCGTGAAGTTCGCTTACCTTTGGGGTACCACCTACAACTTCGACAGTACTGCCCGTGATACGCTGGCCAAGGTAGGCGAGACCAATCCCACGCTGGTCTATGTAATGGAGGAGGAAACCGCCGAATGAAAAAATCCGTACTGACCATTCTTCTGCTGTTCTGTGTATGCGTCCTGCTGGGTGCGTGTACCTCGGAGAAACCCCGTGACCCCGCCGATGCGCTGATCGGCGAGGGCGGTGCTACCTCCTATGTCATCGTCCGTTCGGACACCATCAAAACCGGCGTTCAGGCAGCGGTTACGCTGACCAATACGATCTCCGAGCGCATCGGCGTGGAGCTTGACCTGACCACCGACTTCGTCGCCAAAGCGGGCAGTGCGATTGCCGATCAGTTCAAAGAAATCGACACCGAAATCCTTGTGGGCGAAACCAACCGCGAGCTTTCCTCCACCCTTGCCGCCGAGCTTCCCCGCAGCCGGGACTGGGGAATCATGCGCTCTGGCGCGAAGATCGCCATCTACGGTACCGAGTGCATTGATGAAGCCGTGCAGTATTTTCTCGACAACTATGTGGTGGACGGCAACATTTACATCGCCGACGGCGAGAAGTATCTGCATCTAAGCGATTACACCATCGATTCGTTCACAGTAGGCGATACGAACATCGAATCTTGCTCCATCCGCTATGAATCGGGCAACACCGCCGCTCAGACGCTGGCACAGGATTTAGCCGTCCGGATCAACGAACTGTACGGCTATACCCTGGAGGTTAAACAGACCACGCCCGGCGATACCGATCCGCAGATCGCCTTTGTGACCGATAACACGCTGGACATCACCGAAACGGTCTGCCGCATGAACGGCAATGTGCTTGAGATTGCCCGCGGCATCCTTGGCAGCTACGAAACCGGCTATACGATGCTGCTTGATTACATCGACGCGGGCATTCAGAACAAGACGCTTGCCATTGACACAACGTTGAATTTGATTAACGAAGGAGATTCTGAACACGTGAAGATCGCAGATAAAGCATATTTTGACGAGCTTGACGCAAAAGCCGCCGCCATGCGGGACGCCGTTCTCTATACCGAGAGCGAGTACACCGTGGGCGAAGGCGGAAAAATCTACTACTTCTCCGAAACCGGCGACGACAGCAATGACGGTCTTTCCGAAGAAACTCCGATGAAGACGCTGGATAAGCTGAACGTCCTGCCGCTGAACGCCGGCGACGTGGTTCTCTTCAAGAGAGGCGATATGTTCCGTGGCGTCATCAAAACCCGGTCGGGCGTAACCTACTCGGCATACGGCGAGGGTGCAAAGCCGATCATCAACAGCTCCAGACGGAATTACGCCGATCCCGCGCTCTGGCTTGAAACCCAATACGAAAACGTCTGGGTCTGCACGGAGAAGCTGGTGAACGTGGGTATCGTAGCCCTCGACCATACCGGGGAGCTGGGCAAATACGATGAGCTGGTAGGTACCCGCATGGTAGCCGGAACCAATAACTTTAACGGCGCCGCCGATATGAACGAAGACCTGCAAGTCTGGAGCGATCTTGCTACCAACAAGCTCTATTTTTACAGCACCGAGGGCAATCCCGGCGAGCGCTTTGAATCCATCGAAATTGGCGTCCGTGAAAACACCTTCCAGGTAGGCTCAAACAACGATATTGTCATCGACAACATCCATGTAACCCATGTGGGCGCACACGGCGTCAGCGCCGGAGACAACAAGAATCTGACCGTCCGCAACTGCATTTTCAACTGGCTGGGCGGCTCGATTCTCACCGGTTTCAATAGTGGCAACATCCCCGGCTACGGCAACGCGGTGCAGGTTTACGGCGGGGTGGACGGCTACTACGTCTACAACAACTGGATTTACCAGATTTACGACACCGGCATCACCCATCAGTTCAGTTCCACCCCCAGCAAGGCGGTCAACAACATGAACGACGTGCAGTATTATGACAACCTGATTGAATACTGCTTCTGGTCGCTGGAATACTACAACAGCCGTCCGGAGGGCACCGAACGAAACACCACCAACGTCTCCATCCACGACAACTTCTGCCGTCTGGGCGGTTACGGCTGGGGATGCCTCGGACGCGAAACCAGCGCTCCCATGTGCGCCATGAACTCCGCCGGAGAAGAAGTGAAGGACAACTATCTGACCAACAACATCTTTGACCGCTGCCTGGGTCTGCTGATTCGAGTCGGCAAGGAAGGAACTATGAACTTCAACGGCAACACCTACATCCAACCCTACGGCGTGAAGTTCGCTTATCTCTGGGGCAACAATTATATGTTCGACGGTACTGCTGCCGAGACGCTGGCCAAGGTGGGCGAAAACAATCCCACGCTGGTCTACGTTATGGATGACGTAGAATAAGCATATCTCGCTATTATGGTATAATGCGGCTGTTTTCTTGACAGCCGCATTATACCATAATATAAAAAGGAAATCTATGATCTCATCAAGGGGATTTTCTGTGGACACGTCCACAGCAATTGCTACTCAGAAATCATCGTCAAAACCTCCGGCGGCGAAGCTGCCATCATCCCTCAGCTGCCGCTTATGACAGCGGTCACGTACTCAAAATCACCGTGAAAGAATGAAAGGATTCCTATGAAAAAAAATACTTATCTGCTTCTTATACTGATTCTGTTCTCGCTGATTCTCTGCTGCGCGTGTGCAGAAAAACATAACCCCGCCGACGCGCTGATCGGTGAGGACGGAACCTCGTCCTACATCATCGTCCGCCCCGATACTACCGACAACGCCACTGACGCGGCGGTAGCGCTGAACAAGGAAATCGCCGCCCGTACCGGTACCGAGCTGGGTTTGACCACCGACTTCGTGGCTAAAGCAGGCAGTGCCGCCGCTGACTTATTCAAGGAGAACGACGCCGAAATCCTTGTGGGCGTCACCAACCGTGAAGCAACCGCTTCCATCGCCGCCGAGCTTCCCCGCAGCCTTGACTGGGGCATCGCCCGCACCGGCACCAAAATCACCATCTACGGCACCGAATGCATCGACGAAGCCATTCAATATTTCCTCGACAACTATGTGGTGGACGGCAACATCTACATTGCCGACGGCGAAAAATATCTGCATCTGGGTGAATATACCATTGATTCGTTCACGCTGGGCGGTACGAACATCGCCGACTGCCTCATCCGCTATGACACAAAGAATCCCACCTATGAAACGCTGGCAAGCAATCTGGCTGCCGAGATCGAAAGCCTCACCGGTCTCGATATGGAAACCAAGCGTTACCTGAACTCTGACACTTCTCCGCAGATCGCATTCCTTACGGACGACAGTCTGGAAACCACCCAGACGGTCTGCCGCATGAACGGAAGCGTGCTGGAAGTAGCCTACGGCATTCTGGCAGACCCCTCGGTCGGCTACGATATGCTGCTTGATTATATCAAAACCAATGTACAGAACAAGGCGCTGGAGATTGATTCCGCGCTGAGCCTGTCCCAGGAAGGAGATTCAACTCACATGAAAGTCGCAGATGAAGCCTATCTCAAGGAGCTTGACGCCAAAGCGGACGCCATGAAGGAAGCCATTCTCAACACGGAGAGCGAGTACACCGTCGGCGCAGCAACTAAAATCTATTACTTCTCCGAGGAGGGCGACGACAGCAACGACGGTCTTTCCGAAGAAACACCCGTCAAGACGCTGGCAAGACTGAAGACCCTGCCGCTGAAGCGGGGCGACGTGGTGCTCTTCCGCCGTGGCGATATGTTCCGCGGAAACATCACAACCGTGGCCGGCGTAACCTACTCGGCATACGGCGAGGGCGCAAAGCCGATCATCAACAGCTCCAAAATGAACTACGCTGATCCCGCTCTCTGGCAGGAAACCGAATATGAAAACGTCTGGCTCTGCACGAAACCCCTGAACAACGCGGGCATCGTAGCCCTCGACCATTCCGGCGAGCTGGGCAAATACGACGAACTGACCGGTATCTGCATGGTCGCCGGACAGGGAACCTTCACCGGCGCGAAAGACCTTTATGACGATCTTCAGTTCTACAGCGATCTGAATACGCAGAAGTTCTATTTCTACAGCACCGAGGGCAATCCCGGCGAGCGTTTTGAATCCATCGAAATCGGCGAACGCCTGAATACCATCAGCCCCGCCGCCGATACAACCATCGATAACCTGCACATCACCCTCACCGGCGCCCATGGCGTTGGAGCAGGCACCACCAAGAATCTGACCGTCCGCAACTGTATCTTCAACTGGCTGGGCGGCTCGATTCTGGCCGGATTCGGCGGCGGCAACACCACCCGCTATGGCAACGCCGTTGAGGTTTACGGCGGCGTGGACGGCTATAACGTCTACAACAACTGGATTTACCAGATTTACGACACCGGCATTACCCACCAGTTCAACGTCAGCGCCGACACCAAGACCAACAACATGAAAAATGTGGAGTATTACGACAACCTGATTGAATACTGCTTCTGGTCGATTGAATATTACAACAACCGTCCCGAGGGAACCACCCGTGAAACCATCAACGTCAGCGTCCATGATAACTTCTGCCGGTACGGCGGCTACGGCTGGGGCTGTGCGGGACGCGAAACCAGCGCTCCCATGTGCTCGTTCTGGATTTCCACCGAAACCATCGAGAACAATACCATAGAGAACAATATCTTCGACCGCTGCCTGGGCGTTCTGGTCTTCATGAGCGCAGAGTCGCCGATCACCTTCAGCAATAACACCTATGTGCAGGCTTATAACACCAAGTTCCTCAATCTGTGGACAGGCACGAAGATGTTTGACGCCACCGCAGCCGATTCGCTGACGGCTCTCGGTGAGACAAATCCCACGCTGGTCTATGTAATGGAAGAAACGGGAAAATAAAAAATTTTCCCAATCGTTCAAAACGCACGATTTCACTTAATTTTTGCATTGCACAGCATCGAATAATCTGATATAATAGATATGCGGTTGGCATATACGAAGTCTACCGCATATCTATTTTTCTGTAAATGGAGGAAAAGTATCATGAAAAAAACTGTATCCACACTGCTGACCGCGCTTCTGATCGCAGTCAGCGCAGCACTCCCCGCATCCGCAGCGGGCGCTGAAGACTGGGTTGCCGGCAACGGCTTCCTGATTGACGGCAAGGCTTCCGGCGTTAAGGTCGTTGAAACTGACGACGGCGTTCAGGTCACTGAGGGCGGTTACTACACCAACGGCGAGAACTGGAGCGGTATCGCTTCCAAGGAAAAGCTCGCTCTCGACGGTCTTGAGGTTGTTGTCCGCTTTGACAAGGTAACTAAGAGCGGCGACTGCTGGATTTCCTTCGGTCTGATGGAGAACCCCGAACTCTTCCGCGTCAGCGACGTCAAGAACGGTCGCGGCTATGCTTGCCTGATCCGTCACGGCACCAATCCTATCGGCTGGCAGCACTATCAGCTGGTTGATACCACTGGCAACAAGTGGTCCGGCGATGGCAGCCAGAACCTGGATGCCTCTTTCCAGATCAACGATGGCACGACCCTGACCATCTCCGTAAAGAAGGGTGACAACGGTTACGATCTCTACCTGAACGGCGTGAAGTCCAACAAGACCTTCACCCAGTACAACGACATCTTTGCTGACGGCAAGGCACACTTCGTTCTCGCAGCTTCCTCCAAGGATTCTGCCGCTGACGCCTTCACCTTCACCATTCTGTCTGTGAACGGTCAGCCCACCGTTTCTGCCGAAGAGCCTGAGCAGACCACCGCTCCCGAAACCTTTGACCCCATCACTGTTTCCATCATCGCTGTTTCCGCTTCCGCAGCTGCTGTTTTCGCAGTAAGCAAGAAGAGAAAGTAATCCGCCAAATTACATAAACAAGCTTTTTCATCTGAAAGGGACGCCGTGCTCACGCGCGGCGTCCCTGATTTTATTTTGGAGTTAATTGGATGCCTGACCCACGGCGCGCAGGATTTCCTGCGCCGGAGCGGGAATCCGTCCCAGATAGTCGGGACCCACGTTCAGCAGATAATTGATATTCTGCGCGTTCAGCCGGTTCTTGATCTCGATGACCTTCGCGGGATCCTTCCACTCATTGTCGAAGGATTTGTAGCCCCAGGTCGTATTCAGCGTAGCGGGGCATTCATACAGCCCGGTGCGTCCGCCGACGACGGCTGAGGTGTTCCCTGCCTTTTTGAAGTCCACCTGATTGTCGCCGCAGGAATGATAATCGCCGATGCCGTTGCCGATACGCGAATTGACCAGACAGTCGGGCTGATACTTCTTGATCATTGCATACAGCTCATCGCTCTGCGCTGGGGTGATATCCGAGGGCGTATCGCACCAGATCAGGCAGAGATCCCCGTACTTCGTGAGAATTTCCTTGAACTGCGTCTTGATTTTGCCTTCGAAGCAGCGGGAGAAATCCTTTTTGTCGTTGTCCGGGAAATCCCAGTCGTTCGTCCAGCTGCATCCCTTTTCGCCGTATCCGCCGTTTGCGCCCACATGGGTATAGCCGCGCGCCATTCCGCCGCCGTCCGGCTCATGCCAGTCGATCTCCTGCGAATAATACAGTCCCAGCTTTAACCCATGCTTGTAGCACGCTTCCGCCAGCTCCGCGATAATATCCCGACCGAAGGGCGTGCCATCGGCGGAATTGAAATTATCCCACTCGGATTGGAACAGCGCAAAGCCCTCGTGATGCTTCGAAGTAACGACCATGTACTGCATACCTGCTTCCTTGGCGGTCAGCACCCATTCCTCCGCGTTGAACAGGATGGGATTGAAAACGGTCGCCAGCTGGCTGTATTCCGCGTTCGGGATGCGGTAATAGGCCTGAAGCCACTCGCCGATCTGGTTGGTGCGCTTGCCCTTCCACTCGCCCGCGGGAATCGAATAAAGACCGAAGTGAATCATCAGCCCAAATTTCGCCGTGGGAAACCATTCTTTGTTTGTCATTGTAATGCCTCCAGTATAATCATTCGGAATATGTTTGACAATGCTGTTTATATATAATATTATAATGTATAAACGGGCATTTGTACATAACTGAAATCGTTCTGTAGATGACCAAAATAAACTTTTGGGTGGTATGATCGCTGGGGTCGATGCAGGAAAACGGATAATTTTATTCAAAATCGAAATATATTTTGTAAACTGCGAAATATATTTGTAGACAACGTATCCTTAATTATGGTATAATTGCATTACAACATAGAAAGGATGGTTTACCAATGAAAAAGTTTTTAACCGCAATTATCCTTGTATCCCTGCTTCTTCAAATGGCTGCCTGCGGCACGCAGAGCGGTTCCCCAGACACCTCAGGCACAGACGGCACCACCACGCCCGCTCCTGAAACTACAAGTTATCTCGAAACCCTCTCCAACAAAACATTCAATGGCGAAACCCTGACTATCATCTTGCAGCATCAGACCGCACAGCCCAACGTTCCGCCGGAAGAACAGACCGGCGAAGTCGTGGACGATGCGCTATTTAACCGCGACCGCACCGTCGAGGAACGGCTGGGCATTGAAATCGAGTATGTGGCCTATGACGATCGCGGAAAGGTTCGCACAGATGTGCAGACCGCCATCACTGCGGGAGACAGCACCTACGATCTCATCATCACCTCCATGGCAGGCGGCCTGAACACGCTGGCCCCCCAGGGCTACCTGCTCGATCTGAACATCGTACCCGCCCTCTCCCTTGATTCTGAATGGTGGAGCCAGTCCTGCCATAAAAATCTGACCTTCAACGGAAAGCAATACATCACCAGCGGCCCTATCTCGCTCGCCTATTATTACGCCCCCTGTGTCATCGCCTTCAACCAGCGGATCACCGACGAATACCAGATTCCCGATCTCTATGAGATGGTTATCGACGGAAGCTGGACGCTGGAGCAGTTTGGTCAGATCACAAAAAATGTGGCAAAGGATCTGAACAATGACGGCAGCATGACCCAGGACGATTTCTTTGCCTTCGCCTGCGATGAGCTGACCGGACAGGCCTTCATCATCGGCTGCGGCGGCAGTCAGACCGAGGTAGGCGAGGACGGCAATCCCACACTGGTGATGAACAGCGCGAAAAATATCGACATTCTTGATAAGATCATCTCCGTGGTCGCCGACGACAGTATGCGTCTGCTCACAGAAAATGTGAAAATTTCCGACATGAATGTTCCCGCACAGTTCAAAACCTGGCACTTCAAGAACGCCCAGACCATGCTGATGGGCTACAATATGTCCGGCATCATCGCCTATCTGCGCGACATGGAGGACGATTACGGCATCATCCCCATGCCCAAGCTGAACGAGAATCAGGAAGAATACCTGACCTACGGCTCTCCCTGGGGTCCCATCGGCGTGGCTGTCCCTGTAACCTGCTCCACCGAGCGCGCAGAAATGGTGGGTACCGCCATGGAAATGATGGCTTACCTCTCCTACACCACCGTCGGACCGCAGATGTTCAATATCACGCTGAAGGAAAAGGTCTCCCGCGACGAAAACTCCAAAGCCATGATGGACATCATTTATGAAGACATCATCTTTGATCTGAACGGCATTCACAACTTCGGCGGCTCCGGCGGTCTGCTCCGTTCCTGCGCCATCGGCGCCAAGGAGAATTTCTCCTCCCAGTATGCGTCGCTGCTCTCCAAAGCCGAAGAAGAGCTGCAAACCCTGCTGGATCAGTATTACAGCATCGTCGAATAAGGCTTATCGCTCCCGATCCTCCGCAAGGCACCCATACAGCGCCAGATCGAGGAAGCGCCCCTCCCTTGACGAATAGAACTTTCCCCGCTGGACGCCCTCCAGTGTGAACCCGGCTTTGGACGCCACACGTCCGGAGCCGGGATTTTCTATGGCGTGCTCGATGACGATTCGGTGGAAGCCCACCTCGTCAAACAGGAAATCCCGCACCGCACAGACCGCTTCGGTCATAATCCCTTTGTTCCACCAGCGGCTTCCCATGCAGTAGCCCAGCGCGCACCATGCGCTCCGCTGGGTATACTGAACCACCGAAATATTTCCGATAGGCTCGCCTTCAAATTTAATGACCCAGTTGTAATAATCCTCCTCCCCGTAATGACCGCACCACTGTTCAAGCAGGGATGCGGTGGTTTCGGGGTTGGGGTGGGTCGGCCATGTAAGCCAGCGCGTAACCGCGTCGTCAGACGCCCAGTTTCTGTACATGGCGGGCGCGTCTTCAACGGTAAAGCGCCGCAGCGTCAGGCGGTCTGTGGTGATGGTTTGTGTTCCCTTGTGATTCATTTCAGTTATCCTCCCATTTCATATTGCATACCAAAAACGGCAGATGCGCATATTCCTGCGTTCCTGTAACGACAAAGCCCTGCGCAGCGTACCAGCTTTTCAGGCGCTCGTCACGGTCAATCATGCCAAGCACCAGCCCTCGCTTTCCCAATGCATGGGCGCGCCCCTTCAGGTGAGTTACCAGCGCCTCGCCGATGCCGCGATGACGGTACGTAGGCAGCACAGTCAGATTGCGCAGCTCGGCGTACTCTCCCTCATCGGTCATACAAACATAGCCGACCATGCGCCCATCCTCGAAAAATGCCCAGCTTTCCAGCGAATGCTCATAACGCCATTTCAGCCCTTCCATAGTCATAAAGCTGGTGTGTCCGGGGCAGTTTTCGCGGGTCAGCCCCTGCTCGGCAGCGGCGGTGGAAAAGCCCTCGTGAATCAACGCCAGCACAGTGTCCATATCCTCGGGCATGACATGGCGGATACGGGGATCGGTCAGCGGAAGCTCCATGCGCAGCGTCCGCTCATGCATTCCCATGCCGCGATAAAAAGCAATCGCTTCCTTGTTGAACGCGAAAACGCCCAGCTCCACATCCCGGCAGCACAGTTCCCGCGCCTGCTCCAGACAGCGTTCGAACAGCTGGCTGCCGATTCCCTGTCTGCGGCAGGTTTCGTCCACGCAGATATCGTCGATGTAGAATCGGTCGAAATCCCGATAGGTGGGATGATTGCGGTAGCGGATATGCATTGCGAAGGCGTAGCCGACGACCTTGCCCTCCGATTCGGCAAGCCATATATAGCTGTCCGGGTTCGACAGCTTGTCTGAAAATGCCGCTTCATCGTAATAGCGGGGTGCGTCGCGGAACAAATCCGGGCGTCCATCCGCGTGAACGCGGGCAATCTGCGCCTGAAGCGGACGGATGAGAAGATGATCGCCTTCTCTGGCAGGACGAATGACGGGATTCATGATAATTCCTCCTTAAATACAAAAACGCGGATGCCGTCACCGGCATCCGCGTGCTCGTTTCGCTCGTTCAGAAACGGTACGACAAAGCAGGCCCGGTGATGGCTTCATCAACGCGCATGGTGGTATAGACGGTATACATCATATACTGCTTCATCGTTTTTTCCTCCGTTTGTGAATTTTTGATATTATATCATACGTGAGCCGATTTGTCAAGGGTAATTTTGAATTTTATCAATCCACGCTTACTGGAGCGCATCCAGCACCTTCTGAATGCTTTCCTCCATCGACGCCTTCTGGGACGCCGCCAGTGACGCCGTATCGGTGCTGCCGGTGGTGATCAGATTGAGCAGCTTTGTGACGTAGGTGTTGGAAATACCGTAAATGCGGGTATATTCCGCCGCACGTCCGGAGCGGATGATTTCCAGCATCTCGATGGATTCTTCGTTGAGCAGACCCTTCTGTGATACGGTCACATCGAAATAGACCGGGAGCACGCTTTCATTACTCTCATAGCTGAGCGCGTCCAGAATGACGCCGGTGCGCTCGGAATTCTGCTGAATCTTCGGAACGGTCAGCAGGCAGGCGCTGTAGCCGGTCATCGTCCGATATTCTTCCTGGCTCTCGTCATACTTCGGCATAGGAATCAGACCGAAGGTGTCTTCCATGTCACGCAGTTCCAGTGACATCTTTAATTCACAGGTAATGAACCCCGCCCGTCCCGAGCTGAACAGACCAAGATAATAGTTTGGCTGGTTGGCGTCCGTACCAATGATGGCGTGACCTGCTTCCTTATCCCACATCTTACCCAGTTTTTCCACGATGTTGTACAGGCGCTCATCTTCGATATTGAGCGTAATGCCCTTATCGGTCTTATCCGAAATCGTGAAGCCCGCCGAGTAGGTCATGGCAAAGGGAATATCGTTGTGGCTGGCGATTCCGTAAACCGCATTGCCGTTTGCGTTGATGGCAAAGGATTCGTCTCCGTTCAGCGATGTAACGGCGGTCACGTACTCATACATCTTATCCAGCGTCCACTTGCCGTCCCGCACAAGCTGATAGGGATATTCCAGCTTGTTGTCGTCAAACAAATCCTGATTAAACAGCAGCACGTCCGCCATATCAAAGCTCATCAGATTCAGCGGGCTGGAGGCGGTGTAGAGATGTCCGTTCAACTCCAGCGACTCGTTCAGAGCCTTATCCCAGTAATCCTCGTCCAGATTCAGTCCGGGCAGCTCGTTCAGGTCGTACAGATAGCCGTCGGTCACGATGCCCGGCTTGAAGGATACCGGCAGATACGCGGCATCATAGGAATAATCGCCCGCCATAACCGCCTGCGTCACCAGATCGAGAATGGCGTTCTGCCCCGTGCCCCAGCCGGCGTAAACGACTTCTTCTTCCACAAACTTGAAGTTCAGCGCGTCCTCCACCTTGCGGTTGCGGTCGTAAACGGCGTCGTCCAGCCGTTCGCCGGACTGCTCGGCAAAGTCAAGGTGAATGTAAGTGCTCCATATCGATTCAAAGTTCAACACCCTGAATTCGTATCCGTCATAATCGCGTCCACCGTAGTCGTAGCCCACGAGAGCGGTCGTCTCCTCGCTGCCGGAAGCTGTGGTGACGTTGCCCGGGTCAATGGGCTGGGTATCACCGCAGGAAAGAAGCAGCGATGCCGGGGTCAGTGCTGTGAGAAGCAATGCAATGGTTTTTTGCGTAGTTTTCATGGGGTACCTCCTGAATTATTTTATAATTTTGAATCAAAGTATTTCCAGCTCACGGAAGAAGCTCAGCTTCATGTTGTACGGATCCATCTCCTCCAGCTTTTCTATGGCTGCGCGGGAGGCTTCCTCATGCCCCAGACCCGCCTCGCCCAGCGCCGACAGAAGCAGCCCGTCAATGGTGTGCAGACGTTCCACATCCTGCTCGTAGGGACAGGGCGAGGCCATGCCCACGCCGAAGTAGCCGTGAAGATCGGCGTCCGCCAGCAGCTTCGCCGCCGATTCGCACATACCCGCGTAAATTTCCCTTGCCTTATCGCCCGCTCCCAGCGCTTCCTCACAGACGGCGGCAAAGTAGGTCATTTCGCTGGTCTGGGGCGGTTGATTTGCCCCGGCGGTGAAGGCTTCCGCCGCGCCGGCTTCATCGCCCAAACGCCGGCAGAGCAGACCGGCGTAATAGTAGATGTTGGCTTCCTGCGCGCTGTAATGCCGACCTTCGCCGTAATTGGCGGGATAGACCAGCGCGTTTTTGTAGAAGCGCATCGCCGCCTCATCATCCCCAGCGGCTTCGGCGCGCCGTCCCATCAGCGTATACAGCCAGCCGTGATGGCGGGTCAGCTTCCCCTCGCCGCCCTCGTAGATGTTGAACCGTTTCTTTCCCAACAGCTCCACCGCCCGGTCGAATTCGCCCCGCTGGGTCAGCAGAATGATGTAATCCAGATAGCAATCGTCCCGCTCGGTCAGTAGATTCGAATGCGCCTCTAGCAGCGCAATCCGTTCATCCACCGACACGCCGGTGTTTTTGTAAAGCTGAAGCAGCTCGTACAGAATCCGCGCCGAATCGGACAGTTCCAACGCCCGTTCCAGCTCGACGCGCGCGTCGGCGGGACGGTTCATGTGATCGAAATACGCCTGCGCCAGATTGCGTCTGGTGGGTGCATAATCGGGGTTCAAAACCTCCGAGCGCTCCCATGCGTTCACAGCGGCGGAATAATTCATGCGGTCATAATACAGGCAGCCCAGCAAGTAAGCCGACCGCCAGTCATCACCGGAAAGCGCGGCAATATCGTCCAATCGATTGGGATGGCAGAGGGTCAGATTACAGGTCTGCAATTCCTCCCCGGTCAGCTTGGACAGGTGGCAGTAAATCAGCTGCGACGGATTTTTGCAGGCGCGGAGTATACGCACCGCTTCCTCGTTCAGCCCGGCTTTCTCAAAGTCCAGCGCCGCGTCCAGCACATCCTCGGGGCGTCCCAGCGTGTACACGCCAACCTCACGCCCGTCCAGCAGCCAGAGCGCAAACCGCGCCGTCGCATCCATAGGCGAAATCGACAGCACACGCTCCAGCAGGGAACGGTCGCCGCGCAGCCAGCCAAGCAGCGTCAGCGCGCCTAAATGTTTCGTGTTCGTCTCAAGGCAGGCTTCCAGATGCTTGCAGGCCAGCGCCTTATCGCCGCGCAGGGCGTCAATGCGGGCAATTTCGTACAGCGACGCACTCCGCTGCGCATACTGCCACGAAGCGTCGAACCACAGATCATATGCCCGATCGATATTGCCGCAGAGCCGCTCCAGCCGCGCTAAATCGTAAATCGGCTGGGTATCGGAGGGATTGTCGTTGCGCATTTTCAACCGCCCGACCGCCTTCTCAAGATACGCCCGCGCGCCGTCGAAATCGCCCCGTTCGCACAGAATCTGCCCCATGGCGTGATTGCAGCGCAGATCGTCGGGATCCCGGCGGAGCGCTTCCATAAAATAATCCTCGGGCTTGTAGGTGTGGTGCTTGTACTGCATCAGATGCGCGCCGTGGAGATACAGTTCCTCCTGCGATGCCACATCCTTCGGTCTGGGCGGAATCGGACGGGCTTCGGGAGGCTTGCGTCCCGGCTTCTTCGGCTGATAGGACACCAGCTCCCGTCCGCCGCATACCACCGATACCCGCAGCGATGTAATATCGGCATTGCCAACATCAACCGTCTCCAATACGTGCTTGTCAGGCGCAATGGAAACGGGCTTGTTCAGCAGGATTTCACCGTCCCGCTTTACAATCAGCGCCGCTTCATCAAAAGCCCGGGTGGCGATGGCGCCAACAGTCAGCTTCCCGTCCTTCACGTCAAAGGATACCGCCGCATCGCGGGTAGCGTTTTTCACCTCGCCGATGCCCGAAACGGGGTACCAAACCTGGGTAAAGGTCTTAGTTTCGCCGGGAAGAATATAGGTGAAATCAGGCTGATTATCGGTATAGACGCCGGTCATCAGCTCAATATATCGGTCGCCGTTGTCGGTCAGGTTGGCGCACCATGCGTGACCAAACGCGCCGTCGCCCCACGTCCACATTTTTTTGCCCACGCTGTAATGGTGATCGGACACCGTAACGGTTCCCGCGTCCGCCGCAAAATCATAGCCCGCCAGAAAGTCCATATCCGACTGTCCACGGGAAACCATCACCGAGGTGGGCAGCTTGACGTTGGAATACCAGGTCACATCGGTGCCCTCGCCGTAGTTGAAGGGACGGGCGGTTTTATAAACGCCTTTCATCACGGGGAAAGAGATAACCGCCCGGCGGTCATGGTCGTTGCCCCATTCCACATCCGGCGGAAATGTGGCTTTATACTGCGGATGCACCCGAACCGCCAGATTGTTCCACCACATGAAGGGCAGCGGACGGTCGGTGCGGTTGTATACGGTGGCGGCGGCTTCCACCAGCGAGCAGCCGGGGTATACGGTGACAGCCACCTGTCCGCGCATACGGTTGAACGGCTCGGCTTCGCCCATGATGCAGGTTTTGGAGCCGTCCGCGTTCTCGCGTGTCACCGCCTCCAGCGGCATGAATGTAGTTGGGCGATGATGCTGCGGCCAGTTGAACTCCACGCCGCCCGACACCCACGGTCCTGCCAAACCCACGAGAGCGGGCTTGATCACCGTATTCTGATAAATGAATTCGTACCCGTTGGACTTATCCACAGCCCCGTGGATTTTTCCGCCCAGCTCAGGTAGGAGCACCGTCTTTACATATTCGTTTTCCAGTGTGACGGCGTCATAATCCCGATCGACGGCTTCGTTGGTCAGACGATCGGTGTAAGGCAGCGGATAAAGGCGTCCGGTGGCTCCCTGATAGGGCTTGTTCTCAAAGAACATGGGCAGCTCGTTGGGGGCTTTCGGCTGATAGGTCGGGATGGACAGCTTTTCCCGGGTTAATTTGACTTGCATGATAATCTCCTCAGTATTTCTTGATTTCAATCGGTTCGGCGGTCATGGGAATATCGCCGTTCAGCATGGGATACATCCGCCCCGCAAAATCGGCGAACATATCGCATACGGCGCGGTAGGGTTTATGGCAGACGTCGGACAGACCAATCTGGTAGCATTCGCCGTCGAAGCGTCCGAACCAGGGCTGATCGTTGTACTCGAAATAATGGATGCCTACGATGTTGGCATTCTGAGCTGCGGACTCCATATAATAGCGGCAGCCCATGGCGCGTTCCTTCTGGGTATCGCAATACCAGAGACCGGGCGCGGGCAGACCGCTTTCCAGCGCACCGATATGCCATTCGCCGCTGATGATCGGAATATCGTGGAATTTCGTCACCTTCTGCGCCCGGTCGATGGGGGTAGGTCCATAGCAGTTGATCGAGAAGGCGTCGAAATAATCCAGATTGAAGCGCAGAGTTTTCTCCGCAAGACCGGCATAACGCATTCCCAGATTCAGATGATGGTCGTCCACCCGATGCAGCTCCTCACTGACGATCTGTCCGTAGCCTTCTACCAGTTCCCGTTCAAAGGCGTCCAGATCCGCGTCACAGGCGGCGTTCCTGCCGTAGAGGTCGGGATTCGCTCCCAGCAGATCGTCGAAGGATACAAAATCCGTGCCCCACGCATCGTTCAGCGCTGCGATATCGGCATATTTTTCACGCAGCCGCCCGATGAATCTCTCCTTGGACGCCCGGCATCCCGCCGAAGCCAGCAGCCGCTCCGCAAGGTTGACATTCGATGCAAAGAGCCATTCCGGCTCGTTGGTGACAAAGTAGCCGATAAGATACGGATCGTCGATATAGGGCGTCAGCTCCCGTCTGGCAAATTCCCGGCAGAGCGCCCGGTATTCATCGCCAAAAACGTCAGGGAAATCGCGGAAAATCCGCTCGCTTGTCAGCGGGAAAGTGCGGAAAGTGACTACATAAGGAATCTTCGCGCCGTTGAGGAATTCCCGGGTGCGCTCGTTGAAATAATCGTTGGTGCCCACGCCAATGGTGTTAAAGCCCATTTTATGCAGTCTGGCGGCGGTGATGGTCGTGTAAGCCTCATGCCACCTGTCGCCGAAGGCACGGATCAGATTGGCGCGGGAGAAATTGAACATTTTGCGTTCGGACGCGCCGGCAAGACCGTTGCGCACCACATACTGGGGGATGTTCGAAGCGTCGCTCCATGCGTCGGCATATACGCCGTCCTCGTCCGGCAGCCATTCGTGCAGATTGGCATAATCCCCCGTAAAGCTGAAAATGCCCGCCCGTTCGCCATAGCAGATGCCGTTGGAGAAAAACGCACAGCCATCCGGGTCAGCCAGCCAATGGCGGCGTCCGTCGTGCGCCAGATGGAACCACCCGGTGGCATCAAATTTCTTCGCCATCCAGCCGCCCCACTTCGACCAGCCGTCGGGATAGGAACCGCCGTCCTTCGAGCGCTCATATTCACCGCGCAGATAGGAAACCAGCTCCTCCTCGCTGTGAACCTTATTCTCCCATTCGCCGTGAATTGCCTGTCCGAAGCGGTCAAGCAGCGGCTCCCCTTCCAGCACCACGGCAGGACGTTCCGCCGTATATTCAACGCCCCAGAGCGTCACCGAGCTCAGCTCAGACGAGCGGATGGTAATCTTCACCCAGCGCAGAAGCTGCTTATCGGTAGGCTTTCCGCCGCAGCTGCCCTTGCGCAGCGCCGAATAAGGGGGCAGAAAGCAGCCGTTCAACAAAAAACGCTCCGGTGTGATCGGGAAAGGCAGCTTCGCCCGGCAGCGGGGGATGAGCTTCTGAGTCATGCGCACACGGGTCGGCTCTCCTTCGCCGCAGAACCACTCCAGCGTGATGTCCGTTTCATCGCCACCGTCGGCACGAAGCTCGGGGACAAACCAGTTATAATTGAAAAACCCGTCATCCAGACGGATGCCGAAGGATATGCAGCCGTCCGCCGGTTCAAGGTGCACCGGCAAATCAGCGGGATTGTATATGTACATAGACAGTACCTCCATGATTTCATGCTTTCATTATACCGCTTCCCGCCCTCTCCGTCAAGGCAAAGAATTTCGGAAAAATCCCTGATTTTTTACCGCCCGATTGACAAGGCAAAGATTTTAGGATATAATGAAAGCAGCGAAATTTCAGGGAGGGCTGTCTATGCGCATACCGTTTATCACAGAGCCGGGCTACAGCAGCGCGTCCATCTGGTGCGCCGAAACCCGCACGGGCATCGAGGACGCCATGGCAAAGAAAAAATACAGCCCCGTCAATATCGACGGGGCAGCCTATCAGCGCTTTGATTACAATTCACTGTTTGACGGGGATGCGCCCCGCATGGTGGTGTTAATCGGAACATCCCCTTCCTGGGTGCCACGGGCGCTGGATTTTCTCTCATCACGCGGCATTGACGTGATTCTGGTCAGCTATCAGCCTCCCGAAAACGCACCGGTACGCGGCGTTGTGCGCATCGACTACGTTTCCGGCGTCTGGACGCTTCTGCGGCATCTCACCGGATGCGGCTGCAATCGTACCGCCCTTTACGGCTGCTTCGGCAATTCCTCCGCCGATCTGATCAAACGCCGCAGCTTCAACGAATACGCCCGCCCTCACGGCGAATGCTGCTTTGACAATCACGCCGGACTGGCGGCCTGTTATGACGCCTTCCGCTCCCATGTGCGCGAATTCGATTCGGTGCTCTGCGCCAACGATATCGCCGCCGCGTCGCTGATCAACCGGCTCCGTCGGGACGGCATTACCGTCCCGGAACAGCTTCAGGTGGTATGCTTCGGCAGCTCGGAAATCTCCCGGCTCTACCGTCCATCCATCACGGCGCTTACCCTGAGCAATGGGGAGCTTGGACGGCAGACCGTGTCGATCTTCTCCTATCTGACAAAAGCCGACCGCAGTGTGAATGTCAGCGTCCGTGTGGGAGGCAGCCTGATCGTCCGCGATTCCACCCGTCCCTGCGCCGACGCCGTTCCCTGCCCTGTGCAGCCGTCTGTCCACACCGCCGCGTCCAGCTTCTATGAAGATGACGAAGTGAAGGCTTTCACCATGCTGGAAAACATCCTCACCGCCTGCGATTCCACCGATCGGGCAATTCTGCGCAGCCTTTTAGGCGATGCCACCGGCGAAGCCATCGCCGAAGCCCTCTCGCTGGCTCCCGAAACGGTGCGCTACCGCATCCGCCGTCTGCTCCAGGCAACCGGACTAAAATCCCGGGGCGATCTGCTGGATTACATCCGGAACAACAGCTTCGGCGAGGTCTTCCGCGAACGGTTGTAAACAATCTGTGAAAGGGCTTGACATTTTGGTTTAATGGTGTTAAACTATGCATAACAGGTTTAATATCATTAAACCAAGGAGGGATACACATGAAAGACAATCAATTGGGAGAGATGGAAGCCCGCTTTGCCGAGCTGATCTGGGAGCGCGCGCCCATCCCGTCCGGCGAGCTGGTGAAGCTCTGCGACGAGAAGCTGGGCTGGAAGAAATCCACCACCTACACCATGCTGCGCCGTCTGGTTCAGCGAGGCATCTTCGAGAGCCGGGACAGCATCGTCTCCACCCGCATTTCAAGGGAAGAATTCGCCTCCATGCAGAGCGAGCGCTTTGTGGAGGAAACCTTCGGCGGCTCGCTGCCCGCTTTTCTGGCGGCGTTCACATCCCGCAAAAAGCTGTCCGAAAAGGAAGTCGAGGAGCTGCTGCAAATCATTGAACGGGGGAAATAGATATGCTTGACGCCATCTTCATTACGCTGCTCAATATGAGCATCAGCGCATCCTTTGTCATTTTGTTCGTGCTCATCGCCCGTCTGCTGCTGAGACGCGCCCCCCGGATCTTTTCCTACGCCCTGTGGAGCGTGGTTTTCCTGCGGCTGATCTGCCCTCTCACCTTTGAACTCCCCGTAAGTCTCGTCCCCGTGTCCGGGCAGACCATTCCCACCGACATCGCCATGGAGCGCACGCCGAAGATTGCGTCGGGCATTGACGCCATCGACCGGATGGTCAATCCGGCTCTGCCCGCGTCCGACGCGGCGGCAAGCGCCAATCCGCTGCAAATCTGGCAGGCAGTGGGCGAAATTGTCTGGCTGGCGGGAATTGCTGTCATTCTGCTTATCAGCCTCGGCTCCCTTGTGCGGCTGAACCACCGTCTCATCGGTGCCATGCGGCAGGAGGATGGTATCTACATCAGCGACAAAATCGCCGAACCCTTCGTCATGGGACTGCTGCGCCCGAAGATTTATCTGCCCGACGGATTGTCGGAGGATGCCATCGCCTGCATTCTTCCTCATGAGCGCACGCACATCCGCCGGGGCGATCATATCATCAAAGCCGCTGCCTTTGCGATTGTGACGCTTCACTGGTTCAATCCGCTGGTCTGGCTGGCGTTCCTGCTGATGGTTCGGGACATGGAGATGTCCTGCGACGAGGCTGTTCTCAACCATGCGCCGGAAGATATCCGCTGCATTTACTCCCGCACACTGCTGGGACTGGCGGGCGGCGGTATTGCCGGCTGCTTCCGTCCGGCATTCGGCGAAAACAGCGTGAAAGGTCGGATTCTGAACATCATGCGATACAAAAAGCCTACGGTTTGGGCAGCGGCAATCACGGCGCTGGCAGTTCTTGTGCTGGCAGTATCGCTGATGGCAAGCCCGGTTATCGACACGCCCGCGGAACTGGAGCTTCCCGCCGCAGCAGACGGCGAGCCTGTAACGCTGACCATCGATCTGCCGGAGGGCTGGGAAGCCTCCCCGACGGAAGACAGCTGGGAATGGGGCGATATGGTCATCCCCGCCGGGCTGTTCCTCAACTGCTATGATATTTATGATGGCGAAACCTTTATCGCATCGGTGAACTTTGACACCTTCCAGCTGTACGACGGCTGGGAGGAGATGGACGACCTCGGCTTCGCCAACATGGTTTACTGTATGATCCACATAGGCAACCATTATTTCTGGGACGGATTTGAGACGGTCGCGGAAAATGATGGCACCATCATCCAGCTGCCCACGGTCTACACACAAATCTATGACCCCAATCTGCCCGCTGCCGCATGGGAAGCGAAGTATTACGACGGTATTTCAGCCTATAATGCAGAACGTCTGGCCTACGTCTGCATTCAGTTTGCGGAGGATGTTGTTACCGACGAGGACCGGCTGGCCATAGCACAGAGTATGAAAATTGAGTAAACGCAGGAACTTTTTTCGCCAATTCTGCGTCAAATATATTAGTATATTAGACCCGCCTATGCCCGGAGGTATCAAAATCCATGAAAATCCTGCGCGTCCTCATTCTGCTCACACTGCTTTTCCTGCTGCCCTCCTGCACAGCCTTCGGCGCCGCGCCGCCGTATCTTGTGGAGACAGAAGTCACCGATGAACCGGAAACCATCGCACCGCCGATTCCCGAGGAGGTTGTCACCGACACTGTCATGGATACGGTTCCCGAGCCTGCGGCGGAGATGGAAACAACCGCAGAAGCTATCCCGGAAACGATGGTCGATACCACAGCTGAAATCGCTGCGGTTTCAGCTATGGAAACCGAAATGGAACCTGTCCCCAAAATCGAACTGGAGGATGAACGTTCTGGAAAAACTATGGTCTACCTCACCTTCGACGACGGTCCCAGCGCAAAGAATACCGGACGGATTCTCGACATCCTCAAGGAGCAGGATGTGCAGGCAACCTTCTTCACCGTGGGACGATATGTGGACAAATATCCCGAGCTTGTCGCCCGTATGCACGAAGAAGGTCACGCCATCGGCTGCCACAGCTACACCCACGATTACGCCAAAGCCTATGAGAGCGAGGAAAGCCTGACGGACGAGATCGCACAGTGGGAGCAGGCAGTCACCGACGCGCTGGGTGAGCTGCCCGACGAGCGGCTTTTCCGCTTTCCCGGCGGCTCCACCGCCTGCGACAAATCCATGCGGGAGATCATCGCCGGGCTGGGATACAACGGCTACGACTGGAACGCGCTGAACAACGATTGTCTGGTGACTCGCCGTCCCAATGGAATGAGCGAAGAGGATTATCTCAAGCAGAGCCTTATGGACACCATGGCATACAGCTTAAGCTTGAAGAACAGCCCCCACATTGTACTGATGCACGAGACTTACACCCAGACCGCCGATATGCTGGAATGGACGATCGGCTATCTGAGGGATCTGGGATGCGCATTTGGTCGGCTGGATGAACTGGATGCGGGCTGGTATTATTAGAAAAATCGGAGTTGTGGAAAAATTACCATAACTCCGATTTAATTTTGTCATAACCTTTGACATTCGCATCGTTTTGTGATATTAATGAACAAAACCCTTCACAGGAGGCAATCCCATGAACATCATCACAACCGAAATCACCCTGGGGCTTGAATCCCCTGTCACCCTGCTGCACATCAGCGACACCCACCTTGCTCTTGCCGACGAACGGGACGGCGAACGCAAGGTCGCCCTCGCAGCAAAGCGTTCTCCTCATTTTTCCCGCGCGGAATCCAGTCTGGTCGAGGCTGCGGCTCTTTCCAAAGAGCTGGGCGCCCCCATCGTCCATACCGGCGACCTGATCGATTTCGTATCCAAGCTCAATCTGGAGCGCGCCAAGCGCTTTATGGACGAAAACGACGTCATTTTCGCCGCAGGAAACCATGAATTCAGCCTGTACGTGGGCGAAGCCTTCGAGGACGCCGCCTACCGCAATCAAAGCCTTGACGAGGTACAGAAAGCCTTCCCGGAGGATATCCGCTTCAACTCCCGCATCATCGGCGGCGTTAATCTGGTAGGCATTGACAACGGCTACTATCTGTTTGAAAAAGAACAGCTGGACGCCCTCAAAGCAGAGGCTGCCAAGGGTCTGCCCATCATTCTGCTGATGCACAATCCGCTCTACGAGGCGAAACTCTACGATCTCATGATCAATCAGAGAAAAAGCCCCTGTGCTTATCTGGTCGCCACACCCGAGGAACTGATGACGAACTACGATGAATACCGCTTCCGCCAGCAGAAGGCCGACGCCATCACGCTGGAAACGGTGGATTACATCAAGAATGAGCCGCTTATCAAAGCGCTGCTCATCGGACATCTTCATTTCGACTATGAAGGCAGCGTCACCGAAACCCTGACCCAGTATGTAACCGGCATTGGAACTATCCGTAAAATCATTCTGAAATAAGCATTCTACATCTCACAGCCTTACCGGGAAGCGATCACCGAAAATCATCTGCCAGCAGCGATACCAACGGGCAGGCTGTTCCCACCGATAGGCCACGATGGCCTGCTCGGTCAGCTCATGGGCGCGGCGGGCGGCATATCCGAAATCGGCGCGGTTGTAGATTCGCCGCTTTCCGCCGATTGAGCGCCAGTACCGTCGTCCCGCCTGTCCAATGAGGTAGCTGAAGAAATCCAGACACAGACGGTCATAGCAAACCTGAAGACAGCAGCGCTCGTCATAGGTTTCCATGAAGTGATAAGCCAGCGTGTCGATCATTTCTCCGCTCATACCCGCATCCATTTCCTCGTTCCAGACCCGGATCATCCGGCATAGCGCCGTGAGATTGCCCTTGCACGCTCGATCACGCTCGTCGAAGCGCTGATTATCCCGCAGCCCGTATACCTGCTCCCACCTGAGCGGCGTAAAAGAATCGCGGCCATCGGCAGCGGGGCATATGTAATTGCCGCCGGTTGTAATCAGCGTGGGGAGGATATGAAACCGCAGCGATTTTGCAGGTGTCAGCGTCACGGTACGACCGTCCGGCTCGCAGACGGCGGTGGCATACCGCTGCCGCAGAATACGCTGCAGATCGTCCGCAGCGGATCCGGCACTCTGACAGCGATGATAGACCGTACCTGGCAGAATAGCCAGCAGATCAATCCGCTGAGCATCCAGACAGGTACCGCGGGCATAGGAACCGCAGGACAGCAGATGCGTCTGTCCCGCAGACATGGCATCCCAGTAATCTAGGTTAATCGTCCGTTCCAGAATGCGCATCTGCTTCTCAACCTGATCGCGCAGCCGCGCATCAATCTTCAGATCCGCGCAGAAAATACGAAAATCCCTCGCTTCGGTAATTACCGCCATCCGCTGTACCTCCCTCCTAAAACTCTGTATTAATTATAATCGATTTGCGCGGCAATGTCAAGCCTTGCGACAGGAGATGTCATGGAACCGATCAAGGAATCGAACGGCCGCGTCCGATTCCTGCCGGGCTGCTGCCCGGCACCGATTATGCCATCTCTATTATCGCTGCAACTAATTATCATTTCCCTTTTATCAGCAGTTACTGCATTGCTCGGGCCAATTATGACCGCAGCAACGATAGTAACTGCTCATTTTCACATATGACATTCCACTAAAAATAATAGCTGTTTTCAAAATGTGCAAACACTTTGTGAAATTTACTCTATATATCTTGCATCTGCCGCGAAAAGGTGATATAATTAAGTACTATGGATGATTTTGCCCACGGGAGGTGTGCGCATGGGCGAGCCAATTGAAAATACCTGCTTCCGGCTTCCGGCGGTGGTGCTGTTCGGCGTGGCGATCGGCGTGTTTTCATTCGTCGCGGCGGTGAATCCGCTGGGCGTGCTTGGACTGCCATTGTCGATTGGTGCGGGCGCACTTCTGACATTGCTGGCGCTCAGTCGGAGCAGCAGTCAATCGGCGCTGGCGTTTGTGCTGGTGCTTCCGGCGTTTGTGCTGGCACTGACGATTCTGCGCTCACCGGCTCTGGCACTGGCAGCGCTCTTCCCGGCGGTGCTGGCTTACCCGATCTACATCACCGTCCGCGCGGGACAGGGACGCACCGTTACCATCACTGCCGCCGCCCTTGCAGCTACCGCATTCTGGCTTCTGTATTTTGGACTGTCCATATACATCGAATATGGCTCCCTCAATGCCGCCACCATCCAGCAAACGCTGGACGACGCCTTTGCCCCCATCCGCACCACGCTCTCCGAGCTTACCTATGAGCAAAACGGCGAAACCTATCCCTACTACCCCGAAAATACCATCGATACGATGATTTATCAGGTAAAGACCCTGCTGCTCGGTTCTCTGGCTGCCATCATGGTTGTCATCGCCTATGTCACTACGCTAACCGTCCGTATCGTTGCAAACATTTTTGATGTCTCCGCCCTCCTTCCCAAGGGCACGCGCATCCATATGCGCGCCGTCATCACCCCCGATGGTCCTACGGTTGAGATCACAAAGGAAAAAGTTCAATGGTATATTCAGCTTGATAATGTGACGGCATTTGTGTTTATCGCCGCTTATTTCGTCTCCGTGCTTCTCTCCGACGCGGAAGGCTCCATGCTTCCCGCTGCCGCAACCGCCGACAATCTGATTGTCATTCTTCTTCCGGGCTTCGTTTATGTCGGTGTCCGCGAGATCGTACTGGGGTTTCGGGATGGGACATCCACCGCACGCATCGGCTGTTCGGTGATTTTGCTGTCTGTGGTGCTGATGTTTGTGAACCCGATGTCGGTGTTCTTGCTGCTGGCCGTGGTAGGTGTCGCCTCCACAATCCGCGAAAACAAACGCCGCCAGGCTGCCAATAAACAACGAAAGGAATGAATCTGCGCTTGAAAAATAAACCTGCCTTTTCACTCTCGCCGAGACTGATTATCACCACCTGCATCGCTGTGGTGTTCCTGGCGCTGTACGCGGTTATCATGCGCTTTTCCAAGCTGGATCCGCTGATCGTGGGCGGCGTAATGATCGCCTGCTTTCTGCTGGCGGAATTTATCGGAATCCGCCTGTACGGCTTTTTCAGCTTCCGCATCGCCGGTCCCGACGATGAAAAAATCTCGCCGATTTTAGGCAACATCACGCTTGATTTTATCCTCAAGCTCTATCTGCCCGTGGTCATCTGCGATGAGTCGGGACGGATTATCTGGTACAACAACGCCTTCACCAAGGCTGCCAATCCCCGCGAAGTGCTTTACACCAAGTATATCGACACCGTTTCCAACGTAACCATTGACCGCATTCTGGAGGACACCACCTCCGCTCCCGAGGATACCGATGCGGTGGACGGTGTGGAAGCTGTCGCTTACGACCGGGTATTCCGCATCAAGGGCTACAAAATCACCGCTCAGGGCAAAACCTACGTCATCACCGTTTGGAACGAGCGCACTGAGCTGCGTATGCTGGCAAAGCGTCTCGCCGACGAGGAAACGATCATTGCTTATGTCATGATTGATAATCTGGACGAGCTAATGCAGTTCGTGCAGGAAAAATACCGTTCCGCTTCCGCGCAGGTGGAGGAAATTCTCAAGCAGTGGGCGGACTCGGTGGGCGGCATTCTCAAGGAGTATGAGCGGGACAAGTTTATTTTTCTGTTTGAAGCCCGTTATTTGGACGAGTTCATTGCCCGGAAGTTCGATATCCTCGACCGCATCCGCGAGGTGCGCATCGGTGAGGGCAGTATGCCCGTTACCGTATCCATCGGCATTTCCCGGGTCAAGGGTACGCTGGCTGACAAGGATCACGATGCCCATGCTTCCCTCGATCTGGCGCTCCAGCGCGGCGGCGATCAAGTGGTCGTTAAAAATGCACACAACACCGAATTTTACGGCGGCCGCACCAAGACTGTGCAGAAGCGCACCAAGGTGCGCGCCCGGGTGGTGGCAGGCGAGCTGTCGCTGCACATGGCCAAGGCCAACAATGTGCTGATTATGGGGCACCGCAACCCTGACTATGACTCCATCGGCGCCTGCATCGGCATCGCCCGGCTCGCCACGTTCTGCGGCGTCAAGAGCAACATCGTGGTCAATAAGGAAGACCCCAACATTGCCAGCGCCATCCAGCGCGTCTCGGTGATTCCTGAATATTCGGACATTTTTGTGGACAACATCGTGGGGCAGGACATGATTCACTCGGACACGCTGCTGGTCATCGTGGACGTAAACAATCCTGTCCAGTTCGCCGCACCCGACATCGCGGACAATGTGGCGACTATCGCGGTCATCGACCATCACCGCAAAACCGGCGAATTCAAGCGTCAGCCCACCATCACCTACATCGAGCCGTCGGCTTCGTCGGCCTGTGAGCTGGTGGCAGAAATGCTGGAGCAGGCGCTTCCCATCGGCACGCTGCACCGTGAGGAAGCGGACGTGCTTTACGCCGGTATGCTGCTGGACACCAAGCAGTTCTCCCGAAACACCGGTGTGCGCACATTCAGCGCGGCGCTCTATCTGCGTTCCGAGGGAGCAAACCCGTCGGAGGTGCAGCACTTCTTCAAATCCGGGCTGGAGGACTTCATGCGCGAGGCGAAGTTCTCGATGAACGTTATCACCTACCGTCAAATTTTCGCCATCTCCATGAGCGACGGCGACGGCAGCCCTGCCGACCGCATCGCGGCCGCCAAGGCTGCCGACAAGCTGCTGAGCGTCAGCGGCGTCATGGCCAGCTTTGCGCTGGTACACATCGACGACAGCGTGCATATTTCGGCGCGTTCGGCGGGCAATGTGAACGTGCAGCTGATTCTGGAAAAGATCGGCGGCGGCGGTTACTACGAAGCGGCGGGCGCGCTGCTGAAGAACGTAACCATGACGGCGGCGCTGAACAGCCTGAAGGAAGCCATCGATGACTATATGCGCAAATCTTAATGAAATCGGAACAAATCAAAGGAGATTATAAAAATGAAAGTCGTATTAACACAGGATGTAAAATCACAGGGTAAAAAGGGTCAGCTTATCAACGTTTCGGACGGTTACGCCCGCAACTTCCTGCTGCCCAAGGGTCTGGCCATCATCGCCGACAACAAGGCCATGAACGAGATCAAGGGTCGCGAAGAAGCTGAAAAGCACAAGGCCGAGGTCGAACTGGCCAACGCAAAGGATACCGCTGCCAAGCTCGAAAGCGTGGTCGTGGTCTTCTCCAATCAGGCGGGTGCGGACGGCAGACTTTACGGTTCCGTCACCTCCAAGGATCTGGCCGAGGCGCTGAAGGAGCAGCACAACCTGTCCGTGGACAAGCGCAAGATTCAGCTGGATGACGCGCTGAAGACCTTCGGCACCCACACCGTCAACGTAAAGCTGCACGCGGAGGTGGTCGGCAAGATCAACGTGCGCATCGACGAGAAAAAATAAACCATGGCAGAAGACGGATTCCAGAGAAAGCTCCCGTTCTCACTGGAGGCCGAGCAGTCTGTTCTGGGTTCGATTCTGATTAACCCGGAATGTTTCAATGTGATTGCGGGTATACTGAAAAGTGAGGACTTTTATTTAGAGGAGCATATGCAGATCTACCTCGCTATGCAGGAGATGTATCTGAAAAACCGTGACATTGACCTTGTCACGCTGATCGATACCCTTGTGCATCGCGGGGTCTATGACGAGTCGCACAGCAAATCCTACATAAAGCTGATCGCCGGCGTGGTGCCGTCGGCAGCCAATGTGGAGGATTACGCGCGGATTGTCAAGGATAAAAGCCTGCTGCGCAGTCTCATCGCCGCATCGGAGGAAATTGCCGAGTCGGCTTACGCGGCGGAGGATGACGTGGCGCACATTCTCGGCAACGCGGAGCAGCGGATTTACGACATCGCCGAGGGCAACGAACAGAAGGGCTTCCTCCATATCCGCGAGGTGCTGGTTCAGACCTACGAGCATCTGCATCTTTTGCAGACCAACCGCGCCGAGACTGTAGGTACGCCCACAGGCTTCGGCGATCTGGATAAAACGCTGGTCGGCATGGGCAAAAGCGACCTGATTCTGATCGGCGCCCGACCCGGTATGGGTAAGACCAGCTTCGCGCTGAACATCGCCTCCAACGTGGCAAAGCAGACCAAGAAAGCAGTCTGCATCTTCTCGCTGGAAATGTCCGCCGAACAGCTGGTATCGCGTATGCTCTCCAGTGAAGCGCTGGTGGACAGCCACAATATCCGTTCCGGCGAGCTGACCGACGACGACTGGACGAAATTAGCCCACGCCTCCGCCAGCCTGTCCGAATGCGATATTTATATCGACGACACCACCGGCATTACCGCCACCGGTATGAAAGCTAAGCTGCGCCGGGTAAAGAACCTGGGACTGGTGGTTATCGACTATTTGCAGCTGATGCAGAGCGATACCAAAATTGACAACCGCGTGCAGGAGGTGGCTGCCATCTCCCGAAGCCTGAAAATCATGGCGAAGGATTTGCAGATTCCGCTGATCTGCTGCGCGCAGCTCTCCCGAAGCCCCGAATCCCGTACCGACAAAACGCCGATGCTGTCCGACCTGCGTGACTCGGGTGCAATCGAGCAGGACGCGGACGTGATCATGTTTCTGTCCCGCGACTACTACCAAACCGACCCGAACAAGCAGAATGTGGCGGACGTCATCGTGGCGAAGAACCGTCACGGCGCCACCGGCAAGGTGGAAATGGGCTGGTTCGGTCAGTTCACAAAATTCACGTCGCTGGCGCCGGAGGACGGCGCCGAACCGCCGCGTTAAGGTTATGAAAAATACAAACAAGGTAGACGCCGCTTTTACCCGCGCACTGGAGACTTATGCTCTGCCTGAGGGCTGCAAAGGCATTCTGGCGGGGTATTCGGGCGGGGCTGATTCCACGGCGCTGCTGACGCTCCTGATGCGTTTCTGCGACGTGAACGGACTTGACCTGCTGGCTGTCCATGTACACCACGGTATCCGCGGCGAGGAAGCCGACCGGGACGCCGAGCATTGCGCGCGATTCTGCGCACGGCGGGGAATTCCCTTTGTGCTGGAAAAGATCGACGTGCCTGCGTTGGCAAAGCAGGAAGGACGCGGTCTGGAAGAAACGGCACGCAGACACCGTTACGCCGCGTTCGCGCGGATTGCCGCCGAGAACGGGCTGTCCTGCATCGCTACCGCCCACAACGCGGATGACAACGCGGAGACTATGCTGTTCAATCTCGCCCGGGGAGCCGGGCTGAACGGACTGGCGGGCATTCCGCCGGTGCGTGTGACCGACGGGCTGACGATTATCCGCCCGTTGCTTGCCTGCACGAAGGCGGAAATTCTCGCTTACTGCGAGGAATTGCAGCTGCCCTACGTTACCGACAGCACCAATGCCGATACCGCCTATACGCGCAATTATATCCGGCATGAGCTTCTTCCGGCGCTGGAGCGGATCAATCCCGCATTTCTGTCGGCTATGGGACGCACCTCGGCGGCGCTTCGGGAAGATGCCGCTTATCTGAACGAGCAGGCGGACGCCTTTCTGGCAGAGCACTGCACGAACGGACGGCTGCCGCTGACCGCACTGACAAACGCGCCCCACCCCATTGCAGTGCGTGCGCTGCGGCGGATGTTCGCGGATATCTCTCCGGCGGCGCTGGAAACCGTTCATCTGGAAGCCGTGCTGCGGCTGGCACAGACCGGACGCGAGGGAGCATCGATATCGCTGAGCGACCGGGTGCGGGCTGTAGTGGAGTGCGGCAAGCTGTTCTTTACCCGCGAGGTAAAGACGGAGGAACCCTTCCGCCACCCGCTGAAAATCGGGATCAATCGCTTTGATTCCCCCGATTTTGCGCTGCTCATCGGCCAAAATGGGAAGAATTTTGAAAAAGATAATGAATTCCTACAGAATATTTACAAATTATCAATGAACATCAGGCTCGATTCTGATAAAATAAATAATGTGCTATTTGTACGTTCCCGCATGGATGGCGACGCTTATGTGTACGGCGGTATGACGCGCAGGCTGAAGAAGCTGTACAACGACCGGGGGATTCCTCCCGCAAGACGGCGGACGCTGCCGGTGGTATGCGACGACGGCGGAATTGTCTGGGTTCCCGGCTTTCCGGCGGCGGACAGGGTGAGACCCGCCGGGAGTGCGGATGACGTTTTGAATATGATTTATTATTATAACGAGGTTTTGTGATGAATAACGACATTGAGCGCGTATTGGTCTCCGAGAAGGAGCTTGACGAGATTGTTTCCCGCATCGCGGGACAGATCAGCGAGGATTACTGCGGGAAGCGGCTGGTGCTGCTCTGCATCCTCAAGGGAGCGGTGGTCTTCATGGGCGACCTGATGAAGAAGGTGTCCATTCCGGTGGAAATCGACTTCATGAAGGTATCCTCCTACGGCAACGCCACAAAATCCAGCGGTTCGGTCAATATTATTCTTGACCTGCACCGTAAGGATCTGGCGGACACCGACATCCTGATTGTGGAAGACATTATTGACAGCGGCAAGACGCTTTCCTATCTAGTGGAGTATCTGAAGCTAAAGGGCGCGCGCAGTGTGCGTACCGCCACCATGCTCGACAAGCCCGAGCGCCGTGAGGTGGACTTCAAGCCCGATTACTGCGGAAAAACGATTCCCGACGAGTTCGTGGTGGGTTACGGTCTTGATTTCGCCGAAAAATATCGTGCACTGCCTTACATAGGCATCCTCAAGCCGGAAGTTTACGAAAAACAGTAACGTCCGGCACGGCAGTGTTCAATACAACGATGTGAGGTAATGTATGAAATCCAATTACAAAATTCTGATTTTCTACGTGGTGCTGATCGGTGTCATTCTGGTGGCAACTGCCGCGCTGTTCGGCAACACACCCGGTGAGCAGGTCATCTATAGCGATATCGACACGCTGTTCTACGAACAGCAGGTTAGAGCCTTTGAAATCGACAGCAATGACCGTCTGACCATCCTGACCAAGGATAATCGGACGATCACCTTTGCGCTGCGCGATTACGAGATGTTCCTGAATCAGTTCGGCGATATAATCGAAGAACAGTATCGTGCGGGTATTATTGAATCTTACAACATCGCTGAGCCGGTGGAGATTCCGTGGTGGGTCAGCCTGCTGCCCTACGCCATTGTGATCATTCTCTTCATCGTGTTCTGGTTCTTTATCGTGAATCAGTTCACGGGTACCGGCGGCAAGGGCGGTAAGATCAACAGCTTCGGCAAAGCCCGTGCCAAGCTCGGCTCGGACGAAAAGAAGAAGGTATTCTTCAAGGATGTGGCCGGTGCGGATGAGGAAAAGGCCGAGCTTCAGGAGGTTGTGGAGTTCCTGAAGGACCCCGCAAAGTTCTCGAAGCTGGGCGCTCATATCCCCCACGGCGTGCTGCTGGTAGGCCCTCCTGGTACCGGTAAAACCCTGCTTGCAAAGGCTGTAGCAGGCGAAGCGGGCGTACCCTTCTACTCGATTTCCGGTTCAGATTTCGTGGAGATGTATGTGGGCGTCGGCGCATCCCGTGTGCGCGACCTGTTCGATACGGCCAAGAAGAATCCGGCCAGCATCATCTTTATCGATGAGATTGACGCTGTGGGACGTCACCGCGGCGCAGGTTTGGGCGGCGGTCACGATGAGCGCGAGCAGACCCTGAACCAGCTGCTGGTGGAGATGGACGGCTTCGGCGGCAATGACGGCGTCATCGTCATGGCGGCTACCAACCGTCCCGACATTCTCGACCCGGCGCTGCTCCGTCCCGGACGCTTCGACCGTCAGATTACCGTCAACTACCCCGATATCAAGGGACGCGAGGATATCCTGAAGGTTCACGCCGAGGGCAAGCCCTTTGAAGAGGATGTGGATCTTCGCACGCTGGCAAAGACCACCGTGGGCTTTACCGGCGCCGATCTTGCCAACCTGCTCAACGAAGCGGCTCTGCTGGCCGCGCGCAAGGGTAAGAGCCTGATCGGAATGAACGATCTGGAGGAGGCCACCATCAAGGTGCTGGTCGGTCCGCAGAAGAAGTCCAAGATCATCAGCGAGAAGGAAAAGCGGCTTACCGCTTACCACGAAGCCGGTCATGCCATTGTGACCAAGTACCTCCAGCCAGATACGCCGGTACACCAGATTTCGATCATTCCCAGCGGACGCGCGGGCGGTTACACGCTCTCCCTGCCGCTGGAAGACAAATCCTACCAGTCCAAGAACGACATGGAGAACGAGATCGTCTCTCTGCTGGGCGGACGGGTGGCAGAAAAGCTGATCATCGGCGACATTTCCACCGGCGCGTCCAACGACATTCAGCGCGCTACCGGCATTGCACGCAATATGGTGACACGTTACGGCATGAGCGATCTGCTCGGTCCTATCGTCTATGGCTCCGAGCACAACAGCGACGAGGTCTTCCTTGGCCGCGATTTCAACACCACCCGCAACTATTCCGAGGACACCGCTACGCTCATCGACAACGAGATTAAGCGTCTGGTTGAAACGGCTTACGAGACGGCCATGAAGATTCTGCGCGAGAACATGGAGAAGCTCCATTTTATCGCCGGATTCCTGATCAAGAATGAGGTCATGGACGAGGTGCAGTTCAACGCGGCTATGGACGGCAATCCTACCGTAGAGGAGCTGGAGGAGCTGGTCGCTGAGAAGAAGCGCAAGAGCGAGGAAGAAAACCGTCTAAAGGCGCAGAAGGATGAGGAAGAGCGTCAGCGCCGTGAAGCCGAGGAGGCGGAAAAGGCTAAGCACGACAAACGCGGCGACGACGACGATCTTCCGCGCATGAAAGAGTAAACCACCCATCAGGCATTCAAATAATCGGCGAGGCGGGCAGAGCCTGACCTCGCCGTTTTACAGAAAGGACATTCAATATGAACAGCGAAATCAAGACAGCCCGTGCGTCCGCCATCGGCTCCACCTCGGGCGGCGAACTGATCTCCTACAAAAAGGACGGCAAGGAGTATGTATGGGAGGGCATTCCCGAGTACTGGGCAAGCCACGCGCCGGTTCTGTTCCCTACCGTCGGCGCCACCATCGACGGCAGCGTGAAGTTTGAGGGAAAGGCTTATCCGCTGACCAAGCACGGCTTCGCACGCAAGCAGAACTTTCGCCTGTTGGAAGCTTCCTCCGACAAGCTGGTGTACGAGCTGTACGACAGCGACGAGTCGATGAAGGTTTATCCCTACAAGTTCCGCCTGCTGATCACCCATCAGATCAGCGACGAGGGCTTTTCCACCACCTACACGGTGCAGAATATGGACAATAAGTCCATTTGGTTCTGCATCGGCGGTCATCCCGGCTTCCGCTGCCCGATGAACGAGGGCGAGCAGTTCTCCGATTACAAGCTGGTCTTTGAGCAGGTGGAGAACGAGGATGTCATCTACACCACCAACTACGGCGGAGGTTACATAGACGCCAGCCTGCCTGTCACCGACAAGCTGAAGAACACCAACGAATGGGAGTTGGATTACAACGACTACGACGTGGATGTGCTACTGACCAAGAAGCTGAAATCCCGCCGTGTGAAGCTGATCAACAAGAACACCGGCAAGGGTATCGACTTCGATTTCACCGGCTTTCATGCGCTGGGCGTCTGGACGCCTCCGCTTAAAAAAGCGCCTTTCGTCTGCCTGGAGCCGTGGAACGGTCTGCCCGCGCACCTCGACGAAACCGGCAACTTCGAGGACAAGCCCTATGCCATCAAGCTGGAGGTCGGCAAGAGCTATTCCGTCGGCTACAGCGTAAAGGTTATTGATTAAGACGATTATGGGGCTGCACAAAGGTGCAGTCCCATTTTACCGGAGGTAAAGTCTGAAAAATAAAAATTTTTCAGACAGGGTTTTGTGGCTTACATTGCCGTCCCGGCAATGTTTTGCTACGCAAACCAGCCCCAATTCCCCAGAAAGGAAGCTTTCGCTACGCGAAAGCCATGGTCATAATTATGAAAGCCTGTGTCATTCAACCGCCCTATTCGATGGATGCGTCGCTGATGGACGCATATTTTGAGAAAAAGCTGGAGCTGCTGAATCAATGCGACGAGTCGATGGACATCATCGTGCTGCCCGAGTACAGCGACGTGCCCTGCTACGCCGGAACCCGGGAGGAAAACCTTGCCGCATACCGCAAATACAGCCCCCGCCTGCTTGCGGCAGTGTCAGCGACAGCGAAACGCTGTAACGCGGTCGTATTCGTCAATGGTCTTTACGAAACCGAAACCGGCTTCCGCAACACCACCTACGCCTTCAACCGTCAGGGCGAAGTGGTGGGACACTACTACAAGAAGCACCTCCCGCCCTCCGAGCAGTACGAGGTGAAGCTGGACAGCGCTTACACGTTCGAATATTCCGAGCCGTATGTGCTGGAAATTGACGGCATCCGCTACGGCTTCCTCACCTGCTACGACTTTTATTTTTACGAAGCCTTCGCCAACATCGCCCGGCAGAACGTGGACATTATCATCGGCTGTTCGCTCCAGCGAAGCGACACCCACGAGGCGCTGGAGATTATGGGACGCTTCCTCGCCTACAACTGCAACGCACACCTGCTGCGCGCGTCGGTGAGTTTGGACGGCAGCCCGGATATCTGCGGCGCCAGCATGATTGTCACGCCCCGCGGTCAGGTGCTGGTGAACATGAAGAGCCAGGTCGGTTTGGGCGTGGCGGAGTTTAATCCCGCCGACAAGTATTACAAGCCCGCCGGATTCGGCAATCCGCCCGCACCGCACTACGAATACATCGAGTTTGGACGGCATCCATGGCAGTACCGCCCATCCGGTCCGGCAATGATCGCACCGGACGAATTCCTGCCCTATCCCCGTGTCTGCGCGCACCGGGGCTTTAACACCATCGCCCCGGAAAACAGTCTGCCCGCCTTTGGCGCGGCGGTAGCGATGGGCGCCCAGGAGATTGAATTCGACCTGTGGGCGACGAAGGACGGCGAGATTGTGTCGATTCACGATCCCAACCTCGACCGCGTATCCGACGGAAAAGGCTTCGTGGGGGATTACACCTACGACGAGCTGTTGAAATTCGACTTCGGCTTCAAGCATGGAGCGGAATTCACCGGAATGCGGATTCTGACGCTGGAGGAGATTTTACGGAAGTTCGCCTGCCAGACGATTATGAATGTCCACATCAAGGCAAAGGATGATATCAATCCGCTGCCCGCGGAGACGCTGGAGAAGATTGTCTCGTTGATACGGAAGTACGACTGCGCGAAATACTGTTACTTCATGAGCGGCAATCCGGCAATTCTGGAGCAGCTGCGGCAAATCGCGCCGGATATCGTCCGTTGTGCGGGCGCTACGGGCGATCCCTTCGAGGATTTGGTGGACAAGGCGCTGGCGACGGGTTCAAAGAAAATTCAGCTGTTCCAGCCCCATTTCAAGCGCAATCCGCCCGACTATGTGCGCAAAACCGTCGAAAAAGCCCACGCTCACGGTCTCATCTGCAACGTATTCTATGCGGACGATCCGGCAGAAGCCGAGCAGTATCTGCGTGACGGCTGTGATGTGATTCTGACCAACGATTATCAGCGCGTTGCGGCGGCTGTGAAGGCTTATCAGAAAAAATAATGAAATGAGGACGCGGTGTCAGCCGCGTCCTCGCTATTTTTCTCAGATTTCCCATGGGTCGAGCAGATCAAACGCCGCCGCCATGGCGTCGGTTTTCGTGGTACAGGAGCCGGAAAACTTGCCGCGCACCACCGATTTGTAGTGTCCCTGCTTGAAGCGGTCGGGCAGGATGGTAACAATCTCTCCCTTGTACTTCACATACTCGTTGCCGTTTCTGCTCTTTTTCAGCGGCAGCTTCAGGAAGGTCTCCCGCCGCGACTGACGGTTTTTGAAGGCGTTCTCGCGTTCCTTTGCGGCGTCGGGATTGCCCTCCATCCGTCCGGCGCATACGCAGCCCGCGCCGATGGTGCGGTAATACTGCGGATGCTTCATCACGTGTACATAGCGAATGATCTGATGCCCGCACATCCGGCAGACGCCCACCGGCTCACCCAGATCGATGACCTCGGTGCAGTACCAACCCTCGTGGGGCACATCCGACCGGTTCCAGAGATTTTCCTCGCCGATTTCCGCCCGCGCCCATTGAGCATCACGGTATTTGGCGGGCATTTCCGCCTTCTTCGGCGGAAGTTCGGGTTTCGGGATTGGCTCGGGAATGGGTTCGGGCGCGGTCAGCTGCTCGGTCAGCGGAATCGGCTCAGGCAGCGGTTCCGGCTTGGGCTTGGGTTCGGGCTTGGGCTTGCATTGTGGCTCGGGCTTTGGCGGTGGAGGCGGCGTTTGCGTATGAACAGCCGCTTCGGCAGCCTGCTTCATGATAGCAAGGTTTGCCCACGCATCGAAATCATAATCACAGCTTACCGGGCGCAGCGTGCCGGTTTTCTCGAACAGAATATAATACACACCCTTGGCCGGATCGATCTTCATAATCTTCCCCTGCCCGAACACCGGATGCTGCACCGTATCGCCCACCGCACGCAGTCCGCCCGATGGAGCCGCTGTGGCAGGCACAGCGGCCTCTGTCAGCTCTTTGGGGATTGTACCCACACGTACATAGTTATCCTCGCCCATGTCGTACAGGAAGCGCGAGGGACGCTTGTGAGCGTGATCGTTGCCAGTGCCTTCCGATTCGGTGAGATAGAGCCGCTCCATGGCGCGGGTGCAGGCTACAAAGCAGAGCCGGCGCTCCTCCTCCAGTCCCGCGTCCTTGCGTTCCTCCAGCGTGCGCCCGGAGGGGAAGATTCCCTCGGTCATGCCGCAGACAAAGCAGACCGGGAATTCCAATCCCTTGGATGCGTGAATGGTCATCAGCTTCACCTTGTCCGCGTCCTCCTCGGTGTCCTGCGCGGATTCCAGCGCCGCCTGCTGGAGAAACATATCCAGCGTATAGGTCTCGCCGTAGCTCTGCTCCCGCTCCCAAACCGAGCGCTTGCACTCGGCAAGGTTGTCCAGCCGCTCCATGCTGCCGCTTTCCCGGATGTACGCTTCATAGCCGGAACGTACCAGCACTTCCTGCATTAGCTCGGAAACGGCTTTGCTCTCCGCTTCCCGGCGAAGCTCCTCAATCAACGTGACAAACTCCGCCGCCCCGGAACGCCGGAATACCGGTTCATCCACATGGCGGCGCAGCGCGTCGTACAGACTGCACTGCTCCTCCTCGGCGAGGGCTTTCAGCGCGGCCATTTTTGCCTTGCCGAACTGGCGCTTGGGCGTGTTGATCACCCGTTCCAGCGCCTCGTCGTCGTCCCGCAGCAGCAGCTTCAGGTAGGCGAGGGTGTCGCGAATCTCCATGCGGTCATAGAAACGGACGCTGCCATACAGCTCATAGGGAATGTTCGCCGCCATCAGCGCCTGCTCGATGAAGCGGGACAGGAAGCCCGAACGGTAGAGCACCGCGATCTGACGATATTGCCTGCCTTCTTCGGTTACCAGACGTTTGATCTCCTGCGCCATCCATTCGCCCTCATCCTGCTCGGATTTGGCGTGCAGATGAATCACATCCGCGCCCGCATCACCGGCGGTGAACAAATCCTTGGGAATGCGGTTTTTGTTGTGTGCAATCAGCGTGTTGGCGATACGCAAAATGTTGCCGGTGGAGCGGTAATTCTGGTTGAGCAGAATGGTTTCGGTGCCGGGGAAGGTCTTGTCGAAGTCCACGAGAATCGACATATCCGCTCCCCGCCATTCGTAAATGTTCTGGTCGGGATCGCCCACGACGAACAGATTCTTATGTGTCTCTGCCAGCGAACGGATCAGGCGAAGCTCCCGCCTTGACGAATCCTGAAATTCGTCCACCTGTATGTAATACAGCCGTTCCGCCCATTTTTCCCGCACCTCGGGAAAGGCGGCAAATATGGCGAAGGTGAACGACACCAGATCGTCAAAATCCAGCCCGAAAATCTTCTTCTGCTTGGACAGATAGCGCTTGACAACCGTTTCTTCCAGCGGGTCGGGCGGGGTGACGGGAGATGCGGGCGGTACATGGATAGCATCGAGGCGGTCGTTCACCAACGCGTCCACATAATCCTCCTTCGATTTCAGCCGATGCACCGCGTCAAGAATTTTCTCAAAGGTGGCGCGGTCGAGCTTAATTTCCAGCTCGCCGTAGATTTCGGACAGGATGCGGCGCTGATCGGTCTCGTCGAGGATGGTGAAGCTGCGGGGATAGAACAGACGGTGGATATCCTCCCGCAGAACGCGAACGCAGAAGCCGTGGTAGGTGGTGATCAGCGAGTTGTCATAGCCGTCGCCGATAAGCGAACGAACCCGCCGCTTCATCTCCCCCGCCGCTTTGTTTGTGAAGGTGACGCAGAGCACATTGCCCGGATGGATGCCCGCCGCCTTCACCAGATAGCCGTAGCGATGGGTCAGCGTCCTGGTTTTGCCCGAACCTGCTCCGGCGATGATGCGCACATACCCTTCGGTAGTGGTAACAGCGGCCAGCTGTCCTTCATTCAGTTTGTCAAACAGTTCGTTCATTGGCGTCCTCCATCCTGTATTTCTCCTAATCATTATACCACAGATTTTCCGCCAAGGCAAGCATATTTTCGCGATTTTTTCAGGGAAGCTGAAAATCTGTTCTGAAACATACGAAAATGACAGGTAAAACCTACGATAATTCCATGGATTTCAGCAGCCGTTTATGTTATAATTAAAGATAATTGATACTATTACCATCAACAAGAGAAAATGGAGGTTTATATGCTGAATCCAAACTATATCGCCAATCCGCATATGCTGGGCGAAAACCGTCTGCCCCAGCGTTCCATGCTGCTTCCGGCGGCAAAGCGGGGCGTGACTCATCAAAATCTATCCGATTCCGACCGGGTGCAGCTGTTGAACGGCATCTGGAAATTCAACTATCTGCCGGCTGATACCATCGACCCACTGTGGGATGAAGCGCTGGACGACAACGGCTGGGACGATCTTCCGGTTCCGTCCATGTGGCAGTTCCAGGGCTACGGAACCTGTCTCTATCCCAATGTGCGCTACTGCTTTCCCTACGATCCGCCATACATCCATCGGGACAATCCCGTGGGCTTCTACCGCCGCCGCTTCACAGCGAAAAAGGCGGGGCGGATGTTCCTGCGCTTTCTCGGCGTGGACAATGCGTATTTTGTCTGGCTGAACGGCGTTTATGTGGGTTTTTCCAAGGGCAGCCGCCTTGCCGCCGAGTTCGACGTTACCGACCTTGTGCGGGACGGCGAGAATCTGCTGGCGGTGAAGGTATACACTTACAGCGATGCGTCCTATCTGGAAAATCAGGATATGCTGATGGCCAGCGGTATTTTCCGCGATGTATCGCTGATTTCCTGCGGCGAAAGCTACCTCTGGGACTATACGCTGCTTCCCGAGGAGGGCGGCTTCCGGCTCTTTACCGAATGCCGCGGAGCTTCCAATGCTCAGCTGCACATGGCGCTGTACGACGCCGACGGCGCACTGGTTTACGAGCGTGAAGACGCTGCGTCCGAATCGGGCGAAGCTTTCCTGCCGGTGGAAAATCCCCATCTCTGGAACGCGGAAGACCCGTATCTTTACGAGTTAGTGATGACGCTGACCGCCGACGGCATGGAGCCGGAGGTACATACGAAAAAAGCAGGTCTGCGCTTCACATCCATCGAGGGCAGCAGCCTGTTGATTAACGGCAAGCCCATCACCCTGAAGGGCGTCAACCGCCACGAAAATAACGCCAAAACCGGACGTACGCTGTCCATCGAGCAGATTCGCTCCGAATTGCAGGACATCAAGGACTGCAACCTGAACGCCATCCGCTGCTCGCACTACACCAACCATCCCGCGTTCTACGAAATCGCCTCCGAGCTGGGTATCTACGTCATGGACGAAGCCGATCTGGAAACCCACGGTGCCGAAGCTACCGGTGATCAGGGCGTGCTGAACAAGGATCCCGAATGGTTCGACGCCTTTTTCGACCGCATTTCCCGGATGTACTGGCAGAATAAAAACGAGACCTGCATCAACATCTGGTCGGTGGGCAACGAATGCGGCGTGGGCGAGAATCACGACCGCTGCGCCGCCTGGCTGAAGGAGCAGAAGGTCATTAAGCCTGTGCGCTTAGAGCCGTCCGCGGCAGCGACACTCGGCGGAGACTTCCGTCTCACAGGTTATATGTCCATGGACACGCTGCGCGGCTTTGAGCCGGAGGGAAAGCCGGTGATGATGCTGGAATACGCCCACGCCATGGGCAACAGCCCCGGCGGTCTGGAGGACATCTGGAACTACGTATACACCCACGATTTCATTTGCGGCGGCTACGTTTGGGAGTACAAGAGCCACGGCTTCCTCACCGAGGGAATCGACGGCAAGCCCCGCTACCTCTACGGCGGCGATTTTCCCGACCTCTACCACTGGTCAAACTTCTCGCTGGACGGCTTCCACACCAGCGACGGCACGCCCAAGCCCACATGGCATGAACTGCGCGAAATCAGCGCACCCATCTTCGTGCTTCCCTGGGAGGGTGGCATTACGGTGCGCAACACCAACGATTTCACGGCACTGGAGGGCGTCACGATGCGCTGGACGCTGGCGTCGGACGCGAAAACCGTCCGCGAGGGTGAGCTGACCTTGCCGCGCATCGAGCCGCGTTCCAACGTGAATCTTCCGCTCCCGCTGTGCGCGAAGGGCTGCAGAGGGCTTGTGACGGCGGACTTCGTATTTACCGCGAACGACCGCCAGCTGGCGCACAAGCAGCTCGTGCTGACGAAGCCTTCCCCCGCCGTCATTGAACGTGTCCCCTACGCGCACACTGTCACCACCGACGCTTATGGCAGCGTTACCATAGTGGGCGATGATTTTACCGTAACCTTCGCCGAGGGTATGCCTGCGGCGCTGGAGCGCGGCGGACGGGCGGTAATCACTGCGCCCATGAAGCTGAACCTTTGGCGCGCGCCCACCGACAACGACGGAATTACCGGCTTTGCGCCGCGCCGCGCGGGAATTTGGAAGGGCAGTCTGGTCGATCAGACCTGTTACGGCCATTATTCCTGCCGGGTGGAGGACGCGGAGGACTGTGTGACCATCACCAGCACCGGAAAGCTGCTGCCCCAGAGCCATTGGTGGGGCTTCGACATGACGCTCATTTACCGCGTAACGGCGGGCGGCAGAATCGACGTGACAATGGAGGGCAAGCCTTACGGCAAGCCGCCGGAAATTCTGCCGCGCATCGGCGTGATGCTGACGCTTCCGGAGGACGCTGACCGCGCCGCGTGGGTTGGACGCGGCCCCGGCGACAGCTATCCCGACCGCAAGGCGCTGGCAACCGTGGGCAGCTACGACCGCCCCATCGCCGAGCTGAACTTCCTCTACGACGTGCCGCAGGAAACGGGCAGCCATGAAGACACCCGATGGGTGAAGATTTACTCGTCGGCGAGCGGCGAGGGCGTGCGTGTGAGCGCGCCGGGGGTATTCGCGTTCTCCTGCCACGATTTCACGCTGGAGAATCTGACCGCCGCGCGGCACTGCGACGAGTTGGTACACACGAACACGAAGTATCTGTACATTGATTACAGGCAGGAGGGCATCGGCAGCAACTCATGTGGGCCGGTTCCCGAGAAGGAGTACGAGCTGCGCACCAGCGAGTTTGAATTTGAATTCACAATCGAATAACGAACACGCCCCCGGCTGAGCCGGGGGCGATTTTTGCGCATAAAGAATCCCCGCTCCCTTGCGGGAGCGGGGAAGTGTTTACTTAATGACTAAGTGCTTTTGGCAGCTTATTCAATTAGCCAGCAACACCAACGAAGGAACCATCCTCGAAGTTGTCGATGTAGTAAACGGTGACCTTATCAGCGCCCAGAACGTCGCCGATCTTATCGGTCTTAACGTCGATCTTACCAGCCTTGGTGAGCTTAACGGTAGTGATCTTAACGTCCTTGCCAGTACCGTCAGCGATACCGGTGATGGAGTAGTAACGATCCTGAACAAAGTCAGCCTTGCTCAGCTCAGCAGACTTCAGAGTAGCAGTACCGATAACTACGTTATCAGAGGACAGCTTGTAAGCCTGACCAGGAGTCAGAATATCCTCAGAGTAGATGGTGCTGATGGAAGCGCCGGTAGCCATGTCGATGGCCAGACCAGAAACGCTATATGCGTAGAAGTACTTGCCAGTGTAAGCGCTGCCGGTCAGACCGAGGTCTGCAGCGGAAGCCTTGTTGTAAGCAACAACCTTAGCGCCATTATTTACAACGTATACAGTGGAGTACTCAACGTTAGCCACGCCGAAGCCCTTGATTGCAGAAGCGTCGGTGTAGTAAACGAGAACGAAGGAAGAAACGCCGTTGTAGGAACCATCGCCGTAACCGATCTTATCAGCGTACAGCTCAACGGTACCAACAGTGAAGTCGATGGAGGAGTTGTCAGGAGCACCGATGTAGGTGGAGATAGCGGTAACATTGTTGCCGGACTTCTTCAGGAAGTAGAAGATGGTGTTGTTGTTGGTGCGGATCTTGTTGCCTCTGTTGATGAAAGCAGCATTCTCGTAACCATCAGCGATACCGTCATCGAATACAACCTTACCCTTGTAAGGATCGCCGTTGTCGGTGAGCTTGAATGCGGAAACGTTGGAAGCGTCGAGAGCCTCGCTCAGCTGATAAGAACCATCAGTCAGCTTAACAGCTCTGAAGACATTACCCTTAGCCAGCAGCTCAGCGTTGCTCAGCAGAGCGGACAGCTTGAAGATGTTCAGGCTTGCAATGGTGTTGTCATCAATCTTGGAGATTGCAACATCTTCGGTCAGAACGCCGTTGATGTACATATTAGCGTAGATAGCAGAGGAGTCATAGGAAACGATCTCGTCGAGAACTACACGATCGAAGGACTCTTCGATGCTGTAGGACTCAGCGTAGAGGATATAACCGTTCATTGCATAGTATCTGATGGGGCTACCAACAGAAACCTTGTTGATATTTGCGTTGACTGCATCGTAGATGTAGCAAAGCTTTGCATCGCTAGCAATCTTAGCGAAGCTACCGGGATCCTGAGAAGCATACAGCTTAGCACCGAGGTTACCAGCAGTTTCATGAGCAGTGTTAGCCAGAGTGTAAACAGTACCATCAATGGTCAGCTTAATGGTGTTCTTGTTGTCGCCGTTGTTCAGAGTGGTGTCGATTCTGGTCAGAGTACCATAAGAAGGAGTTACAACATCGAGGACGTCAACAACCTTGGTCTGCTTGTTGTAGGTGTAGGTGAAGACAGTACCCTTGGTCAGAGTAGCAGTATAAGTTACATTCTTTCTGTCATCATCGTTGCCAGTCATCCAAGGACCCTGGGTGGTCTGCTTGCCGCTGTCAGGATTGTTGTAAACTGCGAGATAAACATCGGTAACGATAGCTCGCTCGTACTTGCCGTCGCGGTCATCGTCAAACAGGGTGATCTGATAGTTACCGGTCTTCAGATCCTTACCGGTTGCAGTGTCGTAGTCAGTGTAGGAGCTGTCGTCGATTGCAACGCCGTACTTAGCGAGAGCAGTAGCCTCAGACATAACAACTGCGCTGCCGCCTTCAACGTCCTGCTTCTTGTCAACATAGTACTTGTTGCCATTGGAGGTCTCGTAAGCGAAGGTAGCAATAACTTCACCAGTCTGATTTACGATGTCGCCGTCCTTGTTGGTGAGCAGCATCTTGGATGCGCTTGCGCTCATGCCGCCGTTGAAGATAACGATTTCGTTCTTCAGAGCAGCGCCGGTGATGGATTCAGAAGGATAGTAAGTAACACCCTCGAAGGTGAACTTGGTGTCGCTCTTGGAAGCGAGGTCTTTGTTGTAAACAACTACAGGCTCTTCGCCAGGGATGATCTTGTCGAATGCGCCAGTCTTAGCATTGTAGTTGATGAAATCGAAAGCGTAGCCGAAGTACTCGTCAGCGTTCTCGATGCCCAGAACTGCAACAGGCAGGTAAACGATAGAACCAGCGGGAACACCGTTTACAAGCTCCTGCAGACCAACATAACCAGCCTCAGCAACCTTAGCGGTAGCAGCGTAAGCCTGCTTTTCAGTAGCAGTTACGATGAAGGTGGTGGTGTTAGCAGCGGTAGCAACTGCGAAGTTCTTAGCTGCGATGGACTCGCCGCCGTTAGCGGGTTCAACATAGATCATGTTGTAGATGACCTGAGCAACCTCTGCACGAGTCAGAGCCTTGTTAGCGTCATAAACTGCAACATTTTCAGTGAGACCGAGGTTCTTAGCGGTGGTGTAGTAACCCTGCCACCAAGCCAGACCAGTGGTATCAACGCCCAGAGCGCGGATAGCCATGGTCAGAGCTTCGATGTAGGTAACACCGTTGCCGGGCTTGAAGGTACCATCTTCGTAACCGTTGATGATGCCGTTGGTGTTAGCGTACTCGATGGCGCCTGCATAAGAGGTGACATCCGGGAAGATTGCGATACCATTCTGCCAGAGCTCATCGGACTCAACTTCGCCGCTGAGTGCACGAGCGATCAGAATAGCCATCTGAAGACGGGTAACGCCTTCGTTGGGTGCGAAGTTGTTTTCATCAACACCCTTTACGATTCCCTTAACAACGAGGTCGTTGATTGCTTCAGCGTACTGATTGTCCTCAGCAACATCGTCGAATGCAGAAACCGTAGCAGCAGCGCTGACTACCATCAGGGTAGCGAGCACTAATGCAAGAAACTTTTTCAGATTTCTCATTTGTGTGTTTCTCCTTAATTAAATTTTTTGTCGGTCGAATCCGCCGTGCAAATGCTTCCTCGCGGTGAAACATCCGGTCTCACGTGAATGTCTTTCCCGCTCGTGCGGCGATTTACTGTCGGTGAAGATTTTCCCTGTACATATGATACTACAAGTCCATTTTTTTTGCAAGGGGTTTTCTTTGTTTGTTAGGTATTTGTAATTTTAAGCCCTATTTAATATTACATCTCTACCAGCAGCATACGCCGCAGAAAACGCGCTAAAAGCCCGCCGTAGCTGACTTTTTCCACGCTTCCCGCCGCCGTGATGGGAAGCGTCGCGATCACTTCGCCGTCAAGCAGAAACTCTGCCTTTCCCACCTCGTCGCCCTTCGCAACCGGGGCAGAAATATTTTCCGGAAGCGTGATTACGCGCTCAATCTTCGCCCCCTGCCCTTTCTTCACCACGGCGGTGGACGGCTCGGCGGCAAGCGTCACGCCGTCCGCCACGCCTCCGAGAACGCGCAGCTCCGGCAGTTCCCCGGCGTCGAGGGGGGCGATTTCGTAGCTGGCGAAGCCGTAGTCAAGCAGCTTCTGGGCGGTGGCGTTGCGGATGTCGCGGGTTTCGGCGGCCATCACGACGGCGATAAGCTGCATCCCATCCCGTTGGGCGGTGGCGCTGATGCAGAATTTCGCCTTGGCGGTGGAGCCGGTTTTAAGCCCGTTCGCGCCGCGGTAGAATCGGATGAGGCGGTTGGTGTTGGTCAGCCCGAACGCGCCGTCGCGGATGGTATCCATCCAGATGGAGGAAAATTCGAGGATTTTCGGATGCTTTGTGATCAGCTCGCGGGACATAATCGCGATATCGCGTGCGGTGGTGACGTGACCCTCCACATCATCGTCAAGGCCGTTGGTATTTTTAAAGACGGTGTTTGTCATGCCCAGCTCGGCGGCTTTCTCGTTCATCATGCGCACAAAGGCTTCCTCGCTGCCCGCCACCTTCTCGGCTAGCGCAACCGCCGCGTCGTTGGCGCTGGCGACGGTAACACACTTGACCATCTCGGACACGGGCATTTCCTCGCCCGGTTCAAGATAAACCTGCGAACCGCCCATGGACGCGGCATACTCGGAGGTCTGCACCGGTTCATCCCAGGACAGACGTCCGTCGTCCACGGCTTCCATGACCAGCAGGAGGGTCATGATCTTTGTCACCGAAGCGGGCGGAAGCTGCTCGTCCGCGTTCTGCTCATAAAGCACCATGCCGGTGGACGCCTCCATAAGGATGACTGAGCGGGCGTCGTAATCATCGGCGGCGATGGGGACGGCAAGCATGGACGCGCAGATAAGGGCAGAGGAAATTTGTTTGAAATGCGGAAATTTCATATCATTATCACCTCGGGACAATCATATGAAAAAGGAACGGAGAAAATTCTCCGTTCCCGTGTTTTTGTGTTAATTCAGATGATGTAGGGCTTGATTTCGGCGAAGAGCTCGTCGGTGTTGTCATTGTGGGCGGTGAGTTTGATGGGCTTCAGAAGATCGAGGGAGAAAATACCCATGATCGACTTTGCGTCCACGATGTAGCGGCCCGAAGAAAGGTCGATCTCCATATCATACTTGGAGACGATGTTGACGAAGTTGCGGACATCCTCGATGGAGGACAGCTTGATATCTAAAGTTTTCATAGTTTTGATACACTCCTTTTTGTTGTTCTGATAATATGATACCGCATCGGCAGCAATTTGTCAAGAGATTTGCGAAAATTTTCCGTCCACTTTTATTATTAACTCGTGAGCAGAAATTTATTCACATTGCACAATTATTTGCGGTATTTTTGTGGATAAGGTCGAATCACTCGAAGTTCAGCACCGTCTTATTTCCGGATACGCGATCAATGGTTCGCGTCACCGTCAGCGATTCGGGCGTAAGATCGAGTATCATGCCGTGGGGCAGCGAGACAAACTGCAAAGCAATCTTCACATGACCGTCCGCGCAGGCATAGGACGCGGCAATGCGAGCCATCTTTCCGATAGACAGCTGTCCAAGAAATCCACCCGGCGTGATCGGGCAGTGGGATACATGGTTGTACTCCCAGCGTCCGCCGCCGCAGATTACCTCCGCCGTATTCTCGCCCCGCAGCGTCAGAATCAGACCGTTCACGCCCTGGCGTACCGCGATGGACGACAGCCCGAAGGGATTGGTCGGCAGCTTTCCTTCAATGGGTGCGGGAAGCTCACAGGAGCCTTCGGGAAGCTCACAGAAGGGATGCGCCTGGGTATCGCAGGGAGCGGATGGAGGCAGCGGGCTGTCGCTCATGGAAGCATAGATCGTGTCCCAGTAAGCGTCCAGCAGGGGCTGCATACGATTATCCTCGGAGATCATCACCGCCACGCTGTTTTTCTCGGGGGATACCACAATATACTGTCCGCAGGAACCGTCGGCGCGGAAACAGTTGTGCTGGCAGCGCCAGATCTGATAGCCGTAGCCCACCTTCCAGTCAATAGTTCCGCCCGTGCTGTTGTCCGACTGAACGCCGGTGGCCTCATCAATCCAGGCCTCGGACAAAATGCGCCGTCCGTTCCAGACGCCCCGGTTCAGGTAGAGCACGCCCAGCTTGAGCATATCCTCCTGAGAGACGTGAATGCCCCAGCCGCCCACATTGATGCCGTCAGGAGATTCCATCCAATACACATCATCGATGCCCAGCGGATTCAGCAGGCGGGGACGGATATAATCCAACAGGCTGACACCCGTGATCTTCGTCAGGATGGCAGACAGCATATAAGTAGCCGTGGAATTATAAACAAACTTGCTGCCGGGCGCGCATTCCACCGGAAGCGCCAGAAAGCGCTTCGCCCAGCCCGGCTCTCTCGTCGCTACGGAACCGGTGGTATCGCACCGATGTCCGGTGTTCATGGAAAGCAGATGCCTGACCTTCATGGCCGCCAGATTGTCCGAAATCACTTCGGGCAGCAGCTCGGGAAAGAAGGAGATCACGCTGTCCTCCACGGAAAGCAGTCCTTCGTCCACCGCCAGTCCAATGGCGGTGCTTGTCCATGTCTTGCTTACCGAGAAAACATGGCGCTTATCGGTCATGCGGTAAGGTGACGCGATGGACTGAGCCACCAGCTTGCCATTTCTGTAGAGCATATAGCCCTGATGTCCCAGCTTATCCGCACGCAGTCTTTCTTCAAAAGCGGCGATGGATTCGGGAGAGATGCCCACCGATTCGGGGGATGCGGTTTCAAACGTGAAGGGAGTAAAGGATGTCAGCATATGTATTCACCTGATCTTTCTCGCTTCCAGATAGAAGCGTTTGTCATCGGCTTCACCCATGGAGAAGGTCTTTCTCGGCAGGGCGCCGTCACAGATTACCGTTTTGAACAGATCTCCCTTCTCCATTCCGCGGAAAAGGAAGCCCACGCAGCTTTCGCCGGACGCCAGCGTCTTCGTCGATTCGACGCCGTGAATGTAGTCAATCTTCGCGCCGGGTGTGCGCTTGATATACGCATCCAGGAAGGTCTGAAGCGTGCCGACAGGCAGGAAGGAGGTGGGATTTTCGAAAATAACCGTCTCCGTCTTATCGCCCATCACCAGCTCGATGGTCTGCGCTTCCACATCGCTTGCGGGCAGCGACGCGGCATATTCACGCAGCTCGCTCACCAGCTTCTCCGGCTCCACGCCGAAGGCCACGCGGTAGATCGGCTCAAACTCCAGCGCCTCGTCGTGGATGTTCACAATCTCGCAGAGCGCCCATCTTGCCGGATGGACGGATGCTTCCTCGGGCGTCAGAGTGGATTTGACCTGTTCCCAGAAGGCTTTTGCGGATGCCAGCGAGTGATTGCCGTCACCCATGGCAAAGAGCATCGGGGAGGTCTCGTTCAGCCCGTAGCGGCGGTTGTAGGCGTCCAGCTCGCAAAGCTGATCCAGCGCGTCGGAAATCCGAGCCTGCTCGTCCGCCGGTACAAAGCGCCCGACAACATGACCGCCGTTCTTCATGAAATCGAAGTCATAGGCCGCCGTGAAGCCTGCCGCCTTATCGATCAGCGGCTCGATGACGGTACGATCCGGATCGTCGATCAGAATCATGATGTGAGGCAGCTCAACAGGTGCGCCCTCGCGGATTTTCACCCGGGGCGGGATGCGCTCCAGCACCGTTCCCTCGGTGGCGCGGATGAGCGAGGACGCGCCCTTTGTGTAGTCGTAGCATTCCAGATCAACAGCGCCCACCAGTCCGCGGCGCACTTTGCCGCTTTTCAGGCGGCGTTCCAGATAGATCATCGCATCCCTGTGCGTCACCAGCGTGCCGTCAAGGTATTCGCCCATGGCGGCGTTGATTTTACCGATGCGGCTGTCCGCTTCGTCCAGATACAGCTCGGGCAGCACCAGATTCAGCGCCGACGGAGCGTCGCCCACGATTTTCTCAACATCCAGCCAGTAGTCCGGCTCGGACGTATACTGGTCGCAGGCGATGCACGCCCATTTTGTCATCTTCTCCGCATCCTGCGCAAACGCGGGCAGAAGGATATCGGTCGATGTAAAGCAGTTTTTCATGACAAAGTCTCCTTATAGATATTTGGTGCGGTCAACGCCTCGGAAGATCAGCGTGGACACAACCAGCGCGCCGATCACGCCGGACAGCAGAATCACCGCCGCTTTATTCTTGTTTTCCTTATGAAACTGCGCTTCGGCTTCTGCATCCACGGAAGCTGTCGCTTCCAGGGAAGCTGTCGCATCCACGGAAGCTATCGCATCCACGGAAGCTGTCGCTTCCAGGGAAGCTATCGCATCCACGGAAGCTGTCGC
>JAFUQU010000013.1 GCA_017472255.1 Clostridia bacterium | reverse complement strand
TGACCGTGGGGATGGGGGCGTTCTCCATATATTTCAGCGACGCGTCCAGATCAGAGAAGATCTCATAGGCGGCGGTGGGAATGCCGTATTTCTTCATCATATTCTTGGCGAAGTCCTTGCTGCCCTCGATGATGGCGGCGTTGGCTTTCGGGCCAAAGCAGGGAATGCCGATCTCGTTCAGCCGGTCGACGCAGCCCAGAACCAGCGGATCATCGGGGGCGACGACGGCGTAATCGATGGTGTTTTCCTTGGCAAAATTCACAATGCCGTCGATATCGGTGGCGGCGATGGGAACGCAGGTGGCGTCAGCGGCAATGCCGCCGTTGCCGGGGAGTGCGTAAATGGTTGTAACGTCGGGATTTTTCTTTAAGGAGCGGATGATGGCGTGCTCACGGCCGCCGCCGCCCACGACGAGGATGTTCATAGACAGGACACCTTTCATTGTGAGATACAAGATACAAGATACGAGATAGAAGATGTTTTTTATGCAGTGGTTTCGATGGATTTGATAGTTGCGCAGAGAATGGATAACAATTCGCGGCAATCGCTGCACAAAGATTCGTACAAGTTGTTGGGAATATAGTCACAGCTATTGAGCAGCTCCAGCCAATACATCGTTTCCGCAGCTTCTTTTTGCGCAATTTGCAGCTTTGCAGCGAAATCCTTTCGGCTGCTTCCATAGACAGCTTCCGCAATGTTTGCACCGATACTGGTACCACTGCGCAGAATTTGCTTGGACATGACATATTCCCGCTGTTCCGATACTAAGAACTGATAAAGCCGAACGACTCTCCGGGCGAATGTCATGCTTTTTTTGCTTCGCAATACTGTCGTTGGACATAAATCCTCCATATATGAGTATAAGATACAAAATATCTCGTATCTTGTATCTTGTATCTTATATCTCATATCTATAATTAGTGGTGGAACAGGCGCATGCCGGTGAAGGCCATGACCATATCGTCCTTGTCGGCTTCGGCGATGACCAGATCGTCACGGATGGAGCCGCCGGGCTCGGCGATGTACTTAACGCCGGAGGCGTAGGCACGCTTGATGTTGTCAGCGAAGGGGAAGAATGCGTCGGAGCCCAGAGCAACGCCGGTGATGCTGGACAGGAAATCCTTCTTGTCCTCGTCGGTCAGGCGGGCGGGCTGTTCGGTGAAGTAGTTCTGCCAGATGCCGTCGGCGCAGACATCCTCCTCGTTGCCGTTGATGTAGCCGTCGATGACGTTGTCACGGTTGGGTCGGCCCAGATCGGCGCGGAAGGGCAGGCTCAGCGTCTTGGGATGCTGACGCAGGAACCAGGTATCGGCCTTGCCACCGGCAAGACGCGTGCAGTGGATGCGGGACTGCTGGCCGGCACCGACACCGATGGCCTGGCCGTCCACAGCGAAGCACACGGAGTTGGACTGGGTGTACTTCAGGGTGATCAGCGCGATGATCAGGTCCAGACGGGCGTCGTCGGTCAGGTCCTTGTTCTCGGTCACGATGGTGTTCAGCAGCTCGTTGTCGATGCGGAACTCGTT
>JAFUQU010000012.1 GCA_017472255.1 Clostridia bacterium | reverse complement strand
GGAGGGGCGAAGCCCCGAGTGGAGGGAGCCAACGGCGCGGCGCCGAGGGCGGCGGTCGCCGTCGCGGTCACGCGGCGTAGATGCGGTCGAGTTGGCGGTCGAACAGCTCCTCCGGCGTGGCATAACCGAGAATTTTTCTCGACAACGCCCTTTTTTGTGTCGTACACGGAGAACGCCGGCGATGAGCGCCGCGCGTATTACACGCGGCTGACGGATTTCGCGTATGGCGTGAAGAACGGCACGGAAGCGCTGATAAGAACGTAATAAAAATATGGAAAGCCGTACCGCGATGAATCACTTCGTCGCGGTACGGCTTTTGTACAATGACAGGTGTATACGCTGGCTCGTTTGGCTGCGTTTTATGCGGGAAACTGAATGCACCCATTATGAATTTTCCATTGTGTCGGTCATGTTTCCGTTGCAGTAATCGCGGCGATAGGCTGACGGCGCCTTCCCGGTGTACTTCTTGAAAAAGCGCGAGAAATATTCGGGGCTGCCAAGCCCGATGGCGTAAGAGATTTCGCGGTTTGTGAGGCTGCTTTTCTTGAGCAGGTATTTTGCCTGCGATATGCGCAGATTTGCCACATAATCCGAATAGCCGTAGCCCATTCTGCGGAAGATGCGGTTCAAGCCCATCGCGGAAATCCCGAAGTGCTTTGACAAGCTCTCGATGCTTACGGTGGCGAGATTTTTTTTGATATATTGAATGATCATGTCGTGGCTGGACGCGTCGGAGGTATTTGAATTGTTCATGGAATATTTCAGCCTGCCCGCATCTATTTCAGTCAACAGGTCATAGAACAGGGTTTCGAGCAGGCTGTCCCAGAGGCGGCTCTGGACGGAATTTGCCTGCGATACTTTATAGGAAAGCTCCTGCATACGAATGAACAGGGAACGCACCAGCTTGCTTTTTACGTCGGTGAACAGGATGTACGCGCTCTTTTTGACGGCTTTGGAAAGGAAACTCTCGGGGGAAATCATGCCGAGTGTGTATTCGATTTTTCGGATAAAATCCCGCTGAATGAGCAGATTGATCGAAATACTGCCGCGCGCTCCGTAAATCGAATGCCGGACACCCGGCGGCAGCAGGATGAAATCCCCCGCGCGCAGCTCGTACAGATTGTCATCCAGATACTGATAGAGCTGTCCGCGCATGACGTAATTGATTTCGAAGTAATCGTGATCGTGATATGGCTCGAAGGTTTCGGTGAAAATTTTATTGACATAGCCGCTCTGCATATTGGCGATGCAGTAATCCGAAAAGGGGTAGAGAACATTGTTGGCATCCTGCTCCTGCCTGCTGACAAGCTCGCGGAAGCTTTGCAGAATCACTTCGGAGGAATATTGACTGTAGTTCTTTTTTGTGCGCAGTATATCGTGATCTTTTCTCATGTTGGTCTCCTGTGTAAAACGCTGTATGTTTATTATACACGATCTGTTATAATAAGTCAATAGTTAAATTATCTTGGTATGATAAGTCATTGACATTATCCGTCTGTCGTGATAGAATATAAACAGCACCGAAAAGCACACAAATACTCACAAATGAATGACAGGAGGTCAAAATGAAAAACTACGACGTTGCGGCGTATGTTTGGCCCGCCTATACGGGCGACGAGCCGAGAACAAGGATGTTCTGGCCCGAGGGAATCGGTGAATGGCAGACAGTACGCGAAATGAAGCCCCGCTTTGACGGACATGAGTGGCCGCGTAAGCCCTTATGGGGGTACGTCAACGAAGCGGATCCCTATGTCATGGAGATGCAGATCGAGGCGGCGGTATCACATGGGGTAAACGTGTTTATCTATGACTGGTACTGGTATGACGACCGCCCGTTCCTTGAGCACTGCCTGAACAACGGTTTTTTGAAGGCGCGCAATTGTGAAAAGATGAAGTTCTGCGTCATGTGGGCGAATCATCCCGCGTCCACTGCATGGGACAAGCGCACCGCTCATCTCAATATCCGTATCTGGCAGTATGCCTGCGGGCTTGACAGCTTCCGAACCATCGCCTCACGCATTATCAACAATTATTTCACCAAGCCGAATTACTATCGCATCAACAACAAACCTGTGTTCCAGATTTACGATTTCTGCTGTTTCCTGCGCGGAATCGGCGGCGTCGAAAACGCTCGCCGCGCGCTGGATATGATGAACGAAATGGCGGTCGCTGCCGGTTTTGACGGCGTTTACACGCAGGTCACGCTTCGCGGGCATACGACAATGGATTACGCAAGCTGCGCGGAATTCGGCTTTGACGGATGCGTCCGGGATGCCATTGATCTGCTTGGAATTGACAGCGTGACCCATTACCAAATGCTCGCCGACGTGAAGCAGCATACGCCGTACATCGACACAATCCCGATGATGACAGAGGAATGGGCATACTGCGAGAAAAACTACAGGGCTGTATATTATCCCCACGTATCCCTTGGATGGGATCCGACCCCTCGATACATCCCGCTCCGCGACGATATCGTCATGGACGCGAAGCCTGAATATATCAAAAAAGCGCTCCTTCGTGCGAAGGCGTACATTGACAGTCATCCGACGCTGCCAGCGCCGCTGGTGACAATCAACAGTTGGAACGAATGGACGGAGACGAGCTATCTCGAGCCGGACGATCTGTATGGCTACGCTTACCTGGAAGCTGTCCGCGATGTGTTCATGGGAAAGGGAAACTGATATGTCAAAGATGAAAAGAATTCTGGCAGCCATGCTGCTTGTATGTACTATGCTTCTGAATGCCTGCGCGTCTCAGGACACAGGGAACGATACCACCGCCGATACTGCGGATTCCACAGAAACGACCGTCGCTGAAACAACATTGCCTGGTCCAGATGTTCCGGCGGAAGGCTTTGACGGCGCGACTTTCACGATCTATACCCGATTTTACAGCGCGGATTCCTTCATCGTTGAGGAAAGCGGCGACGTGATGGACGACGCACTGTACAAACGCATTCTCGATACCGAGGAAGCGCTGAATGTGGACATTGTGAGTCAGAACGGCGCGGACGACGCATACGGCACTTATGCCAAGAACACCATTCTGGCGGGAGACGATGCCTATCAGCTTATCTGCGGTCACGCGCGCATGATGTTCACCTATACGCAGGCGGAGCTGGTGCTTGACTGGTATGATCTTCCCTATATCAATTTTTCAAACGAGTGGTGGGACGATAATATGCTCGACGGGCTCAGCATCGGCGGAAAGATATACATCGTGGCGGACGACCTGACGGCAAACGCCCTCGGCAATACAAAGGCGCTGCTGTTCAACAAGAATTTATTTACGAAATATAAGCTGGAATATCCCTATCAGGATGTACTGGATATGAAATGGACGCTGGATAAAATGGCAGAGCTTTGCGCGGTATTTTCGGATGATATCAACGGCGACTCCGCGCTGAAGATCGAAGACGATCAGTTTGGCTTAGGTACCTCTATCTGGGGCGCGCCGATCAACATTCTGTGGAGCTCGGGACAGCGCATCTATGACACCACCGGCGAGGACGGCAGGCTGGAGCTTGTTGTGAACACCCCTAAAACAATTGAAGTTTTTGAGAAATTTTTTGCCCTGCTGAACAGTGACAGCGGATATCTCGGGGATTCGGACGCGGTGTTCGAAGCGGCGTTCAAGGATGGGCGCATGGCATTTGTCGCGTCCAGTCTGGATGGACTGGTGTCCACCAGAGATATGAATGATGATATCGGCATCATTCCGTATCCGATGTTCGATCTGGAGCAGGGAAGCTATTATACAGGCGTTGACGCATCCTGCAACGGTCTGGCGGTGCCGATCACGGTTCAGGATCTCAATATGACCTCCTCCGTCATCGAGTATATGTGCTATCTTAATTACAGGGACATCATCCCCGTGTATTACGATGTGGTGTTGAAAACCAAATCCTCCCGCGACGACGAATCCGCAGCCATGATTGATATTATCCGGGAGAGCCGTTTTTACGATATCGGATATTTCTACAATGGACTGATTATGAATTCCATCGGCGCAGAACTTGCCAACATGAACGATGCGAACTTCTCCACCTATTACGCACAGCACGAAACAGCCGCGAAAGCAATGCTTGCAACAGTAAACGAGTATTATTTCGAAGAATAAACGAAATAAAAACGAAAAAGCCTCATATGGCAGAATCAAGCTGCCATATGAGGCTTTTTGCGCAATATTCATTTTTTTGCAGGTACAGTGACGGCATTGATAATGTCGTCCGTATATGGCAGATGTTCGGTCCTGCCAGCCGCCGATGGGCTGATATTCCGGCAATTTCCCGCTGCATGAGGTGCAGATCAGCACGGCAGCTATCACAAACAGCAGAAAATAAACGATTCGCCTGTTCATTTCTCATCCTCCTTATCACATCCATGTTCGCGGTGTTCCAGCGCGTGTACACGATATTCCAGCGGCGTCATGCCGTATTCCTCGCGGAACGCGCGGTAAAAGCAGGACTTCGACTTGAATCCCACATCGAAGCCGACCTTTTCCGCGAAGATATTGCTTTCGCGCAGCAGTCTGGCGGCGGCCGTCACACGCTTTTTCAGAAGCGTCCGGTGGAGCGTCATGCCATAGCGCTGCTTCACGATGCGCGTAAGCTGGCGCGGGCTGATGAACAGCTGGGCGGCGGTGGCTTCGATGGTCAAATCATGCGTAAAATGCGCGTCGAGGATATGCTCAAGCTGGGCGATTCGATTGATTTCGCCGCCGGAGGGAGGCGGTTCCGACGCCGTCCGCCGTATCGTGTCGGATTCGCCGAGCTTCAGCAGAAGGCGCATCATATCCAGTGCTGGAATGCAGGAGTCGGTCGGGTATTCCGACACGGCAATGTCTGCCACGGCGCGGCAGATATCCTGTCTGCGGCGTATGATGCTGACCTCATCCGCATAGCACAGTCCGGCAATACTCCGATACAGATTCCGGCAGCCTCGGGAGTGCCTTCGTATCGGCAGGATGCCCACAGAATACCATGTTCCGTCGTTATTCACCGCCGCCTTGTAATGCGGCAGCTCGGCTGGGATGATGGCAAGCTCACCGGCGCTCAGTCGAACCTCACCGTTCTGTGTGATCAGGGTGATGCTGCCTTCCGTACAAATAAACAGCTCTGCGTAGGCGTGGGTATGCATGGTAATGAGCCGCATCAGCTCGTCGTCCGTCACGATTACAGTTTCGCGGTCGAGCATCAGCCGGAGCGTGACATTCTCTGCGGTGACGCTGTATTCGCTTCTCGGCGGGAGTTGGATTTTTTCTTCCAACGAAAAAACTCCTTTCGCGGTTTATCTGTTTTTATTATACACGGGGCAGACGGGCTTGTCAAGCACCCGAAGTTCGGATTTGAGCCATCCTCGTGCGCAGTTGTCCTTTCAGGAGCTTTACAGCGACGGTCTTTTGTGATAGAATGTAGTCAACAAAATCTTCAGGGAGGAGGAAGCAATGGAAAAACTGAAATCCCTGTCAAAAGCCGATGCGGGAACGCTGATTCTCATGGGAGTCTCCTGCGTGCTTATCACGGTCACAGGCATCGTCTTCGGACAGACCCTGCTGCGGATTCTGCCGCTCTACATTTCGCTGATTATCGGACTTCTGCAGTCGAGGGTTAATCGCTTCGCCCCGCTGCTGGGCGGCATCAACTCGCTGCTTTACGCGGCGGTGTACCTGTATTACGGACTGTACGCCTCGGCACTTTACGCGGTGCTGGTGTCTTGTCCGCTGCAGCTGGTCACATTCGCCAACTGGAGCCGGCGGGCTTATGGTCAGTCGGTTCGGTTCAAGCGCATGAGCGGAAAGGGCAGGCTGCACACCACGGCGGCGTTCGTGGTGTGCTGGCTGATCATGTATGTGATCATGTCGAAGCTCGGTTCCAGCTATATGCTGTTCGACAATACCGTAACGCTGTTTGGTATTCTCATCACCATACTTACCATGTTCGCTTACATCGAATATACCTGGCTGATGATACCCAGCTGCCTGTGCAGCGTCGGTATGTATATCGCGATGCTGGGCGAAAATCCTGAGCAAGTGACCTATCTCATTCATGCGGTGTACGCGCTGATATGCAACTGCATATCGTTTGTACACGCAAGACAGCTCTGGAAAGAGCAGAACACGGAAACCAATTAAAAAATTTTTTGGAGGTAATATTATGTTTTCAAGAAAGCAAACCGGAACCCTGTCGGCAGTTTTGTTTCTGTCGATGCTGCTGTCCGCGTGCGGCGGCAGCGCAAGCAGCAATGACACCACCCAAAGCACCGGCGACACCACCACCGAGGCAGTTACTACTGAGGAAATTCTGAAACCTGACCTCCCAGCTGACGCTAATTACGATGGCTATGAATTCACCTTCTATATGCGTTCCTGGGAGGCGACATATCAGGTTGTAGAGGAAGAACTCGGCGAAACCATTAACGACGCGATTTACAAGCGCAATAAGACAGTCAGCGAACTTCTGAACGTGACCTTTGCCACAGCTGTTGACGACAGCAACGCCACCGGCGCAAAGAACAGCATCCTCGCCGGTGAAGATGCTTACGACGTGATTCTCCCTCACGGACGTTACGCCTTCTCCGTATACGCCATGAATAGTCTGGGTCTGGACTGGCACACCGCGCTGCCCTATGTGGACATGGATCAGCCCTGGTGGTCTCAGGACGCCCGGGACAACTTCACCGTCTCCGACAAGCTCTACGCCATGGTGGGTGATATCAGCTATTATGCGCTGGGTTGTACCAAGTGTATGCTCTTCAACAAAAACCTGTTCGACGAATACGGCTGGGATTATCCCTATCAGACCGTGCTTAATGGAGACTGGACATGGGAGAAGTTTCTGGAAATGGCCATAGACGGCTCCAGGGATCTGAACGGCGATACCAAACTGGATATCGAAAACGACCAGATGGGCTTCGCCACCACATGGTGGAGCACTCCCATCAACATTCTGTTCACCGCTGACCAGCACATCGCATCCAAGAACGAAAACAACGAACTGGTTATCACTCTGAACAACGAGCGCACCATCGAAGTCTTTGACAACTTCTTCAAATCTATGACGAAAGACGGTATGTACATCCATTTGGCTGACAGCGGCACGCCTATCTACGATGCCTTCCTCCAAGGACGTCTGCTCTTCCTGGAGACGATCATCGATGACGCATCCTTGTATCGTGACATGGATGACGAGTTCGGTATCATCCCCTGTCCGAAGTATGACGAAACAGTTGATGAATACATCGCAGGTGTGGACGCATCTACCTCTCTGCTGGTCGTCCCCATCACCGCTTCCAACACCGAACGTACCTCGGTCATCCTCGAGGCGCCGGCATACTACGGCTGGAAGGACGTCATCCCCGCTTACTACGATGTGGCGCTGAGCGTTAAATACGCCCGCGACGAGGAGTCCGTGCAGATGATGGATATCATCCGCAAAGGTCGCCGCTTTGACGTTGGTTACTACATCAATCTGCCCATCAATAGCGTCGGTTATGATCTCTGCAAGCGTGAGGATCACAGCTTCACCTCCTACTACGCTTCCATCGAAGCCAGCGCACAGGCTGCGGTTGAAAAGCTGAACGCATTCTATCGCGGCGAATAAACAGCAGACTGCGAAATTCACATAATCAAAAGAAGCTGTAAAAACAGCGTATCAAGAGGCAAGGCACACCCTTTCGGATGTGCCTTGTGCTGTTTATGAATGTTACGGATTGTAGGTTCTGTTTATGGGATAAAGAGCGGAAGATATTACAGATTGACAAATCTGTCGGGATATGATATAATTATATAGTCGTTATGACGAAAAGGAGGCATCATATGAAACGTACACTTGTCAGTTTGATAGTATCGATCGTGCTTGCCGGAAGCCTTGGAATTGGCGCGTCGGCAGCGGTACATACGGTTGTGAAAGGCGATACGATGTGGAAAATCGCCTCGAAATATCAGGTGGGTGTGAGCGAGATTATCGCTGCCAACCCGCAGGTTTCGAATCCGAACATGATCTATCCCGGTCAGACGGTGAACATCCCGGAGCTTGATTCGTCGGTTGCTGCGTATGAGCAGCAGGTTGTGAATCTGGTCAACAAGATTCGTGCGGATTACGGTCTGTCGCCGCTGAAGCACAACTGGGAACTGTCCCGCGTGGCGCGGTACAAATCGCAGGATATGCGTGATAACGGGTATTTCTCGCACACCAGTCCGACCTACGGCTCGCCGTTTACGATGATCCGAAACTTCGGCATCTCGTATCGCAGCGCAGGCGAAAATATCGCCCGCGGCTATGCGACGCCGGAAGCGGTAGTCAACGGCTGGATGAATTCATCCGGGCACCGCGCGAACATATTGAACGCATCGTTTACCGAGATCGGTGTGGGCTATGTGGCCAACGGCAGATATTGGACACAGATGTTTATCAGCAGATAAAGAAAAGGTGCTTGCAGCAAGTTCAAAAGAGCTTGCTGCAAGCATTTTCATTTCCTACTTGTTACAAGCGCGAAAATGTGATATAATAGGTATAGACATACCTAAGGGAGGTGCGCTGCCTGCGATGGATGCTATGAGCGAAAATAAAACCTATATCGCGATCGATCTGAAATCCTTCTATGCCTCTGTCGAATGTGTCGAACGGGGACTGAATCCGATGACCACAAATCTCGTTGTGGCGGATCTGTCGCGTACCGAAAAAACCATCTGTCTTGCGGTATCACCGTCGCTGAAGGCCTGCGGCATTCCCGGCCGCGCGCGGCTTTTTGAAGTGATCCAGAAGGTGCAGCTCATCAATAGCAGAAGGCGGGGTGAGCTGCGAGGACGCGGTTTTGCCGGTGCATCCTATGATGCTCCCTCGCTTAAAGCCGATCCGACGCTGTCGCTCGACTATATCGTTGCCCCGCCCCGCATGGCGCTTTATATGGAGTACAGCACGCGCATTTATCAGGTGTATATGCGCCGCGTCTCGCCGGATGATATCCATGTATATTCCATCGACGAGGTGTTCATCGACGCAACCTCGTATCTGAAGCAGACCGGTATGTCAGCGCACGACTTCACGAAAGCGATCATCCACGATGTTCTTGCCTCTACCGGAATTCCCGCAGCGGCTGGCATCGGAACAAACCTTTATCTTTGCAAGGTTGCTATGGATATCACGGCCAAGCACATCCCGGAAGATGGTGACGGAGTACGCATCGCGGAGCTGGATGAAATGACCTACCGCCGCACATTGTGGGATCATCGGCCGCTCACGGATTTCTGGCGTGTCGGGCATGGATATATGAAAGCGCTGGAGTCCCGCGGATTGTTCACTATGGGAGATATCGCCCGCTGCTCGCTTAACGATGAAGGCTTATTGTATAAGCTGTTCGGCGTCAACGCGGAACTGCTCATTGATCACGCCTGGGGCTGGGAGCCATGCACCATCGCCGATATCAAGGCCTATAAGCCGTCGGCGAACAGCATCGGGTCTGGGCAGGTGCTGCAATGTCCATACGACTGCGAAAAGGCAAGGCTGGTTGTGCGTGAAATGGCGGATGCGCTGGTGATGGAGCTTGTGAGGAAAGGACTTGTGACAAAGCAGCTTGTGCTCGTGATCGGCTATGACCGCGAAAGTCTGGCGGACCCTGACCGCATGGCGCGTTACAGCGGCGAGGTCACGATGGATCGCTATGGGCGAAGAATCCCCAAACACGCCAGAGGAACGGCAAATCTTGAGCGGTATTCTTCCTCGACCAGGCAGATCACAGCCGCAGTTATAGAGCTGTACGACCGCATCATCGATAAAAATCTGCTGGTCAAGCGTCTCAGTCTGACCGCCTGCGGCGTCATCGAGGAAGAAAAGGCCGACGCGGATGGGGCGGCAGTGCAGCTGGATATCTTCACCGATTACGAAGCGTTGGAGCGAGCGCAGCGCCTTGAACGTGCCGCTCTCGAGCGCGAGAAGAAAATCCAGCAGGTAGTGATCGAAATCAAGGATAAATACGGGAAAAACGCCATTCTGAAGGGGAGCAATTTACAGGAAGGCTCCACCGCGCGGGAGCGCAATAACCAGATCGGCGGACATAAAGCGTAGGGAGGCATGAAATGAACCACAAATACGACGACATCATCAATCTGCCGCACCACACATCGCCGACACGTCCCCGGATGCCGCTGATCAACCGTGCTGCGCAGTTCAGCCCCTTCGCCGCGCTGACGGGCTACGACGCCGCCATACGGGAGGCCGCGCGTTCCACGGATCCCAAAAAGACGCTGAATGATGATGCGAAGGAGCTGCTGTCCTCAAAGCTTCAAATGATAGCCGACGCGCTGGACGAGGAGCCAACGGTGGCAATCACGCATTTTGTGCCGGACAACAAAAAATCTGGCGGCGCTTATGTGACTACCGCCGGCGTTGTCAGCGAAATAGACGAGTATAAACGTGAAATCGTTCTTGCAAGCGGCGATGTGATCTCCATTGACAACATATATGACATCGCCGGCGACATTAACTTAAGAGAACGGGGAGGGACTTTTTAAAAAAAGTCCCTCCCCGTACCCCACCCCAAAAACTTTAATAAATAAAAAGGTAAAGCTAATCGTTAATGACATTGCCCTTTTGGGGCGATTATTTAATCAGATCAAGCACCTGACGGATATTCTTCTTTCCGAAGCTGATGGTTTCGCCATCGCCGATGACGAGGCAGGGTACGCTCATCACGTTGTATTGCTCCCGCAGCGCCGGGAAATGGTTGATGTCGTATACCTCGGCGGTGACGTTCGGATTCTCCGCTGCGATGCGCTGCGCAGCCACAACCAGCTCGGGGCACATTGTGCAGGACAGCGAGACGAGAATCTTCATATCAACTTTCCGGTTGATCGCACCGATGACCGCCTTTACATCCTCATCCAGCGGCTGACCGGGACCAGCAGCGTTGTAAAGTCCCAGCACAAACGACGTGAACTCATGTCCGCCGGGAACGCCGTGGAACGCAAGACCAACAGGCGTGCCATCTTCGCGGCAGACCTGCACACAGGGAGCACCCTCCTCGTCGTTTCCGCTTACCACAACCAGCTTGTCGGTTAGCCGCGCCAGTTCCTCCAGATAGCCGCGCAGCTCATCGGAAACGGGACGTCCGTCCAGCGTCAGCTTGAGTACCAGCGGAGATGCCATGCGCGAGAACACCGTATTCAGCTGCGCCAGCATTGCGTCGTCAAACAGCGCGCTCTCCGACGGGTGAGCGTCCTGCGGCTGCACTTCCTCGTTTCTCGGCTGAGCGGAGGGTTTCTCAGGTACAAGCCCGGTAACACGCTGCATGGATGCCGCATATTTTTCCAGCTCGGTTGCAGCAAGCGCGCCGTCGCCAACAGCTGTCACCACCTGACGCAGTGCCTTTACGCAGACGTCGCCTGCCGCCCACAGTCCGTCAACGGAGGACTTCAGCGAACGGTCGGTGACGATATAGCCCTGCTCATTAAGCTCGGCGATCCCCTTCACTAGCGCCGTCGCGGGTGCGTAACCGGCGAAGACAAACACGCCAATGTTGTCGTTGTCCGCGTTTTTGAATTCCGTCAGCGCCTGCGTCACGTTGTTGCGGTAGAGGATAGAGCGGACGGTATTGTCGCCGCCAACCGCTTCCACCTCGGTGTTATACAGCACCGTGATCTTTTCGTGATTCTTCGCCGCGTCGGCAGTAGCAGCCGCGCAGGTGAAGTCCGGCTCGCGGACGAGAATCGTCACATGACGCGCGTATTTGGTGAGGAACACCGCCTCCTCCGCAGCCGCAAAGCCGCCGCCGATGACAAAGACCTCCTTACCGGTGAAAAATTCGCCGTCGCAGGTCGCGCAGTACGCAACGCCGCGTCCCTTGAATTCTTCCTCGCCGGTGAAGCCGATCATGCGCGGATGCGCGCCGGTCGCAAGCAGCACGCCAAACGCCTTCAATTCGCCGCGTGACGTATGAACAGTCTTGATGCTGCCGTCAAGCTCCAGCCGCTCTGCCTCGCAAAGCATAAATTCCGCGCCAAAACTCTCTGCCTGACGGCGCATATGCTCGGTCAGCTCGGTTCCGCTTGCTTTTTCAACGCCGGGATAATTGACCACCTCGTGGGTAATGGTGATCTGCCCGCCGAATTTCTCTTTTTCAAGCACGATCACACGGTATTTCGCGCGCGCCAGATAAAGCGCTGCCGTCAGTCCTGCGGGGCCGCCGCCGATGATCACAACATCGTATAAATTCTGCATATTTTTCCCTCCTTTGGCAGGATCGGCGTCGGGAATCCCGACGCCGATTTTTTATCCTTACAGCTGACCGACCAGATCGAGGCTGGGCTTGAGCGTTTCAGCGCCGGGCTGCCACTTTGCGGGGCAAACCTCGTCGCCGTGCTCGTGTACGAACTGGCAAGCCTGGAGCTTGCGCAACAGCTCATCCGCGTTGCGGCCTACGTTGCCGGCACTGACTTCGTAGGAAACGATCTTTCCTTCGGGGTTGATGATGAAGCTGCCGCGCTCAGCCAGACCGTCCGCTTCGATGAGCACCTCGAAATCCTTGGAGATTGCGTGGGTCGGGTCGGCAAGCATGGGGTACTTGATCTTCTTGATGCGGTCGGACGCATCGTGCCATGCCTTGTGAACGAAGTGGGTGTCGGTGGATACGGAGTAGATCTCGCAGCCTGCCGCCTGGAATTTGTCGTAGATGTTGGCAAGATCCTCAAGCTCCGTGGGGCACACGAAGGTGAAGTCTGCCGGGTAGAAGAAGAACACGCTCCACTTGCCGAGGATGTCGTCCTTGGTGACGGTCTTGAAGCTGTTGTCTACATAAGCCTGTGCGCTGAAAACGCCGATTTCTTTATTGATGATTGACATGATTGTAATCTCCTTTTCAAATTAAATTTTTTGAATGCTGTTCTGCACAGCGCGGACATAGTCCGGTCAGTGTCAGAGAAAGTGTGGCAAGCTGATAGCCGTCATTCAGCGGTATCGTTTTGCGGACGGAGTCAGTATCGACACCATCGATGTCATCAATACAGCCGCATGAGGTACAAAGGAAGTGAACGTGGTCCGTGCAGCAGGCATCGTATCGCTCGGTATCGTTATAATTGGCGATTCGGCGTACCATGCCCATTTCTTCAAGCAGCTTGAGATTGCGGTAGACCGTACCAAGACTCAGACCCTGAATCTCCGTTTTCAGATCTTCATAGATCGTCTCAGCGGATGGATGCGCTTTTGTAGAGAGCAGGTATTGGTAGATCAGCTCACGCTGCCTTGAATAGCGCCGCTTGATTTCTTCAGCCATGTTGTTATCCCCCTTTCGCAGTAGATTTATTCGCTTTGCTTCAGGTTTGTTTTCCTCTGTGACACTATTATATCATACTTTTTCCGGCTTGTCAATAATAATTCTCATTATTATTAGTGAACTTTTTATGAACGGCAGTCTTTGTAAGCTCATCGAGCGAATTGTTTCATACGCAAACAAATATGCCACTATCAATTGATATGCTCTCCAGCTTTGCTTTTGATGCTATTACTATATCGGATTAATGTGTGTTTTTTATGTGGGTGAGAAAGAGTTTAGACGGCGCTGCCGCATTTGAACGAGATCAGCAGGGAATACGGTCATTACTGTAATGCCGATTCCAAAGTCTGATTGAATGTGCCAGTCGATGGTATGAGATATATGCTCGATGATTTATGAACAAGCTGTGAGAAAATAGAAAAAACCTCCTGTGTTATAATCGAAGAGGTTTGCCAACCAAAACTAAAAATAACAAAGGAGGATTCAAAGAATGAACATGAATAGTGCAGCACATACGACATGGGAATGCAGCACCATATTCATGCTGCATCCATCAATACGTATCCAGCGCCACCGAGACGCCGGTCACGGCGTCGCCGTCGAGAATCACCGAGATCGTCACGCCGTCCACCGCGTACTTGCGCACGCCGAACTGCTCGGTGAAATCTTCACCCAGCGCGGCGGTTACATCGTCGCCGGAGACGCCGATGGTCAGACCGTTTTCGAACGCCACCGCGTCCGAGGTCAGCGACATCTCGGAGATGCATTCGCTGCCGTCCGCCCGGGGCGAGGAAGTGACGGTGAAGCCGTCGTAGGTGTACACTTTATCGGTTCCGTCGCGTACACAGCTGGGCGCTTCCATGTAGTCGATGTGATCGCCTAAAGGCGCCAGCACGTCCGCCGACACGCCGCCGATGGTAATCGTTACGCCGCTGTCCAGCTTGCATTCGTAAGCTGCGAGAGCGGCGGTTTTGTCGTCGCCGGAGGGCTTGGCGGTGGTGTCTGCGGCAGTGTCGTCGGAGAGAGTGCCCGACGCGGTGGTGCCGTCTGCGCCGGCTGAGGGCGTATCGCTGCCCGACTGTACAGGCTCGCCGCCGCAGGCGGCAAGCGTCATCGTCAACGCTAAAAGGAGAATAGCGAGTTTCTTCATCTTTTTATACCTCGTTCATTATGGTTTGTCACGGCGTTGCCGGATAGAGCTTGCTGTTAAAGCTGTAGTAGTTCGTCACCTCATTCTTCGAATAGGCGGCGACCTCGGCGTCAGTCAGCAGGAAGCATTCAATCTTGTGGTTGGCGGGCTGCGGGCAGGTGTCGAAGTGATACCAGTTCCCGTCGATGTTCACTAAATTCCAGTAATGGGGATTGTTCGCATCGTTTCGTTGAATCATCTTGTTGGTGATGCCCGCCCGGGTCAGCAGAGAGCTTGCCACCGCGTAATAGGTGTAGCAGTTGCCGTAATGCTTGATATAGCCCGAATAGGCGGCCTTGGAGAAGTAGCCCATCAGATGGGACGTGCTGGTGGAATATTTGAGGTTGGACGTACACCAGTCGTAGATCGCCCGCGCCTTTTCACGCTGCGTCATTCCCGATGTGATGATGTCGGCCAGCACTTCGTCCGCTTTAGCGTAAACCGCGTAGACGTCGATGGCTTTCACCGTTACCTTTGCACGGAGAGTGGCCGTGTTGCCGCTCTTGTCGGTGGCTGTGTAGGTCACGTAATATGTACCCGCCGTCGAGGTCTTCACCCCCGATGCGTCCACCTTGACGGTGAGTTTGCCGTCGTGCTCGTCCTGCGCATAGACGCCGGAGCGGTAGGAAAGCGTTTCGCCCTCGTAGCAGGTCAAATCCTTCACGCCGTAAATGACCGGCGGAAGCGTGTCCTTCTCCACGGTCAGCGTCGCCGTACCCTCGGATTTGTTGCCCGCCGCGTCGGTGGCGATGATCGTCACGCTGCGGCTGCCCAGCGTCTCCATGTCCGGCTCGCTCTTGTAAGCGAAGGTCAGGCTGGAGTAATCGCTGTAGGTGCGCACAAAGGAGATCGGCTCGGGGCGCGAACCGGCGAAGATAGTCAGATCCTGCATATACAGTATCGGCGGCGTGGTGTCCTCGATGAGCACTTCCACAGGAATGGTGGAAAACTCGCCCTCAAGGTAAGTTTCATAGGTGCCGATGGACAGAAATTCAGTGGAAAATCCCTTCGCCAGTGTGGGTGCGCCATCCATATCCTCCATGGACAGGTAAATCGCCCGCTTGAATTCCTCGGTGGAGGTTCCGGCCTCCAGAATCACCTTCCCGGTGATGGAATGAATCCGCAGCGTGGACGTGAGACTGCTCGTGTTGCCCGCCGCGTCGATCAGGGTGATTGCCAGCGTCTGCGTGCCGACTTTGGAAAAGTCCGGCGCGGTGTCGTAGGAGATGGTCACGTCCGATGCGTCGGCGATGTCGGTTACGATTTCGCTGTCGGAGAGCGTCTGTCCCAGCAGCAGGTCGAAGCTGTGCGCGACGCCTGTGGGCGCGATGGTGTCCGCGATAATCACTTCAAAGAGGGAGACGCCGTTCTCGTCCGCCGACAGCCCACGATAGCTGCCGCAGGATGTCACATCCACAGTGGATACATCCACAGTGGATTTATCCACACCAGACAGAGAAATTTTGGATTCAATTTCCGCCAGCGTCATGCCCAGCTCAAAGGTCATGGACAGCCCGTCTTCATCCACGGTGTAATCCGTTTTTTGGATGGTGTTGTTGCCGTTCGCGTCAGCAGCGATAATTTCCACGCTGCCGATTCCCGCTTTCGACGTGTCAGGCGGCACAGCGAAGGAGAGCACCACCACGCCGGAGATGTCCTCCGACGTTTCCACAAAATCCTCCGGTACGGCTTCCAGCCCCCGGGCGATGGTAACATGGCGGAGGGTCAGCGTCGGCGGCGTGGTGTCGGCGATGTTCAGCGTCAGCCGGGCGGGAAGAATGCCTGCGATGGTTACGTCGATGTCATGGCTGCCCACCGTATTGCTGTCGATGGCGGACAGGCCGCTGTCAACATGGCATAACGGACGTTCGATGGCAATTGGCTGTCCCAGCTCAATCGTCACCGGACGGGTCAGCGCCCATACACCGCCCCCGCATATAACCGCCAGCGCCAGAATCACCGCCGCCAGTCCAATGAGCAGCCCGCGAAGCCGATGCTTTTTCGGCGGCTCCGGCTCATAGTGGGTCAGATCGGGCGTTTCGTCGTCCGCGATGATAGTACGGTCTGGATCGTCCTCAAGGCGATCCATATCGACTGTACTGCGGTCGGAATCATCAGCCGAGGGCGCTGGAAGATTTTCCTCAGATTCAAGAGTCTTTTCGTTGTTTTCTTGCATTTTGATTTCCTGTGTGTAAAATTATTCGGGAAGCAGCCCGTCGCCGTCGATGTAGGTTACGCCGCTTGCTTCTGTGGCGGCGATGCAAAGCTCGCCCACGTCGAAGTCGCTGATGCTGCGCCAGTTATAGGGATTGCCGCAGGTACCGTTGACCAGACCCTCGTACAAGGTGTAAGCGCCGTCGGTGGTGTGAACGAGGACGCCCATGCTTCCGGCTCGGATGCGCTTGACCTTTGTCAGTCCACTTACGTCGTGCAGACCGTAGGAATTGAACCCCTGAATGCGGGTGGTTCCGTCGGAAAAGAGAATCACGGTGAACAGCCGTCCGGCGGCGATATCAACCACGTTGCGGTAGCCCGAAACGTCGCACTGTCCGCAGACGTTGGAACCTGCCGCCACCAGCGTGCCGTCCGCGCGCAGCCCCACGGTGAAGCCGCTGCCCGCCGTCACACGAACGATGTTTGACCAATCCGACACATCGCATTGACCATACGTGTTGTCGCCCCCGGCAGCGACGCTGCCGTCGCCTTTCAGGTAAACGATATGGTTTCCGCCGGCGGCAACCTGCACTACGCCGCTGACCGTCGGCTGTGTCTCCAGCGGCTGGAGCGAATCGTTCAGCAGCGCGACGCTGCCGTCGTCCCGCAGAACGACCACGGTGTCGGCGTTGGAATCCAAGGACACGGCGTTGTTGATGTCGCTGCCGATGAGCCTGCCTCCCTTGATGGTCAGCAGCTCCCGGTAGATGGTCAGCGTGCGGGCGTGATATGCCCGCTTCTGATCGGCGGAGAGCAGAGGATAGATTTCCTCAAGACGGGCGCGAACCCCCGCGTCATCGGCGGCGATGACATAACCGTCGGTGGGCTTCCCGTAAAGCGACGCGAAGTAGACCGCCGCCGCGTTGTTGTTTGACGAAATACAGGCGGAAATTACCTCCGCGCTCACTTCATCCGCCGTCATGGAAAAGCCGTTCACGCCGGAAAGGTCGTTTACGTAGGCAATCAGCTCCTCGAAGCGGTTCGCGTCGATGTAGTACGCGATGGCTTCGCGGAAGATTTCATCCCGGGAAGCTTCCCGGTCGGAGGAATCCCGCAGCTCGTTCACCACCCGGATGGCGTTGGAATAGTCGCCGCTTCGAATCAGCATATCGCACATCGAGTGGACGATGCCGTCGAATTTATCGTTGTCCGTGGCCATTTTCGCCACGCGGAAGGCGTTCTCATTGATTTCGCCGTCGATGGTGCTGACCACGCTCTGAACGGCGTAGTCCACGATCATTTCGGTGAAAGGCGAGGGCGCGCCGTAAGCGTAGACATAGGCGGATTCCAGATCGCCTTCGGAGAAGTAGTAAACCGACGCCTTCTCACAAACCCGCTGAAGCAGGTTGCTGTATTCGGCGTCCGAAGCGATTTTGTAAGCCTCGTTGTAACAGTTCTCGGTCAGCAGCTTGTCTACCGAATTGCTTACGCCGGTGTAGCGCACCAGCCATATGCCGCCCAGCACTTCTAATATAATGAAGAAAAAGAGGAGCGTCAGGATGACCGCCAGACGGGTGCGCTTGCGGTTGTCCTTCTTTTTCAAGGCGGCATCAGCCGCAGCTGATACAGGCTTTTCGGCGGGTTTGACGGCGGTCGCGGGCTTTGCCGGAACAGGCGCGGCTGGTTTTACCGAAACGGGTGCGGCTGCGGTTGCTGCCGGAACCGGGCGCGCCGCGCGGCGAAGGATGCGGAACTGGGTCGGCTCGAAGGTCATGATTGTTCCGTCGATCAGCTTCACCTCGGAGACGTAAGCCGAGCAGCCGCTGATTTTCAGCCCGGCGGGAATTTGACCGTTGAACACGATATCGCCGGTGTTGTTCAGGTCGTTTTCCGAGTAGACGTAGGAATGAAAGACGTGCGCCGGGTCGGCGGCGTAGACGGGCAGGGTGGAAAAGCGATAGCGGAAGGTGAAGCTCTCGATGGGGATGGACAGGTCGCGGCGGATGATAATCCGCATGATGTTCGCCCCATCCCGCCGCACGAGGGACACCCGGTAAACCGACGCCGGGGATTCGCTGCCGTCGGACAGCACCGGAACGTCGAAGGTAATGCAGGTTTCTTCACTGCCGGTTTGAAGACTCATTGGACAATTCCTTTCGTTTCATTATGCCCCGGTGTTTTCGGAGGGAACCAGGGGGATTTCGTCGATCGGATGGTCGGTCGGCAGGTAGTTTACGGTGTTGGTATCCTGAAAATGCCACCACTCGGAGTTGATTGTGGAGAAGCCGCAGGAACGCATGATTCTCGCCATGTAGTCCATGTTAATGCGGGCGGTGGCGGTCATATTTTCGCTGTCCCGGGCGGAATCGTTGGAGAAGGTGTGCATGGGGGTGGGCATTTCCAGCTCGTTGCCGTTTTTGTCAATCAGCGAGATATCCACCGCCGTGCCCCGGTCGTGGACGCCGCCCATGCCCCGGGACGGGTCTGCCACCCATTTGTGAACCTTCACGATGTCGAACCAGCGCTGCTGGACGCTGGTCGGGCGGTAAGCGTCGTAGATGACGATGGTGTAGCCCGCCTTTTTGAAAGCCTCGATGGCTTTGATCAGCTTTTGCAGGGTATCGTACTGGAGCATACAGATGTTGCTGTTATAGAACGCGCCCTCCACGGACGCGCTTTCGGTGGACAGCTTCATGGAAACCTTGACATCGTATTGTGACAGATCCACGCCTTGGTTGGATGGATCGGTGGAGTAGTAAACATTGAGGTATTTGCTGATATCTACCAAATGGGAGTAGGCATCCACATAGGTGCCCTCAAGCGTGCGCGCCTTGCCGTATTCCACGGGAAGCTCGGCATAGACGCCGCAGTCGGCGTCAATGGCGTGGAGGAAGCCCTCGTTGGTGCAGCCAAGGCGGCTGCCGTAGATGTCGTAAACCTCCGCCCATTCGCTGTCCGGCGGGACGATCAGGTCAACCACCGTTCCCTCGGGCAGGACATTGCTGGGGTATTTGGAGGAGCTGCTCTCGTAGATGGGCATCTCGTCCACCACCGTCATGCGGAAGGTTTCGGAGGTCTCCACGAAGTTCGGCTCCACGGGATCGGTGTCCGCCGTCAGCCGGTCGGACAGGGCGAGAAAATCGAAGGATTCGGAGGGAAATTCCAGTCCCAGGTTCTCCTTCACGTCAAAATCCTTGTAGGTATGATTCTGCGCCGCCAGCGAGACGCCGCAGGATGAGAGTGTCAGGGATGCCAGCAGCGACAGGCTGCCAAACTGTATCATTTTTCTTTTCATATGACACTTCCTTTATTTCATTGCCGCGCGGTGCGGCATGGTTACTTGATTCGTTCGTCGGCGCCGATGAGGTTGTGGATGTTCCGCTCGGCGATTTCGATGATCATATAATCGGCGCTGTAGGATTCCAGCAGGTCGGCGCGGAAGGGAATGGCGCGCTCAAAGCGGCATTCAGCGAAGGAGGACGCGAACAGCGGGATCAGCGCGTTTGCGAAGGAATCGCGGAACATGAGCAGCTTTCCCGAGCCTCCGCCCCGGGTGGTAATCTGCATATCCATGGGCGTGGAGTAGGCGGAGGTGTAGACAAACAGCCCGTCGAAGTCGTAGGTTGAGTCGTCGTCGTACATCGTTCGTCCGGGGAAGAGCAGGGTATCCAAATCGCCCTCGAAGGTGTCCGATTCCACGGCGGTCAGGCTGTCAAAGTCGAGGGAGGGAAAGCCCAGCGCATCGGCAGTGGTTTCATAGGCGACCCGGGCGCCCTGACCGTTCCAGTGGGTGTCCCGCTTGTGGTAGAGCAGGGCTTCTGCCTTCCCGTCGGCGAGAGGTGTGCGCAGGTCGGCGTAGGGGACGCCCCGCTCGTCGAGAGCGGCGTACAGGCGGTCAAGGTCGGTGGGCTGGTCGTCGGCCACATAGCGGGCGGGCATATACTCGCCGTAGACATGGTTTTTGTTGGGCGCGCAGAGAAAGAGAAACCCGGTGCCCCGCGCCCTCGCGTACTCATAGAACGCCAGCAGCGAATCCGCCGCCGCGTTGATTTCTTCGTCGGTCATTTTGTTTTTGCCCACATAATCGTCCAGCGTCTCGGCGAAAAACAGGAAGTCGTCCCGTCCCACGATGACCTGGTCGTTGCCTTCGCCGAACAGCCCGACCTTCAGCGAAGCGTAGGCGTCCACCACATAGCTGCGGTAGGCGAAGCTCTTGGTGAAGTAGTCCTCAAATTCGTCGGCAAAGTCCTCGTTGGGCGAGCCGTCCTTCATGAGGGAGGGCATGGTCACGTCCCCCTCGGCGGCTTCGGACGCGCCGGGAATCATCATGCCCAGCGAGAAGAACAGGCAGGTGCCGAAGAAAAGGACGCAGAAGAGGATTTGCAGTATTCTTTTCATGATAAATCCTCCTCAGAAAATGTAGTAAATAAACGGGTTGAACGAACTGGACGCCAGCTGCATAATGCAGAGTGCGAACAGCGGAACGCAGCATATATAGCTGACCGCTTCCCCAACGACGGCGATTCTGCCGCCCCGGTCGATGGTGCGCCGCCTTAGTGCGGGCACAACCGGCAGCGAGAAGATTACGCCCAGCTCCAGCATCATGCACATAAAGGGCGAGAAATAGCCCAGCGCGTCGGCGGGAGAGCCTGCGAAGGAAAACATCCTTCCGATATAATCGAAGGCGAAGGCGACGCTGGGAGAGTTGAAGACCACGAAGCCCAGCATCACCGCCATCAGCGTATAGATATGCAGAATGGGCTTGAGCCATGCCTTTTTCGACCATTTGTCCAGATCGACCAGCTGCTCGAACATCATCAATAGACCGTGCCACATACCCCAGAGCACATAGGTGAAGTTTGCGCCATGCCAGAGCCCGGTGAGGAAGAATACAATCAGCCGGTTGACGATGGTGCGAGCCTTTCCCGCCCGATTGCCGCCCAGGGAGAAGTAGACGTATTCGCGGAACCAGGAGGTTAGCGAAATATGCCAGCGCTTCCAGAAATCCCGGATGGTGACGGCGGAGTAGGGATAGTTGAAGTTTTCAAGCAGAGAGAAGCCGAACATATGGGCAAGTCCGATGGCCATGTCCGAATAGCCGGAAAAGTCGAAGTAAAGCTGGATGCAGTAGCAGATCGCGCCCGCCCACGCAAAGAGGGACGACGGCTCGTCCGCCTTGAACGCGGCTTCGGCGATGACGGCGGCGGTGTTGGAGATCAGCACCTTTTTGGACAGACCGTAGATAAAGCGGCGGATGCCCATGGCCGTTTTGTCGGCGGTCATGGTGCGGTTGTGAAGCTGCTCCTTGATATCGCCGTATTTGACGATGGGTCCGGCGATGAGCTGGGGGAAGAAGGATATGTAGAGCAGCAGATCGAGGAAGTTGGTCTGCGCTTCCGCCTTTCCCCGGCGGACGTCCACCACGTAGGAGAGAATTTGGAAGGTGTAGAAGGAGATTCCGACGGGAATCACGATGCCGGGGACGGGAATATCCACGGACAGCGTGCCGTTGACCAGCGTAACCAGCCAGGGCACATATTTGAAAAAGCCGAGGATGAGCAGGTCGGTGACGACGCAGAGGGCGCATAGAAAGTTCTGCATCTTCTCGCTCCGCCCGGGAATGGTGCGGGCAAAGACATAGTTGAAGAAGACCGAGCAGAGCATGACGATGATGTAGACCGGTTCGCCATAAGCGTAGAAAATCAGGCTGGCAACGGCGAGAATGAAGTTTTTCGCAGTCAGGAAGCGCTGGGGCAGGATGGCGTGCAGCAGCCAGACCGCCGGGAGAAACAGAAAGAGGAAGACGGTGGATGAGAAGATCATGGGTACCTCTTGGGATTATTATATTTTGGAAAGGATAGAATCGCATAGATACTATAATTATACCATGTCACGCGGGTAAATGCAAGATGTAAATTGAATAAAATGAAGAATTTACGATAGCTCTTGACTTATCGGCGATTTTGACTTATAATAGTACCGATCAATTCACAGAAGGAGGCCACACGTCATGGCATTCTTAACCGATAAAGACAGAACATACCGCACACCGGAGGACATTTGCGCACATCTTGGCGACGATTACGCCCGCTTCGAGGGAGCAATCGTGCCGCCGATTTTCCAGAATTCGCTGTTCGTCCTGCCCACGGAGACCAACGGCGTCACCCAGACCGATTATGCTTACACCCGCACCAGCAATCCCACCGTCGAAATCGCCGAACGCAAGATCGCCGCGCTGGAGGGCGGAGACGGCGCGCTCTGCTTCGGCTCGGGCGTGGCAGCCATCAGCAGCGCCATCCTGCATTTTGTCCGGGCGAATTCCCATGTGATTTTGGTGGATTCCTCCTATGGATGCACGCTGGCCTTCATCAAGGGCTATCTGCACGAGCGGTTCGCCGTGGATTTCACGCTGGTGGAGGGCAGCTCCGTGGACGAGATTGCCGCCGCCATCCGTCCCGAAACCTCGCTGATTTACGTGGAAAGCCCGTCCAGCCTGGTTTTCCGGATGCAGGATATCGCCGCCATCGCAGAGCTTGCGAAGGCGCACGGCATCGGCACGGTCATCGACAACACTTACGCAACGCCCCTGCATCAGCAGCCGCTGCGGCACGGCATCGATATCGTCTGCCACACGGCGACGAAGTATATGGGCGGTCACAGCGACATTCTCGGCGGCGCGCTGATAGCCCGCCGGGAGATTATCGAGAGCATTCAGAACAACGAGCGTTCGCTGCTTGGCGCGAACATCGATCCCCATCAGGCGTGGCTGCTGCTGCGCGGTTTGCGCACGCTGCCCCTCCGCTTAAAGCAGCATGGGGAGAGCGGACGGCGTGTGGCGGAATTTCTCGAAAGCCATCCGAAGGTGGAGAAGGTGCTCTATCCCGGCTCGGCGACTTACCCGCAGCCCGAGCTGTTCGACCGCTATCTGACGGGCACCAACGGGCTGATGAGCTTCATTCCCCGGGGCACGACCGAGCAGGCGAAGCGGCTGGTAGGGCTGCTGCACTGCTTCCAGAACGGATGCAGCTGGGGCGGCTTTGAGAGTCTGGCGATTTATGTTGGCACGCCCGCATATGGCAATCTTGTGCGAATTCACGTGGGGCTGGAGAATGTGGACACGCTCATCGCCGACCTGGCGCAGGCGTTGGAACGGTACGATGCGTAATAAAACGTAGGGTTTACCCGCAACGTCGGTGTAATCCGCAAACGTCGGAACAACCCGCAAACGCCGTAGGGGCGGCTGCAAGCCGCCCCTACGTGTTTGTAGGTCGCTCCTACCGATTAGTCAGCTAACGTGCCCATTGGATCCCACGGTTTGAGAACCACCGGCTCGCTTTCCAACACATCCTTGTACTGCTCCAGATACTTCTTATGTACCACTGCCTGATAGACGAAACGGTCGAACCATTCGTCGGTGCAGAAGAAATAGCCCTTGTTGGGACCGTCGGTGCCCCAACTGTTTTCGATCTTCCAGCGAGTGGGTTTGTCGTCAACCAGATGGACGCCGGTCAGCACCATAGCGTGGTTCATCGCGCTGTAATGGTAGTCCAGTCCCTCCGCTTTGGTCATGCCCACCGGCAGACCGGTCACTGATTCGTAATCATACAGCGACGGATCCCACAGCGCCTTTGTGCCGCGTTCGCCGTATTTGCCGCAGTCGCTGCCGAACCAGACGATTTCCTTGTCCTTCATCTGCGCAAGCACCGCCGCCTTGAACTCGTCCATGGGCAGATTCAGATAGCGTACCGGCTGTCCGTCGATGACGTTGCCGAGCTTATCCACCGTATACAGCTTATGGAAGGGCTTGTCGGCGGTGGGACCGTTGATGATGCTGACGTAATCTTTCAGCATATCGCCGACGTATTTTTCTTTGAAGCTGATGGGCGTGTAGCCGTATTCCACGCTGACCACGCCGTCCTTGTCCTTGAATTCGAAGTCGAAGGTCTTGGGCGGTTCGCCGTAGCAGGTGCAGAGGAAGACGTAAATCTTCGACAGCATTTCATCCTTGACGGCGCGAACGGCGTCGTCGGATTCGCCGGCGGCGTGCAGCTGGCGCAGCTTGGCGGCACAGCGCTTGAGGTTGATGTTCAGCTGCTGGTTCATGGCTCCGGTGTTGGAGGACTGCTCGTTGTCAGGATAGTTGTCCCGGGGCAGGATGCCGTACTTTTCAATGACATTGACGAACATATCCCACTGTCCGCCGTCGGATACGCCGCTGCGCAGGACGAAATCCAGCGTGCGGTCATCGATGTCGCGGTCAATCAGCTCGAGGATGGTTTCAAGGTAGTAGTTTGCACGCTCAAACTTGTCCCAGAACGCGAGCCACGCCTGAGACAGCTCGAAGTTTTCAAGGTTCTTCTCCTTGGCGATTCTCTCGCGCAGGACGTTAGTGGCGGCGAAGAGCCAACAGCGTCCGCTTCGCTTCTGATTTGCGCAGGGAAGCGTTTCAATGTCGATGGAGAAGTTGAAGTTTTTGCCCACCATGTTGTCGCCGCAGAAGGCCAAATCGCCGATGTTCAGCTTGAACAGGGCGTTATGCAGCAGCTTTGCGTCGGGCTTTTTCGTGTACGCCTCGCCGTAGCGCGCGAGGTCGTTGGTTGTGATCGGGTTCATGTGATACCTCCGTGATATGTAGTTGATTCTATTATACTATACTCTGCGGCATTTTGCAAGGGAAGAAACGTGTTTTTTGTGCTTTTTCGAGGAATCGGAAAGAAAATTCGGTGAAATTTCAAAAAAGGTCTTGACAAACGGGACGGAATGTGGTATACTAATATGCGTTGGATAACTGGGTGTGGCGCAGCTGGTAGCGCGCTACCTTGGGGTGGTAGAGGCCGCAAGTTCAAGTCTTGTCACTCAGACCAACGGGAAAAGCCACCATCAGGTGGCTTTTTTCG